>NZ_JIBU02000018.1:671-121266 GCF_000633595.2 Clostridium drakei | reverse complement strand
AAGAAGATATTTATGCCTTTTAAATTCATTTCCTATTACAAATTTCATCCCACTTTTACAATCTTTCCAGCTCAAATATTTTTCATCCTTGAAGGTGAGATAAATAACTGGATATTTCCCTTGTTTTTCCATGACATCTTTACATTTATATATATATAATTCTTTAAAAAGAAAGCTATTATCTTCATCAGTCTTTTCAAAGAAATACTTAAGCATGCTCATATTTATAGTCTTTCCAAAACGTCTTGGTCTTGGAATTAATAAAACTTTTGATCCATCTTCCATTATCTCTTTTATAAACAAACTTTTATCTACAAGATAGTAATTATTATTTATAATTTCCTTAAAATCAGTTATACCTATAGAAATCTTTTTCACTTAACCACTTCCTTTCTTAACAATTATTTTAACACAAACAGTGCTATTTAAACATTCATAAAAATAAATGCTACTGCTGATTTATAGCAATAGCATTTATTTTTAATATGTTATCTGTTAAAGTTCAATTCCCATTTCACTCATACTCTTTACATTACATGAAGATCCAAAAATTCTAAAGTTACATTGTTATCATAAATTTTTCTTATATGAAATCTGGCTGTTAAATCACTCAATTCACCGTTTAAAGGAACACAATCATAATGCACCATACCTATAATATTTTCATCTTTAAAATTCCAGTCACGACTGACTTCAATACTATTTATTATTTTATTCTTTTCTTTATTATCAAAAATAGAAGTAACTTTATAGTCCTCAGGACCAAACATTTCTTTTATTTCTTCACGAGTATAACCAACAACACCATAGCCATATACAGCTTGTTCTAATAATTCAGGTGTCCATTCAACTTCCAATTTATGAGATGGAAACATAGAAAGCGCTTCTTCATATTTCTCAGCAGCTAAAAGTTCATTCCACTCAATAACCAGATCTTTAATTTCTTCATCATTTGCATCAATGGATAATGTCTTCATCTTGTAAACCTCCTTATTGTAAATAATATCATTTTACATTTGTAACTCTTAACTCAAAATTAGAATTTAACAATCACTTTTTATTTGATTTTCTTTTGATAAATAACATTTTTTCCATATCTCCAAATAAAGACTTATCTACTAATTCAAACATCATCCATTTTCCGTCATGATAAGTCTTTGATTCATCATAAACTTTTTGCACTTCAATAGAATAATTCTGTTTATCTTCCTCAAATTTTGCTCGTTCATTTTTTCCAAAAATAATCATAAGCCCAAAGCAATTCTCTTTTACATATAATGCACAAAGTGTTTTTCCACCTCTACGATATTTATACTCGTATTTCCATGCTTTACCTCCATTGTTCCATAAATGTTCCATGTCATATTTCTCTTCAATCATGTCACATAATGCCGTCCAAACTTCAAATAATGATTTTCCAATTAAAGTAATCAAATCCTCACTTGTAGGTATTTTATCTAACATCTTTATAACTCCCTTCAGTCGAGTAGACTTACACCTCACAATGCAAGCCCTTCACAGAAAGTTGCACTATCTTATCTTCATAGGATGAAATTCCTAACGGGCGCATTTTACCATTACCTTTCGGTATACATACTCTCAATGATGGTAAAGGCTTGTATGATTTATTCTTTAGCCTATTTACTAGATTTGATATATTTTCTTCTAGATTTACTTCATATTTTGCTTTTGTAACTCTATCGATGCCTACGGCCTTATTCCCATCCAGCTCTCTGTGACATTGTTTAAGCATTTCAGCATTAATATAATGATATAGTGAAGTAAATTCTGGTCTTCTTGTATTTGCTGATATTTCTGCTATTCTTTCTAATTTTGTTCCCATTATTTCTCCTGTCCCTGAGTACAGATAATGTGTCCTCAGAAAGATTGTTATTATGTAGTCCCCTTCCCTCCACTGGCATTACCCAATTTCAGCAGTACTATGAGACTATCCGACTGCCTGTCATTCGTTTGACATTCTTCGTTTTATTGTTGTTTGTCATACTTATTATTAAGAAACGACAGGCTCTCCCCAGTTGATAATTAACCACAGTGTAAAGCATGATTGGCCCTTTGACCCCGCAGTGCCACATAGTTCTTGCCATTGTGACCTATGTGATATTGTTTTCCGCAGTAATTAACACGTCAACCATCTGAATGTACAAAATTTCGGAGCTCAATAGCATTTCAACCCTACTTTCTCGCTGTCTACGCTTAGCTCCCATCATTGCTGATGACAACTCAAGACTCGCTACCGCCGATTGGCTAGACCTTGCTCGGACAGGATTTCCACCTGCTAGGTTAATTACCCTTTGCTGGGCGCACAATTACTATTTGTTACATTTCCGACTTAAGCATGTGAAAATTATATCATATTTGTAATGTTATTACACCTAATTTTGATTTCTTAAAATCTCAATAAAAAAGCACCCTTAAAGCTTATATTTCAAAGGTTTAAAAGCACTTTTTCTTTTCCTATAGCTGGTAAGTTTATATAGTATTTACTCACCTGATATTTGCAAATACATCATATGTTAAAGTTCAACTTTTATCAGGTCAGGAAAATTTAGCTATATTTGCTAATTTAAATACATCATATGTTAAAGTTCAACTATAGACTCAGATCCTTCTACAAAACGTGATTTTCTATTTAAATACATCATATGTTAAAGTTCAACTCAACAGATTTGCTCTTAAAAAGTGGTAGTACTAGTATTTAAATACATCATATGTTAAAGTTCAACCACTGTAAAATAGCCATTCTCATTTTTCATTATACCTCTTAGTCCATTGAAATTAAAGGATTTTCTTAAAATTTTACCAGCCGTTTTTTAATTTTTAAAACTATACCAAAAAAATCACCTCTAGGCTTTATGTTTCAATGATTTAAAGGCATTTTATTTTTTAATACGGATGGTAAAATTGAAATTTTCCTGCATTGTCTAACCTAAAATTCTATAGTATTTCAACATCATACTTGTCACTAAATTTTACTTCAATATCTTCAGCCCATGTGCATGCTTTTATATCTTTTAATGTCTGTGTAATATACTCTTCATAACTCTTTGGAATGGAAATTTTCAATATATTTATTTTTTCTTTTAAAGACAAATTTCTTTCAGATTTATAGCGCCTTACTTCACCTATAATTTTTTTAACATTTTCACCAAACTGCAAAATATTTTCATCATTATTATCAAATTTCATGCTCCACTGCATTTTATGAATTGAAATGCAGTTTTCAAAGTTTCTATAGAATGATTGATAAACTTCCTCTGTAATATGTGGAACATATATGGAATACAATTTCAAAATCTCCAAAAGAGCATTATATAAAGTATATTGTCCTGATAATCTCTCATCTTTTCCATGTATTTCTGGTTTATAAAGCCTATCCTTTATTATTTCAAGATAATTATCACAAAAATCATTCCAGAAAAATTCGTCTATATCATGCTTGGCAAGGCCTGTTTCATATTGATTTAAATTTTCTATAGAGTTTTTTTCTAAAATTTTAATTTTTTCAAGTATCCACTTATCTATTGGAAGTAATTTAATTGGTTTTACTTCATCATAATCTTCTAATTGCATAATACAGAATGCTGATGCATTCCAAAGTTTATTTAAAAATCTTTTGGATGTTTTCAATTCTTCTTCTGAAAACATAGTGTCTGTTCCAAGTTTAGCACTAGAAGCCCAATATCTTAATGCATCTGCGGAATGTCTTTTTATAAGCTCCTTTGGAGAAGAAGGCGCATTATTTTTTGATTTGCTTATCTTTTCTCCCTTTTTTGCTAAAACAAAACCACATAACATAATATCTTTCCATGGAATTTTTCCAGTGTGAAATAGACTTCTTACTATTGTATAAAATGTCCAAGTTCTTATTATCTCATGTGCTTGTGTTCTCATTCCCATGGGAAGAAGCTCTTCTGTCATATCCTTATCTGTATTCCACTTTGAATTTATAAGTGGAGTAAGTGAAGATGTTGCCCAGGTATCAAAAACTGCTGTTTCTGGTATAAAATCTGTGCTTCCGCAGCTACATGGATCTGAAGGGTTTGTTTCAATAGGATTAATAGGAAGTTCTTCATCTTTTGCAAAAATAGGCTTTCCACACTTTTTACAGTACCAGATAGGAAATGGAACTCCAAAGTATCTTTGTCTTGAGATACACCAATCCCATTTTAAATTTTCTACCCAAGTTATATATTTGTTTTTCATAGATGCTGGATACCAGTTTATTTCATCAGCAGCTTTAAGATATCTTTCTTTTTCACTTAAAATATCTATATACCACTGTTTTGAAGGTATTATCTCTATTGCCTTTCCACATCTTTCATGAATTGAAACAGAATGTGTTATAGTTTCACTCTTTACTAAAATATTATTATCCTTAAGTAGTTGTATAATTTTCTCTCTTGCATTTAGAGTACCAAGTCCACCAATAAATGGTACACCTTCTGATATTTTACCGTTTTCTTCTATAGTCTTTCTATATGGCAGCTTATATTTCTTGTACCATTCTACATCTGTGGTATCTCCAAAAGTAGCACACATTACTATACCCGTTCCTTTATCCATGCTTACTTTTTCATCTGAAAATATAGGTATTTCATAATTATATAATGGTACTAATGCTCTTTTTCCTAGGTATTTTAAATATCTCTCATCTTCTGGATTTATAAATAAACATACACAGCTATACAAAAGCTCAGGTCTTGTAGTTGCAATAATCAACTCACTATCTTCACATATAAAAGTTACATAATTAAAAGTAGTTTCCTTATCTGCACTTTCAAGCTCTGCTTGAGCTATTGAAGTTCGGCATGTTGTACACCATAATACTGGCGATTCTTTTATATACGCTTTTCTGAGCTTTGCCATATCCAAAAATGCTTTTTGAGATATTTTTCTTGCTGTAGAACCAATAGTCTTATATTGAAGGCTCCAATCTACACTAAACCCCATTGACATCCATAAATTTTTAAAATCCTCTTCATACTTTTTAGTTGTAACCATGCATTTTTCAGTAAACTCACTTCTTGGTATAGAATTTGCACGTATGTTTTCCTCTTTTTCTATTAGTCTTTCAGTAGGAAGACCATTGTCATCAAAACCAAAAGGATAAAATACATTTTCACCTTGCATCCTATGAAATCTTGCAATGATTTCAGCCTGTGTATAAGAAAATATGTGCCCTATGTGAAGGCTTCCACTTATCGTTGGCGGCGGTGTATCTATTGAAAAAGTTTTTTTGTCACTTACAAAATCATATTTATATATGCGATTTTCCTGCCAAAATTTTTGCCATTTCTTTTCATTTTTTATTGGATCATATTTTTTATCTAACATTTTTTTACCTCCTAAAAATTAAATTTTTTTCTAACTGTGCATTAAAAAAAAAAGCCTTCATCCTAATAAATAGGACGAAGACTGTAACTCCGTGGTACCACCTAAATTTGTACAAAAATACACGCTCATTATAGTACGGGTAAACTCTACCGATACTACTTCCCTTTTAATGGTGGGAACTCCATTAAAGCCTACTCATATAATACTTTCGGTTTAAAGCTCCAAGGCTACCTTCATCACATCTATCACGGAAAATTCTCACCATCATTTCCTCTCTTTATTTCAAATCTGTAATTACTCTTCCTCATCATAGCTAATTACTGTATTTTGTTTTATACATTATCATTTTTTCCATCCTGTGTCAATATAAACAATAGAAAATTATTAAAATTCAAATTATTAATATTATTATATATATCTTTCCTTATAATATGTAACATCACTTAAGAAAATGATAAATTTAACAGAATAATTTTCTAATATGGTAACACTTATCAAGTAAAAAGGTCTTTCTCACTAAAAAAATTAATGAAAGACCTTTTGATTGCTAAAAAATTATTAAACGATTTTAGTGGAGTAAAATTAATAATATAATCCTCTGTTCAAATTGCTTAATACGTTTTTCATGTATACATCATATGTTAAAGTTCAACTAGCACTTAATAATGCAACTTATTATGTAGGACAAGCATTTAAATACATCCTATGTTAAAGTTCAACTTACTTTTTTTATTATTTGATATGAACCATTTACATCATTTAAATACATCCTATGTTAAAGTTCAACAGAGAAAAAGGAAACATACCAGCAATTAAAATTGTTATTTAAATACATCCTATGTTAAAGTTCAACCTATGGCACAAACTAAAACTGTTCAAGAAGCAGCAGCATTTAAATACATCCTATGTTAAAGTTCAACGCATCTTTAAACGTTACTTTAGTATTAGTAAAATTAATTTAAATACATCCTATGTTAAAGTTCAACATAATAAACATGGCAAGTGCTATTACTGTGTATGATTTAAATACATCCTATGTTAAAGTTCAACGGATTAGTTTTAAAAGATATTTTAGAAAGTTAAGTATTTAAATACATCCTATGTTAAAGTTCAACAAAATAGTCTTTTCAAATATAGAGCTACATCGCAAATTTAAATACATCCTATGTTAAAGTTCAACTAATGAGGAAATAAAAACAATACAGTCTAAATATAAATTTAAATACATCCTATGTTAAAGTTCAACATTTATTAAGTGTTTCACCTTCAACTTTTGTTATTTCATTTAAATACATCCTATGTTAAAGTTCAACCTGACCAGGATTTAGTTAATGCAGTTCAAGAAAATATATTTAAATACATCCTATGTTAAAGTTCAACCACTGTAAAATAGCCATTCTTATTTTTTATTATAACTCTTAATCCATTGAAAATAAAGGATTTTCTTAAAATTTTACCAGCCGTTTTTCGTTTTTGAAAATTCAAATAAAAAAAGCACCCTTAAGCCTTATGTTTCAAAGCTTTAAAGGTACTTTGTTTCTAAATTCAGCTGGTAAAATTCTTATTAAAATATACTAGTAATTTGTCAAGCTTAATTTACCCAACTAAATTTTCCCCATCTTTAAAAGCTCTTAAAGATAACTCTTCAAACTTTTCTAAATCAGGATTAGAGCTAGTTCCACAGTAATGAATACTATCCTCTATTTTCCAACCATATGTTTCAAAAATGTTAGTAACAAATTTAATTCCTTCTTCAGCTATTTGTGGATTTGGATTACCTTGAGCAAATATTGTTATTGCCTTTTTACCAGAGTGTCTTGGTGCAAAGTTTTCCCCAACCATTGGGAAAGTACGATCTAACCAAACTCTTGCTTGTCCTGTAATTTGATAATAGTAAATTGGAGATCCAAATACAATAGCATCAGCTTCATCAATGGCTTTATACATTGGCTGAAGATAATCATTAACAGCACAACCATCATGAGTACGGCAATAATAACATCCCTGACATCCGCGAATACCAGGATCATTTAAATCAAATTCAATAACTTCGGCACCTTTAGATTTAGCACCTTTTGCCACTTGTTCTAATAGCCTTGAAGTGTATCCATTTTTTCTTGGACTACCTTTAAAAATAACTACTTTTGACATTTCACATTTCCCCTTTAAATATTTATTGACTAACTTTATTATATTAAGTAACATATAAATTAACAAGTACGCAAAATTTATTTAGTTACTAATATTTATATAAGTAATGGAGGTTGCTTTATGGAAGATTGTTATGTTAAATATGCTATGGATGTTATCGGTGGCAAATGGAAGCTCCTGATCATTTGGACTATGTACCAAAATGGAGTTATTAGATTCAATGAATTACAAAGAAAAGTTGAAGGCATTTCCAGTTTAATGCTTTCAAAAAACTTAAAAGAATTAGAAAAAGACTGTCTTATTGTTCGTCATCAATACAATGAAATTCCACCAAGAGTAGAATATGAACTATCAGGGCTTAGTGAAAAACTTATAGTTGTTTTGGAATCTCTTAGTAATTGGGGTTATGAAGTTTATAAATATAAAAATAACTCTATCTGATTAAGTGATTCTTACATTCAGACAGAGTTTACTTATGATGAATACTTCTTATCCAGTGCTCATTTATACATTTAATATAATCAAGTGATTCTTATACTCAGATTGAGTTTGCTTATTAGAAATACCCCTTACCTAAGTAAGCTCGTTATCTGCCAGTTAAATAGAGAGCATAAATATATGATTTTGTGCCAATCACTTATTTCTTCCACAATAGGAGAAGGAATTTCATATAAATAAAGATGGGTGTATTAGCAATAATAGGGATCTGATAAAAAAATTGTTGTTGAAAGAGGTTTTATTTACTTTTTTGAACATCATTAGTTTATACTAAATAATTGTGATATGCTGCTATTCACACAAATAGCAAAGTTGATTAAATTTCTATTATAGTGTATAATTACACTATAATAGTTTTTTTACTATTCTTCAAGAAAACTATAATGTTAAAAATTTAATTTAAAGAAAAGGATTCTATAATAAAAGAGTCGTTTATAATCTAAAAAATAAAATAATGTAATTTGTTGCATTATATAACAATAAATAGAATAATTTAAGAAAACTAAATACATGATCCTCTATGAAGGGTTTAACTATTTTCAAGATAAAATTTCAATACAAAAGCATTAAAATTTCACTTTAAAATATGTGGATTGAAATTATAATTTAATATTGATATTTGAGTTAATTAAACTCATAGAATTAACTTATTAAAAAGGAGATGTGATATACTTGGAAAATATGGTTACTGTTTCAAAAAGTGCAGTTGGTATTTCTATTTTATTTATTCTGTATTTAGTTACTTTTACCATCAATCTTCCCCTTATTATTGATAGTAAATTATCTTACTTCAACTTTTTTGCTACTGTTTTTTATTTATTGGCATGGACTGGTTATGGTATATACCTATATAAGAAAAAAGAATTAGCATTTTTCTTATATGCATTAGCATATTGGATACTGGTAATGGTTGCCTCGATAACATCAAATATTTTATTCATTATTATATTTTTTACACCATTGTGTGGTTTAAGAATGTTCTTTGTTTGGTTAAATTACCCCACTAATTTAGCATTTGAAAAGGAGCCTTATGCTTATCTTTTTATCTCTATAATATTTGTAACTTTATCAGTATTAGCAATTATATTAATTAAAAGTAATAAAAAACTTAATTGATAATTTTTTGAATTTACAGATGGGTAGGCTGAACATATAAGTCCTGTATCAAAAATCAATTATAAATTAATGTTTTAACTTATAATTGCATACTATGATTTAGTATATAAATCATAGTATGCAAGATTGTTCCCCATATCATTTACCTTATAATCTGTTTCATTACTAAGAAGCTATTTAACAAGTTCTATAGCTTTACCCTAAGTTATTTCAGTATCTTTCTGCTTTTCTATTGAATTAGCATTTTAAGTTTGCCTATGAATCAACTCCTTATCAACTAAATCTGATATATTAGAATATGATTCTTTAGAAGCTAAAAACTTACCATTCTCACCCATTGTTACTTCAATGGACTTATATATAAATTTTAATATATAAGTATTTGAAGAACATCTAAAAAGTAAACGTATATGGTATCAATTCTCTTCTCTAGATTTCATCATCAAATTTTCAGTTATTCCTTCTCTATACAAATCAGGTATAGTACCAACTTGAACATATCCAATTCTTTCATATAATATTCTTGCAGCTGAATTAAAATCTCCAACTACTAAAAATAGTTTACTATAATCTTTAAAACAAATATACTCAAAGAATTTTAATAATTTTTTACCTATTCCTTTACCACGACTTTCTTGATTTACTGCAATAATATGTAAATAAGGAAACGAATGAAATGCTCCATTTAGAATAACCCATATGAACCCTTTGCAATTATTATTATCATCAATAGCAACATACACTTGCCTCTTATCAAAGCCTTCTTTCAATGCGTCTCTAGCACTTCCTTTTTTATCAAAATATCTTATGCCTAATTCAGAATTTACTAATGCAGCTTCACATTCATCTATGTAATTTATATTTCCTTTTATTATTGTTATATCCATGTAACACCTCTGCAGCTAATTTTATAATAAATTTTAGTTAAGTAAAATTTCAAATATTTGAAGAAAATCTTAATTCACAAATACATCTTATGTTAAAGTTCAACAATAAAATATAGTAAATTTGATGGTACTTCATGGAGATTTAAATACATTATATGTTAAAGTTCAACCTATCATATTTGATTGTTTTACTTCTCCAGATAATATTTAAATACATTATATGTTAAAGTTCAACCACTTTAAAATAGCCATTTCTATTTTTCATTATACCCTTTAATACATTGTAAATAAAGGATTTTCTTAAAATTTTACCGACTGTTTTTTGATTTTTAAAAATTCAATATAAAAAGTACCTTTAAAGCTTATATTTCAAGGCTTAAAAGGCACTTTACTTTAAATTATACTCTGAAAATAATATTATTTGTATTCACAAAACCCAGCTCCAAGGCTACTCCCTTTTTCCCCTAACCCTAAAGCAACAGCTATTAATGCTTTCTTCTGACTAAGTTTATCCTCATTAACTTTAATCTGCACTTTATTTCCCAATAAATTAATAGATTTATATCTATATTTCATAGGAAATTTATTTAAAATTTCTATTCCATTAATAAACGATCCTAATCCAACAACTTCACATTCTTCTCCAATTTGGTTAAGTTTTTTCTCTAAATTATCATTTAGCCTCTTCATTAATAAATCTACTGAATATTTTTCTTTAAGCCATGGCTTGCTATCTATAGTTACAATAGCTGGTTTTAACGTATATATTTCATTAATTTTATCTACTTCTTGCACCTTTAAATCAACATCTATAGCTTTAATATTATTATAGTCATGATTATAAATAGCTATTGCCATTTTATTTAGCAATTGAATATTCATGCTTCTAAGGCGAAAATAATATATTTTATCTTTCTTATATAGCTTGTCTTTTTCCATAGGATAAAAAGTATCATATACATATTTATAAAACTTTTCTTCATGAATTTTTTTAAGTAAAGCTGTTTTCAGCATAGAATTATTTATAAATACTCCAATATTATAGGGAACTTCAATAAGATCCATATTTTGTGATAGCTTAACTTTTATTCTAAGCTCATAAAAATTCATTTTATATCTCCTCTATAAGTTTTATCAAATGGCTATTAAATTCACCATTTTTATCATAAAAATGGTCATCATTAATTTCAATATTAAATACTTTTTTATACTGCACTATCAGGTTACCTAAAAATTCAATAGCATTTCCTATTTCTCTATCTATTTTATCTTTTGATACTCCTTTATATCCATGGGCTAGTACACTATCATTTCTTATTTGCCTTAATTTATCCATTTTAGTACAATGAATATATAATTTATATTCTTCACTTTCTTTTTCTAAAATTTTCTCTAATATTGTGCTCATTTGTGGTACATTAAGCTTCCCCTTAACAATAATCCCTGCGCTTTCTAGTTCAGCTTTATTAAGTTTTAAATTATCATTTTCATTTATTTTCAATATATTTTTCTTAATTAAAATAAACCGATATATATCTTCCAGACTTCTAAATACACGACCAAGAAAATCAGTATATGCTCCATTCTCATATTCATATATGGCATTATTTTTAAGTTCATTTAACAAATATATTTTTTGCTTGTTCTGTAGTTCCTTTATGAAATATATAAATCTATCACAAACAGCTCTACTCCCACTATCATAATCTTGTGCTTTATCTATATATCTACTAGCACTTTCAAAATCAAATTGAATTCGTGCATGTGCTGCCTTTACCATATTTAAAGCTGTTTCATATTTTCCCTCTAAAACTCCATATTTATTATTATATTTCTCAAGTAATATATTCGCAGTCATATAATCATTTTTAGTAATAAATTCACATATCTGCTTTTTATCATCATCTTTTCTAAGAGTTTCAGATATATTGAATTTTACTGTTCTATTAGTATTCTGTTTCGTATAAAATGGTATAACTCTACAGCTTGCATTTATACTTGCATTATATAATAACCCAAAAGCCATCGCTGGTGTACCACCTGTTATGTTTAAGAAAATTTTATTTGAATCATATTCTTTACTTAATTTTTCTTGATAGAACTTTCTCATCTCATCATAATCAGAAGGATTTGATTTTGTACAAAAACTAGCTATTTCTATATTATCTTTTGATTGATTTAATCCTATTTCTAATTTTTTATCTCTATGTAATCTCTCTATTATCTCCCCTAAATATACAGTATCTTGTCCATTATGCTTTATATCTTGTTGATCTGTTACCATCAAAATAATTTTTTCTAACTTTTCATTTTCTAAATCTCCTTCAACCTTTTTAACAATAGATTTAATTATAGGAAAATCAATATATTCAATCCCTTTAGGATAATATTCTAATATTTTTTGGGTTAATTCTCTGAAAATTTTAGAAAATACCATGTAGCCATCATCTTCTAGTCTGCCTTTATTTAATATATCTTTCATTTTTTCATCATCATTATATAATTCTTTGATTGCTCTAACATTATCTTTATGTATTTGAAGATCCCGATTTCCCAAATTCGTAATTAATATATTCTTCATCTTTCCTTCACCTCAATCCATCCAAAAGTTCCTCTTATGTCATTATCACTTGAAATCACCCATTTTGTTGTAGGAAATTCACCTTTCTTCCTTCTCTTCTTTGGATATATTGCAAAATTATAAATTTCATCATCATTAAGTTCTGCTGTTAATGTATTACTAAAGAAGCCTTTTAATTTTCCAACTCTAGATATAAAACCGTTTTTGTCATTTTTGAATTTCCTTATTTTCTCTAATAAAAGACTATACTCATTTATAAGTATATCTTTTTCATTAAACCTAACTTTTGATATCTCTCCTAGTTCCTTATTTATAGCCTTCTCGTAAAAATCATTTATTTTATAAAACAAATCCTCTTTTTTAAAATCATTACCCTTTAATATAATTTGAGAATTTAGTGTTTGGTTTTGATCTATACACTCTAGAAGCATCTTCATATCTAAATTCAATTTTTCAGAATTAATGTCTTTATATATATTTATACTCCTAGCTTCATATATAGATGTTTGTATATTGCTATCTATTTCTGTATCTCTTATTATTAGATTTTTAAATATATCTTCTTGAACACTTTTAGGATTTTTCCTAAATATATCTTGTCCTACATATTCTCTTGAAAATATTTTTTGCTTACCTACAACATCATTTTTGTCTATTTTGTTGTATAAAACTGCTGTTCTAATACCACCTTTTAAGGAACTTCCTGGTATATATGGTATTCCCTTAGATTTAATACATGTATTTATCTCAACATTTCCTTTTATATTACAGCTGCATTTAATTCTCCCAGCTTCAACCTCTTCCAGCTTTATGTTTTTATCTCGCAGTAAATTTTTTATAGTATATTTATCCCTACTATTGCTTCTCTTATTACGTAAAATTTCCAAGTATTTATTGTAATATTTTTCATCGCTAATAAGAATATCTGAAATTTTATCAATATCTAACAGAATATACTCATCCTTATCTCTTATTACATCTATATATGGACTTAACTTGCTATTATCATCATTTAAAATTGCAATAGGAGCAAGTGTTTTTATTTTCAAGTTTATTATATCCTTTTGCAAATAACTCACTACTTTTCACCTCCAAATGGACTCAAAAAGGCTTTACCATAAACATGTATGTCATGATTAACCCCATCTACTTTAAGAGAGTATATTTCTCCTTCTGCTTTTCCATTGAAAATGCTCCCTTCCTTTATCATCCTTAATGTAGGCTTTTTTATATTTGTTGATCTTTTAGAAAAAATAAATCCATTTCTATTTTCTAAAGAATATTTACTTATTTTACTTAAATCCTTTTTATTAGGGTAAATCATTGAAAAGTTTATATATATTTTTTCATTATCATAAATATCAAGTTTATAGTTACTTATACCTATTTTTTCAACTACCCCTGCACCTAAAGATCTTTTTCCACCTATTGATATAAACTGAAGAGCTTGAATATAGTTATCTTTTAATATTTCTTCCTTATCATCTAAGAAAAAATATAAATACGGTTCTATCCTTATACAATCTGTCTCCTTATTTGAAAACATGCTAAATGTATCATAATAAGTATTCAGAGATTCTTTAGTATACCTATCAATTATATTTCTTTGTATCATATCTTTTTTTATTGGCGAATAATCCTCTAGTACTTTTTGGACATCTTCATCTACTTCTTCATTTTCCACATAATACTTTCCATCTATAATAAATCCATTCTTAAAGCTATAATTAATCAAATCTTCCTGCAAATCATAGTTTTTACTCATATTTCCAAAAGAATTGCTGGATATCCATAAAATATTCTTATACTTTTTTCTATTTATCAAATTTTCTTCTTCTATTTCTTTTGAGATTTCTTTTTCCTTGATTAATATATAAGGCTTAGGTAAAAATTCTATATTATTTGATATATTATTTTTAGTTACCTTCAATCCCAAAAAAGCAGAGGATATCCTCACTTTTTCATTTATTAAATTTACTATACCATTTAATTCATCAACTGAAATTATATAAGATAACGCATTAATAATCATAGAATATAGTTTATCAGAAGATATATAATCATATAGCTCTTCACCGATATGAAGTTTTGCATTATTTTTAAAACTTAATGTAACCTTCTTCATTTTACCACCTACTTAGTATCAATCATTTGTTCTTTTAACTTACCAATCCAAATATCATCAATTTCATCTACAGAAGCTTTAGTATCCCCAAATTGCTTACTTGTATAGTCTTTTATTGTTTTTGTAAAAAATCGAATATTTTCAAATTTAACTTTACCATATCCTCTTGTCCCATTTCCCCCTAAATAATCATCTTCAAGAAACTGAAAGCCTTCTATTAAATTTTTTATATTCTCTATATCTTCTTCTTTATATATTGTATAAATTATCTCTAAATCGAATATAGCTCCTTCAGGAACCCTTTCAAAAAGTCTTGGATTTGCTTTAGAAGTTAGCCTGTCTATTGAATTTTCCCATTTTGATTCTGTATAGCTTAACTCTAAATCTTTAAAGTCTTTTTCTTTTCTTCTCATAGTTTCAGCTATACTATCTTTTAAAAAGGCATCTCTTACTATAATTCTCGTTGGTAATCTATCTGTGCTTTTATTTTCTTCACTAGCAGAAACTCCATATATCTTACAAATAAAACATTCTCCGCAATTACAAGGAAGATTTTCTCCTTTTTCATTTTTACCTATTTTATTATGAGCAAGTTCTGTGAGGCTTCTTAACTTACCTTTTAAAGATGAACCAGGAATATATGGTTCACCCTTATGATTTTTTATTACACTATTATCTATTCCTCCAATTTCAACACTTGAACTTCCTCCACCTATATGTAATCCTGTTTTAACAACTAAATCAGCATTTATAATTAATCTACCTAGCATTTACTAATCACACCCCTTTATTTATCATTACCAACGTATTTTCTATAAGCTACTATTGTTTCCATAAATTCTTTCAAAGATTTTATTTCTTCATCTACATCCTTAATATTCAATTTTTCAATGCCTTTATCTAAAATATTAATTAAACTTTTAATTGCACGATTCCTTTCATTTTTTCCAATAATATAGGCAAGTCTTGGTCTTAATCTTTTTAAATCTATTGCTGTTTCTGCATTCATAATGTCACTATATATTTTTCTTACTTGAGAAGTGGTTAACCCATCTCTTTTTAAATAATAAGCATAATCCTTACATTCATTTATATACTTGTCATACTCTTCTTTTAAACTTGTAATCTTTAGTATAATTTCATTAAAGTAATTTGCATATTTCTCACTGTCATCATACCTTTCGTTTCTATTCTGAGGTTTTCCATTCTGAAACTTATTATTTTGATGATTTCTATTATTCCACCCACTATTGTTGTTCACTATAATTCCCCCTCCTTTATACCTGCCTACAATTGCACTGAGCCCACTTATTGGCAAATGGTATTATCATGGCTTGTTTCCTTAAATCTGATTTAACAACTGCACTTAAGCATATACTTTCATACTGTTCTACTAAACTATCAATTAATATGGTGTTATCTTTAGTTCTCAAATCTCTTAAGTAATAAGCTAATCTATACATTTTTATATAATTTATATTCCTATTTCCCTTTTTAAAAACTGCTTCAAAGCCCTTTGTGCTTTTATCTATTTTTTCAAATATACTTTTACTTTGTGTTTTCGCATATATTTTCTCAATAAGGTTTTTTAATTTAATTAGTTCTAAATATTGCTCCCATGTAAAAACTTCTCCAAGAAAACATATTTTATCCTTTCCTTCTGTTAACTTTCCTTTAGATAAAAAATCTTCAGTTATCTCAGCTGTCTTAATAATAGGAAAATCTGAATTAAACATTCCCACACCAGCTGAAAAAGTTTTATCTTTGCAATCTACAAATATTCTAAATAATTCTCTAAATACATATGCAAATTCAAATACTTCATCATATCTTCCTACTACAAAAGTATCATCTCCACCAGCATAAATTATTGTAATCTTCTCTTTCCAATTTTTTGTTTTCAAATATTGTCTACACTTTTTAGGAATATAATTATTTTCTATAATCTTTTCAACAAATCCCTCAAAAAACATAGAAATATTTCTACTCAAGCCAACAACTTGTCCAATGCTTTTTGTATTTATAAATAAGCTTCCAAGGTTATCAACATCTAGTTTAATAACACCAATTTTATTGTCTCCTAATATCTCACTGCTTTTTACCATTTCATCTAACGAATTAGTAATAAGCTTTATACTTTTAAAAATATACCCATCTGCATTATGATCTTCAAAATCATTAATTGAATATACTACTGTTTCTTCATTTTCTTTATAAAGATCTTTGGTAAAAGAAATATTATATCCTAATGCTCTAAATATATCTTTTACTTCATAATAAGAATCTTTTATTAAACCAAACTCTGTTTCCTCTTCTATATAATATTTTTTATTTTTTGCACCTTCTATTAATTCTATATATGATTGACATAACGGACATCTTTTTTCTTCATCTAATTTCTCAGATATACAATTACAAATACTGCATGTTTGATTTAATTTTCCACCATAATCTAGAGGTCCAAATATTTTATCAAAATTTTCTTCAAGACCTATTTCACTCCACCTTTTATTCTTAATTTTTCCTACATTGTTTCCAACTTTCTTCCAAACTTCCTGAAAATTATTAAAGTCATATAATGTAAATTCAACCTCTGATAGCGCCAAATAAAGGTCACCGCCATGAGCATTAAGCAAAAGTCTACTTAGATCTTTTCTTGCTTTTTCAAATTCTGCAACATCATCTTTACTCCCTATAATATAGAAGTTCCCTCCTCCGCTATATAAAATATTAGTAATATTAAGTTTTAGTTTTCTAACCATATATTTTGAACATAAATCCTGCAATAAAGTCAAATAAAAGGAACGTGCCTTTAATGTTTTCAGAGCATCTGCTTTTTTAGTTTTATATATAAATTTTTGTATACCTGAAAAATCTCCTTTTATTAAAATAAATTGGCTATCATTTTTCTCTTGACACTTTGCTATAGCTGAAGTTATTTTACAAGCATCGAATAATGAAATATCACAATTTTCTTTATTAATAGCCGGAATGTTGCTTAAATATTTCATACATATATAGTAAACCTTTTCGAAATTACCCTTACTGGTTTTAAGTTTATCAAGTACCTCATCAATATAGTTGTCCCAAACACATTTTTGAATCATGTTATTTTCTTTTTTACTTTTGTTTAATGAGTCAAAATCTAATTCTAACTTTATAAATAGTAGGTAGCTATCATTAGTATTTGATAATATATTTTTCAGCTTATATATAGGCTTATTTCTTAATTGACTCACATGATTACCTATAGCTGCCATATATGCTTTTTCTATATCATCATTATTCTCAATAAAAAATATATCCAATAATTTATTATATCTTTCTTCATCAATATTCTTCAAATACTTAGCAAATGCATATATTAATTTATTACAATCCAATAATTTATCCTCCTTTTTAGCTATTATACTACAATACACTCCATATATTGTATAAAATTATACCATTTTCAAATATTTGTTTCAATTGTATAACTTATCAATATGCAACTTTTAATCTGAAAAACATAAAGAAACTATGTATAGCCGGATATAATCTCCTAAATACATAGCTTTTATAAAAAACTTATAATAATGGATATTTACTATTTATATATACAATATATTAGTCAGTAAATTAATAATATGTCATTTATAGATAGAATAATATTTAAGCATTTCATCTTATAATTAAATAGCTGTTGTTCCAAATAATAACAGTTAATTATTAAAGTTCAACTTAACCGCCGTTATGGATATACTGCAGGGCATATCCTATTTAAATACATCCTATGTTAAAGTTCAACGTTAAAACTTAATTTCCATCCATTTATTTTAGCTATATTTAAATACATCATATGTTAAAGTTCAACTCTCTAGCGCCAGCGTAGTTTACATTTCCACTGTCATTTAAATACATCCTATGTTAAAGTTCAACCAATTCTCAATGATAAAATATTCGGAGGGATTGTTAATTTAAATACATCCTATGTTAAAGTTCAACCACTGTAACCCAGCCATTCTTCTTTTCCATTATACCCCTTAATACATTGCAAATAAAGACTTTCATTGAAATTCTACCAGCCGTTTTTTCGTTTTTAAAAATCCGATGCAAAAAGTACCTTTAAGCCTTACATTTCAATCATTTAAAGGCAATTTACTTTTAGTTTCAGCTGGTAAAATTTCCAGTTGCTTTCAAGTATACTCATTTGATTTATATTAGTTTTGCAATAATTACTATTAATTTTGAAGCAGGAATTAGCATGAATTGTGCTAATATACTTCCAACGATAAGTCCAACAATAATAAAAATTACACAACGGTTAAACTCTAATTCCGTACAATCTCCTCTTATTACATCATCTGTTGTCATAGATAAATAAGGATCAATGAATATAACCATAAATATTGTTGAAACACTGTTTATTACAGATGATAAGGTGGTACATGTAGTTCTTAAATTAGGACTTAAACATGCAGCGTATAATGCTGCTAAGACACTTATACTAGATACAGAAAACGCAATCATATTCAATAAAACTACTTTTTTAGGTATTTTCTTAAAATTTCTCAATTCATACAAATTCTCTTTTTTAGGAATTGAAATACTATTTTTAAATTGTTCAATTCCTGATTTTGAAAATGCATGAAATACCAATTTAGGCACAGAGCGATATACACTAAATGATACAACTAATTTATTAAATATTTTTATAAAAGTTGGCATTAAAATTGCACCAGTTATTGTTGCTAATGTAATAGAAAAAATTATCCACCTAAAGACATACAATAAATCACTAGTTTGTCCTGTACTTATACTATTATCAACTGCCTTTCCTAGTAAAGGTGCTTGGATGGTACTTGCTGTCCTTTGTATCAATACAAAAACATTAAATACAGCAGCAGCTACTGCAATTCTACCAGTTTTTACTCCAACGACTCTTGCAGAATATGCTAAAGTTCCTATTAAAAAAATAGTAAAAGTTAATATAAATACTATGTAAATTTGAGATGTCATTTTTCTTACCACCTTATAATTTTAATATATACCTTCTTTCATTTTTATGAAGCATATACATCACTGAATTTTTAAATTGTCTTATTAAATAAGAGTATTTTAAACCCACATTTTATTTATTATAATGATATTGACAAATCACTATCTATTTCATTCTTTTAATTGCTTCATCAAAGGAAATACATTCTGCATATCTTCCATTCCACATGAATTCATTATAATATTCATAACTTTGTTCTGCTGACATAAATTTATTATCAACTGTTGTATTTGAATATGCAGGAACTATAATATTAAATCCGTGTTCGAATCCACATTTTATAGTAGCATCAATACAATAATCTGTTTGAAGCCCTACAATGATTATATCTTTTTCTCCTTTATCCATTAGATATTCCAGTAATCCTGTTTCTTTAAAAGCACTATTAACCTTTTTATCAAATATCTTTTCATCACTCATAGGTTGAAACTTTTCATATATTTCAAAGCCATCATTCCCTTTTGTTAATTCATTTCCTATTCCATCATCATGACGTACATATATTACTTCAATATTGTTTTCCCTAGCCATATGTATTATTTCCTTAACATTAGATACAAACATATGAAATTTATATAATTTTTCATTAGTTATTAATTTTTGTGTATCAACCACTAATAAAACCACTTTAATCTTCCTCCCTCTTACATTACTCAAACTACAATTTTCATTATATCATACAACTAAGCTATGAAATAGCAAAGACATACTTTGAGTCATGTAAGACAAGGCATTTTCCTAGTTTTATATATTAAAATAACATTATTCTATCTAACTATAGAAGACAAAATTGCTAAAAATCTTCTTCGAAAACTTGGTTTTGTTTGCTCACGAATCTGCCGCCTAGCATAGAAGAAAATAGCTACTTGGCCTATTCCTGCAAGTGCCCAGGTTACTGGATAACACGCAAAAAGCATAACTTCTGTTGGATACCAGACAAATACTGTAGATAACCAAAGAATTCGCATAAGGCAAGCTCCTACTAAAGTAGAAATCATAGGTAGTATAGAATACCCCATGGCACGTGTCAATCCAGGATACACATTCATCATTCCACAGGTGAAAAATGCAATCATCATCACATTAATACGCAGCATACCAAGCCTAATGACTTCTGGGTCGGAGGTATAGATTCCAAGCAGTGACTTTCCAAAGAACATTGTCATACCGCCCATGATAATCCATGTAGCGAAGATTAATATTGTACATACTTTTGCAATATTATCAATTCTGTCATACTTCTTTGCCCCCATATTCTGGCCAGTGAAAGAAATTGCTGCATTATAATATGCATTCATTGTAGTTCCTATATAGTTTTCAACATTGCTAGCAGCAGCACTAGCCGCTACCATTGTAGATCCAAAGGAGTTAACCGCTGACTGAATAAGTACGTTGGAAATGGAAAATAACAATCCTTGCATTCCTGCTGGCAATCCAATCCTTATGATATCCTTTAGCTTACATTTATCAATACGCATCTTGCCAGGTATAAAGCGTATGGCTCCCTCGCACCTATATAGACAAATCATAATGAGCATTACTGAGAGGTATTCAGAAATAACTGTGGCAAATGCAACCCCTGCTACTCCCATATGCAGTACAATTACAAAAAATAGATTGAATATAACATGTAATATACCTGTAACAATGAGATAGTACATTGGACGTCGGCTATCACCTGCAGCACGCAAAATAGCTGCTGCAAAGTTGTATACCATGTTAGCAGGCATACTGATAAAATAGATTTTCATATAAACCACGGACAACCCAATTATATCTTCAGGAGTTCCCATCAGCTCAAGCAAAGGCTTACAAAGTAGAATTCCTAGTACCATGACAATCAACCCACCAATAATACTTACGGCAATTGATGTATGAACAGATCTACTTACAGCATCTGGTCTATCCGCACCATAATCTTGAGCAACAACAACGGTAGTTCCTACTGATAACCCCATAAATAAAGTTATGATAAGATTAATAAGTGAACCTGTGGCTCCAACTGCGGCCAATGCTTTGCTTCCTGAAAAATGTCCCACCACTACCATATCAGCAGTATTGAACAACAGTTGTAAAATAAACATTGCCATAATCGGCAACGCAAAAATAAACACCTTACTAAATAAGGGGCCATTACACATATCTATATTACGCTTTCGAGAACCCATAAAAGTATTCGCTTCCTTATAATTTATTGCTGCATCCTATCAATCCATGAGTAAAAAACAAACTACATAAAATTGATATAGCGGTAAATATTATACCACAATTCTATAAAATGTAAATAGCAATAGAAAATGTTTGAAATTTCAATCAGTTCCTATTGCTATTTCTATTACTTTAAATATTAAATTTTCATTATTAACTAAAACTACATCTACTCTATTTCTAACCCTTTTTGCTTTAACTTTATATATACTTCTTTACGAAGTAAAACGTAAGCTACTGAAAATACTGGAATAAATATAATCATTCCTGCAACCCCAAAGGTTTTACCTCCCAAAGTAATTGCAACTAATACCCAAATGGATGGAAGTCCCACAGATTCGCCAACAACCTTAGGATAAATCAAGTTATCTTCTATTTGTTTAATCAATAAAAAAACTAATAGAAAAACACCTGCTTTTATAGGATTAACCATTACAATTAATACTACACTTAAAGCACATCCAATAGCTGAGCCTAACACAGGTATTATTGATAAAAAACCAATTAATACACTAATCATCAAAGCATATGGCATACTTAACAGCATCATTACTACAAAAAACATCATTCCTAAAATTGCAGCTACAATACATTGTCCTGTAATGAAATTTGAAAATGTAATATTTGTAAGTTTCAAAATATCTAAAATTGAATCTGCTTTTTCTTTTTTCATAAAAGCGTATAATAGCTTTTTAAATTGAATACCTATTCTTTTCTTTTGTGCCAATATATATATTGCAAATATGACTCCTAATATAAACTCTACAGTAGCACTTGCCAAGCTGGTTGCTGCTTGTAGTGTTGATAGTACCATTGAGCCTATACCATTAAAAATAATTGACTTTGCCTTATTGAAAATGTTGTTCCAATCTATTCCCATATTGTTTACCAAATTGACAATACTGCTAGATAGTTTAGTATTACTATCCATCCATTTTTGAAATGCTTTTGTTGAATTATCAAAGGTCTTTGGCAATATGGCAGCAGTTTCAATAATATTAGGCACAATAATGGATGAAATTAAAACAAAAATTCCTACTATAGCAAAGAAAGAAATTACTATACTAATACCTGTACTATGTTTTTTGATTATTCTTCCAATGCCTTTGTCGCTGCAGCCCAATAATTTTTTGGATATAAATCCAGCTGGAATATTAAGTATGAATGCTATACATCCTCCTAAAATAAATGGAAAAATCAAATTATATACTTTAATAAATATTCCCATAATATTATTCCAATAATTAAATCCTATATAAAGTCCAAATGCCAAAACTATTAAAATGGCAGTTTTACTTCTGATTTTCTTTTCTAATTCCAATATACCGTCACCTCACTCTTTAATTCTTGTCAATAAATTTAAATATCTTACACCTAATAAGAATCAAGTGCTAATTTATCTATAAATTCTTTCATTTCATCAAAATGCTGTTGTTTAGAAGATGCATACAGCATATCATAATCACTATTCTCAATCATACAAATTACCTCATCATCATAATTTCCATAATATGAAATATTCATCCACTAATGTAATTCATAATCTATCTTTTTGTATTGATCTTTAATAATTTGAGCTTGTTCTTTACTAATCATATATAAATCTTCACTACAATATTCTAATCCCCAACTAGCCGCTTGAAAAAATGCCATTGCATATAAAAAATCAAGTAAACTTTCACTCTCAAGTTTAAATTCATTTTCATCCCATGAGCAATACACAGGTGGATTATCTTTATACAAATCAGTCTTTTTTATAGCCCATTGAACAACATACTGATTTTCCTTGTAAAATATAAGATATTCTCCAGTGTCAATTAATTTATTTGGATGGCATAAGCTATTTTGTGTTTGATTTATATGCTTGCAATTACCTAATTGTCTGTAATATTCTTGTAATGTTAAAGGTAAATTTCCATGTTTTTTGCAAGCCTTACATATATCATCTTCTGAAAATCCATTATTTTGTTTTATATTAAAAAGCTTTCTAATAACCTGAAATTCCATTTATTTCTTCCTTTCAATTTTATTCTCGTCCAAATAATCTTTAAATCTATTGTTTTTCATATATTAATTTATAATCTTCTAAAACCTGACACATAATTGTTTCTCTATAATAAAGAATAATAAAAGCACCTCAAAATTCAAGCTTGAATAATGTGGTGCTTCTGTGAATTATTCAATTTTTACTATTTAGTTGTAGAATGTGAATTTTGTGACATTCTTCCAAGCATATATCCAAACATCAATGTTGTGTAATTGCTTCCACCCATCATACCATTTAAACCCAAAAATCCATTATACATTGAATTCATACTATTTCCACTTAATGCTGAAATCATACTCTGTTCTGCTGAAATTCTCATCATTCTTGCCATTTGCTGAGGCTGCAATGAAAGACCCTCAACACTATCTGTTGAGTTAAAATCCCTACTATCTTTTAGCTTGCCTTTTTTTGATCTATTTTTAACATGACTACTATTATTATCCTGTATCATGTTATCTAACATTCTTGAAAATAAGACTTCTGAACTATTACTAAATAATCCTTGGTTTATATTGGATAGATTTTGTAAGGTGTTATATCTCATAATTTGAGAAATGTTGTCAACTTTCACGCTCATCCCTCCCTTATTTGTAATTATAAACCAACAAATAATGCATGTCTATATTTATAATCACATCTTTTTTAAACACTACATTATTTATCAATTTATTCCTACACTCATGTGGAGCTTGTCTATGGCGAATCAATACTGCTTGAAATGTAATGTATACTAATTTTGTTGGTTGTAGAATTAACTTGAATTTGAGCATTTACTCTAAAAAGTTTTTTTATCAAATCTTCAGTTATCACTTTTTCAGGAGTTCCATAGCCAGTTATCCTTCCACAATCCATAGCAAATATCTTATCACAGTAAAATGCTGCTATGTTCAAATCATGTATAGAAGAAAAAACAGTTACTTTCTGACTTTTCAATATATCCATAATTTGAAACTGATAGCCAATATCCAGATGATTTGTAGGTTCATCCAATATTACTAGTTTAGCTTTTTGAGTTAAGGCTCTGGCTATTAAAACTCTTTGTTTTTCTCCACCTGACAAACTGAAAAAACTTCTGTCCTCATAACCATATAAACCTACATCTTTTAATGATTGTCTTGCTATAATCAAATCTTCTTCAGAATTATTTTCAAGAAGCTTTTTATGGGCATATCTTCCAAGCAATACCATATCTAAAACATTAACATCGAATTCTATGTTATTTTCTTGAATCATAACTGACATTCGTTTTGCTGCATCCTTACTGCTTAACTTGTTGATATTGATATCATCAATAAATACACTTCCACAATAGGGTTTACACACTCTATAAATATTTTTTAATAAGGTTGACTTTCCACATCCATTTGGTCCTATTAAACCAACAAATTCTCCTTCTTTTATCTCAATATTTACATCGTTTAATATATCATAGTCACAAATTTTATAGCATAAATCCTCTACTTTTAATTTCACTATTTGCTACCTCCAAAACTATAACTGCTCTTTCTTAAAATCCATAAGAAAAATGGAGCTCCAATAAAAGCTGTAACTACTCCAATAGGCAATTCTTCTGGTGAAACAATTACTCTTGCACACACATCTGACCAGATTAAAAATAATGCTCCTATTAAAACTGCTGCAGGCATCAACCTTTTGTGATTAGATCCTACAAAAGTACGTGTAATATGGGGAATTACCAAGCCAACAAAGCCAATTACTCCACTTACAGAAACTATAGAACCTGTAAGCAAAGTGCATAAAACTATTATTACAATCTTTATAAGTTTAGTATTAACTCCTAAAGTAGTAGCTGTAGCATCACCTAAAAGCAGTGCATCTAGGGATTTATGAAGTAAAAAAAATGAAACTGTACAAATAGCAAACATAATTCCAGAATAAGGAATATAGCTCCACTTTGTGCCTCCAAGTGAACCCACCATCCAAAACAAAGCTGTTCTAACTTTATCTGAATTATCCTCCTTAAATATGAACAAATTGGTTATTGCCGAAAACAAAGCTGAAACCGCTATTCCTGATAAAACCAATTGTGTGGAAGTAATTCTTCCTCTTATATTAGCAAATTTCAATGCAATAATAATTGCAAGTACGGCTCCAATAAAAGCCCCTGCTGTAATGCTGTAAGGCGTTAGAAAACTAAAAAATCCAAACATTATAACTGCCACTGCACCAGATGATGCTCCAGATGAAATGCCCAAAATATAAGGATCTGATAGAGAATTTTTAGTTAAGGCCTGCATAGCAATTCCACATAGAGACAGTCCTGCTCCTACAATAGCTGATAATAAAACTCTAGGTAATCTTATATTCCAAACAATTGATTCGCTGGATTTAGGCCACACTGCTTGAAAGTATTCCTGATGCATGGAATTATTAAATATAATCTTAAAAATCCAGCAGCTTTCAATATTAACACTTCCAATGAGAATAGATAAAATCATAGATAAAAGTACAAGAAATATCAGTACAAGGCAGAATATAAAATAGCTTAACTTACTTTTTAAAGGAAGAAGATCCTTTAAGCTTTTATTAAACAAGGTTAAAACCTCCTAATTATTGAAAACACTAGGATAAAAAGCTTTAGCCAAATCATTAACAACTTCCGCTGTTCCTGCACTACCCTCTACATCAGTAAGCGTTATAGGATAAACTCTTTTATTTTTAATAGCCTCTACATCTTTTAATGCTGGGTTAGAATAAAGGAATTTTTCTTTTTTTTCAGCATCTCCAGTACCATAGTTCATTATAATTATTACTTGTGGATTTCTCTTTACAACTTCTTCCCATGAAACATTTGCCCATCCTTTATCAATATCATCAAATATATTTTTGCCACCTGCAATCTTGATTAAATCTCCTGGTAACCCTTGACATCCTGTAAAAGGGGCATTTTCTCCTGAATCATAAATAAATATTTTTTGAGGATCATTTTTAACCGTTTTAATCTTGTCCTGAACCTTGCTGACTTTAGCTTTCATGTCATTAACTCTAGCTTCTGCCTTTGAAGAAACATTAAAAATTTGTCCTAAAGTTATGTAATCTGTATAAAGATCCTGTATTGTAGCATGATCTCCTGTAAATTTAGGTGTATAAATGGATATTCCATTTTTCTCACAAAATTCTTTGCCAAACTTTTTATCAGAAAAATTTGAATCCCAGCCCATTATGAAATCTGGTTGTACACTTAATAATTTTTCTTGTGAAAGATTTTTATCTGCAAGTACAGGAACATTTTTTCTAACATCATTAAAGGTTGTTCTCACAGCCTTACACCCATTTTCTGTACGTCCAACTATATTTTTTTCTAAGCCTAAATCCAGCAATATGTCAGTAAATTCATCTCCCAATGTAACAGCTTTTTTAGGTGGGGCTTTAAAAGTTTCTGTTACCTTTTCACCTTTACCATTTCTCAATAAATCTACTGTAATGGTTACAGGCTTATATGTAGAACTTTGTGCTTCAGTGCTTTTATCATTTGAGACCTTTTCCTTACTAGAACTGCAGCCTGCAAAAGCAGATAAACTAACAATCAAAACACTAGATAAACATAACAATTTTATTTTTTTCATTTATTAAACCTTCTTTCAATTTTAACTTTTGTAAATTATTAATTTTGTGCAAAATAAAAGCCTTCCATCAAACGTAGAAAGCTCTAACACCATACATAAAAATACATAAACCTGTTATGTGTCACCTCCTTCATTTTCCCGTAAAGTTAGTCACCAAACAAATAGGCAGTTCTCCTGACTTAAGTATCATCATTTAAAGAATGCCTTCCCAGTTTCCCAGTGGCATAAAATTCCTTTAAACTCCCCTTTTACAGTGGCGGAACCGTACAAGTTTTTCACTTATTTCCCTTTTAAACTGCATTTATTCAAATGCAGTACCTAAATGCATATAATATTAAATTGTATTTTGAATAATTATTTTTATGGCTTTTATAACCATATTGACTAAGTTTAACTTTTTTTGCTGCCATCATACACATTACATTAAACTTAATATTGTGTCAAGGCTCTTTTTTAATAAATATATTTTACACATCACTATAATATTTATTTCATAAAAACTACCTTTAAATTGTTATAATGCTATAATAAAATTTAGAGTACTTGCAAATAAGTATTGAAGGGAGATTGATCTATTATGATAGATATTTTAATTTGCGAAGAGATAAAAAAAATTTGTCCTGAAATGACATTAGGATGTATTCAAGCCCATGTAAATGTAGAAAACAGCAGTGACAGCTTATTGAAAGAAATTAATGATTATTGTGAAGTCTTGAAAAAAGAAATACATATAGAAAATTTAGCATCATCACCTAGAATTATGGATGGAAGAACAGTATATAAAAAGTTAGGTAAAGCACCTAGTAAATATAGGTTATCTTCGGAAGCATTAATTAGACGAATTTTACAAGGAAAAGGACTTTACAAGGTGAATAATATAGTTGACATTAACAATTTAATATCCTTAAAATCTAAGTTTCCCGTTGGATCTTACAATACCAAGAACCTCCATTCTCCAATTTCCTTAGTGATAGGCAAAGAGGGTGATCAATATAAAGGTATTGGTAAGGAAAATATAAATATAGAAAGTCTTCCTGTATTAACTGATTCACTTGGTCATTTTGGAAGTCCAACAAGTGATTCGGAAAGGGCTATGATAACAAATGACGCAGGTGAAATTTTAATGTGCATCTTTTCCTTTAGTGGTAAGGATAATATTAAAGAATACTTAGAATGTGGCAAACAACTTTTAGAAAGATATGCTAATGGAGAAGATATTACAATTAAGATAATTGAATAGCATTTTAATATATGCAAATAAGGAACTGTGCATTAAAAGTAAATAGTTAAAATACTTAATGCCACAGTTCCTACAGTACTAAATCAATTATTTATTTTTAATTATATTACCTAATGAAAATACACTATTTAAAATAGAAGAGGGAACTACACTTTCTCCACCAAGTACATTAAACTTACTTACTAAAGAAGTTTTATTTTTCATATAAGTATTTACTAAAATTGAAGAATCACTGCTAACTAAAATAACTGGTGAAGCACTTCTAGCTGCTATGGCTGTACCTGATAATGCATCAGGGAAGTTTTCCCCACTTGATATAAAAACAGTATTCCAATCTGCATCTTTACTAAATTCGCTTATTACAGCTTGGTTTCTAGCATATTTTGTTGAACCCAATATTCTGTAACCATTAGGAAATTGATTTCCAACGTTATCACTTATTATCTCACAATTTCCAACTATATATGTCTTTTTTATGTTTTTATTTGCCAAATAAGCTTTAATACTATCTGGAACGTTATCCTTAGGTACAAGCAATATTGGCATTCCTTTATTTGCTGCAAAAGGTGCAATTGATAGAGCATCTGAGTAATCATCACCAGTTGCCACGGCTAACTCTGTTGGTGTGCCTAGCTGTTCTGCTATCTTTACTGAAGTTTCATACCTATCTTTACCTTGAAGCCTTATACAGCTTATCCCGATTTTGCTCAATTCATTATCAATATTTGATGATATAACTCCTGTGCCTCCAACAATATATACACTTTTTACCTGAAGTCTTTTTAACTCTGAAATTGTTGCTTCAGGCATTTTGTCTTTATCTGTAAGTAAAATAGGTGCATCATATTTTTTAGCCAAAGGTGCAGCACTAAGTGCGTCAGGGAAACTGTTACCTGAAGCTAAAATGGCATATTTAGCTTGGTCACTCCATCCATATTTACTAACCTCAGCTGCAGTGCTGTAACGATCATTACCTGATAGTCTATTTAATACAGCCTTTGTATTAGGTTTATCTGTAATATATCCATCATATAATTTCATATATGCTAAAATATTATCTATCGCTTCTTGTTTCATATCTTTTACAAGTGTCTTATCATTCAAAACATTTTCTGTATTAAACCAAACCATTCCCCAATTTCCGTTATCAAGAGCAGTTTGTCCCTTTAAAACACTTCTAATTATTGCAATTGTAAAACTAGTGTTATTTTTTTCATAAGCCTTGTCCATTAATGTCAATGCCTTATCAACATGAAAATAATCGTCTAGAGCCATCATATAGCTTATGCAAAAAATTTCATCTCCGGATAATGAATCTATATCCAATTCGTATATATTCTTTGAATAAACTAATTTAACATAATCTTCCGCATTATTTTTACCATCAATTTTCCATCCTAATGCATTAACAACTGCTGCTTTAACATCAATAGGATTTTTACTTGAGTGCAAATAATCAGCTATTTGTTGATCTACAGTCCCTTTTTCTGCAGCTATTTTTACAATGCTAACATCAGTATAAGTCTTATAAAAGTCGGTAGATGTTACTGGTGAATCCGCAAATACAGTAGTTGGACTCATTAAAAAAAACATTGCTCCCATAATAAATAAACTAAAAATATACTTTTTAATATGCATTTATTTCCTCCTCTTTATACCTAATTTACATATATTATACATTGTAAATAGTATTACTACAAGGAAATTTCAGATTTAAATGCTATTACTGCGTTTCCAGAAACTTTAACTTCTATAGGTTCCATATTTTCTATTTTTACTTCAACTTCAATAACACCTGCTCTTTTTATGGCTTCTCCCTGTACCGCATTGAATTTAAATGAAGATTTATTGTAATGAACAAGTTTATGATGAACAAGATATGCTCCAAGAGGACCATTGGCATTACCTGTTACAGGATCTTCATTAATACCTATTGCAGGAGCAAACATTCTGCCATGCACCAAAATATTATCATTTTCTTCATTAACTGTAAAAACATAATATCCATTACACTTAATATTTTTGCTTAATTTAGAAAGTAACGTATAATCTGGCTGCAGTGCATTTAAAGTTTCAATACTTTTTATTCCCACCATAACCTTAGAGTGACCTGTTGAGACAATCTGTATTTTATAATTTTCTATTAAATCACTATTTTTTATATTAAGAGCTTTTAAGAGTTCTTCTTTATTTATACCATCAATGATATTTCCAAATTCAATTTTTCCCTGTGTCATAACAATTTTATAATCCTGATTTTCCTTTATTATATCAACAGGTAAAACTCCAGCTCCCGTTTTATGATAAATTCTTGAAGTATCAAGATTATTTTCAATAGCACGGGCATAATGGGCAGCAATAGTTGCATGTCCACAAATCGGCACTTCATTTGTTGGAGTAAAAAATCGTACATGAACATCATACTCATCATTATTTGACGGAAATATAAATGCTGTCTCTGAATTGTTAAGTTCTCTAGCTATTTTCTGCATTTGACAGTCAGTCAATCCCTCTGCATTGGTTATTACCCCTGCTGGATTTCCTGTTAGCTTTTCCTTTGTAAATGAATCGATTTGATATAAATTGTATTTTTTCATTGTATTTGCCTCCTAATATATATGCTCATATTCAGTCAAACTTTTCTGTGTACAAAGTTGATCTTGTAATTAATTATAATACCAGTGGGATCTAAATAATAGTATGCACTTTTCAGTTAGATACTTACCATTTGGAAAGAAAAATAAATCTAATAATTTATGTTTTTATTCATTTTTTTCAATGATGTAATCAAAATACAATTTATGAAATTCTGTAATTCTATATCTCTCCAGATCCATTAAAGCTTTTTTTATTTGTTTATCAAAATTATTTTCAACTAACCAAGTCAAAGAATCTCCAGTAAATACATGTTCCCCATTTTTGTATACATGTATGTAGTATTGACAATCAATTAATTCATCTATATCATTTGGTTCACAATGAAAGCAAACACCTTCTGTAATTATCTCATATTTTCTTTTATTTATGTCTGTAGTATATGTCATATGATACTCTTTTACCTTTGTCATATAAATACACCTCATTTTATTTAAATTTTACAAACATATCGTATTATTTACAGAATATTCTTGCTTTTTAATATTGTCAAAAGCATATCATAGCTTTTTATCTTTGTCAATATAATCCTATTTTTCAGTTTGCATCTTACTTTGTGTAAAAATTCATACGAAAATGTATAAAATAAAGATAATAAACTGACAAGGTATTTTCACTTATCAGCTTATTATCTTTATTTTATCAATTAATATTATGCAATTGTATTTTGATTATTTTTATCTAAAAAATAATTCATAAATATCTTCATGGTTTGATTTATTTTTGTATCTTTTTTTATAATAAATCCTATGTCCCAAACTGCAGTTGGAGTATTGATTGGAACACAACTTAATTCATTATATTCAGTCACATTAGCCAAAGAATTTACAAAAACAAATACTCCCTTATTTAAGGCTACAAAATCATATGCTATTAATAAATCAAAAGCACATTTCGTATAAACATTAGGTTCAAAGCCTGCCTCTAGAAAATGCTCCATTATTAAAGATTGTATTCGAAAGGTTTCATCTAATAAAATGAGTTTTTCATTTCTTAAATCTGTAAAACTTATGCTTTCTTTTTTAGCAATAGGATTATTTTTATTTACCACAGCTACAAAGTGATCCTTCTTTAAATGATAATATGAGAAATCAATTGGATTCCTTGGGTTTATAGTACATGCTATATCAAGATTTCCATTTAATACATTAGCTTCACATTCAATATCCCTATATTCATATATAACAATATCTATTCCTAAAGAACCTTTACTGAACTCAACTATTTCTTTAGTTCCTAGAGTACGTAGAGTTCCTGGTGCAAAACCTACCTTTAATTTTCTCTTTTTCTTTTTTACTTTGTTGTAAATATCATCTTGAAGTGTATTAAACTCTTCTATAAGTTTATCCGCTTTAGGATAAATGTATTGAGCTAGTTCAGTTAATTCAACGCCGCGAGAAGTCCTTTTAAAAAGTGAAGCACCTAATTCCTTCTCCAAATTACTAATTATCCTACTAAGTGCCTGCTGCGTTATAAAAAGTTCTTTAGCTGATTTAGTAAAATTTTTATCCTGACATACTTTTATAAAATATTTTAAAGAAGTTATATCCATAATACCTCCAAGATGATTAAATTTTATATAGGATAGTAATTTTATTATACATTTCTATCCTATATAAATAAAGATTTTATCCCATCATTGTTATTTTTAAAATACATATTTTTTATAAGCAAACCTCATCTGAACCTAATAATCCTTGATAGAATATATAGCTTTTTTACTTATAATTATCATAAATATCTCCAAGAATTACTTCTATATCTTCTTTACTTAGTTGTTTTGGCACAAAATTATAACATCCATCAGTTAATACCATATCTGCTGTACTTATTAAATCTTCTTTTTTTATTTCTTGCTCCTCTAAGGATTTAATACCTATTTTTTTAGCAAATTTACGTATTTCTGCTGCTACTATTTCACCAATTTCTAAATCTGTTTCTTTTCCATTAAAAGTGATGCCCATAGCTTTTCCAACAATTTTAACTTTATCTGCTTTAATTTCTGAAGCATATTTCATAACTTCTGGTAACGCAAGTGCACATACTGATCCATGAGGAATATGGAATTTAGCACCAATTGAATGGGCAATAGCATGTCCTAAATGTACTAAAGAATCATTAAAAGCTAACCCTGCAAAATTACTTGCTATCAATAGATTTTCTCTTGCTTCAACATTTTTACCATCATTTATAGCTACTTCGAGAGAATCAAATACTTTTTTTATAGCATCTGATGCTAAAACTTCTGACTTAGGATTAGGGTATTGTGCTGTAATCGCTTCTGCTGCATGTGAAATTGTATCCATACCAGTATTAGCTGTTACATCTGCAGGTACGGATGTAGTTATTTCTGGATCTAGTATACCTAAAGTAGAATTACAAATAACAGAATTTTTAACATTATTAATTGTATCTGTTATTACTCCAATAGATGTACTTTCACTTCCTGTTCCAGCTGTCGTAACTACCATTATTACAGGAACTCCTGGGGTATAAAAAGGATTTCCAAAGTGCTGATTTACAGGTGCTGGATTATTAATTAATACATTTATACCTTTAGCTGCATCCATTGGACTTCCTCCACCAATAGCAACTATACCATCTATTTTTTCTGTTTTGGCAATTTCTCCACCCTCATTTATAATATAATCTGGTGGATCAGCAATTACTTTTTTAAATTCTACTATTTCTATACCTGCATTTGTTAAGCTTTCCTTTGCTTTAAAATATCCATCTAATTTTGCAACAGTTTCATCTGATACAATCATTACCTTTGTACAACCTAATTTTTTTGCCTCTTCACCTAATAAACTAATTGTTCCTGCTCCACAAATAATTGGACATGTTTGTGCATATCTTCCCATAATATTATTCCTCCATCTGTTTATTTTTATAGATTGTATGCATTTACAAAACCAGTTTCCATTGCATTTCTAATTTTACCTGGCTTACATGCATCACCTAATATTTTTACTATGCCAAAATTAGCATTAATATCTTCTAATAATTCATCATTAGGCCTAGTTCCTAAAGAAACAACTATATTATCAAAAGAATAATCTTTAATTTCATTACTTTCCATAAGTTCAAAGGTTGCTTTTCCATGTTCAATTTTAACTAATTTGTGTTTAGGATAAAGCTTTACACCATACTGTGAAACTCTACCCATTATATCAATTAGGTTTTGGAAGAATAATCCTGGTCCTATATTATCAGCCATTTCAAATACAGTAACTTCATTACCCATTTCAGCCAACAATTCTGATGTCTCAAGTCCTGTCATACCAGAACCTACCACACCAATCTTCTTTCCTTTTAATTTAACTTTTCCACTTAATATATCTACAGTTGATAAAACTTCTTTTCCATCAATACCTGATATGGATTTTGGCATTATTGGATTTGAACCTTGGGCAACAAATACTGCATAAGGATTTAATTTCTTTAAATCAGCTATAGTAGGAGTAGTATTCAATCTTATCTCTATTCCTAATTTCTCAGCCTGCACTCTTAAATAATCTATAAGCCAAGTTATTTTTTCTTTCTTTGGAGGTTTGTTTGCAAATTCTAATTGTCCACCTATTTTATCTGATTTTTCAAATACTACAGGTTTAAATTTTCTCATTGCAAGAACTCTTGCTGCTTCTAAACCTGATGGCCCTGCACCTATTATAGCTACAACTCTTCCATTACCATCTTCTTTAAAGTTGCTGTAATCTAATTCTCTGCCACTTTGAATGTTAATCCCACACTGACAAGGTGATTGAGTGATATCCGAAGACATCAATGTTTCCATGCAGTGAAGACAGGATATACATTTTCTACATTCATCTGCTCTTCCTTCCTTAGCCTTAATGGACCATTCTGAATCACTTAGATGTTGTCTTGCAGACCCAGCAAAATCTACTTTTTCCTCTGCTATAATACGATCTGCATACTCTGGTTCTCTAATAACCGATACACCAATTACAGGAATATTAACTGCTTTTTTTATGGTTTCAGGTAAATATATTTTCCAACCTTGCTCAAAGGACGTAGGTTCCCATGCTGTATTCATAGTTTCATAAGTACCTGAACTAACATCTATAGCATCTACTCCTAATTTTTCTAAGTGCTGAGCTATTTTAACACCATCCTCAAGATGTAAGCCTTCTTCTGGAAGACCTATCTTTTCATAAAATTCATCCACTGATAACCTTACAATCAGTGGAAAATCCTTTCCACATCTTTCTCTTATTCCAATTATTATTTCATCTAGAAATCTTAATCTATTTTCAAAACTTCCACCATATTTATCAGTTCTATGGTTTGTATGTGGACTTAAAAATTGATTTACCAAGTATCCATGTGCTCCATGTACTTCAACTCCATCTATACCAGCCTTTTGAACCCTTACTGCTGCCGATACAAAGTTTTCAACCATTTCTTCAACTTCTTCTGTTGTCATTGCCACTGTTTCCTGATGTACACATTGACATTCAATTGCACTTGGTGCAAGCATTGGTAAATTTCCATTGACAGCACTTATACCTTGTCTTCCTGGATGATATAATTGGATTACTATTTTACTTTTATATTTATGAATCTCATCTGCTAATTTTTTTAATCCAGGTATATGTTTGTCATGGGCTGCAGACATTTGCTTACAGTTTCCTCTACCTCTTGATTCTTCAACCATTGTAACCTCTGTAAATATAACACCTACTCCACCTTTTGCCCTTGCAGCATAAAAGGCAACGGTTTCATCTGACATAGAACCATCTTCATTGCCCAAATGAATACCCATAGGTGTCATTACAATTCTATTTTCTGTTTCCATAGAACCTATTTTTCCTTTTGAAAATAAATTATCAAACATATAAATTCCTCCTACCACACAAATTAAAATATTCTGATTATTTTTGTTTCTTGTTAACATTTTAACAGCTATGCTTATATTTATAAAACGCCTATTCATTGTAGGAGCCACAATAAAAATTGATGAAGTAATTTATAGTTTAATTAGATACTTACATTTAATTCATTACTTACTGAATGTTTATCATCTAAGCAATCTTTTTTAAACTCATCATATTGTTCTGTTATATATGAGAAAAGCTGAATAAAATAATTATTCAGCTCCTACTCAATTTAGCTTGCTGAAGCATTATCTGTGCTTTTAGCAAACTGTTCATTTTTTAATTCAGTTTTTCTCTTCTTATCACTGAATAATGCAAAAAGTATACCTGGCAAAAGAATTACAGCACTAACTTTAAATGTAAAACTAAAAGCTTTAACAGTATAGGTTAAAAAGGTATCTTGAATATAAGGTACTATTTTCTTTGTTTCTTTCTTTTGAGCTTCAGAGGCTTCTTTTTCATCAATTGTATTTAATATTTCTGATAGACTAACATTTTTAGCACTACCTGCTTTAACAAAAGAAATCATGTTCAGCTTGGTTTTATTACCAAATACACTGTCATTTTGTATTATTTGTACAGCAGAGTCTTTAGCATAAGACATCTGGGTAGTCATATTTGATGTAAATATAGTTAAGAACAATGCAACCCCAAGTACAGTTCCAAGTGTTCTTGTCATGTTATTTATTCCAGAAGCTATTCCTATTTTATCTAAAGGAACATTCGCCATTATAGAACCTATTAGTGTTGCCATACTTAATCCTGTACCAGAACCAGCAACAATTAATCTTAAAATAATATCTATATTTGAAGAATTCTGAGTAAGAGAACTATTTAAGTAGCAAGAGGTAGAAATTAAAAGAATACCCAACGCACTAGTAACCCTGCTGCCTAATTTTTTTGTTAAAATAGTAGCTAATAATGAAAAAAACATTGAAGTTAAGGACATAGTTGAAATAATAAGTCCTGCTGACAATTGTTCTAATCCTTTAACCTGAATTAGGAAAAATGATAGCAAATAAGTACCAGACATAATACCAAGTCCCAGTAAGAATAGAGCAATGGAACCATTCGTAAATGGTGCAGATTTAAATAAGCTAAGTGGAACCATAGGCTCCTTAACTTTTAGTTCAATAATAATAAATAGTATAAAGGCTATAGCAGAAACTGCAAACAAGGAAAGGATAAAGCTTGAAGTCCAGCCTTTTTCAGTAGCCTTCATCAATGCTAAAGTTAAACAAAACATAGCAATTGAGATTGTTATAATTCCCCCAAAGTCTATACTTTTACTTGCAGTTGGGTCATAGGATTCCTTTATGAATTTCATAGTTAATAGTATACAAATACAACCTATAGGTACATTAATAAAGAAAATATATCTCCAACTAAAAAATTGAGTTACTATCCCCCCAATAGATGGTCCACTTGCAGCAGCAAGACCAGAAAAAGCTCCCCAAAGTGCCATAATAGTTCTTCTTTTTTCTGGTTGGAATATTTCAAGAGAAAGAGGCACTGAAATAGTCACAACAAAAGCTGCAGCTAGCCCTTGAATTGTTCTAAATAATATAAGTGCTTGAAGCGAATTTGAAATGCCACATGAAAGTGAAGATATAATAAATAAAAATACTCCTGCAATAAACAGTTTTTTTCTTCCAAATTGATCTGCCAATCTGGAAGCAGTTACTAGAATAACTGCAGTAGATAGATTATATGCATTTACCACCCAAGAAATATGATCCATAGTAGTATTAAAGTACTCAGTCATTTTAGGCAAAGTGATATTTACCACAGTTGTATCTAATAATGCCATAAAAAATCCTAAAATAATAGCTACAAAAGAAATGATTTGATGTTTTTTGTTCATAAGAAAAACCTCCTAAAAAATAATGTAATATATACTACTGTATAATAAATTACTATAATTTATAGTAATTGGGCAAAAAAAATGTCTCTCAATATAATAATTTGATTAGAGACATTAAATTATTAATTATAATAATCAAAAACTTTTTCAGACCATTTTTCTAAAATTTTATAGAATTCGTTATACAGATCTATTATAAGAATTTCAGAACCAGATTTTTCATTGTGCTGTTTTATGTCATTATAAATTGGCTCCACATATGCTCTACGTTCTGCTGCCTTTTCTTTGAAATTTTTAAGGTATTCTTTCCTTTTTTCTTCTGGTAAATTTTCTATATTAGCTAAAAATGCATTAAAATCCAAATAAAAATTCCCTATATGCTTTGAACTTTCTTCCATTAACTCATTGAAATATAAATTCCCTTTTTCATTCAGTGAATATAATGTTTTTTCTGGCATTTCACCTTCTTTAACAGTTCTTGAATTTAAATATCCATTCTCACATAATTTAATTATATTTTTATAAATTGACGGGTTACTGATTTTTAGCCACTTAGTAAGATTCCATACATCAAATTCTTTAACCATTTCATATGCACTTTTTTCTTTATTCTTCAAATAGCCAAGTATTATTAAGTTTATTGAAGACAATTTAATCACCACCATTTATTATACTAGTATAAAGTATAGTAGTATATGGTATATTTGTCAATATAAAATTTGGTAAAATTATTTTAAGATGTCAGCATTTAAACCATAAAATACTCCTTGTTTGCATCATCTTCTTTATATTTTACAAACCCGCATTTTTGCAGCACTTTTTGAGATGCAAGATTATCCTTTTCAGTTAAAGCTATAATTCTTGAAACACCCTGCTTACCTAATGCCCATTTACAAATTATCTCTACTGACTCTGTCATATATCCATTACATCTATATTTTTCATTAATACCATAGCCAATTTCAACGATACCACTGTCATTAGCCTGTCGCATAAAACATGCACTTCCTATAGAAATATTCTCTTCCTTCAATATTATTTGCCAATTTGTATACCATAGATAATTTTCCTTATGCTTTTCAGCTTCTTTATAAAGCCACTCCATTGCCTTTTGAGTATGAGCATCTAAAATTTCATATGAATTATTTAATCCTAATGCATTCTCCATTTTACTCATACCCTTTAGCATCAAATTAAATTGTTCCAAATTTAGTGGTATTATAATTAATCTTTTAGTTTCTAATTTCATTTTAAACCTTCTCCTTAATATGAATATTTTAACTATAAAAATTATACTATTTATATTTGTATTAAATAACCACCAAAACATATCACTAAATGAAACTCACTGCATAATAGAATGGCTGTAAATATAAAATTCCTCCTGACTTGGCTGATATTTTTTCTCCAAGCTTTCCAATCCCTCTTCAAAACGCTGAACTTCTTTTTCATCTATCTCAAATACAGGGCTTTGATGGTAAATCCATTTTCTTCCGTCCAAAGCATCTGATTTTAGTTCTTTTACCATCATTGCTGCTGGATATGTTCCATTTTTAAGACAGACATTGTACTTTTTGCAGCTTTTAAAACCGCGACTTACATAATTATTAGGATTCCCAAATATTACAATTGTATCATAATTAAGCGCTGCTGCCTGTTCAAAAGAATATTCAATTAGTTTTTTTCCATACCCCTTTCTTTGGTATTCAGGCAAAATACAAACTGGCCCGAAGGTAAGGATGTCTTTTTCTTTTCCAAATTCATCAATTAGTTTTGTTTTCGTATACATGATATTCCCTATGATTTGGTTATCAACTTCAATAACCAGATCCAACTCCGGCAAAAAATCCTTGTGGGATCGCATAACATGAACTAAATAGTGTTCATTACACCCTGGAATATACAAATTCCAAAAAGCTTTCCTTGTGATTTCTTCTACTCTTTTATAATCTGTTTCTTCTTCATTTCTAATTTTAATCATTTTTAAACCTCCGATAATTTATCCAATCACTACCACTGCTAATCCCCAACCTTCTTTGTACGAAACTACTTTTCCTATTATCCAAGGAGTAAGATATTAGTACAAAATCATAAATTCTGACTCTCTACTTAACTGTTAGATAAACACTTATAAGCGCTTGGATAAGTTATTCTAAGACACACTTAATAATATTATACCATGTTTGCATAAATTATTCCCATCTGAAAAATCTAACAGAAACAAATATACAAACTATAGAAAGTATAACCATTATAACAATAGGAAAAATAACATCTTCCACAGGCAAACCAAGAGAAGCAGCTTTTAAAAGTTTTATTCCATGCGTCAGAGGCAATATATCAGCTACTTTTTGAAGTGCTTTTGGCATTACTTCATAGGGTAGTGTGGCTCCTGAAAAGATTAACATTGGAAAATACAAAACACTTGCTATAACACTTGCTATTTTTGTATTTGGTGCAATGCCTCCAACCATAATACCAATACTAAACATGGACAGCATTACTAAAAAATATCCACCTGCAAATTGAAGCCACGAACCGTTTAACTTATAACCAAAGGAAATTGCTGCAACAGCATAAACAAGCACTAATGAAACAAGTGAGTAAAGAGTATAAATGACTAGCTGCACTGCTAAAATTAATACTGGACTTGTTGGCGTTACCTTAAATCGCTTCAAAATCTTTTTATTACGATAATCTGATACTACTAATGGAAGTCCCATAACTCCACCTGCACAAATAGCTATAGTAGATATAGCTCCAAAGGATTGGGCTAAAAAAGTATATTCTGATCCATAAAAAGCTGGCTTGTTTCCATATATAATACCTAGAATCATCATTAATACAACTGGCATGCATATTGCAAAAATGAACATATCCATTCCTCTCAGGGATAGTTTTAGTTCAATTTTAAGCATTGTACTAAATGTTTTCATATTTGTTTTCCTCCTCTGTGTACCAAAGATAAGCATCCTCAAATTTTTCAAAAGGACTTGAGGCAACTGCTTCTTGTACTGTTCCATTAAATACTATTTCCCCATTTTTAAGAATACAAACTTTATCACATAAAGCTTCAACTTCATCCATGAAATGAGAACTTAAAAAGATAGTAAGACCTTTCTCCTTAAATTGTAAAAGGCATTTCCAAACATCACGCCTTGCCCTTGTATCAAGTCCTGTGGTCAGCTCATCTAAAAATACAACCTCAGGCTTTGGAATCAATGCAAGTATAATAAATAACCTTTGTTTTTGTCCTCCTGAAAGCTTACTAACAAGACTTTTTGCTTTATCAGAAAGTCCAAATTGATTTAGCAAAGCTTTATAATCCTCAGATGACTTATAAAGTGACTGTGTAACCTGGCACAATTCAGCTACTGTTATATTCTCCTGATAATTTGCTTCTTGAAATTGAACACCTACCTTTTCAAACAACTCTTTACGTTCTGTTTGTGGATTCCTATTCAAAATGGATACTGTTCCACTATCCGGCTTTTTTGTTCCTAAAATGCACTCAATGGTTGTACTTTTACCTGCACCATTTGCTCCCAAAAGGCCAAATACTATGCCACGAGAAATTGTAATATTGATGTTTTCAATTGCCGGAACTCCTTCATAATACTTGCTTAATTTTTCAACCTTTATGATTGTTTCCATGACTTTATCCTCCTTTGAACTTATCTACACAAAAAGAATAACACCAATACAAAGATTGGTGTTAAAGTGTAGGCTTTACCCCATCATATTTCTTTTTTCATCTTTTCAATGTGAAACAACATTGTATGAGCATTTTTTTCAGCCGATTTCAAAGAAGTAATCAACTTATCACATACAGATATGATTTCATCACTTTCATCTGGAGTATCAAGCACCTTTTTAATATTCACATTTGGATTTTTAGATAATGCTCCAAGCATTCTCAAGATAGCTTCAAGAGAGTAATTTGCACAACGAAGAGAACGAATAATTTTTAATCGTCTAATATCTTCATCTCTATACACACGATAACCATTTTGTTTTCTCTTTACTCTTAATAATCCATTCATCTCCCAATTCCTTAAGGCATCCATAGAAACTTGTAAATATTCAGCAGCCTCTTTCCTTTTAAGAGATAATGTATCTGTTGATTCATAAGATAATAATTGTTTTACACTTTCTATGGCTTCTTCTGCATTACTCTGTTCTTTTTGTATTTGCTCTATATAATCCTGTGTAAGCGAAATGGCTTTATTAAAGTTTCCTGCTGCAGATAACTTTACAATCTCAACAACCTTTTTACGCAGACCATTTTGAAGCACTTCAATTTTAAAAGCAACTCTTGCAAGCTTAAACTGCTCAATATGAAGATCTGTAAAAACACGATAACCATTAGATTGCCTATGAGGTTTAGAAATAAGTCTAAGTTCTTCATAAAGCCGCACTGTGTTAGGATGTATCCTTATTATTTTTGCCACTTCTGCCGTCCTATAGGTATTCATTTTTTAATTCACCTCTATTCTATAATACCATCAATAAAAAGTCTGGTGTTATAGTGGAGAGTTTAATTATGTCAGTTACCCTTTTTCTTTACTGGTTAACATTAAGTCCCTATATACAAATATCATGGTAATAAAAACACTTAATACAGCAAAACCAATATCCAAAGTTTTATTATGTATAAATTCTCCTATAAAAGGCATTACCATAAAAAAATAAATTGTAATTATAGGATATGCTAATTTTCTCAGTTTGCGAGTTTCCACAAATTCAGACATACTAGCAACAAATAAAAGTATTATAATTATTGTTATTATGATTTCTGGTAATTCCACTCCCATAAACATTGCTGCCACTTCAGATATACTCATAATAAATGCTAGTATTCCTAGAATATTTGCTATAGATTTAAATTTCATAAATACCATCTCCCAGTATCAATCACACTACTAGATATATATAATAAAATGGCTTACTTTATGTTTAAAGTAAATTAGGTGTGCTGTTGCACTTAAATATAACTTAACTTTTGTACATGCAATTTTGACTTAATATGAGCATAATGCTACACAACTTTTTTAGAGGACAAAGGACAATTGACAGATGACAGTGAAGGATGAAAACTCACCTTCATTGTCCTCTGTCATCTGTCAATTGTCCTCTAAAAAATGCTTGAAAGCATAATGTATCATCACTATAACCTTTGATAAGATTTTCTTCATGCTTTATGTATACTGGATTGCCACCATAAACAGGATGAATATATTTCACTTCTATTTCATTGCTTTGAGTAGTATCACAAAGTTCTTTAAGAATAAATAGTCCTTGTACAACAGGATTTTCTGTTAGATGGATAGAATTTGTATCTCCTGTTACGTGACTAAAATTTGAAATTTCTTCTTTTGAAAAACTACGCCATAAGGTTCCACAATCTTCAACCTTTTCCTTTTGAACAGATTCTTTAACCTTTACATTCATCATTAAATAAACTGTTAATGTTTCTGCAATTTCATTATTAACATATCCACTACAGCTAATTACACAAAGCTTTCTGCTGTTTTTTACAATTTCATTTTTATAAGTTTCATTATCTAGTTTTGATTGGAATCTTTGATATTTTACTTTAGCAATAAATGCACCTTCGTAAAAAAAATCTTCTTTCATAGTAAATGCTTTAAATAAATCTATCATTTAATTTTCCACCTTAATATCAATATAATAGTTAAAAATTTTTATTTTCTAAATCTCCTAATGGTTTTACTGCATTACCATACCACCATCAACATTTATAACTTGCCCTGTAATGTATTCTGACATGTTTGAAACAAGAAACAAAACAGCACTAGCTACTGCTTCAGGTCTACCATAAGCTTTCATTGGAATTTTGGATAACATTTCTTCAGTTACTTTTTCTGAAAGTGCTGCTGTCATATCTGTTGCTATATATTCTGGAGCAACAGCATTTACCTTTATGCCTCGATCTGCTAATTCTCTTGCTGCTGTTTTAGTAAAACCTATAAGCCCAGCCTTAGAAGCAGCATAATTTGCCTGACCAACATTCCCTGTTATACCTACAACACTAGCCATATTAACTATACTGCCAGATTTTTGTCTTAACATCTGTTTTGATACAAATTTAGTACAGTTAAATGCTCCTGTGAGATTTGTATTTATTACCTTATCCCAGTTTTCTTTTTTCATGGTCATCATTATACCATCACTTGTAACCCCTGCATTATTTACTAATATATCTATTCTTTTGAATCTTGCAATTATAGCTTTTACAACTTCTTTCGTTGATTCCTCTGAACTCACATCATGTTTTAAGCCTAAAGTCTCAACATCATAAGCTGATAATATTTCATTTGCTGCTTGTTTTGCTCTTTCTTCATTAGTTCCCGTTACCACTATTTTTACTTTTTCTGCTGCTAATTTCTCTGCAATAGCTCTTCCAAGTCCTCGTGTTCCACCTGTTATTAAAGCTATTTTATTGGTTAAACCTAAATCAATCATATTGAACCTCCAATTAATGAAATAGTTTTATTTAATGTATTCCCTAAGCAACCTTATGAATCCATTTAAATTATATTCATAAGAAAATCTTACTACGTTTCTTCTTTCATTAACCTCCATATCATCTTCTAGTGAATCCAACAATAGATTAAGCATATTATCAAATACCATTCTTATAATTTTGTAACTTTGAGTCATATTACAATTATCCATCCCACACTTCTGTAAAAATGCAATTTCATGTTGTGTCATATTTTCCATTATTTCTTCTTTCAAATTCTCATATCTTGTTCCCTTACTATATCTAAGTAAAATTAATAATCTCTTCCTCTTTGCTATTAGATCGTCTATTCTTCTACGAGTTGGAAGGTATCTTTCTAAGTTTTGCTGATTTTTCAAAAAAGCTTTTGTTAATATTGGAAATATTCTAGAATTATAATCTCTTAATATATCTGCAAAAGATTGTGGTAAAACAGTATAAAACAACTCTTCTTTGTTCTTAAAATAAATGTAAATGTTGCCTACTGAAATATTTGCTTTTGCAGCAATATGACTCATTTTCGTATTTAAGTATCCTTTTTCTAAAAATATATCTACTGCTGCATTTTCAATTGCTTTTTTAACTTCATCTTTTTTTACTTGAACCATTTTTCTCTCCATTATCTTAAAACTGAATTTATAATTCATTTTTATACTAGTACTAAATAGCGTATTTGTCAATTATAAATAAAAAAAGTACCCTTAAGGCTTATATTTCAAAGCTTTAGGAGTGCTCTGTTTAGATTTTATTTAATTAGTACCTAAATTTTCTTTAAAGATATTTAAATATTTCATGATTAATGAATTGTCAAATCCAACTCCATGGTTAATACTATTTGCCATATCCAACATTTCATCCGCAAAATTAAAATAAGAAAAATTTGATTTTTCCATATCCTTATCTATTCCTTCATTATTATATCTTATAGTACCCATAACAGCTATGATACCTGTTTGAAATTCTTTTCTCTGCTGCAGTGGCATTTGTTCTAGCATCTCTCTCCATGCTTTTCTTACGTATGATGGTGCTGAAGGTGGCGGAAACCCAAGAGATGCCATATTATGTCTATAATAATCCAATGAATGATGGACCATATCTAGCCCTTCTTTTTCAAATTCTTTATATTGTAGCTTGTCTTCATCATCTAATTTACCATTTAAAGCTTCATTATAATCATCTACTTTTTCATATAAAACTTCACTGAAGCTTTGTTGTTTATTTTCTTTTTTCTTACTACTAATAATATTATTGTTTTGAATATTTGATGTATTAATTTGTATTGACATAAATATCTCCTTTCAAAAATTTGTTACACTTTTGTTATCGAAATAAATATCCTATACTTAACAATTTTGGTTTAATTTACGTCAAAACATCAATATACTTCCATGTATAGCATACAATTGTTTAAACTTCTTATATTAACTTAACTCAATATAAGACTCCAAATAGGCACAGACAACAAAGTCATAACAGTAGAAAACACCACAATTTTTGTACCAAATACATAATCTCCATCATATTTAGCTGCTAAAATAGCTGTAGTACTTCCTGCTGGCATTCCTGTCAAAATAACTGCTACACCAATAATAAGCTTGTCAATTCCAGCTAGTTTGCATCCCAAAAACACCACTCCAGGAATTATTACAAGCCTGATTACAGTAAAATATATAACATCCTTATTTATCATAGTCTTTAAATCATCAACTTCTGCTATAATACATCCTATCAATATCATGGTAAGGGCTGTAGTGCACTGACCTAAATCACTTATAGTTTTTTCTACAAATATAGGTAGATGTATTCTTGTAATCATTAACAAAAATCCAATGTAAACAGCTATCATACATGGATGCAGTACTACTTTTTTAATTGCTGATTTTTTATCAGTTTCATTTGTAAACTGTGACAATCCAGCTGACCACATAGCAATTCTATTAGGAATACAGAAAATAGAGGAATACATAAGACCTGTTGCTCCAAATATACCTTGTGCAATAGGATTTCCTAAAAAGCCTGAATTAGATACAAGCGTTCCATATTTAAAAATCTTTCTTTTTCTTATATCATAACTATTAAAAGCAAATTTACAAACAATATAAGAAAATATCTGTGCAATTACAGCAATCGTTATGATAACTGCAAATTTTTTTAGTATCGCTGTATTAAAATCAATCCTAAAAGAAGTGATTATATTGCATGGTAATATAAGATTTAAAACCAATTCAGTTAACACTGATTTTGCCTTTTCTGTTAATACCTCCTTTTTTCTCATAAACACTCCAATGATCACAATTAGAAACATAGTACCTTGAAGCGTCCACATTACATTAAAATCCATTAGTTTTACTTCCTTTCATTTTGCCAGGTGTTCATAAAGCATTAACTCAACTTTCTCACATGTAATGTTTTAATTTAATACAACAAACATGATATAACACAACTTTTTTGAGATGACAAATATCAATTGTTACCTCAAAAAAAGTTGCATAGCATCATTTCTATATTAAATCAAAATTTTGTATGTGTTAAAGTTGAGTTAGTTATAATAAGTCTTGCTTTAACATTTCCCTATAAATATTCTTTATAGCTACAAATTGTCCACCAACGAAGTAACCCTCATCATATAAATTGATGTGAACTACTTTAACAATAGCAGGTATAGTTATCTTGTTGTACTTAAATATCAATTCTAGTATATCATCTATCTCAAACTTTGTACTTGATATAAACCCTATACCTGAAATAGAAATATCCACAGCTATTCTTTCTAAATGAACCTGTTTAGAATTTACACTTATGATTTTTAACATATCGTCATAGCTGTGCCTTTTATTTATCCTACGATCTTTTTTAAATATCTGGTCCCTATCGAACAAATAACTAAAATTATTTTTTTTCATACTATCACTCGCTTTTCTATAAATATTAAAATAACGACATGATGATATTATTAATGTATTATGTTTTTGAAAATATTATATCATATTGTAGAAATTTGGTACAATATTTAATCCATAATTATTCTATAAAATCAAAATATTCCACTATGAATTATGGACAATTAGAAAGGGAAGGAGTATAATTCAATCAAAAGAGAATATGTTATTCTCTTTTATAGGAGGACAAATATGGTTCAATATAAAAAAGACGATATTAAAGAAAAAATCGATAATGCAGCATTAAAAATCTTTGTAGAGAACGGATATGAAAAAACAAAAATTTCTAACATTGCAACAGAATCAAATGTTTCAGTTGGAAATATATATAAGTACTATAAGAGCAAGAAACAAATATTTTATTCAATAGCTCCTGAAAGTGTCTTAGAAAACTTAAAAAATATTTTGATTAACAAGCTTATATCTGCAAAATACAAAACAGCAAACGAACTAAACTCAAAGAATGATTTTCAACTTGTAAATGAAGAATTTATTGATTATATGATTAAAAACAGAGAACAAATCTTAATAATGTTTACTGGAAGCAAAGGTACAAAATATGAAAGTCTAAAGTATGAAGCTATAAATTATATGATAAAAAATATAAAGGAAAACTATTCAAAAGAAAACAATAAAATTATCTATGATTCCATGAATTATAAGATTATTAAAATCATTTATGAAAATTTGATTTCAATGATGATACAAATTCTTAAGGAGTCAGATTCTCCTGAAGATATAAAAAAGTCATTTAAAATTATAAACCTTTATCATCTATTTGGAGTTACTAATTTATTTAAATAATTATAAGTTTATTGAACTAAAATGGAGGTAAAAACATGAATAAAAACTGTACTCTAAATATCAGCTGTCAAAAATTATTGAAAGCAGTTCACATCATTTTAGCTGCAAGTGTACTAGGAGGACTAATTTCAATCTTAAGTCTTCTTTTATTAAAGCAAACTAAAAATTTTGAAGGGAATACTTTTCCAATAGATTTAGGAATACTTAAAATATTTACTTGGACGGTAAACTATGCTTTTTTTATTTTACTCATAACTGCATTTATATATAGCCTATTTACAGAATGGGGATTTGTTAAATATAGATGGATAATTTTAAAATGGTTCCTTATACTTGTTATATTTGCAATGACTTGGATTGGATTTGGACCTTCTGTTAATGGAATGACCTCTATAGCAGATATAGGTTTAAATAATTCTGTTATGAAAAGTGAATATTTAAACTTTCAAAACAAAGCATTAATGTATACATCTATAGAATTGTGTATAATGATACTCATTGCTTTAATCTCTATTTTCAAGCCTTTTGGAAAAAGAGAAGTAAAACACCCTGTAAAGCAAAAAACTATTATAATGATTGTACTTCCTATATTTATAATTGGTATTGGATTTGCAGCTGTAAGTGATATTAATTTGAATAAAATTAGACATATGCCTATAGAAAATTTGAACCTCTCAAAAATTAATGATGGTGTATATAAAGGAAAAGCAGATGTTGGCAATTCCATATATAAAGTAGAAGTAAAAGTTACAAATCATAAAATTGTTAATATTAAAAGTATAGATAATCGAAAAAGCCCTTATGTAACTTATGCAGAAGGAATATTTCCAAAAATCATTAAAGAACAAAAAATAAATGTTGATGCTGTTACTGGAGCAACCACTACTAGTAAGGCATTTATGAAATCCGTTGAAAATGCTCTAAAATAGAAAAACTACAGAAAGTGGACTCTCACCTTCTGTAGTTTTTCTTCATAATGTCTAACAATAATTTTTATTATTTACAGCAATATTTTTTATTTAATACAGCTGTATAATAGCTAAACAGTTTAACTAAGCAATTTAGTAGCTTCCTTTTTATTTAATCCACATCCATACCAAGCTGCAATTAAAAGTAGTATCCATATAACTCCAACTATAGCTGGAATTCTTGTATCTGCTCCCATGCACATTGAAACAAATACACCAACTAAGAATATCATAGTGATGATGCCTGAAGCTGGATAAAGTACTGTTTTAAACTTCAAATTTTTAACCTGTTCAGGTGTAAGACTCTTTCTAAATTTAATCTGAGTGTAAACAATCATAAACCAAGCAAATATACCTGCAAATGTTCCTACACTTGTAACATAAGTAAATGCTTTACCAGGAGCAACATAGTTTAATATAACTCCGATTAACATAAATGCTACTGAAGTAAGTATTCCATTCTTAGGAACGTTAGTTGAACTAAGCTTTGCAAAGCACTTAGGTGCTTGTCCCTGTAATGAAAGATTGTATAGCATACGTCCAGTTGTAAATATACCTGAATTACATGATGATGATGCTGCTGTAAGTACAACGAAGTTTATGATACCTGCTGCTGCACCTATACCAAGTTTAGCAAATGTAAGAACAAACGGACTTCCTGTTGTTCCTATGCTGTCCCAAGCATAAAGTGACATTATAACAAATAATGCACCAATATAGAATATCATTACACGCATGAAAACACTGTTTATAGCTGTTGGTATTACTTTTTCAGGATTTTTTGCCTCTCCAGCCGTAACACCTATAAGCTCAACTCCTACGAAAGCAAATGAAACCATAGTTAAAGTAGATATAGGTCCCATAATTCCTTTAGGGAAGAAACCACCGTGCGCAGTCAAGTTTGAAATACCAATTGGTACTCCTTTATTTCCAAGTCCAAATGCTATCATAGCTATACCAACTATAATCATGATAACTATTGTAGCAACTTTTATAAGTGCAAACCAAAATTCAATTTCTCCAAATGCTTTTGCTGCAGTTAAATTTACGCCTGTAAGTATACAAATAGCAACAAGTGCTGATACCCATTGTGGTACATTTGGAAACCAAAAGTTAATATAAATACCTACTGCCGTAACTTCTGCCATACAAGTTACAACCCACATTATCCAGTATGTCCATCCTGTTAGGTATCCTGCAAGAGGGCTCACGTAATCGTTTGCATATGCACTGAATGATCCTGCAACTGGATGCTCAACGGCCATTTCACCAAGAGCACGCATAATAAAAAATATAATTATTCCTGCAACACCATAAGTAATTAATATAGCTGGACCTGCAGCCTTAATAGCTGTTGCTGACCCTAGGAACAAACCAACTCCGATGGCTCCACCTATTGCCATCATTTTAATATGTCTTTCTTCAAGACCACGTTCTAGGTTTTCTCCTGTTTGCGTTTGAGTTTCGTTATTCATTTTACTTACTCCTTCCTTTAAAAAAAGAAAAATTTAGTACTTTTAAAACTCTAAGTCTAATAAGATTTCAAGTTTTTCAAGTTATATCAAAAAGAATTTTCCTCACCTACTAAATTTTAATATGAATTGTCATATCTAAAAATGTATATTGTGAAGTAATCTTTATGAACGAATTAAAACTCATCATAAATAAAATAATTCCGTCTTTTTAAAATATTCAATTTCAAGTAAATTGTCTATTTTATACTTTTCTGTTTTTAAATTATTCAATTTATATAATATTCTTTATTCATTTTATATAATCATTTCAATATTGTCAATGACGGCATAAATAATAAAAAGTGTCATCTTTTACAAAATTATTCGAAAATGCTTCACTTAGCTACATCTAACTACAAATAACTACAACTTTAAGGCTAGTTTTATCTAGCCTAGACTTTTTTTATTCATTTTTATAAAATTCAATTTGAAACTTTTATGATAATTGGTTGGTTTTTTATAACAATTTATAACGATTTTGTGAAAGTTTTAGCATTTTCGTAATCATTTATTTCATAAGATAAACAATTTCGAAATTTAATATCATATTATTATCTAAGTCTAAATAATTAACCTTTTTTTAGATAGCTTTTCTATATATTTTAGTCCTTATTTAATTCCATACTTTGCAAAAAAATATGTTTAAGGAATTTAACATATTCCAATTTATTAAATTTTTCATAGTAAAACTATGAAATATGGCTTAAATTATAGTAAATATATTGTTTAATACATTAAAAGGCAACTTTTAGCTGTATATCAGGTATAATACAGTTAAAAGTTGCTTATATTACTTTGACTTATATTCCTTCATTTTTAAATATAAAAAACTTTATCATTTCAAAACTTTAACACATTACAATAATTTTGTATGGTGTGGTTTGTGCTGGTATACTCATCGTAGTAAAACCATAAACAACAATGAGATTATGATTTGCAGGATTTTTAGTAAAAGTTTGATCATTTTTAAGTATTATCTTAGTACTTTGTGAAATATTTAATTTTAATTTATTGTCACTACTTATCAACTGCCTATTAAAATATCCTACCTTCACTTTTTGATATGGTGTATTTTTTACCATAACAATTGCCCTAAATTGAGGTGGAAAAATCATGGGAGTTGGTGCATTTGCATCATAAAACCCAGTTACCATATCTCCTATTTTAACCCTTACATGATTCACAAAATAAGTATCTGGCGATATCACAAATTTTACTAAGCTTCCATATCTATTTTGTACAGACATTAATTTATAGCATCCTAATTGCTCTCCATTTGGTTGTACCCAGAAGTCATCAATCATAGTAACTCTACCATGAAAAGATTGAAAATTTATCATTTTCCCACTCCCATTTAAACTCATATTCTATATAAGTTATGCTTTTTTAAAATACTTTGTTACATTTGTATATAAATTGAATATATTATTATTGTTAAGTATTAATACGAAAGCGTGTAAACTAGAGTCTTATAATATATCCAAAGCTAAAAAAGTAAAATCAAAAAATATTAAAAAGTTTACCACATACTTTTTAGTATGAGATAAACTTCTTAACCAAATTATATAATTAATCATTCAATATGTTTCTATTTGAATTCTTACAAAATCCTGTTTTACTAATTAACAGCTTTTCAACTTTAATATAAATTTCTTCAATTTTGTTTCTTAATAAAAAATTATATAAATAATTTATGGCAAATACCATAATATATGCACCAATGACATCTGACGGGTAGTGATTTCCAACATATACTCGTGAAAATCCTACTATTATTGATATTACTGCCATTATTATTCCAAGTATCTTATTATATTTTCTAAGGCCTAAAGCTACACTCATAGTTCCTGCAGCATGATTACTTGGGAAAGATGCATTTTTTGTATGTTCTATAAGTAAATTAACTTTATTATTTACAAAAGGTCTATCTTCATAATATACTATTCCAATTACAAAACTTAATGTTAAGTTAATTACTGCAATAATACATGTGCTCACAGATATCTTTCTATACTCCTCATTTTTCTTAATAGCGCCTAAAATAAATACTAATGCAGTAATTGCCATAAATATATAGTGTACATCTTTTGAAATAAAAATCATCATCTTATCAAAAACTGCATTTTTGTTTGCTAAATCATTTATTAGTCTAAAAAACTCCATATTCATAATAAAAATATCCTTTCTGCTAAATATTGATGCAATACTACATTAACACTACTTTACAATAAAATCAAATAATACTCTAACTTCTAATAATAGCAAATGATTGGAGTACCTTTCTCAATATTATAAAATATTGTCTTTGCTAAATTGTATGGTGAATTTATACAACCATGAGAACCATTTGTCTTATATATATTTTCTCCAAACTTATCTCTCCAGCTTGCATCATGAATTCCAATACCTCCATTAAAAGGCATCCAGAATTCAACAGGAGTACTATAATCCTGACCAGTTAGAGTTGCATTCTTTTCTTTATATTTCAATCTATAAATACCTTGTGGTGTCAAATAATTACTACTCTCATTACCTGTAACTACATCTCCTTGTACTATTAGTTCTTCATTTTTATAAAACCATAAATGTTGATTTTTCATATCTATTTCAACATAGGTATTTCCAATATCATTACTACCATGAGAAAAAGCCGTTTGTATGTAGACAGGTTCTTTTTCTATAACTTTTCCTTCTTCAATTACTTTATTTAAATTTTGAATTTCCTTGGAAATATTGATTGACCATCCATAATCACCACTACTTATGTTTATTGTTTTACCTAAAGTTGTAATAAAATTCCTTGTTTTTCCTACAGTATTATAATCCTTAAACAATGAATTCATATATCTCTTTTCTTTTTGATTATCAAGTACAACTTGAAAATCATCATTAATTTTAAGCCATTCATTTATTATTGATCCATCTATGATTTCTTTATTTTTTCCAAAAGTATATGTAACTTTTGAAGATATGTATTTATTGAGAATGTTTTTATTATCAATAGTTCTTTGAGATTTTGAAGTATATTTAGGCTTCACATAACAACCTATCTGTTCCAAATCTATTATATCTTCCACTTTCTGTATTGCCTTTGTCACCTTGCTATATAAAATATCCTTATCAATTTTATTACCATTCACTTCATCTATAATTACATACCCTTTATCTGTGTATTTAAAGTCAGGTTCTCTAGGTTCAATTATATTGCTAATATCAAGGCAAGAAAGCTTCTCCAGATTTTCTTTTAACATTTTTTCATCATATATAACTACATCTGTCATTTTTAAATTTTTTTTACTAAAAAAAGCCGAAATCCAATTTAAGGGATTTTGTCTATCTTTAAATTTCTCATATTTTCCTCCTGAATTATATCTCAGACCAATATCAAGAGATTTAATTTGTTCTGTTTTACCGCCACGTTCCTTTATATTTACTGTATATGCTCTCAACCTTGATGTCATTTGTTCTTTCACTTCTTCAACAGTTTTACACGAAACATTGATATGATTAATTTCAGAACCAAAGTAAAAATGGTTCTCAAAATATATTGCTATAAAAAAATACATACAAACTAAAGTACTCAAAAAAATTATAATGCTCTTGACAATTTTACTTCGTTTATTTTGCTTACTTTTCATGATGCCTCCACTTGTAATCACAATAAAAATTTTAAATTAACAGTCATATAAATAAACAATGACCTTAATTTTATATCCATATATAACAGTCTAAAATTATTTTTCACAATTAAAACTGTTTAATACAAAAAACTATAAGTTTTATTTTTACAAAACTTATAGTTTTTACATAATTAAATATAAAACTTACTTATACATTTAATATCAGCATTAAATTTAAAATTGTTATTATAACTGCAATTATTCCCAAAATTATTTTAGAAAATACGTCATTAGAATATTTGCCCATTACCTTTTTCGATGAAGTTAAATATATTTGCAGAAATACCGTAATAGGTAATTGTATGCTCAAAAACATTTGTGAATAAATTAAGCCTTTAAATGGATCTTCTATGAAAAATATAATTAAAATTGCAGTAATTAATGTTGCTCCAACTCCTATTTTTGTATGTGTGTCATTTATGTCATAAGGTTCCTTATATATGCCAGCAAAAATACTTCCTGCTGCCATTCCCGCAGTTATTGTAGAAGATATACCCGCAAATAATAGTGCAATTGCAAATATCACTGCTGCTCCTTTACCTAATAATGGTTCCAGCATTTGTCTAGCTTGCCCAAGATCAGTTATGTTTATTTTATTAGAAAAAAATGTAGCTGCTGCAATCAAGATCATAGCACTATTAATAGCCCAGCCTATTATCATAGAAAATAAGGTATCTGCAAATTCATATTTTAATTGCTTTTCAATTATTGCTTCATCTTTTAAATTCCACTGCCTGCTTTGTATTATTTCTGAATGAAGAAACAAATTATGAGGCATAACCACAGCACCAATGACACTCATTATTATAGGCATAGCACCTTTAGGAAAATTAGGTGTAACCCAATTTACTACAGCTTTTCCCCAATCTACATTAATAAATGCAAGTTCAATAATAAAAGAGATACCTATAAGAGAAACAAATCCAATTATCCACTTTTCAAGTTTTTTATAGGAATTAGTAAATAACATCCATACAATTAATATTAAAGTCATGACACTACCAAGCTTTATTGGTATTTTAAATAACATATTAAGTGCTATTGCTGAACCAAGTATTTCCGCCATTGCAGTTGAAGCAGCTGCAAGTGTTGCTGTTACCAAAATACTTCTGCTAAGCCAAGGCTTTAAATAAATGGATGCTGCCTCAGACAGACAGTATCCTGTAGCTATGCCAAGATGTGCTGCATTATGCTGAAGTATAATAAGCATTATCGTTGAAAGTGTGACAGTAAATAAAAGTGAATATCCATAAGTTGACCCAGCCATAAGGTTAGATGCCCAATTTCCCGGATCGATAAAGCCAACTGTAACTATTAATCCTGGTCCTATGTATTTAATGAAATCCAGAGCCATAAACTTAGGTTTATGTTCTCCAGTAAATAATCCTCTTTTCTTCTTTGTACTCATAACTTGCCTCCCCCTTCAATGTTATTGTTCTTCTATAAATAAATATTATCACAATTAATAAAGATTATCATCTGATATTGACTGATTAAATTATTTATTGTAAACTTATTATAAAAATTACTTGAATATACTCTTTAATATGTAGTATTTTATTATTTAATATACAAAATGAAGAAGGAGTTGATTAAATGTTTAGTGAAAACTTAGCTCAAGCTTTAAATGACCAAATCAATTTTGAATTTTACTCTGCACATCTTTACTTATCAATTGCCGCTTACTTTTCATCTATTGATTTAGACGGCTTTGCAAACTTTTTTACAGTTCAAGCTGAAGAAGAAAAGTTTCATGCAATGAAATTTTATAATTATGTAAATGAAATGGAAGGAAGAGTGTTACTAAAAGGATTTGAAAATCCTCCTGTGGATTTTGAATCACCTTTAGATGCTTTTGAACATTCATTGGAACATGAAAAAACTGTGACTAAGAGGATTTATAACCTTTCTGATATTGCACTTGAAGAAAGAGAACATGCTACTTTAAGCTTACTAAGGTGGTTTATAGACGAACAAGTTGAAGAAGAGAAAAATTTCAACACAATTATTAAGAAATTGAAAAGAATAGAAAATGATATGGCAGCACTGTATATGCTAGACTCTGAGTTAGCTGCAAGAGTATTTGTTCCACCAGTTAACTAAAATACTTTTAATAAGTTTTTAGCTGTGAATATATATAAGGTTCTATCTCAAAATGTATGTAATGTGAATTTTGAGATAGAACCTATATTAACGTTTAATTCTATTTTATAAATAACTATTAATGTCTATTTGTTCTTTGAACGCTTCTAATCCTAATCTGTCTATGTAATCTCCTAATCTTTCTCTTGTTCCTGCATTTTCACTATATACTTGAATAACTTTCTCTATTAAATCATATATTTTTTCTTCTGATACAGAAAGTGCTATTCTATCTGCTATTCTTGGCTTAGCTCCACCTTTTCCACCAACATATAGCATCCAACCTTTTCCACCACCTATTAATCCTATATCCTTAAAGGCGCTATCTGCACAGCTATTAGGACATCCACTTACACCTATCTTTAACTTATTAGGTAATTCCTTTCCATGATATAAGCTATCTAACTTTGATCCAACTGCTACTGAATCTTGAAGTCCTCTTTTACAGAAAGTAGTACCTGGACATATTTTTATACTTCTTACACATAGCCCAATTGCTGCACCTGGGTCCATGTCTAAATCTTTCCAAACACTATCTAAATCTTCTTGTTTTAAGCCAACTAATGCAATTCTTTGAGCTCCTGTAACCTTAACAGCTGCTGCATTGTACTTTTCAGCTACATCTGCAATAGTTCTTAAAACCTCTGGTGTCACAATTCCTGCAGTTAAATGTGGTGCAATACTATATGTTTCCTTATCCCTTTGCAATATTGCTCCTTTTTCTAGTAAATCCTTTTTCATTTTGTAACCTCCTGAATTTTGTTTTAAATAATATATTATCTATTATATTACTTCTATTTCTACATCCACATTTCCTTTAATAGCTTTGGAATAAGGACAGTTCTTATGTGCTATATTTACATATTTTAAAGCTTTTTCTTTTTCTAATCCATCAATTGATACTTGCAATTTTACAGCTATTTTTAGCCCTTTATCTTCTGGATCTTCTTTTAAGGATACAATTGCTGAAACAGTAGTTTTTTCAAACTTTGTTCTAGTTTTTTGTAAAACAACTTCCAATGCACCATTAAAACAAGTACTATATGCAGCTGCAAAAAGCTGCTCTGGATTTGTTAATGTTGTATCTTCTCCACCTAATTCTTTTGGCATAGCTACATCTAATTTAAAAGACATATCTGGTGAATAAACTCTACCTTTCCTTGCTCCTACATTAATTATTGTTGTTTCATATAAAGTTTTCACAATTTTATCTCCTTTCAATGAACTTTTATTAAACTTCTCACACTATTCAATAATATATATTGTTTAATAATATTTATTCCAGGATTATGATAACATAGTTTAGCCACTAAATCAACTCATTTTTGTCATTTTTAACTCAGTCTTATCATGTACAAAATGAAAAAATTAGTATTGCTCAGTTTTGCCTATAAATTGTCATGATGTTGTCACAAATAACCTTTATAATTAAGAAAATCAAAACACTTAATGGATAACATATCATTATTAAAAATTATAATAGTAATTTCTTTAAAAAGAATGCAAAGGATGGTAATATTAATGAAAAAACATACTTTTTTAAGTAAAACAGTAACTTGCTTACTTGTACTTGGCGTATCAATGACCTTGTTTGCAGGTTGTCAAAGTAGCAATAATAGTGGAAATACTAATAATACTACTCAAAGTACCAAGAAACAAAATAAAAATAAACTCTCTGCAGAGCAAATGAAGAAAAAAGTACAAGATAGCATTCAACCTTTAGTAACAGCAGGAACCATAACTCAAGCTCAAGCTGATAAAATTATAGCAGCATATGAAGCACGTCCTGCAGGAAATGGACAGAAGAATAAACCACAGGATAATCAACAAAGTAGTCAACAGGAAAGTACTCAAAATAAGCAAAAATTTAATCCTTTAAGTAAATTAGTAAGTGATGGCACTATTACACAAGCTCAAGCTGATGCTGTTACTCAAAAGATGAAGGAAAATTCTACACATAAAAACAATGGACAAAGCTCTCAAAATAATAATGGACAATCTTCTAACTAAATAATTTAAAATAACGGAGGAGTTGAAAATATGAGCACAGTAAATAGTACTTCAAATTCATATAATTTGTATACTCAAAATAGTACACAGATTTCAAATTCACAAGGACAAACTAAAGTGCATCATCATCATAAAAAGGCAGAATCCCAGAATTCACCACAATTTAGTAAAGAAGGATTGCAAGCATTAAGTGAAGCTAATCAAGATGCAACAGGGACTACGCCTAAAAGTCCATTAGATAGTTTAGTAGCTAGTGGAACAATTACACAGGATCAGGAAAATTCTATTAAGAGTGCTTTTAGATCAGCAAAACAAGCTAGTTTGTCAGGAGCATATAGTAGTACACCAGCAAACCCTATAAGCAGTCTTGTAGCTAATGGAACAATCACACAAGATCAAGCAGATGCTATTAAAAATTCTTTACAATCAATAGTTCAAGCTAAACAAGGAACTCAACAAGTTTCAGGTTCTCAAGGAAATACGAGAATACATCATCACCATCATCATGTGCAACAAATGCAAGGTACAGAAGAATCTAGCCAAACTACTCCTCAATCAGCAGATAGCTCAAAATAAATATCAAATAGTTAATTATAGATAATTTTTTATATAAAATTTTAAAAGTGGGTGTTTTAAAATGTACCCTATAGAGTAGACAGAGAAAAAAGAGTCTACCCTATAGGGTATTTTTGTTATAATAAAACAGGCAGAGATTGAGAGATTGGAGTAAGTTGAATGAGCAAGAAGATATTCACGAATGAAGAAATAGAAATACTATCTAAGAACAAATATGTTAAGCGCGTCAGCGCGAAGGGAATAACCTATACTGATGAATTTAAGCGCATCTTTATAAGTGAGGATGGAAAAGGCAAGTTTCCAAGGCTAATATTCGAAGAATACGGATTTGACATAAATATTCTGGGGAAAAGGCGCATAGAAATGGCAGCTTATAGATGGCGTACTGCATACGATAAGGAAGGCGTATTAGGATTACAGGATACCAGAAAAGAGAATTCAGGGAGGCCTAGAGAGAAGGAACTCTCCATCGAAGAAAAATATGAACGTCTTAAGGCACAAATTAGTTTGCTTAAAGCTGAGAATGAATTACTAAAAAAACTCGATATGTTAGAAAGGGGGATGATGAAAAAGAAATAAGCCTACCGGCTGAACAGAAATTCAATCTTATTAAGTTGGTAATTACAAAGCATAAGTTGAAAAACTTGATTAGTTATTTATGCAAAATAGTAGGTGTATCACGTTCTGGATACTATAATTATTTTTCATCAAAGTCCCATAGAGCAAGGAATAAACGCACTGTTAAGGATGAGATGTTGAGAGATATCATTTTAAAAGCATATAACTTTAAAGGGCGCAAAAAAGGAGCTAAACAAATAAAAATGACATTAGAAGGTCGATTTGGAATCGTATACAATTTAAAACGTATCCGAAGGATAATGATAAAGTACGGAATTATTTGTCCCATTAGAAAAGCAAATCCTTATAGAAGAATAATGAAAGCTACCAAAGAGCACACCACCCTGCCTAATTTATTAAATAGGAATTTTAAACAAAATACACCTGGGAAGGTGCTTCTTACTGATATAACTTACTTATTTTACGGCAATGGTAAGAAAGCATATCTATCAACAATTAAGGATGGATCTACTAATGAAATTCTGTCATACAATCTCTCAGATAAATTGACACTTGACATAGCTACGGATACGATAGACAAACTAATAAATGAAGGACAAGTTAAACTTACTATAGATGCATTTATTCACTCTGATCAAGGCGCTCACTATACAAGTCCTAAGTTTCAAAGTCTAGTGAAAGGCTACCGCCTAGGGCAATCCATGTCAAGGCGCGGTAACTGCTGGGATAATGCGCCGCAAGAATCGTTTTTTGGGCACTTTAAAGATGAATCGTACATTAAATCATGTGAAACTTTAAGTGAACTTAAGGAAGAAATCACAAGCTATATGTTTTACTATAATAACTATAGATATCAATGGGGACTAAAAAAGATGACTCCTGTACAATACAGAAATCATCTTCTTAATTTAAAATAACTCTTTTTTTTATTGTCCTTGACAAAGGGTACACTTTATTTAAAGTGTAAAAGAGACACTCACTTTTATATTTATAAACATTTAAATTCATCTAAGGCATATTAAAATCCTTATTTTCCACTCCTGCATGTACTTGCTGCATATAATTATGCCATATTTCACCTGGATATGTTCCACCATACAAGTTATAAACATATTTTGGTGTATCATATCCAATCCACACTACTGTGGTATAGTAAGGTGAATAGCCACATAACCAACCATCCTTTTGATCATTTGTTGTACCTGTTTTAGCAGCACTGGTAATTCCATCAAGTCTTACATTATAAGCAGTCCCCCAGGTATTTTCTAAAGTACCTTTTAAAATATCTGTCATCAAATAACTTGCATATTCTTCGTATACTCTTCTCTTTTCCATTTTATTTTGATAAATAATCTTTCCTTGATTATCTACAATGCTGCGTATACATGTAGGATCAATAAACTCTCCTCCTCTTGCAAGAGTTGAATAACCAGATGCCATTTCAACAGGAGTTACTCCATAGGTTAAACCACCTAATGCAGCAGATAAAGTATAATCTTCCTTTACTATTTTACTGAAATCCATGTTTTTTATAAATGATAACCCATAATTAGGAGTTATTGACTCAAAAACTTGATGTGCAACACTATTTAATGACGTTTGTACTGCTTTTCTTATGGATATATCCCCCATATAAATATCACCATCATTATGAGGACCTCCTTCAATATAATGATCATTTATAATAGTTGCATCAGTATATCCTTTTTCAAAAGCAGGAGTGTAAACTGCCAAAGGTTTAAAAGATGAACCGGGCTGCCTAAAAGCTTGAAATGCCCTATTCAAGTAATCCTTCTTAGGACTTGTTCTACCTCCTACTATTGCTATAACAGCACCTGTGTTGTTATCTATAGAAACAGCCGAACCCTGCAATGAATATACTCCGCTATTTTGCTCATTAAAGCCTGATAATTCATTATCTAATGAATCCTGTAAAAGCTTTTGCTTGTTCATATCTATATAAGTATAAATTTTATATCCGTTCTCACGAATATCATTTATGCATCCATTATATACATCAGAATAATCTTTATTATACTCATCCTTATCCTGCTGTGTACTAAATGTATCTTTGAATTGAAATCCCTTTAACTTCATGAGTACTTTTGCAGCATTATCAAGAGCATAGGATTCAACCCACACATTCCCATTATACTTTTCTGGATTTAATACAATTTTATAGTTAATTGCTATATTGTACTGAGCATCTGTAATATAATTATTTTCCTTCATTGATGATAAAATGAGATTTCTGCGTTTCAATGTATTATTAATATTTTTTATAGGATCATAATAAGTGGGATCATTAGGTATAGCAGCTAAAAAACAGATTTCAGATAAATTAAGTTTATTGCAACTCTTATTAAAATATCTTTTTGATGCTGCTTCAACACCATAAGTACTATTGGCAAAATTAATATTATTGATATAGAATTCCAAGATTTGTTCTTTAGTATATTTTTGATCTAACTTTATAGAAATTAGTATTTCCTCCACTTTTCTTTTATAAGTTTTATCAAAATTTAAAAATATATTTCTTGCCAACTGCTGTGTAATTGTGCTTCCTCCCTGTGTAATTTTTCCTTTATTTTTTATGATAGAATACAGAACTCTAAAGTTGGCTTTTACACTAAAGGCACCATGTTTAAAGTAATCTTTGTCCTCAATGGATACAAAAGCATTTTTTACATCCTGAGGTATATTAGAGTATGCTAAATATATGGAATTCTTTGAACTGTATAAATTATTGATTACATTATTATTTGAATCATACAAATACGTTGTTTGATTACCATGAAAGGTATTATAAGATATAGAGTTTACCTTTTTAGTGGCATCATCATAAAGTGATATTGCTGTAGGTAAACAATTAACATAAAAATATACTATAATTACTAGGGATATGGATAAAATCACACACAATATAGTACTTGCAGTTTTCTTCGACTTTTTACTTTTCAATCTTTTTGTCAATCAACTCACTTCCTTATAACCATGTGTAACATTTGAATGTGTTTGTCTATAATATCCCCAGCAAACTCTATGTATATACTTTACTTTTAAGATGTATTATCACTAATAAAAAACTACTGGCAAAACATGTTTGCCAGTAGTTTTTTAACTATTTAATTTAATATGTTTTCATCTGCACTCTTATAAAATCCTACTTTACTAATTAACAGCCTTTCTATTTTTGTATAAATTCCTTCAACTTTATTTTTTAGTGATAAATTATATAAATAACTTATAATAAAAACCATAGCATACGCACCAATAACATCTAATGGATAATGATTACCAACATACACTCTTGAAAAGCCTACAATTATTGATAGTATTATCATTATTATCTCAAGTATTCTATTGTATTTCCCAAGTCCTAAAGCTATACTCATTGTTCCTGTAGCATGATCGCTTGGAAAAGATGCATCTTTAACATGTGGAACAAGCAAATTAACCTTATTGTGCACAAAAGGTCTATCTACATAATACACACTTCCAATTATAAAACTTAACATTAAGTTAATCACTGTAATAACAACTGTGCTCACAGATACTTTTCTGAACTCTTCATTTTTCTTAATGACACCTAAAATAAACACTAATGCAGTAACTGCCATAAATATATAAGGTACATCCTTTGAAAAGAAAATCATTATTTTATCTAGCAATGCATTTTTATTTGCTAAATTATTTATTAATCTAAAAAACTCCATATTCATATTTAAAATGTCCTTTCTATTACTTGTTTTATTCTGTTATACATTATTGACTATTAAGATTAAATTTACATTAAAAATTTCTTAGATTTATCTGTAAAAATTTTCCTGTATTTTAAAACTCAAGTAAGTATGACAAAAAATAATAAGGTGGATAGAACTTTTTCTTTCACCTTATATTCTCTATTAATTGAATACTTATATAAATTTATTATTTCAAGCTGTTAATCTATTGGCTTTTCTTACCTTAATCTCAGCTAAAATCCATATAATAACAGGTAATATCACTTGAAATGGAAAAGCAAAATAAGAATAAACTTTAAAAGCCCAATATTCCATGGTCATAATATTATCATAAACTATGTAGGAAAAATAAATCATTAATAATCCAGTCTATATCACTATCGATCTATAGTCACTTAGGTTGTATAATGATTTATCTAAAACTCTATTTTCTATCTTATTATTTTCTTGCTCATTATTTGTGATTTCATAATTTTCACTCATAATATCACCCAAATAAATTATTTGCGTAATTTATGTTATATATGCACAAAATTTAATTACTTAATTTTATGATACATTTTCTTCAACTTTATTTTTTAATCTAAAAAACTCCATATTCATATCTAAAATATTTTTTCAATTACATACTACTATAATTTTTTGAAAACATCCTTGTTGTAAAATCATAAATACTAACTTTGAACACAGCAATCCTAATACAATTCCAGCTATAACATCAGTTGGATAGTGAACATATAAGTACACCCTTGATAAAGCTATTAAAAATGCTATGCCTATAAAAATAAAGCTATATTCTGCAAAGTACACTGACAAAACCCCTGCTACAGCAAAAGAAGATAGTGTATGTCCTGACGGAAATGAATAAGACTTAGGCTCTGAAATTAAAAGCTTATTTTCATTTAAATGGTTGCATGGTCTTATACGTCTAACTAAATGTTTCACTATTCCTTCACCAATAATAGTACTCAATATTAACGTTCCTGAAGTCATAAAGCCTATATTTCTATACTCTTCATTGCTCATTAGTAAAATGGATATTGCAATCCATATGATTCCTCCATTGCCTAAATAGGTTATAATCACCATAGCTTTATCTATTACATATCCATGCATTTTATTCTTTATACTTAAGAGAATATAATTATCAAGATCCTGTATTGCTGACATCATCTTCATTATTATCACCATCTCTTTTTTCTTTAATAAATGCAGCTATTGCCGGAATAATAGATATTATTATAATAGCAATTAATATATATGAGAAATGTTGTTTTATAAAAGGTAGATTTCCCAAAAAGTATCCTCCACCTAAAAACAATGTAACCCATATGAAGCCACCTAACATGTTATATATAATAAACTTCGAATAACTCATTTCACCTATTCCAGCAACAAATGGTACAAAGGTTCTTATTATAGGTATAAATCTTCCCACTATTATAGCCATACCTCCATGTTTCTCATAAAAAATATTAGCCTTCTTAAGATACTCTTTATTTATATATTTCACATTTTCCTTCTCTAGAATCTTGTTTCCTACTTTCTGCCCTATATAATAATTAACAGTATCACCAATTACAGCAGCCATATAAAATAGCATAAATAGTATTAATATTTTAAGTGATCCAATAGATGCAAGTGCTCCTGTTGCGAACAAAATAGAATCTCCCGGCAAGAATGGAGTAATAACTAACCCTGTTTCACAAAATATAATTAGAAATATAAGTACATATGTCCATACACCATAATTCTGTGTTATTACATTTAAATATTTATCAATATGCAATATTACATTGATCAAAGTTCCTATAATGCTCATATCTTTCTCCCTTCGTTATTAAAATGTATTATGCATAGGATAAAACATAATACATATAATTTTATCCATCTAATTTGTTTTCATTCTGTTATACATTATTAACTATTAAGATTAAAATTACATTAAAACGTTCTTAGATTTTTCTTAAAAATTCGTTTATATAAAATACTATGTATATGTTTTATGAGTAAAAAAATAAGCACAAAAATTACCGCAGCTTTAAATCAGTAAATCTTGTACTTATTTTTTTCTATTTTCTTAAAAGGTAAATAGCTATAAAAGTGCATCCTGCTATAATTCCATAAATTACAAATATACCAAATCCTTTAGTAATCTTATACCTCTTTCTTATCAAATATATAATAGCCAACTGTAAAGAAGATTATTCCATATGATAAAACCATAAATAGAATGTTAATATTCCTTAAAAAACTAGAGCTTCCTGTTAACCATATTGAATACCAATTTAAATAAGAGGTAAATATACTATTATTCATACCTTTTATAAACATAGATAATATTTTAATTCCAATATAAGATAAGATACATGTAATTAAAGCTCCGCTGCTGCTTTTAAAAAACTGTGCTATAAATGTCGCAAATATTGCTAAAACCACTGCTGGAATTATATCTATAAAATAAGCAAATACAATTTGTGGAATACTTTGAATCGTAAAACCTTGATGTAAAAACATTATAGAAACCATTGATACAATAAAAACAACTAATAAATTTATGATGATATAAATAACTACTGCCACATTCTTAGAAATAAAAACCTTAAATCTACTTATAGGCCTTATAAGAACTAATTTCAGTGATTTATCACTAACTTCACCTGAAAATAATTCTGACACTGCCATAAATATAAATAAAGGCAAGAATATATTAGCAAATATACTTAGAGTCATCATAGGAAAACTCAATGAATTTAAAGCTATAAATACAAGCTTTGCTTGAATACTTGAAACAAAAAATGCTGACAAAAAACATATAATAGCTGTAATTAATAAAAATACTATTATCTTTTTCTTCAAGAAAAGTTTTTGAACCTCATTTATAATATTTGCTTTTACGCTATTCATTAGATTCTCCCCTCCTTTTATTTATCTCATTCATATAGAAATCCTCTAAGGAGGCATATTTTTCTTTTATATTTTTAATTTCTTCTCCTTTGTTTATTAACATACCTTTATGAATTATGGCAACTTTACTACACATAAGTTCTATTTCATGCACAAGGTGGCTAGATATAAAAAACGTTACTTGTTTCTCTCTAGCTAACCCAATTATTAAATTTCTCATTTGTACTGTACCTTCTATATCTAATCCATTAGTAGGTTCATCTAAAATTATAAGCTCTGGATTAGATAGAAGTGCTGAAGCTAGCGCTAATCTTTGCTTCATTCCTAAAGAAAATTTAGATACTTTCTCATTTTTAAATTCCTTTAAATCAACCATTTCAAGTATTTCATCTATATCTGATTCTTTAATATTACTATAAAATCTAGATATTATTTTCAAATTGTTATAAGCACTCATATATTCATAAGCATCAGCTGTTTCAATAATTGCTCCTACTTTTTCTAGAGCCTTTTCGAACTTACTTTTTATATCAAAGCCTAAAATTTTAACTTCTCCTCTTTCAAACATATTTAATCCAACAATTGATTTCATAACAGTAGTTTTACCTGCACCATTTGGTCCAAGGAAACCAAAAACATCACCTTTATAAACATCAAAATTTATATCTTTTACACCTCTACCGTTCTTATAGAGTTTAGTTAAATTCTTTACTTCTAAAACTTTTTCCATATTATTTCCTCTCTATAATTAATACTAAAAATTGAGCAAATTATAAATTGCTCAATTTTTAGTATTGATTTTTGTTACTAGGTTAAGGTTAAAATTAATTATTAATCTCTTCCTCTAAACTTTTCAGTTACAGTGTTTACTTGTTTTCCAGTTAAATCAACAGTATCAGGGGTTGTACTATTTATATTTGATAAATCTAAAGTAGCATTAATAGTAATTTCATGAGTTTTTCCTTGAGCATCTGTACCAGTTAAAACTATTTTTCCAACTTGATTATCAAGTATATCGCTCTTGTTAATATCTCCAGTTACTTCTACAGATTTAATTTTTATATTGCTTTGAAGCTGTGGAAGAACATTTGTTAAATTAATTTCTCCAGCTTTTCCATTATGCATTGGTTCACCGCCACTTTTAATCATAGCCATTGATGTTAAAGCATTTACTAATGGTGTTACATCATTTTCACTTAAATTTATAGATACTTTTTTAGTACCATCATTGTTATCAACTACTGATACATTATTTTTCATATTACCTACTAAGGTGTCTACTACAGTTTCTACACTTTTAGCTATTTCAGGATTTTCAACTTTATCTTTTTTATTAACATTTTTGTTCTTATTTTCCCTTACATTATAGACATCGCTGCTGCTTGATTTAAAAATATTTTTTTCATCCTGTTTGTACATGCTGAAAGTTTGATTACCAGCACTAGACTTTACAGTAGTTACTTCACTCATGGCATTAGAAGGTAAATTAATTTTAGCATTAGCAGTCATATCAACTATATCGCTGCCATTGTCATACACAGACACCTTTAAATCTGCAGTTCCATTCTTTAAAGCTTTAGTATCCTTTACAGATGCTTTATATGACTCATATCCAGAAAGTTGTGAAGCATTAGCATAGGCAGTTCCACAAAGCACAGTACCACCAACCACTAAGCTAGTTACCATTGCAACAAGCTTTTTATTCATATTTGACCCCTCCAAGTTATTATAATATTTAGAAAGCCTATGTAACTTTCTATTGATTAATAATATTATTGCAACATTAAAATCACATTAAATAGTTCTTAAATTTATCAAAAAAATTCTCCTATAATTTAAATTTTAAGTAAATATCACATAAAAATAAGATGAAAGAAACCTTCTCTTTCACCTTATACTTTTTCTTTATTTGCCTGATACCAAAAACTCTATTTTCCTATATCCAATGTCACCACTATTTTTGTACCTTTACATTCTTCGCTTTCTACATTTATAGTTCCCTTATGCATATCAACAATCCATTTTGCTATGGACAATCCAAGCCCCGTACCACCTTTTTCTTTAGATCTAGATTTATCTACAATATAAAATCTATTAAATATATTTTCAATTTCATTTTCAGGTATTCCAATACCTGTGTCACTAACAGTTATTTTTACAGCTTTGTCTTGAACTTCTGAGCTTATATTTATCTTTCCATTCTCTGAAGTAAACTTTATGCTATTATCAATAAATATTCTTAACATCTGCTTTATCATTTTATAATCTGCAAAAATTTTTACAATATCATTTTTATTGCTGCATATGCTGCGCTCTTGTGCTATTATTTTACTTTCCTCCACTACTTCATCAATTAATTCATTAATCCAAAATTCCTTTTTTTCTATTACTTGAGTGCCACTATCCCCTCTTGCAAGGAACAATAATTTTTCAATTAAATCAGCCATATTAGCAGCTTCTAACTTAATTCCATAAATGGATTTTTCTAAAGCATTTCTATCATCCTTCCCCCATCTGTCCAGTAAATTAGCATATCCTTGAATGACCGCAATAGGGGTTCTAAGTTCATGTGAAGCATCTGAAACAAATTGTGCCTGCCTGTTAAAAGCTTCTTGAAGTCTATCTATCATTTTATTAAAGGTGCTAGCAAGCCTTTTAAGTTCATCATCAGATCCTTCTTTTACTTCTATTCTTTCCTTCAAATTTTTGATACTTATGTTTTCAGCAGTTTTAGTAATATTATCAATAGGTTTCAACATTTCTTTACTTACCATATATCCTAATATAATTGAAGCAATAACTCCTATAAAGTCAGCTGCAGCCATAACTACAAATAATATTTTCATAAACTCATATTCATTGTGCATATCCTTTACTATTTGAATATATACAGTGCTATACTTTTTACTTTCATATTTAACGTTTTTATATGTTAAATGACGCTCTTTATCCTCCATATGCTTTTCTTTACTTGGTGATTTTTTGAAATTAGATTGTTTAATATTATAATCAAATTTTTCTGATGAATTTATTACTTTGCCATCCTGTTGTATTATCCTTACAGATACATTTTCTTTAGACGGAAAGTTTGATAAAATTTCTTTACTTGCCAAATCCATCTGCTCATTTTGTGATGTAATCTTATTTAACACTATAGTTTGCATATCTTCTATCTGTTTATTTGCTTGATTGTACATATAATACTTAACACCATACAAAATTGATGCATTTAACAAAAGCAATACTAAGGAAAACATAAAAGCATATATTACTGTGAGCTTTATAGAAATTTTTGCACTTCTAATTATCTTTAATAACATATCCTACTCCTCTTATAGTAGTTATAAGTTTATCTTCAAAGCCATCATCAATTTTACTTCTCAAATATCTTATAAACACATCTACCACATTGGTATCTCCATCATAATCATACCCCCATATCTCCTCAATTAATTTATCTCTAGTAAGTACAATATTTTTATTAATTAAAAGCGTTTCAAGAAGATAATATTCTTTTTTAGTAAGCTCAATTTCCTTATTACCTCTCCAAACCTGATGGGTTTTATTGTCCATAACAATATCTTTAACTTTAATTTCATCATTTTTATTTTTTAAGGTTTTATCCCTTTTATATACCCTTATTCTTGCCAATAATTCTTCTATGGCAAATGGTTTAGTTAAATAATCATTGGCACCAACATCAAGTCCTAAAACTTTATCTGGTACATCTCCTTTAGCTGTCAACATTATTATAGGTACATAAGAAAACTCCCTTATTCTTCTGCAAACCTCAATACCATTCAAATATGGTATCATAATATCAAGAAGAATTAAGTCATATTCCACATTATCTACTTTTCTTAAGGCTTCTCTCCCATCATAGGCTTTATCAACTTTATATCCTTCATGAACAAGCTCCATTTCAATAAACATTGACATTTGTTTTTCATCTTCCACTAAAAGAATTTTAAAATCCTTCAAATTACCACCACCCCATGCTATTTCTAGTCTGTTGAAAAAATTATAACCTAACTTTATCATATTTTATATTATCCATACAAAATTAAAATTTAATTAAAATACAAAGTAATATTTTTAAATCTGATAAAAAAATATACAGGCTAAATTGGCCTGCATAATTATCTATTTTTTACAATCTATATACGGAAACAAGAAATCAAATAAATTAAAAGACTTTTTAGTTATAGGAAAATAAAGCTCTGGTGTATCTTCTGTAATTATCTTAAATTCATACCCTTTATCCTTATAGTATTTAATTATTCTAGGTAATGCTTTGCATGTATTTTTATGCATATAATCACAATGCAAAAGTAAAATTATGCTAGATAATTCTTTCTTGTTATCTGTTGCTTCTCTATATAATCTATCTGGAGAAGCTTTTGGGTTTAAACCATCTGCAGTTACCATATTCCAATCATATATTTTAAAATTATAACTATGAAGTTGAGTGAGAAAGTCATCTGAAAGGTGTTTTCTACTTCCTCCTGGAAACCTAATTACATTAGCAGAGACACCAGTTACTTTATTTATCTTTTCACGAGATTGCAGCATTTCATTTATAAAGGTATTTTTGTTAGAGTAAATCCGCTTCATTTTATGTGTGTAAGTATGAAGTCCAATACTGTGTCCTTCTTTATGGATTCTTTTCACAACATCTTCTAAGCCGTCGATTTGATTTCCTATAAGAAAGAAAGTACCCTTTACATCATTTTCTTTTAAAATATCTAGCACTTTATTTGTAATGATGTCACTTGGACCATCATCAAAAGTTAAATAAATCACCTTTTTGCTACCATCCGAAATGGTAGCTTTTGATTTTTCAAGTCCATATTTATTAGTCAACATAAATGTAAATAGTAAAAATACTATTAAAAAAATCGATATTTTACTTTTTCCTTTCAAATTATACATCTCCTAATTCATATAAAATCCAATATTTATCAAAACATCTGATACAAAAATAACTTTAAAAACAATTCTAGTTTTGATACTATTTACACTTATTATTTGTGACTAATGAATATTTAATTACTAGTAAATTCTACATTTTTATTAAGTTAATTTATAGATTTAGGCTATATACAATTACTATATTTCAATGATAATATTTTAAAATCACAACTGTAAAATTCAGTAAAGAAATTACCATTTTACGTTTAAATTTTACAAACAATACTTGTAAAAATTATATATTATTAAGATAGAATTAAATAAGCTTAAAAAGGTGGTCTTAATTATGCATTTGATCTATACAGTTTTCATTGCTCTAATCAATAACCTAGACAACATAAGTGTTAGAATTGCCTATAGCATTCGAGGTATAAAAATATCTACACTAAAAAACTTATGGATTTCTGTTATAACTTTTGTTATTTCTTCTCTTGCTGCGTTTTCTGGAAACTTTTTAACAAAAGTTCTTAGCAGTAATATATCTTCAATATTAAGTATGTTGTTACTTATAATTATCGGCCTTTGGATTATAGTAGAGCCTTATTTTAATAAAGCTTCTGAAGATAAAATGAAACAAGATCCTTCTATATACAATGTTTTGAGAAATCTAGAAATTGCAGATTTAGATAACTCTAAAGATATCGATTACAAAGAAGCAACTTTATTAGGTGTTGCTATGTCTGTAAACAATATTGGTGGAGGTATAAGTGCAGGTATGATTGGTTTAAATTCAATTTTAATAGGATTGTTTTCAGCTATAATAAGCTTCTTAGCTCTATGGTCTGGAAACTACATTACAGAATTTTTTAACAAAAGGAATCTAGGAAAAAAAGCTACTTTTGCATCAGGAATTATATTAATCTTAATTGGAATAAAACAAGTTATATGATTAAAAATTCAACTTTGGCAGTTTAAAAATAATATTTTACACAAACTTTTTCTCCATCTCCTGTACCTTTTCATACAGCCATTGATTTGTAGGAGTTGGCACATTGTATTCTTTTCCTAGGTTAATTACTGTTCCAGCAAAAAGATCTACTTCTGTATTCCTGTGAGCTTCCATATCTTGAGCCATAGAAGGTATTCCTAATGGATTTAATGTTGAAAGTACCTTTAACCAATATTTTAAATCAGTTTCATCTAGGTTTGTACCTGCTTTTTCAGAAAGATCAATAACCTCTCTCATAGCTGATATCATAACTTTTCTAGGTTCGCCTTCTGCTTGTACACCACCATAATTTGTTGAAAATACTGCTACTGTCTGATTTACTCCTGTATTCATCATAAATTTTCCCCACATTTTATGCTTCATATCTTTGGGAATTTCATAAGGAAAATCTATAGTATGAAAAAATTTTGCAACAGAGGTAACTTTTTCAGACATTATATTGTTATCTTTCTCACCAAAGCAAAGCATTCCCATATTCTCATAATTCAGCTTATTTTCAAGCTTTACCGCATCCATTCCCTGTGCAACACAATAAAGCATTTTTTCCATTCCAAAAGTTTTTCCTATAATTTCTTCACTTGAAATTCCATTTAACACTGAAATAATAATTGTATTTTTTCCTACTTGTTTTTTTGCATCCTCTATAGCTTGCTGCAACTGATTAAATTTCACAGAAAAAATCAATAAATCTGCAGGCTCTTGCTGGGTTTCTGGTAAAATATAATTGAAATCACAAATCTCATTATTACAGTAAATCCCCTGCTTTTTATATTTTTGTATACGTTTTTGGTTTGCAATAATGCGAACTTTATCTTTGCATAATTTATCTGAAAAATATTTTGCATACATCGTTCCCAAAGCACCTAATCCAACAATTGAAACAGTTCTAATGTTCATTATTTAACATCTCTTTTCTTCTAATTTATTATTTTTTACGTTTTACAATATTATAACATTTTTTTCAATAAACCTTAATCATAAATTGAACAAGTTGCAAAAATTAAGTTTTCAATTACAAATATGGCTTTTCGTTTTACAAAGTGGATTGAGTCTAAATTAAGCATATTTTACTTGTATATAATGAATATCAATAATAATTTATTGATAAACAATGAAATATGTATTATAATGGTATATAATACAATGAAAGGGGTGTTGTAAATGAAAAGTGAAAAAATTAAATCATTATTAACATCATTTTTATGGCTGTCATTAATGTTAATAATTATAAGTTTAATAGTAGGTAGTATTGTTTTTATATGTGAAATAATTGGTGATAAAACTACTTTAAGCTTTCTATTTAAAAAAATATATATAGCAATTGTACTTTTAGGATATTCACTTGCTATATACATTTTACTGAGACTAACAGATAATTTTAAAGAAAATCCTTTTATTCAAAGTAGTGTAAAACGTTTTAATATAATTGGATACATTTTTTTCATAGAAGCAATTATTGAAGCCGCTTATAGTTCAATATTTAATCCTGATCATGGTTTAGTTCAAATATTGGGCCTTAATATAACAATAGGCTTAGTAACATTAGTAATTATCTCATTAACATTTTTCCTGATTGCAGACGTATTTAATAAAGCAATAAAAATAAAAGAATATAATGACTTAACAATATAACATAAACAAATAAAATAGTTGTGCCAAAAGTATACTTTGCACAACTATTTCTATTTAACAATATTTGTTTTATCAGTTCTTAAATCAAATTCTTCAATTGGTTTTGGACCTCTTAATATTTTTTTTCTTATATGAAGATCACCTGATGGATCATATCGAATACTCCATTCAATTAACATTATTTTTCCATCTACTATTTCAATTCCTTGTATTCCACTTGCTCGTACACAGGACCCATCATTGAAATAAGGTAATTCTTCAACTTTTGGAAAATGTGGTCTATGTGTATGTCCACAGATAATCATAATTTTGTTCATTTCAATCCAATTGTTATAGATGCGTTCAATTTTATGAATCTTTTCAGCATTTTTTACAGGGCTCGCAGGATTTATAAAACCTATTGAATGAAGATATCTCCAAAAATATCTTACTGTAAGCCTAGTAAAGTGCCATAACTTATCATTCATCCTGTCACCTTGATGACCATGAACAGTTAATATTTCCTGTCCTGTACTTTTATGTTTAAATATTACTGCCTCATATGGAGTAATCCCAGGAAATAATTCTACATCTTCCTGGTTATAATCATCATAAAATTTATAATAATTCTTTTTTACAAAATTCTTATACTTTAAATATATATTGTGGTTACCATATAACATAATCAATCTATTAGAATCAAAGAATTTTTTTAATAGAGAATATACTTCATCATGTGCCAGTCTTATTGCCTTAAAATCAGAACTTTCCCAAAGTTCATCCCCATCTCCAACCTCAACATAGGTGTATCCATTATTAAAATAGGATTCTAATGCAAATAAAAAGATATTTTGATTTTTCGAAAATTCATCAGATGGTGTAGAATCTCCTCTATGGCAATCACTGAAAAATATATATTTAGAATTGTTATCAAAGTACTCAATTTTTGCGTTGTTATAGGCTTCCGTCAACCTTTTTTCTGCTAACTTCTTTTCCGATATCATAATCACCTCTTTTGAGACTAATAAAAACTTTCGTATTAACATAAAACAAAACTTAAATATACATCTTATTACTTATTATTTCAGACTTTTCAACAATATATACATCTTATATGCCTCAATATTTTTAGTTTGCGAATTCAAGTTAATAATGGCATATAACTGGAGTTCCTGCCTCAATATTATCAAATATGTTTTTCGCTAAATAATATGGACAATTTACACAACCATGAGAACCATCCCCCCTATATATGATCCCTCCAAATTCACTTCTCCAGCTTGCATCATGAATGCCAATTCCTCCGTTAAATGGCATCCAAAAATTAACGGGAGACTTATAACCTGGACCAACTAATACAGCATCTCTATCTTTATATTTTAAACTATAGATACCTTTTGGGGTGCCATGATTACTTGCATTACCAGTAACAACATCCCCTTGTACTATCAATGATCCATTTTTATAAAACCACAAATGTTGTCTTGTTATATTTATTTCCACATAGGTGTTTCCTATGTCATTACTATCATGAGAAAAAGCAGTTTGAGCATAAAAAGGCTCCTTTACTATAGTTTTTCCCTGTTTAATTACTTCATTCAATTCTTGCATTTCCTTATCAGTATCAATTAGCCAGCCATAATCACCGCCGCCAATACTTATTGTATTACCTGATGCTGAAGCAAAACTTCTCATCTTCCCTACAGTATTATAGTTTTCAAACAATGTCTTCATATAAGTGTTTTCTTTTTTCTTATCAACTACAACTTCAAAATTCTCATTAACTTCAAGCCATTTATTTATTATAGATCCATCTATGGTTTCTTTACGATTTTCAAAAGTATAGGTGATCTTAGAAGCTACATATTTATTAAGAATATTTTTATTGTCAATAGTCTTTTGAGATTTTGAAGTATACTTTGGATTTATATAGCAATTATCTGCTTCTAAATCTATTGTAGTTTCTTCATTCTGTATGGCCTTTGCCATTCTATCATATAAAATATCATTATTAATCTTATTTCCATTTACTTCATTTACAATCACATAACCCTTGTCTGTATACTTGAAATTTGGATTTTTAGGTTCAATTATATTACACTTATCAAAACAAGAAAGCTTCTCCACCTTTTGCTTTAACAATTCATTATCATATGTAACTGCATCTGTCATTTTTAAATTTTCTTCATTGAAGAATGCTGAAATCCACTCCAAAGGCTTTTGTGAGGCTTTTAAACTTTTATATTCTCCTCCTAAATTATGCTTCAAATCAATATCAATACCTTTAATTTGTTCATTTTTGTCCCCACGTTCTTTTAAATTTAATGTATATTTTTCCAATTCAGCTTCCATTTGTTGCTTAGCTTCATCTACAGTTTTACAAGAAACATTGATATGATTAATTTGAGATCCAAAATAAAAATGATTAACAAAGTATGCAGCCATACCCAAATATATAACAAGTAAAGCACAAAGAGAAATTACAATACCCATAACAATTTTATTGTGTTTATCCTCTTCTCTTTTTATAATACCCATCCCCTTATAATAATTAAAAATCAAAACACATTACCATAATATGTAATGTGTTTTGATTTTGTTACATAAAATACTACAAAAATTTAACAGAAAATTAAGGTATAAAAAAAAGTAAAAGAGATTCTCTTTTACTAAATAAGTATTGATAATATTTGTCTCTAGTGCAAATTTAACTTTTTCAAATATAATTTTGACTTGATATAAGTATAATGAACCTCAATTTTTCAGAGGACAATAAAGGTGTGAGTTTTCCTACTTCGCTGTCCTCTCAAAAATATTGTGCTGAATTTTTAAACTAAAAAACTTCAGTTATTTAATTAAATCCAGTAATCTATCCTCTTTTAATTCTTTTTCCTTCCACTCAATAACTGCAAAATTCCCATCAGAAATTTCACTTACTTTATTTATCCAGGCTATCTCATTACTTGCTTTTGCTCTAAGAATAGCATTGGTGGTATCTGTTGCAAACAAACTTGAATTTATAACCCACCATTTACTATTGATACCTGCTCTTTCTAAATCCGCCTCTAATCTCATAGCTTCATATACAGGTGTGGCTTCAGCTAAGGTTACAATTATAACCTCTGTTTCATCAGCATTTCTGAGCTTAGGCAAGAGCTTTTTAACTGATTCCGGTATATCCCCTTGTGAACGCTCAATTTCTTTATTGTAGCTTTGGGTAGAATCTAATAACAGCAATGTATGTCCTGTTGGTGCAGTATCTATAACAACTGTTTCATTTTTAGATCTATCAACTATTTCTGCAAAAGCCCTGAATACTGCAATCTCTTGAGTACATGGAGACCTTAAATCTTCTTCCACATAAGCCAAATCTTCTTCTCCCATAGTTTCTCTAGCCTTACTTAAAACTTCTTCTTTATACTTTTCCAATTCCTTCTTTTCATCAATATGACTTAAAGTAATGCCATAGCTATCATCTAAAACAAACTTTAAATGTGCTGCTGGATCTGTAGTGGTTAAATGTACCTTTCTATCTCTTTCTGCAAGACCTAGTGCAATAGCTGCTGCTATAGTGGTTTTTCCAACTCCACCTTTACCCATAGTAAAAATTACTTTTTTATTTGTACTATATAAATCATCAATTACTGTTTTTAATTTTAGCATCTTTTCATTATTTAAAGCTTCATCACTATATTTAATATTGTCTTCCTTTAAAAAAGCTCTTACATTTTCAAGACCTGTTACATTATAAGGTCTTAATGGAATTTTATATGTCTTTAACTTTCTTAAATGTTTTGGTATATTTTTTAAAACTTCTTCTTGTTTTTTATAAATTGAGCTGGAAAGACGGTCATCATGAATTTTTAATACTCCATTAATAAGTAATATTTGATTATTTACTCCTATATCTTGTAGTTCCTTGGATGCCCTTTCTGCCTCCTTTAAAGGTGTTCTTTGCGGCCGTGACACAAGTATAAGTGTGGTTCTTTTTTCATCTGCTAAAGTTTTTACAGCCTTTTTATATACTTCTTTTTTACTTTCAAGTCCTGCCAATTGTCCTAAGCAAGATGCTCCATGTGTATTTTCACTTATAAAATTACTCCAGGCTGATGGAAGCTGAAGCATTCTTAAAGTATGTCCTGTTGGTGCAGTATCAAATATAATGTGTTCAAATTCTTTTTCTACTTTTTCATCAGTTATAAAATTAGAAAATTCATTAAAGGCTGCAATTTCCACAGTACAAGACCCTGAAAGTTGTTCCTCCATATTTTTTATTACTGCATCTGGAAGCTTTCCCTTATATGGCGAGATAACACTTTCTCTGTATTCTCTGGCAGCTTGCTCTGGATCAAAATTTGCTACTACTAAATTTGGTACTTCTTTAATAGCAATTCCTTTATTATTTAACTCTGTACTAAATACGTCCTGCAAGTTTGAAGCTGGATCTGTACTTATAAGCATAATTTTTTTCCCTTGATCGGCTAAAGTAACTGCAGTTGCACATGCTGCTGATGTTTTTCCAACTCCACCTTTTCCAGTAAAAAATATATATTTAGTTAACTCTAAATTTTCCAAGGAAAAATTCTTTACCATAGTTATCCCTCTTTTCTTTAATTAGCAGCAGCCACCATTACAACCACATCCACCAGATTTCTTTTTAAACTTAAGTCCAGCTTTTAAATAATCTTCTGATATTCCAAGCAATTTACAAAACTCTTCATTAGTTGGATATGAACCTTTCTTTACTACAGCATTATCAACTATAGTAACTGGTAATACATCTATTCCTTCACTATTTAGTATTTCATTAATAACTTTATTATCAATAAAAGACTGAGGACTACTTGTTAAATTGTATCTTTCAATCATTACGCCTTTTCTTTTCAAATTATCTAGTACTGTAGCTACTCTTAATAATTCTGGATCAACTCCTGGTCCGCATACTCCTGTTGAACAACACATAGCTGGATCGAAAATAATCATTTTTTTCATATTCTACCTCTCCTTTATTCAAAATAAAATTTTATTTGATGGTTACCTAGTATGACACTCTTATTAAGCAAGATTAATTGATTATTATTCACTACAATTACATTTGTTTTTTTCTTTACAAATACAATCCTCTGTATCAGTAAAGATCCCCATTAAAAATAACATCAATTTACTCGTATTATTAGTATCCAAACAGTAATGACTCCATAAACCTTCTTTTCTAGACTTTACAAGTCCACACTCAATCAATACTTTCATATGATGTGATAATGTAGGCTGTGTAAAATCAAAACTTTCCAATATCTCACAAGCACATTTTTCACCACATGAAAGCATATCAAGAATTTTTAATCTGCTTGGATCTGATAACGCTTTAAAAATTTTAGCATTAATTTCATATTTGTTATCCACTGCATCACCTCATATATAGATAATTATCTATATATAATATAAATCATAATCCATATATAGTCAATATTATTCAAATGTGTTAATTATAATAAATAAATTTATATATATAGTTATCTATCTTGATTATTTCAGATAATTAATCCTAATTTATTTCAATCCAAAATACTTTCTCCCCCATGATAAAGCTACATTGACAAGTGCAATCATAACAGGTACTTCAATTAATGGTCCTATAACAGCAGTAAAAGCCTCCTGTGACTGAATGCCAAAAACTGCTACTGCTACTGCAATTGCTAATTCAAAATTATTACTTGCAGCTGTGAATGATAAGCTAACTGTCTTATGATAATCTATTTTTGACTTATAACTTATAAAAAAAGATACTGAAAACATAATTAAGAAATATATAAGCAAAGGAATAGCAATTCTTACTACTTCCATTGGCAATTCAATAATATATTTTCCTTTAAACATAAACATTATAACTATAGTAAATAATAATGCTATTAAAGCTAAAGGACTTATCTTAGGCACAAATGTTTTAGTATACCATTCCATTCCTTTTTTAGGCTCTAACAACAATCTTGTAAGGATTCCCCCAATAAACGGAATACCTAAATAAATAGCTACCGAAGAAGCTACTTGACCCATAGAAACATGAACTTGCATACCTTCTAGTCCTACAGCTTTTGGTAATACGGTGATAAATATATAAGCAAATATTGAATAGAATACTACCTGAAATATTGAATTAAATGCTACTAATGCTGCTGCATATTCACTATCTCCATCTGCAAGACTATTCCATACAATAACCATAGCAATGCATCTTGCAAGTCCTATAAGAATTAACCCTACCATAAGATGCGGATACCCTCTAAGGAATATAACTGCTAGAGAAAACATTAATAATGGTCCTATAACCCAATTTTGAACTAATGAAAGAGTTAATACCTTTGGATTTTTAAAAACCTTTCCAAGTTCCTTATAATTAACTTTAGCAAGTGGTGGATACATCATAACTATGAGTCCTATTGCTATAGGAATAAATGTTGTTCCAATTGATAATTTTGATAATGCATCAGATAAACCTGGCAGCGCCCATCCTAAAAATATTCCTAGTGCCATTGCTATAAAGATCCATAATGTTAAATAACGATCAAGCCATGACAATTTTGATGATTGATTACTCATACTAATCTCCCCTCCCATATATAGATATTCATCTATGTATAGTATAAACAATCATTTATGTATAGTCAATATTATATAGTTATTTTAGCATTATATTATTTACTACATTTATTGTAATCTATATTTAGCATTTTATGCATTTATATACAAAGTGTTACTATTACCCTTCAAAACAATATAACTTTATAATGTTTACTTATTTAAAAATCAAATTCTATTACTATAAAGAATACTTCTTCCAGAAGCGTATTATTAAATTTAATATAATAATATACTTGAAATAAATTAAACTTTATAACTATAAATTATATTAATTTACAACTAAAGAAAGCTTTTAACAACTGGCTTTACTATATACAAAGTTTTAACTTATCATAAAATTAAATAAATATCCAGTAAACACTATTCCTAGTGCCGCTACTCCAAAGAACACTGCCAATAATTTAGGTTTTAAAACCCTTCTCAAAAGAATTGCCTCTGGTAAACTGAGAGCTGTAACGGCCATCATAAATGCCAAAGCTGTTCCCATTGCAACTCCAGCTCTTGTAAGTTCACTAACTAGTGGAATTACCCCAGCAGCATTAGAATACAATGGAACTCCAATTGCAACGGCTACAAATACTGCAAATGGATTACTCTTTCCTGCATATTTTGCTAGTGCTCCCGCTGGAATCCATCCATGTATGAAACCACCTATAGCAATACCGATTATTACATACAAGCATATTTTCTTTATTAAATCCTTAGTGAAATTCCAAGAATCTATTAATCTTTCCTTTATTGTTGGATCAGGTAATTCCAAATCAGAATTCATTTGCATTTCATAAACATATCCTTCTACATGCTTTTCCATTTTTAATTTTCCAATTATGATACCACTTACTATTGCAATTATCTCACCAGAAACTACATAGATAACAGCTATTTTTATTCCAAACAGACCATAAAGAAGTCCTAGTGCAACTTCATTTACCATTGGTGCAGCTATTAAAAAGGAAAACGTAACTCCAAGTGGCACTCCTGCTTCCACAAAACCAATAAAAAGTGGTACTGCAGAGCATGAACAAAATGGTGTAACAATTCCAAGTAAAGCTGCAAAAACATGTCCAATAAATGTGCTTCCTTTACTTTTGGCAAGTATCTTTCTTGTTTTTTCTGGTGGAAAGAAACTTCTTATAAATGTAATTACATAAATAATAATTAGCAATAATATAAATATCTTTATAGTATCAAATACAAAGAAATTTAAAGCGCTTCCAATTCTACTTTCTTTAGCAATTCCAAATACATTATAAACAATCCAATCAGCAAAAATTTGTACAGGTGTAAACATATTATCTCTCCATTCATATTATAACTTTATAATTAAATACTTATGTACTGTTTTAATTTAATGGACTTTAATTCCATTAAATTAGGATTAAAGTCCTTTTTTAATATAGCTTATATTTATATTTCTTCATTAATATATTTTTCAATCTCATCAACAGTACAAACTTTACCAAACATTTTAACTTTTTCATTAATAACTATAGCAGGCGTTCTCATAACTCCATATTTCATGATATCTTTAATTTCCTGTACTTTTGTGATGTCGGCTTCTACATTTAGCTCCTTAACAGCCTCCTTTGCATTTGCCTCAAGTTTTTTACAATTTGAACAACCTGAACCTAAAATTTTTATTTCCATAATTTACTCCTCCTAAATTTATATAATTATTTTATTTAGAATCATCAAAATAACTCATAACAAGCTTATCCACACTATTAATAATGTTTTTTATTTCTTCACTACTAATTCTATAATGAGTGTTCATACCAACCTTTTCAGAGGATAGTATACCAGCTTCCTTAAGTATTCTTAAATGTTGAGATAAATTTGCTTGACTAAACTCTATATTTTCATTTAACTTGCATACACATTTTGGTCCATCATACAAAAACTTAACTATCTTATATCTTATAGGATGTCCCAATGCTTTAAAAATTTTAACACTTATTTCTTCCTTATTCATAATTATCCTCCGCATGTCAATAACTATATAATTAAATAATTATATAGTTATTGTATTACTTGATACTCTACTTTGTCAACATTATACTGATTATTTTTTTCTTCTTTTATTCTTTGTATTTAAAAAATTAGGTCGATGTTTATTTTGAACCACATTACTTGAAATATAATTTTTCATATCTTCATAATTAAATGGAGCTATTGGTTCAGTATATGGTACACCAAAGCTTGTAATAGATGATATTTTAATAACTATAATACTTAATGCCATACAAAATCCAAATAATCCAAATATACTTGAAAGAAAAATCATAAAAAATTTTAACAATCTCATAGAATTCATAAAAGTATAATCTGCAATAGCATAGGATGCCATAGAAGTCAGCGATACAATTATAACCATAAGAGGACTTACAATGCCTGCGAAAACTGCTGCTTGACCAATAACAATAGTTCCAACTATACTTACAGAAGAACCTATTTGTTTTGGAAGTCTTAAGCTTGCTTCTCTAAGTAACTCCAATATGACCTCCATCATTAAAGCTTCTGTAACAGCGTTTATAGGAACCTGCACTCTAGAAGCTGCAAGCAGTAAAATATACTGTGATGGAAGAAATTCTGGATGGAAGGCAACAATTATAACATATACTGAGGACAACGTAAGATTCATAATTAAAGCCATACCTCTCAAACCTTTGAGAAACATACCTACATAAGTATTGTCATAATGATCATCTCCAATGTCCAGATATTCAATAAAAGCTTTAGGTACTATTAATGCTAAATTGCTTCCATCTACTAAAATACAAATACGCCCTTCTAATATACTTGCACATGCTGAATCTGATCTCTCACTAATACCTATTTCTGAAAACAAAGTAGAATTTTTATTTGATAGAAATTTTTGTATATATCCTGATTCTAAAATACCATCAACTTTTATTTTGGCTAACTTTTTTTTAATTTCTATTATATATTTTTGATTTGCAACATCTTGAAGATATACTAATACAACAGATGTTTTTGTTCTTACACCTACAGTGCAATAGTCTGCTCTTAAGGCTGAGTCCTTTATTCTATAACGTATTAGTGATAAATTTGAATCTATATTTTCGTTAAAAGCATCTCTCGGTGATCTAACTGCAGCTTCTACTTCTGGAGACTGAATATTTCTTTTTTCAATCTTCAAAGTATTAGCTACTATATATTTGCTGCTGTCACATATAATAATGACCGATTTTCCTTGCAAAACATATTCAGTGATTTCATTTGTATCATCTTCTAAAAGGACATCATCTATGTAAATTATAGAGCTTATAATTAGTTCTGCTGTTAATGTTTGCTCGTCACTATACTGTAATAATGGCTTTATAATATTTTCTGACAAACTATTCCTATCTGTAATTTGAGGAATATATAGTATATATATTTTCTTACCTTTAACATTTAATTTTCTTGATAACATTCCTGTGATATTCTTTTTAAGTTGTTCTAATTTATGTTCCCATACCATATTCCTCTCCCTCACTTTGTTTAATGTACTTTCGCATTTGGATCTAAAAAGTTAGTGTTTACAATATTTGTATCTACATTTACATGAAAAATTGCTTTAGGATATTCTTCTTTCCAATTTATTTGCCTATAGATTTTTATATTTTGCCCTTTGAAATATCTGGCAAAACCAAAAACATCAGATTTAAATTCCTTTTGTGAACGTACCACAGAAGACAAAATATCTTCTTTTATTTCATTTTGAATTATTTTCTCTACTTCTTTCCTATCTTGTTTATTCATTGGTTCAACATTCTCTTCATATTGCATTTGTGATTTTAACTTTAAATTTATATAAATGTTAATTACATTATCTTTATAACTAGTTTTTATGCTTCGTTTTACTAAATTACTTTTAATTGAAATTAAAGTCTTGGGATTTTTAGGATAAGTAATAGATCTTATATCAGTAGTTTTTTTTGATAGCACAAATAAAAAACCATTACCATCTTCACGCTTAACAGTACCTACCAATTTATTGCCATTAAATGCTGCAAACCCTACATATTTAATAGCATCATTCTCTTCTGTAATGTATGGAAGTAAAAATCCTATACTTCCAAATTCTATATCTGATTCTATATCCTGAACTGTTTTATATAATGCTCTTCCATTTAAGTCTAAATGCTTAACTGTATCTTCTATTCCATATCCTATGGATATATCATTATTAACTTTTTTACTATAAAGTTCATCCACTGGCTCCTTACTTACAGCTAGCATTACAGAACTTCTAAGTCCAATAAGATAATAAAGTCTTTTCATATAAGATTTTATACCTCTTTCCTCAGCATATCTTTTACTGAATACAAATACCCTTATTGAGCCTGGAAAATCTGGATTAGAAATTCCAGCTTCAAAATTTGATCTTACATCATCAAAGTTTTTACCCTCAGCTTTATATTTATAAGACTCTATTACTTGATTAGTACTTCCCTTTCCTAAAAAACTTGACCAAAGCTTTGCTTTCTCACCTGCATTCACTATGTTATTATTTAAAATATCTGCTCCAGCTGAAATAGCAATAGTTCTCCTATTAACGTCCCTATAATCCCAACATCCTGTTAAAAATAAACATAACATTAATATACACGCTATTTTACTACGTCTTCCGTTTATCATATCTTTTCACCTTTGTAATTATAAATAAAATAATTGGTATGGCCCAGCACACAATAATTCCCAAATATGAATTATATTTAATTATCTCTCTTATTTGACCTACTGTTTTAGGTATTTGAGATACTATAAAAGATATAGAAATCATAATAATTACTATATAATTATATTTGATATTTTTAAATTTTTTACTTATAATAAAGCTTACTCCATATCCCCATAAGGACATAGCACAAACTATATTTATTGTCCAGATAATTACATAAAATCCATCAAGTCTTCTAATAATATCAAGACTATATACATCAACGCCTTTTAATATAGAAAGTACTGTTGATCTTATCAATATTACTAATTCTACTCCAACCACAGATATAGTTGATTCTGCTATGTATATATACAAAATTCCTATGAATCCAACCATTAACATTGTATATCTAAAAATATTCTTATTTTTTACACGATTAACTGGCATAAAAAGTAAAATTTCTATCCCCATAAAAGGAAGAATTGTACTTGACAATGCTTGAATATACGTCTTTATATCTTCAACAAAAAATAGTGGTTTTAAATTCACTAACCTACCTTTTGAAATTAAAAGATAGTTAATTAGTATACTTCCTATTATATTAATAGGTACATATATTTCACACATTCTTGCAATAACATTAATTCCTTTTGTCAGTCCATAACCTATAACTATATAGAATACTATAATTATATATATTGATGGTGTCTTATTGAGGAGAAGTGCTTTAATAGTTTCAGCATATCGCCTTGTGATCATGGTAAAAAACACAAAAAAGTACACTAAACATATGATTAAAAATAAATTTGTTATGAATTTGCCAACTAGCATTTCACTATATTCACAAAGCGTTTTATTTTCATAGTTGTACTGAAGATATGTAATTATGTATGTAGTTAAAATGAATATTATTGTTGCAATTAACAATGAAAACCATGCACCAGTACCAGCAACTTCTGCTACATCTTTGGGTATATTTATAACACTATATCCAATAACTATGCTGTATATCATTACTGAAATCTGCCTATTTGTAAAAAAATTATTCACATACTATCTCCCCTTAGATTATGTACTAATAGCATTCCCATTTAATTATGAAAGATACATAAATATGTATTATACATGATTAATGTTACTAATAAATAAAAGATGGAATAAATGTTCTCTTCCATCTTTTTATTTATTGGTAAAATTTATTTTCTATGACTGCGTCACACTGATTCTTTCTACTATTTTAGTATTTTGTTTATACCAAATCATTATTACTTGTCCTTTTTTCAAATCTGATACCTTTGTAGATGATTTTGAGCTGCCATTTCCATTTTGATCAGGCATACCAGTTTTTTCTGATATTTTAACATCACTATTAACTGTAATTGTTTTTGTCTCACCAGTATAGCTTAATTCAAGCTTGCCACCTGAAAATCCACCTTGAGGCGGTTTTCTATTGTCACTATTGTTGTTACTTCGTTTACTATTCCCATTCGAGCTTCCATTTGAATTTTGCTTTGCTACTTCTATTTTTATAGTATTTCCATCTAAAGATACTATTTTACCAATAATATCAGCATTGGACATTCTGTTACCATCCATACTTGGACCACCGTTTATTCCGCCGCCATTCATCCCTTGACCAGAGCCCATATTGGTTATATTTTGAGCTGTAATTGCCTTACAGGAAGTAAGTGACATGGAACAAACAAATAATGCTGCAATTATAAATATCCTGTATACTATTTTTCTCATATTTTATCCCCTCTTTCCAAGCAATTGCAAATACTCTGAAAGCTTTCTTTTTGACATAGAATCATATACATCCTTAAATCCCATGTATGATAAAACTATTAACAAAGGATATACTGGGTAAATATATCTAGATTTAATTTCCCATAAAACATAGAATCCAACAAACCCTAAAATCACTAAAATTAAGAACACTTCATCAAACCTTTTAGCTTTTATTCCACCTATCAATCTAACCAAAATAGAACAGTACATTAAGAAATTCATTACATATAATACCCAAATAAGCCCACTTCTATATTGTGAATTTCCCTTAAATAAATTAGTGGCAAAGGTAGTATAACTATAGCCACCCATCACCATACCTTTTCCTCTCTCTCCTGGACTAGATGCTGATTGAACACCAAGACCATATCTTTCAATTTGGTATGTTCCTTCTGTCCAGGTCCATACAATTTTCTTATAATACATTTTTGTTAAATCCACAAAGGTTAAGTTTGATAATTTATTTTTTATTTCTTCCTTAAATAATTCTGTACTTTTTTCTTTATTATAATTTCCTTGCCTTTCATATATATTGTAGCTTTGCATGTTGTCCCAAAAACCGAATCTTTCTTTATTTATACCCATGTTAAGCCACATATATGTAGGTGCAGAATTTTTATTAACAGATTGACTTACAATATGGGTATCTTGTAAAACAGCATTTTGAGTAAAGCTTGGAACATTAAATAGTAAAGCCATTATGCATAAAGAAGTCATTCCTTTTTTAATTCCAATTTTTTTTATACATAATAAAATGTAAATAACTGCAGCTATGAAAATAATAACTCCTACACTTCTAAAGTAATTTCCAATTGCTAAAAGAATTGAAGAAACAACAATATACTTAATTGACTTTTGTTTTATAAATCTTATTAAAAAGTATATAGCAGTAGTAAAAAGTGCTGTAGATATAACATCATTATATATATAATTACACATAAACAATGATGGTACATAAGTTGCCGAAAATATTAGTACACCATAATCATTTTCCTTTGACTTATAATTTATCTCTTTATATATCAAGTAAATCATTAAAGTTGTAATAAGAGTAAATAGTATATTAAAAATCTTTATAACTAAATAGTTATCTGGAAATACAGCTAATAAAGCTTGCAAATATAATACCATAGAAAAATTAAAAGGAAACATATGAAGATATCCACCACTTTGAAATGAAGAATAATCTTTATTATACAGCATGTTTAAAGCCAGTGAAACCACAGTTTGAGAATCATCTGTAGGTAATCTAGTAAATAAGAATATAATAACTATTTGAACAATAAATGAAAGTGTCAACGTTACTGGAATTACAATCTTTCTACTGTACTTATTAAATTTTAAGCACAGCTTGTACAAGCCTATACTTAATGAAATTAGAAATATTATAAGTAAAATAAAAATACCAAGCTTTTGATTTTGTAAAATAGGAGTATCACCATAAACAAAGTAATTATATTCAGCTCTTACAAAAAATGATGATGCTATGAAAAGTGCTATGAAGAAAGTAAATATTACATATATTATTTTTTTAATCAATCCTAACATATAAAAAACTCCTCTGCAGTAATTTGTTATCCATTAACTATTCTCCTTTATTTAAATTATTTGATGAATCCATTTTAACTTGTTACTTTCACCGTTTCTTAACAAATGTATGAACAATTTATTAAGTTTTTTATCATAAGAAAACTCCACACAAAGGATGTTCATTCCTATATGTGGAGCTTTTTTATTTTACTAACTTTCTAAAATGTCCTGATCTCTAAACAAACTAAAAACTGCTGCATCATAATCATACAATCTTTCTGATTTTCTAATTTTTTTTGCATATTTTTCATTGTTTGAAAACCTCGGCAGCATATAAAACCATAATTCTTTCATTCTAAACAATACATTTTTATCTCCCAAAAGTACTTCTTTATAATCTTCATAAATTTTATCATGAAAATCTTTTAATAATTTCTTTTCAGGTTTAGTATCATTTTTAATATCACCAATCAGTCCAGGATTGGCTAGTAATCCCCTGCCAAGCATTAAAGTTTGTACACTAGGAAAATCCTTAGAAAAATTTTCGTAATCTTTAACTTTAAAAATATCACCATTATAACAAACAGTATTTTTACTCAAAATCAAAGCCTCTTTGAAAATTTCCATATTAGGCTTGTTTTTGTAAAAATCTTTTTGAATCCTAGGGTGAATTATAAGCTCTTCCATAGGATATTTGTTAAATATCTCAATTAAATTATAAAATTCTTTCGGACTATCCTTTCCTATCCTGGTTTTTATTGAAATTTTTGTTACAGCTTCTGAAAAAATTTCCTCTAAGAATTCATCAAGTTCTTTTGTCTTTGAAAGAAATCCAGATCCTCTATTTTTTGAAACCACAGTTCCAGAAGGACATCCTAAATTTAAATTGACCTCATTATATCCCAACTGTTTTAATTTCTTTGACATATGTATAAAATCTTTTGCATTGTTTGTCAATAGTTGTGGAATCAAAAACAGCCCTTGGTTATTTTCAGGTAAAACGTCTCTTAATTCCTTTGTTTTAAAACTATTGCTTTGATTTGCAACAATAAAAGGTGAAAAATATTTGTCTACGTTATTGAAAAAGGCATTATGAGCATTTCGATAAATATACCCAGTCAAGCCCTCCATAGGTGCAAAATAAAAATTCATATATTAAAAACTCCTCCATTGAAATAATGTTATTGTAACATTTATGTGCTCACAACAAACATTATACTTTATTGTTGCTTATCATTTCAAATCTATTTTCCATACATACACTGGAACTAAATCCTATATAAAATATTAAGACAGCAAAGTGAATTTTGCTGTCTTAATTATTTTAACTGCATATAAACTATCAAAATTTACAGTTTGAACTTCTGTACCATATCAGTTAATTTTTGTGCAAGTTCTGCTTGATTTTGTGCAGATTTTGCAACATCACTAATGGCAAAAGTTACTTCATTAACACTTTTTGATATTTCTTCTGAGCTTGCAGCTGATTCTTCTGCAGTTGCAGATACACTTTGTATAGCATAACTTATTTGCTCAATGATCTCATTCATTTGTTTTGAAGAAGTTGAAATCTCTTCTGATATATTATTCATAAATTCCGAATCCTTTTCATATTGAATACCTGTACTCTGAAGAAATTCATAATTTGGATTAACATTATTCTCCATAAACTTAAGTACTTCTTGTCCACTTTGTGAAAGCTTATCCACCGAAGTTTTTACTTGGCCAACCATGCTTTGAATATCTACAACTGCTTGTTCAGCCTGCTCTGCTAGCATTCTTACTTCATCTGCAACTACTGCGAACCCTTTTCCTTGTTCTCCTGCTCTTGCTGCTTCTATTGCCGCATTTAAAGCTAATAAATTTGTCTGTTGTGCTATATTACCAATAGAATCAGCCATAATCTTAACTTCTTCCACAACTTTAGCCTCTTCAATTGCATTCAAAATATTTGAACGATTTTGATTGTACATAAATGTACTTTCTTCAATATTTTTTGATGCTTTAGCTTTTATATTAAGAGCACGGTCTTTTATTTCTTTTACTGATATTTTTGAATCATTTGCTTTATTGGCAAGTTCATTGGTATTGGCGTTTATTTCTTCTGTTGATGCACTGACTTCTTCAGTAGTTGCACTTAAATCTTGAACCCCCTTAGATATTTGTTCTACTGATTCATTTACTACTTCCATTTTAGATGAAACTTCTTCAACAGTTGCTGACAATTCTTCACTTGTTGCACTCATATCACTTGAACTATTCAATATTTCATTTATTAGCTCTTTTATATTTTCTCTGGACTTATTTAATTCTTTAGCAACATTTCCTATTTCATCCTTCGAATCAACATCAATTTCTGCTGTAAGATCTCCTTGTCCTATAGCTTTGGAAAACAATAAGATATTATTTAATCTCTTTGATATTACAATGGATATAAAGAGACCCAAAATAATTGCGACTATAACAGCTATTCCAATTATACTAATAGAAAATATTGTACAACTTTTAAAAATCGCATTACTGCTATTATAATCATCAGCAGCAAGCTTTGTCCCTAAGTTTACTTCTTTATCTAATACAGAAAACATATCATCCTTAACTTTTGAAAGTTCAGGAAAAATAGCATTGGCACCATTATAATCTGAAGCTTTAACTTTATCTATAAGTTGTACTCGATAACTTCTATAATCATTCAATAATTTTTCAAACTGAGCAAACTGCTCCTTATCAATAGTAGTCGTAATTGTAGTTTTATATTCTTCAATTAAATCTTTGTCTATATTTTGTAATTTATCAATATCTTCAACTAAACTGGAGACTTTATCACTATTTTTAGGATCTAAAATTTGTAAAATATCTACTCTAACAGTTGTAAGGTTTGTTTTAAGCATATTTATATCTTTTACCCCTTTTAAATCGACATTATACAAATTTGAAACATTTGAATTGATTTTTCTCATATTTGATATTCCCGCAAAACCAACAATTGCTATAAATATTATCATTATTATAAAAGCTATCATTAGCTTATATAACATTTTTAAGTTGTTAAAAATTTTCATTGTATTCCTCCTTAGTTTAAAAAATTATGTTATTCATTTTTTCAAAAAATAAAGGCCAATAATTAGTTTTAAAACTAGTTATTCGCCGGTTGCACTACTAACTCCAAATTCTCCAAGTGCCCAAGTAAAGAGAATTTTTCACGGTTTCCACTTTTTCTTAATATGTCAGTAAAAAATTATATATAATTAATTCGACATTTATCGTTAAAATCTCAACATATATAAAACAAACTATTAATAGTGACTTGTAATATTTTTAATTTTTCTAACTTATTATTATTATTATATATACTGTATACATCTAATTAATGTCATTTTAACATCTTTAAGGAACTTTTTCAACATTTTTTGCAAATAATAAAAAATACTTTTTCTACTATATTACTTGATTTCATCAATCTTTTTAAATTACTTCAAAACATTTTACGAGTTTTTTCTCAAGAAAGAGACATTTCTCACAATCAAACTCCATCTGAATCTAGGAATCACTTGATTTCATGAAAACAGTCACTTTATTCTTACTTTTTTTACTTATATAAAGAGCTTTGTCTGCAAAATCTATCAATTCATCCACGGAATGCGTATCCTTTGGAAATTTAGCTATGCCAATACTAACCGAACATCCATTTAACGCTGCTTCACTTTTTAGTCGAATTCCTTCTGCAACAGATAATAATTTTTCATCTGAAACATTACGAATTACAATAGCAAATTCATCTCCACCAAAGCGAAATACAGAACGTTCTCCAACAGTAATTTTCATTATTTGAGCAAGTTTTTTTAGTACATTATCTCCAGCTAAATGTCCTGATGTATCATTTAGATCTTTAAAATGGTCAATATCCAGTAAAAGAATTCCTAAGCTCTTCAAATTACAATTATTTATTTCTTGTTTCACGGTACTTAAAGAATTATTAAAGGCACGTCTATTATAGGCTCCTGTTAAAGAATCAATATCAGCAGCTTCTTCAAGATCATTATGTGCTTCTTCTAATCTTCCAATTGTATTATTATAAACTCTAACCATTTCTTGAAATTCTTCTTCATAATCATGTGGATCAATCTTTTTGTACTTCCCATCTTTCAAAGCGTTAAATGAAAATATTAACTTATTTAGCGGTTTACTATATCGTTTTATTGTATATATACCAAGTAAAATAACTAAAATACTTACTATGATTGACCCTATGAATGTTTCATAAATTATAATGTTTCTAATTGTCATTATGTCAGCAGTGGGAGTAATAACAGTTACATACCAATTTAAGTTTGAAACTTTACTAAACCCAACAAACTGATCCTTTCCTGAATAATCTTTCATTATCTTAAAACCCAATTTTCCCTGTAACTTATCAAAAATTACAGATTTTTTACCAATTCGTTCTTTATTAGGATGATAAACAACATAACCATTACTATCCAAAACAGAAATATAACCTTTTTTTCCGAATTCCTTATTATCAAACATGGATGCCAAGGAGTTTCCTTGTAATTTAACAGTTCCAACAACTATCCCATCAATACCGCCATTTTTCATAATTGGAACTGACATTACAACTATCTTATTTCCACTAGTGCCTGTGAAAACATTACTTATATAAGTTTTACCATGAATTGCCTGCTGAAAGTAATCTCTATATGCCAAATTTGTAACGTTATGATTGTTTACATTTCCAGACATACGTAAAATATCTCCTTTGGAATTAACAATTGTTACTACATCTACTTCAGGCACAATTTCATTAAATTTATTGAGAAGTTCCTGATTTTCTCTAATTTCATCATTTGCAGCAACTAGCTCTAGAAAATTCTCCACTTTTTTAAAGTTTTCTACAAGCTGCATACTAACATTTTCTGCAGCCTTTTCATTAGTACTCAACAATAAAGAATTAGTATCAGAAATAAAAAATTTATTAAATACTACAAATTGAACAAAACAACCTAAAACAATTAAAATAACAATCAGCAATGTAAATTTATATAAAAACTTCATTTAATCAATCCAATCCTTAATTTTTCCGCTTAACCTAAATTTAACATTTAGAATCATTATATCACACTGCTAATTACTAATCACAGTCCAATTTCTTCCTATTTTTTTAATTCATACACTACCTACTGTTCACTATTTTTCACTTTAATATATTATTGCAAACAAAAATACCATTGCTTAAAATAAGCTTTTATTAAAGCTTATTTTAAGCAATGGTAAACATGTATACTAAAACATTATTTATTCATAAATAAACAAAACATTTTTAATCAAGCTAAATTCAAATATTAAACCACAATCTATTTATCTTTATTTAATATTTTTTCATAGCAATAAAATGGTTTTTCTTTTCCTAAAAATCTCATTTCTCCAATTAAATCATAATTGCATTTCTTAAATAATGCATTCATTTTTGTATTTATGGAATAGGTATCTGTTTTTAAATATCTTATATTGTTAGCTAAAGCTAGTTCATCAACAAATTTCATTAATTCAATACCAATTCCAATTCTTCTACAGTTAAGACCAACAGCCATTCTATGAACAATCATGCACTCTTCCTTTAATGACCAGTTTAATCCATCATATTCAGCTGGCTCTATTTTATTAATGCATACAAAACCAACTAATCTTCCTTCTCTCTCTGCTACATATAATTCTCTTTCTTGAATATCATTAATAAAATCCTTTTCTTGAGGATAATTTTCATCCCATTGACTGTTGTCATACGTTCGCATTTCCGCAATAGTTCCTCTTATAATTTCCATAATATCTTTTATATCTTCCATAACTGCTTTTCTCATTATAGTATCCTCCTCAAAAATTTTTTATTTCTTTCCAGTCATTTTCAATATTTTTTCTCATTTTTTTAATTAATTTACTGACCAATTTCTTTTCTTCTTCACTAAAGTTATTAATACAAGCTTGAATATTTCTATTTTCCTCTTCAATAATAAATGTGTATGTTTTTAGTGCTTTTTCCTTTGGATAAAGTCTCCACATCCTTTTATCAATGTCATCTCTTTTTTTCTCTATATATCCTGCTTCAATAAGTTTCTGTATAGCCTTTGTTGTTGTAGTTTTATCTACTTTTAAAAGATTTGATAAGTCAATTTGGTTAGTTCCCTGATTTTCACATATCCTTGTTAAAAAAGTAAATTGTCCTTTTTGCAAATTTATCTCTTTAAATTTCAAGTCACTCATGTAATGAATACACCTTGATAAAGTTCCTAGTTCTCTTAATATGTCACTATCTAAGGTTTTGATAAGTCTTCACCTCCTACAATTATAGTTGAAAGTTCAACTATAATAAATATATATTAGCATATAATAGTTGAACTTTCAACTATTATATGCTATATTTTTAATTAGATAGTTACCATTTGGAGAGAAGGATAAGATATGAACAAACACACTATTGAAAAGTTCCCCAATCAAAGAAAGAGGCAAAAGGATTTTAAATGTTCATTGGGATTTGCCATGACTGTAATCGGCAGCAAGTGGAAGGCCATAATATTATGGCATATATTAAAAACTGATTCTATAAGATACGGAGAACTAAAAAAATCTATTCCTAATATAAGTCACAAAATACTATCTCAAGAATTAAAAAATCTGGAGATGGATGGCCTTATTGAAAGGATTGCTTATGCTACTATTCCACCTAAGGTAGAATATATATCTACAGATAGAGGCAAATCACTAGAAAATATCCTAAATGAACTGTGCCTTTGGGGTAAAAAATATATGGATTAGTTTATGTAGTTCAATTCTTCAACTTGTACAGAAATTTTTGATAAATATTTGTCTGGATTTTTAGTAATTATTTCATCTGATATATTTTCTATATAAACATTTCCACAAGCACTAAGATGGTTTTTCTCTATAAACTTGATTACATTATCAAAAATACTAATATCTTCAGCTAAATAACTATTATCATAGATTATAACATAAAGACCTGCTGGCTTTATGGTCTTTTCTATTAAATCCGTATCTTTCGAAACCTTATAAAAATATCTATACATCCTAACGTTATCAGGAACTAAACTATCATAATCAACATAAACACCTAGGGGGTAACCATATAGTACTTTCTTAGTTTCACAATAATTCAAAAAACTAATAAAATCATCTTCAAAATTATTACAATCATACAAATACTCAGGTCCTAAAAACAGTACTTCTTCTTCGCAATATTCCAATAATATTTCTCCACAGTTGATATTAGATATTACTGGAGCATTATTAATCCTCTGTTCTATAATATAATTCATTTGATTTAATCTATTAAGTTCTTCTAATATTTTTTTCTTCTGATCAGCAATCAAATTAATCAAATTATCTGGAGATACATTTTTCATGTAATTTTTTATTTCCTTTAATGGAATGTCCAAATCTTTTAGAGCAAGAAGAATACTTACCTCATCTAATTGACTATAAGAATAATATCTATATCCATTTTCTTTTACAAATGCAGGTTTTAATATTTCTATTTCATCATAATATATTAAATTTTTTCTACTTATGCCAGCTAATTTAGAAAAAGCACTTATAGATAAATACTTTTTTGAACCCATAAAATCACTCATAAATCACACTTTCTATAACTATTAAGTTATTGATTTTTTCTTCTTTAAATCATTCTATTCATAAAAGTATTGACTGTCAAGTTACTGTACAGTTTATCATATGATCTGTAAATACAATCATAGATAAAGGAGATTATTATGCTAAAACTATTTAAACACTTTAAAACTAACAAAATACTTTTAGTTTCACTATTTATAATCATATTACTGAAAACTATAGGTATATTATATATTCCAACACTAACTGCAAAAATAATAAATAATGGAGTAATAAAGGGTGACATACATTATGTATTAAGAACTGGTGGAATAATGATAAGTGTTGCAATATTTACTGGAGTACTGGCTATACTTTCTACTTATTTATCTGCCAATTTATCAGGAACACTTTCTAGAGATATTAGAATTAAAATGTTTTCTCATGCACAGAAATTATCAATACATGATTTTAAACATTTTTCTACTTCATCTTTAATCACAAGATGTACAAGTGATGTAAATCAAATTGAAAATACAGTAACTATGTTTTTTGAAATGATTATTCCAGTACCTTTCATAACCATAGTAGGAATGTTTTTTGCCTTTTCTAAAGATAAATATATGGCTTTTATAATTTTTATAACAGGAGTAATTTTTATATTATTTAATATACTCATAAGCAAAAAAGTTATAAATTTATCGCTTAAAATGCAAACTGAATTAGATAAAATAAATTCCAGAGTGAGGCAATATATTTCAGGAATAAGAATTATACGTGCTTTTAATCGTGAAAAACATGAAAAAAACTTGATGGATGCTGCATTTACAGATTATGCAAATATTAATATAGAAATGAATAAAATACTAGCTGTAGCTATGCCTGCAATAATGGCTGTAATGAATGTTTGTGCTGTTGCTATTTTATGGTTTGGATCAATTAGAGTAAGCCAAGGAGCTATGCTCATTGGTGATATTATGGCTGTTATTGAATATTCAATAATTATATTTGTATTCTTAGTAATGGCTATAATTGTATTACTTAATGTACCACGTGCCAGTGCATGTTCAAGACGTATATTAGAAGTATTAGAATATGAACCCGAAATAGCAGAAGAAAAAACACCTGAAATTCTTCCACATGGCAAAAAGACTTTAGAATTTAGAAATGTAACATTTTCTTATAAGGATGCTGAAAAACCTGTTCTAAAAAATCTTAATTTTACATGTGAAAATGGTAAAACTACTGCCATCATAGGAGCTACTGGTTCTGGAAAAAGTACTATTGGTAAGCTAATACCAAGACTTCATGAAATACAAGGCGGGGAAATTTTAATAAATGGTGTTAACATAAAGGATCTTTCTCAAAAAACCTTAAGAAATGCAGTAAGTTTTTCACCTCAAAAAGCATTTCTCTTTAGCGGAACCATATCTGACAATATAAGACATGGTAAAAAGGATGCTACTATAGAAGAAATTAAAGATGCTGCCAAATTAGCTCAAGCAGATGAATTTATTGCAGAGCAGAAACATAATTATGATTCCTTTGTAGCACAAGGAGGCAGTAATTTTTCAGGTGGTCAAAGACAAAGGTTATGCATAGCAAGAACTTTAGTTAAAAAAAGTGATATATATGTATTTGATGACAGTTTTTCTGCTTTAGACTATAAAACAGATGCAAAGCTTAGAAAAGCTATAAAACCAAGATTAAAGGATGCCATTGTTATAACCATTGCTCAAAGAATAAGTACAATTATGGATGCAGATCAAATTATAGTTTTAGAAGAAGGAAAAATAGTAGGAATAGGAACTCATAAAGAACTTCTTAAAAATTCCTCTATTTACATGCAAATAGCACAATCTCAATTAAGTAAGGAGGAATTAGCATAATGTATGAAGAAAATACAAATGACCCAATTTCTTTTGACACCGAAATGTCCATAGAAAAAGCTAAAGATACCAAAAAAACTGTAAAAAGATTGATAAAGCTGCTTTTTAAACAAAAATGGAAAATAATTGTTGTAATATTCTTTGCTGTTATAAGTTTAACCTTTACAATGACTGCTCCATTGATTTTTAGTAAAGCTATTAATACCGTTTATGAAGGAATAAAAAATATGTCTTCTACTGGTTCTTTCAATATAGATTTTAACATTATAAAAAAACTTTCGCTATTACTGCTTTTTATATACTTACTATCTTCATTAGCTAACTATATACAGCAGAATATAATGGCTTCAGTATCCCAAACATTAGTATTATCTATAAGAAAAGAAATAAGTAAAAAGTTTTCAAAAATTCCTTTAAAATATTACGATACACATAGTAAAGGTGAAATTTTAAGCAGAATATCAAATGATTTAGAAAAAGTATCTGATACCTTACAATCTGGAATGATGCAGTTCATAACAGCAACACTTACAATTATAGGAGCTGTTATTCTAATGTTTTCAATAAATTGGATATTAGCGTTAATTGCTATTTTTACTATTGTCATGGGAATTATCGCTACTTCAATAATTGGTAAAAAAAGCATCAATTATTTTTCAAACAGACAAGAATCTCTAGGTAAATTTAATGGGCAAATAGAAGAATATTTTACTGGTCAGATGGTGGTAAAAACTTTTAATTTGGAAGATGAAATAATCGATAAAGTTAAAATATCCAATGATAAATTATATATTGATGAAAAAAAAGCTCAATTTATTACCTATGCTATAAATCCTTTAATTCGTTTGATGAATCAAATGGGATATGTAATAATAGCATCTCTTGGTGCAATATTTGTCATTCAAGGAAAGTTGTCAATAGGATTAATTCAAGCCTTTTTCCAATATGTAGATCAAGCCTCAGAACCTCTAACTGAAGCCGCTTATATTTTAAATTCAATGCAAGCAGCTATTGCTTCACTGGAACGTGTATTTGAGATTTTAGATGAAACAGAAGAAAAGGCAGATACTATAAATCATAAGACAATATCAGCACCAAAAGGTAATATAATATTTGAAGATGTAAAGTTTGGATATGGAAAAGACCTTATAATCACAGGAATAGACTTAGACGTAAAAGCAGGTGAAAAAGTTGCTATAGTTGGTCCAACTGGTGCTGGAAAGACTACCTTGATAAATCTTCTTATGAGATTCTATGAATTAAATAGTGGAAAAATTAAAATTGATGGCATAGATATAACTGAACTAAAAAGAAGTCATTTACGTTCTTTATTTGGAATGGTGCTGCAAGATTCCTGGTTGTTTGACGGAAGTATAAAAGATAATATCTCATACAGCAGAGATAGAGCAACAATTTCAGAGGTTAAAGAAGCTGCAAAGCTTGCCAAAGCTGATTATTTTATAAGGACTCTTCCTCATGGCTATGATACAGTTTTAAATGATGAGAATTCTTCAATATCACAAGGACAAAAGCAGCTTTTATGCATTGGCCGTGCTATTTTGGCCAATCCTTATATTTTAATACTTGATGAAGCAACTTCAAGTGTAGATACACGCACAGAATTAGAAATACAACACGCTATGGATAATCTTATGAAAGGGAGAACAAGTTTTATAATAGCACACAGATTATCTACAATTAAAAATGCAGATAAAATACTGGTTATGGATAAAGGAAATATTGTTGAACAAGGAAACCATGATGAATTATTAGCTAAAGGCGGCTTATATAGTGATATATATAATAGTCAATTTACTATAAAAGCTTCTTAAAATAGATTGTCGCACTAAAGAATTTAAATGCAATACATTATACATAAATTCTTTAATGCGGCAACTTAATTTTTATCCCATGTGTACATTTCTAATACCCACACCTGAGTCTAAGAATCTCTTGATTAAACTTATAAATAAAACCAATCATCTATTACTTAGTTTTATAGGTAGTTCAATTTGAATGAAAAAGGTATTCTCCTGTTTTTCAGTTTCAATTTTTCCATTGTGTCCTTCTATAATTTTTTTACATGTTCTTAGTCCTATTCCTGTACTATTTACTGCTTTTAAGTTATTATTTATCTCATTTTCAATATAAATAAATAATAACTTTTTTTGAATATAGTATTTAACTTTAATTGACTCTGATTTATCCGCGTACTTAATAATATTAGAAAAAATATTATCAAAAACTCTACGTATAGAAATTAAATTTATCTCCATAAAAAAAGGTGCATTGCAAGATTCAATTTCAAAATCAAATCCATTGTCTTCTAATATAAAACTTTGCTCCCCTAACAATTGTTCTAAAAGTTCATTTCCATCAAAAGTTTCTAATTCCAAATCATCATCATTAGTATTAAATACTATAAAATATTCAAATAATTTATCAGAAAGATATTTGATCTGATACGCTTTTTCCCTACTGTTATGAATATATTGTTTCAAATTTTCATCTGTCTTATATTTTTTATATTCTATAATATCTAAATATCCCACTAGTGCTGTAAGTGGTGTTCTTAAATCATGTGACATTGCTGTGATCAATTCGCTATTAGCTAAATGTGCTTTGTCCTCACTTTCCAATCTTTCCATAAAGGACTTTCTCATTTCATCAATACCTTGAGCCAAAGAAGAAAGTTCATCATTTCCTTTAATGGTGATCTCATGATTTAAATTGCCACCTTCTAGTATCTTTATTTCATTTTCAAGTATTCCTATATACATTGTCTTTCTTTTTATTAAAATTAACATAATTACTATAAAGCATAAAAATGCAACTGCAGCATCAAAAAAAGCTACAATATAATAATATTTATACTCAAAAAAACATTCCATATAGATTTTTGCATTTACATCATTAAATTTAATGTCACTAAGTGCTTGATCCGAAAAAATTATTGGGCTTTCTTGTAATAGATTGGAACCAGTATCGGGATTATTGATATTGTAACTATAAATTAATCTATTGTCTTTATAAATATAAATATTTACATATTTCTCTTTACGAACCCATTCTGTTATTTTATCATGATCATTTACTGTCAAATTATTATCTGATACATACTTTTTAAAATCGGATATAGCCTGATTTTTTTGATTACTTACAAAAGAAGTTTTATTAAAATAATTATATAATATATTTTCACCTATTGTTGATAGTAAAAAAAAGATACCAACAGCAATAGCAGATGAAAATATTACGCTTAGAATTAATTTGATTTCTAATTTTGTACATATAAATCTCTTATTCAATCCTATACCCCTTTCCCCATACTGTTTTTATATATTTAGGGTTTTGTGGTTCTTTTTCTAACTTCCTTCTCAAATTTCTTATATGTACCATAATGGTATTATTACAAGAATAAAAGTAAGGTTCTTTCCAAACGCTTTCATACAAATTTTGTGCTGAAAATACCTTCTTTCGATTTTGTGCCATAAGCAATAATATTCTATATTCAGTTTCTGTGAGTATAATCTCTTTATTATCCATGAACACTTCATTTGAAGTTGTGTTTATTATTAATCCATCTATATTAATATCTTCATTTGAATTAACTTTCTCTTTTCCTTTATATACATAATACCTTCTAAGCAGTGCTTTAACTCTTGAAACAAGTTCTGTATAAGAAAATGGTTTTGATAGATAATCATCACATCCGGAAGAAAATCCCATACATTTATCTGAATCCTGTGTTTTAGCAGTCAAAAACAGAATAGGAGCACTTGTTTTTTCACGAATTTCCACACATGCTTTAAATCCAGATTTTATAGGCATCATTATATCAAGTATGATCAAATCTATATTTTTATCAACTTTAATTACAGCATCTTCACCATCTACAGCTTCCATAACATTATAACCTTCACTCTCTAATAAAATACGAACTATTTCTCTTATTTCATCATTGTCATCTGCAATCAAAATATTCTTCATAATCATTCACCCTCCATTTAATTATTAGTATATAATTCATTAAACTTAAAATCTACATTATTTAAGCGACTTAAGAATTATTAAGATTTACTATATAAAAATCTTAAGATGTTTCTAATAAAATATTAATTAGTTATAACATATAAGAAAGGATGAAACAATCATGAATAAATCTAAAAAAATTTTCATTTTTAAAATGTTTATGTATTTATTAGGAATTTGTGCAACTGTATTGGTATTAAAATATTTGCCAAATATTATTGAACTGACTATGTCTCTTGATAAATTTAGAAATTATATAGTTTCTCTAGGAAAATTAGGAACTATTGTATTTATCTTTTTTCAGGTACTGCAAACAGTAATTGCTCCAATCCCCGGAGAAGTAATTCAAGTTGCTGGTGGATATATTTATGGTGTATCTTTAGGACTAACTTACACAACAGTAGGTATGCTCTTAGGAGCTATTATAGCCTTTTATTTTACCAGACTCATAGGTGATTCCTTTGTGAAAAAGCTAATGAATAAAAAGAATTCTAAATGGTTAAATGATATTATGGATAATAAAAAATTTTCTATCATTTTATTCATTATTTTCTTTATTCCTGGATTACCAAAAGATTTTTTAATATACGTTGCAGGATTAACTCCTATAAAACCTTTGAAATTTTTTGGTATTTTACTTGTTAGTAGATTTCCATGGCTTTTAGCATCTGTAAGTGTTGGATCAAATCTTCATTATAGAAATTATACATCTACAATAATAATAGGTTCATTTGCTTTAATAGCCTTTATTTTAGGAATAATTTACAAAGACAAAATTATAAACAAGCTTTCACGTAATAACAATTATAAAGAATCTTATAAAATTAGTTAAGAGGTGGTTATATGTTAAAAAATTCTATACCTAATTTACTTACACTTACTAATCTATCATTAGGTATTATCTCAATAGTTGAAACATTTAATAACAATTATTTTTATGCTGCTATATTAATAGTTCTTGCAGCTATTATAGATAGATATGATGGTAAGATTGCTAGGTTTTTAAATGTATCCAATAATCTTGGAAAAGAATTAGATTCCTTAGCAGATTTAGTTTCATTTGGAGTTGCACCAGCCCTTTTAATATTTGTTAAATATTACTTTTTCCATTTAGAATATATGGGTATAATAGGATTTATCATTCCACTACTATATACTATAAGCGGTTGTTATCGATTGGCAAAATACAATTTAAGTGAATTTGATGGCGTTTTTACTGGTATACCTATAACAATTTCAGGTTCATTTATTGCATTGTTTACATTAATTACACCTAATAATGACGTTTTTATGATTTTATCTCTTATGTTATTATCACTTTTTACTTATCTTATGGTATCAAAGCTTAAAATAAAGAAAGTATAATAGCAAATACTAATAGTTTTAATATTTACAAAATCAAAGGTTATATAATAATTAAAAAATGAGTAGTGTAAATCCAGTTTGGTTCTCACTACTCGTTATTTTTTATTTTGCAAAGTATGTATAAATCCACTGAAGCTTTTCAAATAAGATTATGAAATTTACTTCAATATGTTTTGTTAATACCGTTCTCCATTACTTTTTATATTAGGATTTTAACGGTTTTCGTTAATATTGAAATATTGACATTTAGCTTCCCTACAGCCATGAGGATGACGGGAACTGTAAGTGCAGATAATTACTTCACTATTTGAAGGCAAAGATACATTTAAGTATTCTTTTGCAGCTTTAATACTCTCATCAATTGCAGTTCTGACAAAGTTCTTGCAGCAGCAAGGACCAGTTTCATCAGCAATTTTATTAATAATTCTTGCAACTACTTTCATGGTCACAGCTGTTTCTTGGTCTTTAGGACAAGCTGCACCTAAAATAACACTAAAACATGCACCAATTGCTGGTGCAATTCCACATACACCTGTTAATCCACAATATCCCCCAATTGCTTGCCTCTTAGTTCTTATTAATGCTTCAACAATCTGTTCATCCGTAACTTTAACAATTCCATTATTCTTTATTGCTGCCATCAAAGAACTTGCTGCTATCCAAGCATTTTCACATCCAAGCATTGGAACATTATCCTTATTCATCAGATATTCAGCAATTTCAAATGGATTCAATTTTTTACTTTTTAAAACATAATCCTTTATATTATCAAAAAGGTCTTTACCATGACATTCATCACAAACATAGTGTCCATTTTCACAAAAAATGTTACCAACCTCTTTTTTACCACATAGAATACAAGTTAATTCTCTTCCAGAATTGAAATACTCTAATTTCCCTCCACAAATTTTACAATTTTCAGTGTTGGAGTTAGTGTGCTCACTAGCACCAGCAGCATCCCCTCAACAGCTAGAAACAGTTCTATTATTCTTCTTTTGAACTAAATCCACCTCGAAACCTCCTCATTTTTTAATAACTTCTTATAAACTATGCCTTTTATATATAAATTTTAGCACTACACTCTTTACCTGTAAATGAATAACTCAACTTTCCCAGCTTAAGCACTATACAACACTCCTTAAACTATGTGGACGCTTGAATTATCACTAAACCTACTATACATTAAATCTATGTATACCAAGCCACCATAATAGCTGTATAGTGACTATAGCAACCAAATATGCTGAAAAGCTTCCACCTAATGACAGCATTGATAATGAGGGATATATGTTTTTAAAAATGGAAAGCACATACAAAAACTTTTAATTATTCTAAAATACTAAGTTAAGAATAATTAAAAAGTTTTTATATGTGCTGAGATTTGGCAACATTTGCCGGAGTATAAGTTGAATATCAGTGGTGTATATATATCCAAAGCATAAAACTAACCCATACTCCTTTTATATAATATTCTAAATATATAGCAATTTAATATATGGTAATCTAATGAATTTTAGATCTACGCCCGTTATCGGTGCACAGTCAATATTCATGATAAATGATATGTGTTAACTATTTAACACCCATCCATCCTGAAATTACCATCATTTGAACTTCTGATGTTCCTTCATAAATTTCTGTTATTTTTGCATCACGCATCATTCTTTCAATTGGATAATCACTTGAATATCCATATCCACCGAATAATTGTAAGCAACGTCTTGTTACATCACTAGCATTTCTAGAGGCAACTAATTTTGCCATAGCAGCTAAATGTGTATATGGTTGATTATCATCCTTTGCACATGCAGCTTGATATACTAAAAGCTTTGCAGCTTCTGTATTTGCACGCATTTGAGCAAGTTCGAATTGTGTATTCTGGAATTTTGAAAGAGTACGTCCAAATTGAACACGTTCATTTACATATTTTATAGTTTCTTCTATTGCGCCTTCTGCAATACCAAGAGCTTGTGAAGCAATACCAATACGACCTCCATCAAGAGTTGCCATTGCAATTTTAAATCCTTTACCTTCTTGTCCTAAAAGATTTTCCTTTGGAACTATGCAATTATCAAAGAATAATTCACAAGTAGAAGATGCTCTTATTCCCATTTTCATTTCATGGTTTCCAACAGAGAATCCTGGGAAATCTTTTTCAACGATAAATGCTGAAATACCTCTTGTTCCTTTTGTTTTATCTGTCATAGCAAGAACAATATATACATCTGCGAATCCTGCATTAGTAATGAAAATTTTACTACCATTTAATACATAGTGGTCACCTTCAAGTACTGCTGTTGTCTTTTGCATAGAAGCATCAGTTCCAGCGCAAGGTTCTGTTAATGCAAAGGCACCTAATTTTTCACCAGAAGCAAGTGGTTTTAAATATTTTTCCTTTTGCTCGTCAGTACCATATGCGTAAATAGGTCCTGAACCAAGACTTGTATGTGCTGAAACGATGGTACTTGTTGTTGCACAACATTTAGCTAATTCTTCTACACATTGCATATAGCTTAATGTATCCATGCCTGCTCCACCATATTCTTCAGGATATGGAATTCCAAGCAATCCCATTTCAGCCATTTTTGCTACATTTTCCTTTGGGAATCTCATAGTTTCATCAATTTCTTTTGCAATTGGTTTTACCTCTTTTTGTGCAAAATCGCGGTACATTTGTTGTAATTGTTCATGATTTTCATCTTGTTTAAAATTCATATTAATTTCCTACCTTTCTTTCTATGTGCATATAATTTTGCTTTATTAATTATTATTACTATTTATCTAATGAGTAGCATACCTTACCTGGATTCATGATATAGTTCGGATCAAAAGCTTTTTTAATACCTTTCATTAACTCCATATTTATGCTTCCAACACTATCTGCTAAATAGCTAATTTTTCCACTACCAATTCCATGTTCTCCTGAAACAAGACCACCACAATCTGTTGCTTCTTTATAGATGATCTTAAAGAATTTATCAACTCTTGTTTTAAATTCTGACTCTTCTAAGTCATTACTACATTGGTATATATGAAGATTTCCATCTCCTGCATGTCCAAAACTCTTAATAGTTAATCCACATTCTTCACCAGTTTTATTTACAAAATTAAGATAAGAAGCTATCTTATTTACTGGAACTACAACATCACATTCATCTAATAATTTTGTTTCTGCCATAATTGCGTCTAAGAAGCTAGAACGTGCAGCCCATGCATCCTTCATTTTTGCAGGTGTATCTGCTACAAGAACATCAATTGCTCCTGCTTCTAAAACTATTTCACTTGCCTGTTCAATAAGATTATTTAATTCATCTTCACTACTTGCATCTATAGTAACAAGTAAGTATGCATTTGCAGTTACTCCATCAACTACTTGTGGGAATACACTCTTTCCAACATATCTTTCACTAGATAATACAATTTCTCTTTCCATAAATTCTAATGCTTGTGGATTCATGTGCTCCATTTTAAATTTAGGAACAGTAGCAATACAATCATCTAAATTTTCAAAAGGAATAATTAAACTTGCAGCTACCTTTGGTGCTGGCATAGTTTTCAAAGTAATCTCTGTAATTATTCCAAGAGTACCTTCTGAACCAATCATTAAATTCAAAAGGCTATATCCTGAACTTGTTTTTGATACTGAAGCTCCAAAGTTTGTAATTTCTCCTGTTGGAAGTACAACTGTCATTGCACGTACATAATCACGAGTTGCGCCATATTTAACTGCTCTCATTCCACCAGCATTTGTTGAAACATTTCCACCTAGACAAGCAGATTTTTCACCAGGGTCTGGAGCATATAATAGTCCATGTTTTGTACAATCCTCTGCAAGATCCTTTAATAGAACACCAGCTTGAACACGAACAACAAAGTTTTCCATGTCATAAGAAAGTATTTTATTCATCTTTGAAATATCAATCAGAACCCCTCCGAGTAGTGGAACTGCTCCTCCTGCAAGTCCTGTTCCTGCTCCTCTTGGAGTTACTGGTATTTTATTTTCATTACATATTTTTACTACTGCAGCAACTTCTTCTGTAGAATGTGCCGTTAATACAACTTGTGGAGCCTTCTTTCCATAAATAGGCATTTCATCATGACAATAATCTTCATTTATATCATCACCTAGCAAAATATGTCCTGGAGCTGCCTCCTTAAGTTTTGAAATTAATTCTTCTGTCAATTCATTGTACTTGGCCATAATAATCCTTCCCTTCTAATTTTTTCTTACATATTATTAAAAGTTTATATCAATGTTCCTACAAAACATACGATGCCGGCAATAACTACATAGATCATAAAATATTTAAACACACTTCCTAAAATCTTACTTTCTGAACCAGATTGATTAACTGCAGTTACACCAATTGCAATACTTTGAGGACAAATCATCTTTCCTATACCTGCTCCAAGAACATTGGCTGCTGCCATCCATGATGCAGAAAGTCCAAGATTTTGAGCTGTTTTTGCTTGTAATCCTCCAAATAAAACACAAGTTGATGTACCTGAACCTGTAACAAATGCTCCAATAGCTCCAATTAATGGTGAAATCAATGGATATGCTCTGCCTGTAACTACAACTAAAAGACTTGCAATATCTGCAATCATTCCACTATAGCCCATTACCTTTGCTACTGCCATAACTGCGCAAATTGTAGCCATTGCTTTCCAATTTGCTTTTAATGTAGCAATCAATACGTCGAACATGGTTGATGCTTTTGCACCTTGAATAATACCACCAATAATTGCAGCAATAAAGATGATAACACCTGGTGTATTGATCCAACTAAAAGTCAATTTACCTCCGCCTTTACCAGCATATACAATGGCAATGGTTTTGTATTTTGCAATTAAATGATTAATTGCTGGGCATAAAGTTGATGTAATTATTAGCATTACGAATATTAAAATAAATGGACTCCATGCTTGTAATGCTTTGCCAAATGATATAGCTTCTCCTTTACCCTGAGCTACTGCTGAAGCTGTTTCTTCTTTAGTTATTTTTGAAGTTGTTTCTTCCTTAGTTAGAATGCTGTACTCATCTTCAGGTTTTTTATTAAAGGCTTTTGCTGCAATAACTGTACATGCCATACAGCAAATAGAACCTACTATATTTGGTAATTCAGCTCCAACTGCTACTGCTGTAACATACCAAGGTAGTACAAATGCTAGTGCTGAAATTAATGTAATAAGAAATGCTCCTTTTAATGCCTTTATTCCACCACCTACGATACATACCATAATAAATGGACTAATAAAAGCAAGAATTACTTCAATCATTGCTGTATTTGCTGCTAATGTATGAGATGTAATTCCTGTTACTGATGAAAGTGTTACTAGTGGTATTCCAACTGATCCAAATGCAGTTGGTGTACTGTTAGCAACTAAACAAGCTACAACTGCTGCAAATGGATTTAATCCAACGCCAGCAAGCATAGATGCTGGAATAGCAACGGCTGTGCCAAACCCTGCCATACCTTCCATGAAATTACCGAATCCCCATCCAATAATTAACACTAAAACTCTCTTGTCAATAGAAACTCCAGCCAACATTTTCTTTATGGATTCCATTGCACCTGTACGTAAAGTCAAATTATACGTAAACAAAGCTGCAACAATAACCAAACAAATTGGCCACAAAGCATTTAGTAATCCTTCTAATACTGCTGATGCAGTATAAATAACATTTAATTTCCAAAAACCAATAGCTAAAATCACTGTAAGAACAAGTGCAATAGAACAAGCTTTATGACCTGGCATTTTTAATTTACTCAATGCCACTATAAGCCAGATAATTGGTAATATAGCTAATAAAAATTTAAAAAATAACATTTTCTTTTCCCCTTATTCAATTTTTATGGTATTACCTTATAATTAGTACTACCATTTATATTTTAATCATATAACTTTTCCCTTATTATTTAACATTGTTTCCCATAGATTGTATTTTAGTAATTTATTCCTAGCCCAAGAAATAAAAAATTTTATTTTGCTTCTTCTTTTACTTTCTTCATTTCTTCAATCATAACTGGAAGAATTTCATTTACATTTCCAACAATACTTACATCAGCAATTTCAAAAATTGGAGCTTCTTCATCTTTATTAATTGCCACAATATAATTAGAACCTGACATACCAGATGTATGTTGAGTTGCTCCAGAAATTCCACATGCAATATAAAGTTTTGGTGCTACAATCTTTCCTGATTGTCCAACTTGATGTGCACGAGAAATCCATCCATCTTCAATTGGTGGCCTTGTGGCACCTACCACACCGCCAAGTACATTTGCTAATTCTTCAACAAGTTTGAAATTTTCTACATTTCCCATTCCACGTCCGCCAGAAACAATAACTTCTGCTTCTTCCAAATTAACAGCTTCAGAAATTTCTTTTACCTTATCAATAATTTTTGCTTTAATAGCGCCTGCTGGAATTTTCATCTTTTTCTCAGTAACAACTGCCTTAGAAGCTTCTTCAGGTTTTGAAAAACTTCCGCTTCTAACTGTAACTACTGCAGTACCATCTACTTCCATATGTTCTAAAACTGTACCACCATAAGCTGGTCTAGTGTATATAACTTTGCCATTATCTTTATTAATCCCTATTACATCGCTGACACATCCTAAGCCCATACGTCCTGCAATACGAGGTGCAACATCCTTAGCCATTGCTGTATTTGATAGTAAAACAATGTCTGGATTTTGTTCCTTGACCATTTCTGATAATATTTCTGTCAAAGTATCACAATCTGCAGCAGCATCTATAAAAATAACTGGAATTCCCAAAGCAGCTGCTGTATCAGCTGATGTTTTGCTGCCTACTATAAGGGCTGTTCCTTCTGCATCTAATGCTTTTGCTGCACTAATCAATTCAAGGCTTCCACCTAAAACTTTTTCTCCATCTGTTTCCATAAACAATAATGCTTTCATACTTTTATTCCCCCCTTAATTAGATTGCCTTATCCTTTTTCATTTGTTCTAAAGCAGTACTTACTGCCAATGTAACATCTTTCTCTTGAATTTTGATACCAGCTTCTCTCTTAGGAGGTTCAACATATTCAATACAATTTACCTTTGCTTGTTTTACCTCTCCAATTTCTGCAGCTGAATAAGTTGGAATAACTGCTTTACGACTTGCCATCTTAGTTTTAATGGTAGGATAACGCGGATCATAATTTGGTTTACTTATTGTTATTACCGCTGGAGAATCTAAAGAAACTACATTATACCCTTCTTCAGTTTCTTGATGAACCTTCATAACATTCTCTTCTAGATCAATTTCAATTGTGCTGCTTACGAAGCCTGTCCCTAGTTCTTCAGCAAGCATTGCTCCTACTTGACCTGTAATTTCATCTGTAGATTCTTTTCCACAAAGAATCAAATCAAATTTCATATCTTTGTCTTTTTCAATCTTATGAATTGCATCTGCTAAGACATGAGCTGTACCAAGAGCATCTAAATCTGCATATAAGTCATCTTTTATAAAAAATGCTTCCTTTGCTCCTACTGCAAGACAATTTTTTAACGTATTCAAAGAATCCTCTGCTCCAACAGTTAATACACTGACATTTCCTCCATGCGCTTCCATAAAGCGAACGGCTAATTCCAATGCATATGTGTCAAATGCATTGGCTACCGAAGTAACCCCATTTAAATTAGGTTTTTTCACCTTATCATCCAAATGAATTTCAACAGAATCATCTGGAACCTGTTTTACGCATACTAGAATCTGCATAACTTTCATCCCCTTTACCTTTTAGTATATACTTACCATAAATCTAAAAAATTTATTACATAAAATTCACTTTATTTTTTAATATTTATCTATCTTTTTATAAATACTGCATCTTTCTTTTGGCCATCATTAGTATATAATTCTCTTAAAGTTCCTGAATTTAGTATCTTTAAGGCTTTAGCTCTATTAATCCTAACTAGCCTGGTTTTTCATCTTTTACAAGCGTTATATTTTTTAATTTCATGTTCATTCCTCCCCTAAATATAAATGATTTGTTAGCAAAATCAACTTAATTTAACATACTTTTAGGATCAAATGCTAACTTAATATTTTTCATTAATTCTACATAATTTTTCTCATATGTTTTTATGCAGCTTAGTGGTAATATAGTATTATGGTCATACCACTAAGTTAATACTTTTGAGAAACCCAATATAGTCAAAACTACAAAATATATAAGTGCTTATAAAAAACGTTTACAATGACTATATAAGACTTCATTAAAATGTTATCCGCCTTATCATTGCTAATTCAAAAACTCTACTGCTTCAATTAAAACTTTGAAGCAAATTATTATAAACAAAGCAGTAACCACACATCAATTTTTTTAAAACTGGCAGTATGGTATGACCACTTAACACTTTTAATGTTAGCATAATATTCTCAAAATTACCATAATAGTTATTTTATTAACATAAAAAGATGAGTTATGTAAATTCATGAAAACATTGTATAAACAACCTTTTAATTCCATTATTTTCTCTAATAAAAAAAAATATTTTTTCTTATCAGATACTTCTGAAAAGTTAATTCTTGTTATTTTTTTAACACACCTGTCTTTAGTAAGATTCTTTATTTTATCACTATTATTCCCATTAACTAAAATTACAAGAAAATTAGTCTTAACAAATAAAATAGCATAAATTTTAAGTTAACAAGTTTCACTTAATATAAAAATAGTGTTATAATCTATCCATGATAAAATTAAAGGCAAAAGTCAATATATTAACTAAAGAATATCTTATAATAAGGAGATTAAAAAATGAACGGACAGAAAAGAGAAGATGTTTATTCTGGAAGAGTTGTAGACATAGTACTTAAGAAAGATCAACCTACAGGAAAATTAACAAGAGGAGTTGTAAAAGATATCCTTACAAACTCTAAATTTCACCCAAGAGGGATTAAAGTAAGATTACAGGATGGCAAAATTGGCAGAGTACAGTCTATAATAGAATAATTTTTCTTCTTAGCAGACAGAGGCCTCCAGTTTAGTATATCTATTTAGAAAATATAGAAGGTAGATTGTATATACAATTCACCTTCTAATATAAATTAATTATAAAACCCTTATTACAAACACGTGAGGAATCAAGCCGCCACTTTCCATCTTTATAGTGTCAATAATCTTAAGATACTTATTATCTATCAAACTTTCCTTAAGTAAATTTTTTTCTACTGTATAAAGAAATACCATTCCCCCTTGTCTTACAATACTAGGAATCCTATTTACAAATTCACTATACAATCTAGTGTTAAAGCTGCTAACTCCTGACTTACTTTCAAAAGGCATATTTGATATCATCTCATCGAAACGATCTCTTGAGTAGAATTCTAATATATCTTCACATTTTAATTCTATTTTAACATTAGCTATGTAAGAATTTACTTCTGCATATGCAATACCTGTGTTAAATATATCAACTCCTGTCAAGCTTTTAAAATCTTTTAATTTAGCTCTTTCAATTAGCATAGTTCCTGCACCACAAAACGGATCTATAACTTTAGCATTAGGTTTTAGCCATTTTTCTATATTTTTCATTACAATAGCTGCAGTTACAGGATTTATAGATGCAGCTAGCGATTTTTCTCTATAATCAAATCTATTATCATTTAATGTATATAGCTTGATGAATGCACTACATAAATTGTTTTTCTCAACTATCCTAATCTCAATTTCATAAGAGGAAGGGCTGTTTTTTAAATTTCCACCTGAAATTTCATCTAGTTCTCTAGATAAGTTTTTTACAAACTCCGATCTTTCCCTGCTGTGATCTGTAGTTTTAAATTCAACTCTATACCAAAATGGGTTGTTACTATCTCCTGCATGACACTGATTTAAAAAGCTTATAATATTTGTCTTTATAATTTTATCCGCTACTACCTTATAATTAAGTTCAAGATTACTACAAGATTCTAAAGGAAAGAGAAGTTCATAAAAAGTTCTACATTCGTAGACTTTTTTTAAATCCTTTTCTTCAATATATATACCTTCAGTCACAGTTGTGCCTTTAATTGATTTTTCTTTAAGATCCATTAAAGTAATTTGAAAATGATCATTCATAGTTGTTAATATCATAGGTACAGGATTCTTAAAGCCTGTAAATTCATGAGGCTTTGGAGGAGATAATTTAGCTATAGCCCTTGTAAGTGCACGTTTTTCTTCATTTATGTGCTTCTCATCCTTTACAGCCAAATTTTTATCTTTTGGAGATTTTTCTTTAATTATTAATTCTTCAAATATTGACTTAAGCTTTTCTGCATCCAAAATTCCACCACAATTTCCTATTGCAAGTACATATGATGATTTTACAAATAGCTGTTCCTCTGAACCATATGCACTATATAAAGCCTCTAAATATTTTGAATCACCCATTTCACCAATAATTCCACATACATTCTTTCTAACTTTGGGATCTGAATGTTTCAGAAGGTCACTAAGCTTTTGTTTGGAATGCCCCACAGTTCTTTTAAATATACCTCTAGGTTTCTCTTTCTTTATAATATCTCTTATAACAGAAAGTACTGCTCTTGGATTATCTTGATTTAAGGCTTCTGACCACAACAACGGCATTGCATTATTATAATTCCTTGAAAGTTTATCTATTATTTCAGCTCTCTGCCTATCATCAGCATTTTTTAGATCTTCTATTAATTTTGTATAATTTATCTCTTTCATTTAATTCACCTCTTATGCTTCAATTTAACAACCTTCACTATCTTCTAGTCCTAATAAAGTATACCACAAGATTATATAAATGCTATAATTAAAGAACTGGATTAAAATTGTTGAATGCTAATAATTTTAACTATTCAAATTAAAATAATTTAATAGAAAGAGTGTATTTATGAAGGATGATATGCAAATTAATAAATATTTAGAAAAAGCAGAAGAAGCTTTTGAGAAAAACAAATTGATTAAGGCACTAAATTTATATAATAGAGCTTATGAACTTTCAAACGGTGAAGATATAGATGCAATAATTAATTTAGCTTTAATATATGATTTTTTAGGAAAATCAGAGAAAGCCAAAGATTATTATAAGGAAGCTTTAAGCATAGATAACTATGAAGAAAGAGCTTATTACGGTTTAGCTACAATATATGATGAAGAAGAAAATTATGAAGAAGCTATAAAGTTATATAATAAAGCTATTTATATAAATCCAAATTATCATAAAGCTTATTTTTTCTTAGCTAATGTTTATGATGTATCTGAAAAAAAAGCTTTAGCAATAGAAACTTATGAAAAATTGTTAAGCCTAAATCCTATGGATTTTTGGGCAAATTTAAACCTAGGATGCATTTATGAAGAAAGAAATGAAAATGGTGCTGCCTATAAGAAGTTTTCAAAAGCTTTAAGGATAGATCCTAATAATTATTTAGCTTTGTTCAATATGGGAGTAATTTATTATAAGTTTAATATGATAGAAAAAGCAATTAACTTCTATGAAAGAGCAATTGAAAAAAATAAGAGTTATGAATACAGTTATTTAAATTTAGCTGTAATCTATAAATATGCAGATACAAAAAAAGGCATAGAAGTTTTATCTAGTGGAATTAATAATTGCAGTGAAACACATTTTTTATATTATAACAGAAGTTGTTTTTATGCCTTGATTGGTGAAGAAAATAGGGCTTGTGAAGATATAATTATGGCTTTAAAGCTGTATCCTGAGTTCTTGAAATACATTTTGGAAGATGAAGAATTGGAAAATATAAAAAAGTCAAATTCATTTAAAGAATTTGTAGCTAAATACAGTTTATAAATTTAAAGGGCTCATACTTTTAATAAGTATGAGTCTGCCACATTTAAAATGCCTAATTTATTCCAATTTTTTTCTTTTCATAATCACTAAATTTTTCTATTGCTACTATTGGTTTTAAGCTCCTAAATTCATATTCCTCTAATGGCATATCTTTAAGAACCTCTATAACTTCCTCAAAATTGTCCTCTAAATTTAATTTTTTCTCAGCTAAAAATTCTTCAAGGGAAAAGTTCTCCCATTCAATCCATCTAACATAATTGGTGCGCTCATTTATATAATTTTTAAATTCATCATATTTTTGTACCTTTTTTACTACTTCAGCACAAATAAAAAAGTTGCACACATAGCTTCTATATTTCTCAGGCAGCATACATCCTATTCCTTGATTTACAAATGGACATGCTCTAAAGAAAATAGATTTATCCTTTAGAGAAACATCATATACATGCTCGGTTTTAATATATCTTGTGTACCCTATTTCATCAAAATACCCTTTTGCATGAATATAATAATTATAAATTTTTACTTTGGGAAGTCTTACAATACTATTCAATATTTTTAATCCATCTTCCTCTTTTGCCATTTTATGAATTTCATACAGTGTAAATTTAGGAAAATACCAGCAGCATCCTCTATTTTTTATTGAACATAAGCTCTTTCCAAAAACACTTTGACAATCACTACAAGAACTACAACTATACTGAGGACTGCCTTGATTAACTTTTAAATCAATTTTAACCATATTAGCCTCCTATTAAGTCATGAAATAATATTTCTACTTTAAATATTACCACATTTTTAATTGTTTAGCCAAATTAAGTTATTAAATCAATATATTTACTTATTTGTCCTTTTAGTTGTACCTTTTATTAGCGATGTTACAATAGCAGCAAATGCTATTGCAGCACCTACTGTATATGCAAGATGAAGAGCTCCAGTAAAGGCTTGAACCTTTATTTCATTAGCATTTAATCCTTTTGTTGAGAGAGTTCTAAGTAAGTAATTTTGATGAGTACTAAAAATTGCACCAGATATTGCTATTCCTAGTACCATTCCTATATTTCTCATAGTAGCAAGTATACTTGAAGCAATACCTCTTCTATTGTTTGCAACACTGCCCATTATAGCACTGTTGTTAGGAGTCTGAAATAAGCCAGTACCTAAACCTGTAATCATAAGGGCCATAGCAATATAACTATGGGAAGATCCAATTTTTAAATTACTTAAAAGGTAGATGCCAAATGAGGCTATAGCCATACCTAATGCACTGATATATCTACTATCTATTCTATCAGAAATAGCACCACTTATAGGAGCTATAAACATAGTAGTAAGAGGCATAGGTATCATTAAGAATCCTGCCTTTGATGGCGGAAGTCCTCTTAATTGCTGTAGATAAAAAGGCATAATTAATATTACCGAGAATTGTGCTATAAAGCTTAAAAGTGCTGATAAATTACTCATGGAAAAAAGCTTGTTTTTAAACATGCTTAAATCCATCATAGGATATTGTGCTTTCTTTTCTACAAAAATAAAAAGCCCAAGTAGCATTATTCCTCCAATAAGTGAAGTTATTATATAAGGATTTTCCCATCCGTAGGTTTCAGTATAGCTTAGTGGAAGAAGTATAGTAATTAATGATGCAAAAATTAGTACAGAACCTTTTATATCAAATGGCTGCTTATCAATAATTGTACTTTTAGGAATAACTTTTTCAGCAAAAAAACAACCAAATATTCCAATAGGTATATTAATATAGAAAATACTCTCCCATCCTAAAAGAGAAGTTAAAATACCTCCTATAACCGGACCTGTGGCAAGCGCAATTGAAACAGAAACAGCTATTATACCTAAAGACTTTCCACGTTCTTCTGAAGGCGTAATATTTGTAATAATAGCAGAACTCATGGACATAAGCATCCCTGCTCCTATTGCTTGAATAATACGTGAAATGATTAAAATAATTATATTTGGTGATATTCCACATAAAAAAGATCCTAAAGTAAAAATTATAAATCCTCTAACATAAACTTTTTTATGTCCATACATATCTCCCATTCGTCCATATGTAATGAGCAGACTACTTATTATAAGAAGATAAGACATTACAACCCATTCAATAGTTGAAAGATTTGTATTAAAGTGAGCGCTTATATTAGGTAATGCTATGTTTACTACACTGGAATCTAATGCAGACATAAAAGTACCTAGTGCAACTGCAGCAATAGCAAGCTTTCTTTTATGATTCGATAATTGTAAAGATGTTTTTTCATCAGTTGTTTTTCCCATATTCAGCATTTCCTCCTTACCATTGAAAATTTCCTTTAAAAATTATATCACACCAAATACTTTGAAGATACAGTAAATATATGAATGTTCTTTTTATACTCTTCATTATATAAAAGAAATGTTAACAAATCGTTAACGTATCGCAGAGGTTATTACAAAAATTCATCAAATATAGTACTATAATATTAATATTTTGATAAATATACCTATGAAAAAATATAAAATTATCAAATTAAGGAGGCAATGCTGTATGAATAGTATAAAAAACAGAATAACCTTTTCAATGCTGTTATTAATTGTTTTATTATTATTTTGTTCATCTACTGGAAGTTATTTAATATCCAAAAACATACTTATAAATCAATATAGTAATAAAATGAGCATATCATCTGAAAAATATTCTGAAATTGTAAATGGATGGCTTGATAAAGAAACCATAAAATTTAAAGATATTGTTGATAATATGTATGATAACAATATAATAGATGACAATAATAAATTAACAGGTTATTTTAAGCAAAAACTTAAAGCAAATCCTAATATTTCAGATTTATATATGGGATTTACAAATAAAACTCACATAGATGGATCAGGATGGATTCCTCCAGCAGATTTTGATCCTACAAAAAGAGATTGGTACAAAAATGCCCTTTCAAAAAATGGAGTGGTCTATGTGCCTTATTATGATCTGGTAACTAAGAAAATGGTTGTATCAATATCTACCACTGTATCAAAAGATGGAGTACTACTAGGCGTAGTTTCCGAAGATATAAAAATGGACTCCATCACAAATGTAATAGAAAAAGCAAAACCAATTGAAAATAGCTATGGTTATTTAATTGATGATAGAAATAATGTATTAGTCCATCCTTATAAAGATTTAAAGCCTGAAAAAGACAAGCTTAAAAGTTTATATGACTTTAAGGGTGGAAAATACAAAACTATTACAGAAAAAAATGGACAAATCATAAATATGGATGATTATGATGGAATAAACAAATACTTTTCGGCATCTAAGGTCAATGCATCCAATTGGACTGTTGGATTTGCAGTTCCTAAAAGTGAATTTACAAAAGACCTTCGTTCTCTTATAGCATTAAACCTAATTATATTAATTATATGCATAGCTGCAGCTATTATATTTTCAAGATACATTGCCATAATAATATCAAGACCTATAGATAATATAAGATATGTAATATCACAAATAGGAAAATTAAATTTCAACTATAATACAGATAAATTAGATAGTGTTATTAATAATCAAGATGAATTAGCGGATATAGCATGTGATATACAATCACTTTCCAAAACTTTAACTTCTGTAGTTCAAACTATAAAAAACAGTTCCTATGATATTCTTGAGTATTCAAATAGTATATTACATGCATTAAGTGAATCCTCAACATCAATTGAAGAAGTTTCAAAAACAGCTGAAGAAATGGCTAGTGACTCAGTTTTACAAACAGTTGAAGCAAATAAAGGAAATGAAAAATTAAATGATTTATCTGCTGAAATAAATAATATAACAAGTAATGCAAATAAATTCAAAGAACATTTTTCAAATGTAAAAAGTATAAACGACACTGGAATATTGAAGATAAAATCATTAAATTTAAAACTAAATGATAATAATAAAACCGTTTTGGAAGCCACAAGGAGTATAAATGATCTTGCCGAAAAGTCCAAATCCATAGTTAAAATAGTAGATGAAATAAAGTCAGTATCAGATCAAACTAACTTGCTTGCATTAAATGCAGCTATTGAAGCTGCAAGAGCAGGTGAAGCAGGAAAAGGATTTTCAGTGGTAGCAGGAGAAGTTAGATTACTTTCAGAAGAAACCAAAAAATCTGTAAGCAATATTTCCAAAGTGGTAAATGAAATACGAGAAGAAATAGAAATGGTATTAAAGAATATTGAATGTGTAGCCAAAACTAATACCGAAGTCAATGAGAGCATGAAAAAATCCAATGAATCATTTGATATAATGAAAAAATCCATGGATGAAATGATTTTAACCATAGATGCTTTGGTTGAAAAAATTAATGAAGTTGATGCAGACAAAAATTCAGTTGTAAAGTCAATAGAAAATATATCCTTCATTTCAGAAAAGTCCTCTGAAGGGAGTCAGGAATTAGCAGCTTCAGTTGAAGAACAAAATAATTCAATTGAAAACATAAATGTGAGCATGCAGAAGCTCAATGGTATATCTGAAAAACTTGATGATATAGTTAGTAAGTTTAAGCTAAGTGATAATAATAAGCATATTGCGACATAAGGGTGCAGTGGAAGTTTGGATTTTAACTTTTATTCCGTGATATATGGTAAGTGGTTTTAGTAAGTCAAAATTATATTTATAATCACAACTATAATGCTTAAAAATTAAGGCGTAGCTTGCTGCTAGACTAATATATTTCATTTAAAAGCAACTTGCTTTCTACATATATAGAAATACTTTAAAAGAAATTTATTATTTAAGTTGTTGAAAAATATAACATAAAAAAACATGCAAGTATCTCATGAATGTAATAATCAACAAATTTATTATTTTTTCAGGCTCCGTCATAGAATATTATTAAAACAGCTAAAATATGCATAAATTGGATAATAAGTATTATAAAATCTGAGTTTTCTATTGAGAATCATGTAATAATGTATTATATGTATACGCAATGCACTGAGAAGTAAATTTCAACTGTATGGAGACTGATATATGCTGTGAAGGAAGATTCGAACGAATTTTAGAAGTTCTTTGCTTAAGATATTGAAAAATTTCGTAATTTTTGCCAGGACGGCAAAAGCTCCGAAAGCGACAGGAC
>NZ_JIBU02000018.1:0-628 GCF_000633595.2 Clostridium drakei | reverse complement strand
CTTCTTAATGAAGTGAGTTTTCCTTCACAGCATATATCAGCCGGAATACAGTTGAAAGTTGCTTCGCTTACATATGCTTACGTCGCAATATTTTTAAACTGTGCAATTTAAATCATGCAAGTGCTCTACTCATAGCAATTATATATTCCTTCTTCTCTTTTCTTTTTAGCATTATTGCTTATATAAGATCCTTCAACTATATTTTTATAACCTTTCTTTATAACTATATTTTTTATATATTCTGCATGTGGACATCTATCATAGTGATAATTATCTGTTACCATACAAGATGCCAAGTGAACTACTACCTCATCTTTACTAATCTTATTATTTTTATATACCTTCTTTGAAAAATGCTCTAATTTGGAAGCAACTCCCTTTCCGCAGCATCCACCACAGGTAAAAGAAATATATCTTGTGTTATCATCATAATTCTTAAAAACCTCATCCTTATTATAAAAAGCATTTGTACATGCAAATCCACTGCACCTTTTATGTGCAATATCACATTGAATAATAACAACATATTTAGTACTCATAAATTATCACTCCTTTTCTTTAAATTATAATTTAGTCGCTTGCGGAATTCCGCAAGCGTTGATTCGCCTAACTTTTTAGCCGTTAGGCT
>NZ_JIBU02000017.1 GCF_000633595.2 Clostridium drakei | reverse complement strand
AACATTTAGCCGTGATGAAACACTTATCATATATCACGGAGTAAAAGTTAAAATCCAAACCTTCACTGCATCTTTGCGTCGCAATGTGCTTATATTGTAAAAGTTAATTAAATGGATTTAATCAATAGTATTATAATTTATAAAATTATTTTGTAAGGTCTCATCATTTCATTATCTTCATGATCAAGTATATGACAATGCCATACATAACCTGGACCTATTTCAGGATTAAAAGAATAAAAGTTTTTTCCTGGAGAAGTTAATTTAGGATCTATATCTTGTGGAGCAAAACGAACTTTTATTCTTGTAACTTCTCCTGGATTTGCTCTAACAGTATCTTTCCAACCTTCTTCATTAGGATCTGGATTGATGGGATTTCCTATAAGGTATGGCTTTACAGATAAACGTTTTGTAGGATGATTTAATGGAGGATTTCCATTAAGAGCAATCCAGTCATTTGTGTATTCTTCAACTTTAAAGGCTTGACGGTTATAAACTTGAAATTGTATCAAATGCAGGTGCATAGGGTGAGCATCTTGAGTAAGGTTAACAAATTCCCATTCTTCTGTTGAACCTACCCTTGGTAATTCAGAAACAGGTGCAGACCAATTTTGACCATTTAGCAAAACTTCTTTGGGACCATTTGGTCCTTGAACTTCAAATAATACTAATATTCTTTTTTTAGAATCTACTTTTAATTTAGTAATTTTATTCAGAGTTTTAGGTAATTTATTAGGAGTTTTAGAATGAGAATTTATTATAGTAAACTGCATAATTTGTCCAGTAGTATTAGGATCTGGTGCATCTCCCATTGGGTAAGGTGCATTTGCATAATTTTGAAGAATTATTTTGTTTTTAGAATGTTCATTGGAAAAATCTACAAGAATTTCAGCTCTTTCACCAGGAGCTAAAATTAGTGAGCTAAGTTTTACAGCATGAGCTAAATATCCTCCATCACTAGCAATTTGCATAAATGGCATATTGTTGGAAAATTTCAATTTATAAAATCTTGCATTGGAGCCATTTAATAATCTAAAGCGATATTGACGTTTTTCTACATTTAAATTTGGCCATACGCGTCCGTTTACCATGATAGTATTTCCAAAAAATTCTGGCATCCAATATGGATGTATATCTGGGTTTATACCTTTTGTAGGAAAATTAAAAGATCCATCTTTATTAAAAGATCTATCTTGAATTACAATTGGTATATCATATTTTTTGTTTGGTAGTATACATTCGCTATAATCTAATTTATTTTTAGGATCTCTTACAATATAGAAACCAGCAAGCCCCATTAATACGTTAAGTCTCGTTATGCCCATAGCATGATCGTGATACCATAGTGTAGCTGAAGGCTGTTTGTTCGGATAGTTATAAACCGAAGTTATAAATGCAGAACCTACTTTTTTTTCATCAGCAGTAAACCAGGCATCAGGGTGTCCATCAAAAATAGAACTGTTTTCACCTCCATGGATGTGAGTAACTATTGGTACAGGCATTTGTGCTTTTGGTAATCCTGGTGGAAATGGTGGAACTGACTGAGGTGATACCATTCCTAATCCATTAGGATCTGCCCAGCATAAAGTTGGATCTACTGGTAATAGATTCGGTGTTTTAATAGCATTGATCCATTGAACATTAATTGGGATATTACGTTCAGCTTGAAAGGTAGGACCAGGTGAACTATAAAAATTATTGATAGTTGAACCAGATAAAGAATCTATAACATTTCCACTATATCCCCACACTATAGTTTGTGGAAATTTTTTAGGTAAAATTTGTTGACTGAATTGTCTTATAGTAATAACATAATTATGACTTAATACTCTTCCGGTATTAGGATCTATAATTATAGTAGGCTTATAAATAGGTGGTATTAACAATTGATTTTGAAATTTAGGAATTATATTTGCAGGAAGTAAAGTGTCCATAAAAACTCCTTTCTTATTCACTGCAAGGAATTTCCTTGCTGTATTCTACATTAACAACATTTGTCAAAATAATAATGTGATGAATTTCTCACATTATATCTTTAGAATATAATATGAAGTTTTTTTATAATATGTTATAGTATTTTAGAAAAATGCATAATTTTAATATTTCTATAATTATAAAATTCAATAATTCAATATTAATTATATTTTTATTAAATATCAAAATGTTATAATAAAATAGTGAATAAATATGGTAAGTTGTACATTTGAAAGGAGCTTTTATTTATGCCATTTTTTAAATTATCAGAGGATTTAATATTTCCAGACCCATCCCTTGCAGAAGAGGATGGACTTTTAGCTGCGTATGGTGATTTGTCTACTGAAAGATTGATACTTGCATATAGTAATGGAATATTCCCATGGTTTTCAGAAGATGAACCTATACTTTGGTGGTCGCCAGATCCTAGATTTGTTCTTTATCCTAAGGATATTAGAATTTCTCATTCTATGAAGAAGGTACTAAAAAGAAATATATATAAAGTTTCATTTGATACCTGTTTTAGAGATGTAATATCTAATTGTGCAGGAGTTAGGAAAGAAAGTGGAACATGGATTACAAATGATATGATAGAAGCTTATTGTAAACTTCATCATATGGGCTATGCACATTCTGTAGAAACTTGGTATGAAAATAAATTGGTTGGTGGATTATATGGAATAATTATTGGAAAATGCTTTTTTGGTGAATCAATGTTTTCTACTATGGATAACGCATCTAAAACTGCCATGATTATTCTTTGTAAAAAGTTACAGGATGAAAACTTTGTTATAGTCGATTGTCAAGTATATAGTAAGCATCTTGAGAGTTTAGGAGCAGTGAACATTTCAAGAGAGAAATTCTTAGAGATTGTAAAAAAAGAATCAAAAAAAGTTTTTGAATAAAAGATGATTATAATGATTTGTGTTCTAGACTATTTTTATAAAATAATGATATAATAAGACTAATCTACTTGCATAAATCATACTTTAGGTGGATTGTATTTGAAAAAGTTTTTATTCTAAGGAGAGATAATAATGTCTAAAGTCGTAGAAAGATTTATTAAATATGTAAAGTATGATACTAGATCTGATGAAAATTCCATAACACATCCTACTACATTAGGACAATTACAATTAGGTAAAGAATTAGTGAAAGAACTAGAAGAGATTGGAATGGAAGATATTTGTTTAGATGAAAATGGATACATAATGGCAACTTTGCCAGCAAACATTGATAAAGATGTTCCAGTAGTAGGATTTATTGCACACATGGATACTAGTCCTCAAGTTTCGGGAACTAATGTGAAGCCAAAATTTGTAGAGAATTATAATGGAGAATACATAATATTAAATGAAGAAAAGAATATAATTCTTTCGCCTAAAGATTTTCCAGAGCTTAAGAATTATATAGGTAAGACTCTAATTACATCAGATGGAACTACTTTGCTTGGAGCAGATGATAAGGCAGGAATAGCAGAGATTATTACTGCTATGGACTTTTTAATAAAAAATCCTAAGATTAAGCATGGTACTATAAGAATTGCATTTACTACAGATGAGGAAATTGGGAAAATAGGAGAATATTTTGATATTGAAAAGTTCAAAGCCGATTTGGCATATACGGTAGATGATGAGGCCATAGGACAATTAAAATATGAAAATTTCAATGCAGCAAATGCTAAGATAACTATAAATGGAAGAAGTGTTCATACAGCAGAAGCTAAAGGAAGGATGGTAAATTCTTTGAGAATTGCAGCAGAGCTTATGAATATGTTTCCAGAAAATGAAACTCCAGAAAATACAGAAGGATCTGAAGGGTTTTATCATGTGGAAGCCATTAAGGGCAATGTTGAAGAAACAAAAATTCACTGCTTAATAAGAGATTTTGAAGATAGAAAGTTTGAAGAAAGAAAAGAGTTTATTGAAAAAATTGTGCAAGATTTAAATAAGAAGTATGGAGAAGGTACAGTTGATCTTGAAATAATTGAGCAATACAGAAATATGAAGGAAAAGATAGAGGCTGTAAAATATATTGTAGATATAGCTATTGAAGCTATGAAGGAAGTAAATATATTTCCAGATGTTACACCATTAAGAGGAGGAACGGATGGAGCAAGATTATCTTACATGGGACTTCCTACTCCAAATATATCAGCAGGAGGTCATAATTTTCATAGTAAGTATGAATATATTTCAACTTATGCTATGGAAAAGGCTGTAGAGGTAATATTGAAAATAATAGAGTTATTTGCAGAAATGTAAAAATTAACTGAATTATTTAGGAGTTGTGAAAAATGATATTAAATTATAAACACAATAAAACTAAATTTGTAATTCCAAAAAAGAAATGCAAAATTATTCTTAGAGAAAAAGTTTTAAAAAAGTTAGATGAAGCTTTAAATACTAAACTTACAATTATATCTGCGCCAGCAGGCAGTGGAAAAACTACATCTGTTATTTCATGGATATATTCAAGAGAGTTAGAGAATAATATAATATGGGTTTCTTTAGATGAAAGAGATGATAAATTAGATGTTTTTTGGAGTTCATTTATCACAGCCATTGAAAAATTTAAGGATTCTAAAGATAAAAAAAATAATTTTAACGATAATCAGGAAATTCCTATTGAATCAATAGTAGATGTGGTCTTAAATAGTGTTTCAACTATAAATGATACTTTAATATTCTTAATAGATGATTTTCATTTTATAGAAAATAAGGATATACTCATGGAAATTAAGCATTTTATTGATGGAATTTTTGATAATGTCCATATCATAATAACAAGTAGGTCAAAAACAAATATAAATGTTTCTAAATTAAGATTGGATGGTGAAGTAACTGAAATAGATATGAGAGATTTAAATTTTTCACTTAAGGAAGCTTCAGAATTTCTTAATGAAAACATGGAAGTTAGAATATCAAAAGAAAGTATAAAAAAGTTAAATGAAGTTACAGAAGGTTGGATAGCTGGAATCCAAATTGCCGCATTGTCCATGAATGGAAGAAAAGATATAAGTGAAATAGAAGAAAAGTTTAGTGGTAATAATGAATATATTCAGGATTATTTTGGTGAAGAAATTTTTAATGATGAATCGGGAGAAATTAAAGAATTTTTATTAAAAACTTGTATTTTGGATGAGTTAAATGCAGATTTATGTAATGCCGTAATTTGTAAAAAAAATAGCCAACAAATTTTAGAAGAATTATGTGATATGAACTTGTTTATTAATAAATTGGATTATGATGGAAAATCATTCAGATATCATAAGCTTTTTAAAGAATTTTTAATGAGTAAACTAAATGGTGTAAATAGAGAAGAAGTCTCTGAAGTTAGTAACAGAGCAGCTAATTGGTATGAAAAAAGTGGATGTGTAAACAGTGCTGTTAACCAATATATATATGTGGAAAATTATGAACAAGCAATAAAATTAATTGAAGAAAAAAGTGTTAAAAAAATTTTTACTAATGAGCATTTTTATGTATTAGGTTGGTTAAAAAGTATGCCTCAGGATATTATTATAAAAAATCCTAGATTTTGTATAGTCCATATGAGTACCTATATATATGATGATATAAATTACTTTAAGTACTTGGAATTTACTGAAAAAGCGCTGGAAAACTGTGAGAATGAAAATTATAAAAAGGAATGTATTGGTGTGCTATCTATTATAAGAGGAGATAAAACTTTTATAAAATCAGAATATGAGAAAAGTATAAAGCATTATGAAGATGCTCTTGTATATTTGAAAGATGATATATTTTGGCATACAATAATAAATTTGAAATTAGGTATAATAAATTTTTATTTAAAAAAATTTGATTTAGAAAAAAAATATTTTCATGAAGCTCTAATATTAAGTCAGTCATATGGTGAGGATATTTTATATTTATCTGCTAGTAGAGTTATTATCTTTGTAAAATTACTTACAGGAGAATTAATACAATGTGAAAATATGTGCAACACTTGCCTTGGGAGCAATATAAATGAAGAATTAAAAAAATCTTCACATATAGCAGTTTTTTATATAGCATTAGCATTAATTTATTATGAAAAAAATGATGTTAATAAAGCTGAAGAATATGTGATAAAAGGATTAAAGTTTGTAGAAGAAGAATGGGATAGTTATACAGCTTTTTTAGGATACTATGTTTATTCAGGAATTGTTTTGGAGAAGAATCCAAGAAATGAAAGAAATGAATTAAATAAGATTTATGAAAAAATAGAAGAATTATCACAAAAATATGATGATTATAGGCTTTTGGATAAATATTATTTTCATAAATTAAAAGATAATTTTAAGGTATTAAAAATGAGAAGACTTATAGAATGTGGAGAAATTAATTCAGTAGAAAAATATATTACAAAGAGGGACTTTAAAATTCAAGAAGAACTTATTATTTTTTCAAGAATATTAATTTATAAAGAAAAAAGTGATGATGCATTGATGCTGTTAAATAAAATTTTAACTTCACAAAAGGATAATAAATATTTGATTATAAGAGCTTATATTATGAGAGCAGAAATTTTTTCTCAAAATGATCAATACGAAAATGCAACTAGAGATTTAAGAGAAGCTTTAATCATTGGATTTGAAAATGGATTTATTAGAATATTTTTATTAAAACAAGTTAAAGCAAATAAAGTTTTATTAAAAACTATTAAATCTATGAAATTTAATAAGGGTTACTATAAAATGGGAGAATATTTAAACAAAATATTAAGTTTATATTCAACTGAAGAAAACAATGAAATAATAAGCAAAAGAGAAAAAGAAGTATTAATGCTCATAGAAAGTGGAGCAAAAAATTCAGAAATTGCTAAAGCTTTGTTTATTACAGAAAGTACTACAAAAAGTCATATATTAAACATATTCAGTAAATTAGGAGTACGCAATAGGGTTCAAGCTGTGGCAAAGGCAAAAGAAATAGGAATTATTTAAAATGAGGGGATGTCAAGTATTAGAATATGAAGGAGTTTATTCTAAATGCTTTTGACATCTCATACTATTTTCAGTATTTTTAAATGTATATATATGCAATTAACCTAAAGTATGATAAACTTATTAACTTATTTCAACCTTCTTAGTCATACTTTAAGATGGTTAATACTTAAAAAAAAAGTGATATAGTGTAATTACATAATTGACAATAAATTGTCAGCATTTTAAATTAGTTCTGCAGAACTTGATAAAGTCAATATTAATATTTAATTTAGCTAAAGGCATATTCAAAAAATAACTAGTCAGTGTGAAACATAATATTTTTAATAATTCTATGGACTGTTATTTTATTCCATGTGCCTAATGCTTGAAATTATTTTACATTATAGATTGTGAGGAGATTAATATGTCTAATGTTGTAGAGAAATTTATTAATTACATAAGTTTTGATACTAGATCAAATGAAGAAGTAGAAACTGTACCAACTACTTCAGGACAGCTTGTATTAGGAAAAGCTCTTGTAAAAGAGTTAGAAGAAATGGGAATGAAGGAAGTTTCAATAGATGAAAATGGATATGTCATGGCAACGTTACCATCAAATACCACTAAAGAAATTCCTACTATAGGATTTATTGCTCATATGGATACAAGTCCAGAAATTTCAGGAAAAAATATAAATCCTAAATTTATTGAAGATTATGATGGTAAAGATATAGTTTTAAATGAAGAAAAAAATGTAATACTTTCTCCAAAGGATTTTCCAGAATTGAAGGATTATATTGGTAGAACTCTTATTACAACAGATGGAACAACTTTGTTAGGTGCTGATGATAAAGCAGGAATTTCTGAAATTGTTACTGCTATGGAATATTTAATTAATAATCCTGAAGTTAAACATGGAACCATTAAAATTGCATTTACTCCAGATGAAGAAGTAGGAAGAGGTGCAGATCACTTTAATGTTGAAAAATTTAATGCAAATTTAGCTTATACTCTAGATGGCGGTGCTATTGGAGAATTGGAGTATGAAAATTTTAATGCAGCAAGCGGTAAAGTAACTATAAATGGAAGAAGCGTACATCCTGGAAGTGCCAAAGGAACAATGATAAATTCAATGCTTATTGCTGGAGAATTTATGAGTATGCTTCCACAAAATGAAACGCCAGCTACAACAGAAGGATATGAAGGTTTTTACCACATAGTTACACTTAATGGAGGAGTAGAAGAAACAAAACTTCAATATATAATAAGAGATTTTGATGAGAAAAACTTTGAAAAAAGAAAAGAATTTATGACTAGTGTTGTGAAAAAATTGAATGAAAAATATGGCGAAAACACAGTTGAGATTGAAATAAAAGATCAGTATAGAAATATGAAAGAAAAGATTGAACCTGTAAAGCATGTTGTTGATATTGCTTTTCAAGCAATGAAGGAAGTAAACGTTGTCCCTAAAGTTCAACCTATAAGAGGTGGGACTGATGGAGCTATGCTATCATTTAAGGGACTTCCTACACCAAATATATTTACAGGTGGTCATAATTTTCATGGAAAATATGAATATATTCCTGTATACTCCATGGAAAAAGCTGTAGAAGTAATACTTAAAATAATTGAATTGTATGAGAAAATGTAATAAAAATTTAGAAAAATAGAGGGGGATAAAAAATGTCTTCAAGTGAAAGTTCAGCAAAAAAATTAACACTGGTATCATTAGTATTGATGATTTTTACTTCTGTTTATGGATTTAATAATATTCCAAGGTCTTTCTATAAAATGGGCTATGCAGCTATTCCTTGGTTTATTTTGTCAGGAATAACTTTCTTTCTTCCATTTGCATTAATGATGGCTGAGTTTGGTGCAGCTTTTAAAAATGAAAAAGGTGGAATTTACTCATGGATGGAAAAATCTATAGGTGCTAAGTTTGCATTTATGGCAACATTTATGTGGTATGCTTCCTATGTAATTTGGATGGTTAATGTTGGATCTGGTATATGGGTTCCAATATCTAATGCTATATTTGGTCAGGATACAACAAAAAATTGGTCTTTATTTGGTTTTGCAGGACCTAAAGCATTAGGTATATTAGGAGTATTATGGATATTATTTGTAACTGTTACGTCTACAAAGGGATTAGACAAAATAAAAAAAGTAACTTCACTAGGTGGTACTGCAGTTGCAGCATTAAATATAATTGTCTGGATTGGTGCTATAGCAGTACTTATAGGAAATCATGGACAATTAGCACAACCAATTGAAGGATTAAAATCATTTACACAATCACCAAATCCTAAATTTGTTGGAAACACAATTGTTTCATTAGCTTTTATAGTTTATGCTATATTTGCATATGGTGGTATAGAAGTTGTTGGTGGATTGGTTGACCAAACTGAAAATGCAGAAAAAACATTTCCTAAAGGGGTAGCTATATCTGCTGCTGTTATAGCTATAGGATATTCAGCAGGTATATTCTTAGTTGGTATATTTACTAACTGGGCAAATGTAATGAATCTTAAAGATGTTAACTTAGGAAATGCTGCTTATGTAGTTATGTCCAATTTAGGATATTCGCTAGGTACTGCCTTTGGGGCAAGTCAAGCTACGGCTACTGCTATGGCTCATGGTGTTGCTAGATTTGTAGGACTTTCAATGTTCTTAGCATTAGCAGGTGCATTTTTTACACTGATGTTCTCACCATTAAAGCAGTTAATTGAGGGTACACCAAAAGAATTATGGCCTGGAAAAATGGGAGAAGTTAAAAATGGAATGCCAATAAATGCTATGTGGCTTCAAGCTATTGTAGTTTGTGTAATGATATTAATGGTAGCTTTTGGTGGAGATTCAATGACTAAATTCTTTGATATACTAGTAGCTATGACTAATGTAGCTATGACTCTACCATATATGTTTATAGCTATGGCTTTTCCAGCATTTAAAAAGAAAACAGAAATTCATAAACCATTTGAGGTGTTTAAGACTCAGGCATCAGCTAACATTTGGACAATAGTAGTTGTATTGACAGTAGGCTTTGCTAATGTATTTTCAATAATTGAACCAGCTATAGATGGCAATATGTCAATAACAATTTGGAGTATAGCAGGACCAATCTTCTTTGCTATAGTTGCGTATGTAATGTATAATTCATATGAAAAGAGAAATAAGAAACATTTAACATCGCATGATGCATAAAACATATAACACATAAAATAGGTTGTACCATTTGGTACAACCTATTTTATATATTATGTATTTTCTAATGGTGAAATAATCTTGTTTCAGAGAATGACATAGCTATATTGTACTCATCACAGGCTTCTATTACTAGATTATCTCTTAATGATCCTCCAGGTTGTACAATGTATTTAACTCCACTTTGAGCGGCCCTATCTATGTTATCTCTAAATGGGAAAAATGCATCTGAACCTAAAGAAACTCCAGTCAAATTTGAAAGCCAGGTGTTTTTTTCTTCTTTTGTTAATCTATCTGGTATTTCTTTTAATACATTTTTCCATTCTTTTAGTTCCATAGGGGTAATATCATCTCTAAGATATTGATCTATAACATTATCTCTATTTGGCCTTGAAACATCATCTTTAAAAGGAAGATTAAGAACAGCTGGATGTTGTCTTAAAAACCATATATCTGCTTTAGATGCAGCAAGTCTAGTACAATGTATACGGGACTGCTGTCCTGCACCAACACCAATTACTTGACCATTTAAGACAAAACAAACAGAATTGGATTGAGTATATTTTAAAGTAATCATGGAAATAAGTAAATCGCGTTTAGCTTCATCACTAATGTTTTTATTAATAGTAACTATATTATTAAGCATATCTTCTTTTATTAACACATTATTTCTTTTTTGTTCAAAGGTTATTCCATATATTTGCCTCTTTTCTATTTCATAAGGTTCATAATCCCAATCCATTTGAATGATACAATAATTTCCTTTTTTCTTTCTCATTAAAAGTTTTAAAGCTTCGTCAGTATATCCTAATGCAATTACGCCATCTGAAACAGATTTACTTAAAATTTGTGCTGTAGGAAGATCTACTACATCACTTATAGCAGCCCAATCACCAAAAGATGACATTCTATCTGCACCTCTAGCACGTGCATAAGCACAAGCTACAGGAGATAAATCAATATCTGATACAAAGTAGGATCTCTTCAATACATCACTTAATGGAAGTCCTACTGCAGCACCAGCAGGACTTACGTGTTTAAAGGAAGTAGCAGCAGGAAATCCTGTAGCTATTTTTAATTCTTTAACTAATTGCCATGAATTAAAGGCGTCCATAAAATTAATGTAACCAGGATTACCATTTAGTATTTTAAAAGGCAATGTTTTATTTTCAGCATAAATTTTTGCTGGCTTTTGATGTGGATTACATCCATACTTAAGTATAATTTCTTGATTTTTCATAAACTTAACCTCCAAAAATAAAATAAAGCAAAAAACGCCTGGGTAAAATAATATATTCTACCCAGGCGGTCGATAACTTTCTTAAATCATGCTTCTTATGGTTAACTCCATTTCCGCCAGTTACATGATTACTAAATAAAGTATAACTTATATGAATTACTAAGTCAAACATGAATTAAAATTTTATTATAAACTAAACAAAATTAATAATATAATCATTGGAAGAGCTGAAAATACAATATAAAGTATTGAAAAATCACTGTTATCATCCTTTGTTTGATTTTCTTCAATATTATAGTGCTTTTCAGGGTTGTTTATTATTTTAGTTAGCTCTTCATTTTTATCTATTGCTTCTTCATTTAAAAAATTCAAACTTACCATAATACACACACCTCCATACTATGATTTAAATAAAATTATAGTTTTAATATTAATGAATGATTGCATTTAAAAATATATTTATCTAATATTTAATAAATAATATATTAATAAAAGTTACTACTTATTAATATTATTATATTCCTTTGAAAACGTTTTTACAATGGTTTTGTTGAATTTTTCTATTATTATTGGTTAATAATAGAGAATATTGTTATTAATTTGGAAGTAATGTAAAGTTATTTTTAATCTTAAACATTAAAAATTGTGTGATATAATAATTTTTGATATAATATTAATATAATATATGTAAAATAGGCTGAGTATTTTACACATTTATTAAGTACTACTATGAAGAAATGAAAATATAAATTATAGAAATATTATTTATTATAATACGTTAAGGGGGAATTTGATGATAAAAAAGTACATGAATATTTATTCGAAAACGACTAAGGTTATATTAATGATTCTGGGTGCAACTTTATATTCTATTGGGTTAGAGATGTTTTTAATTCCCAATAATATTATAGATGGTGGAATAGTTGGAATATCAATTATGATAAGTCATTTTACTAACATACCTCTTGGTATACTCACCTTTATACTTAATGTACCGTTTTTTGTTATTGGATATAAGCAAATTGGAAAAACATTTACCATATCAACTTTATTTTCTGTAGTATGCTATTCTATTGGAATATCTATCTTCAAACCAATTCCAGGTATAACCCATGATATACTTTTAGCCTCAGTTTTTGGCGGCATAATGGCAGGAACGGGAATAGGAATAATAATAAAAAGTGGAGGTTCTACAGATGGAGCTGAAATAGTTGCAATAATTTTAGATAAAAGATCAACTTTTTCAGTAGGACAGATAGTATTATTCTTTAATTTTTTCATATTAACTTCAGCAGGCTTTGTTTTTGGATGGGACAGGGCAATGTATTCTCTTATCGCATATTTTATAGCAATTAAACTTATTGATATTATAGTTGAAGGTATAGATGAGTCAAAGGCTGTATTTATTATTTCAAATAAGCATGAAGACATATCACAAGCTATAATGGATAGACTTGGAAGAGGAATAACCTTACTTAATGGAAAAGGAGGTTATAAAGGTGTTACTACAGATGTGATATATGTGGTAGTATCACGTTTGGAAATTTCTAAATTAAAGTCAATTGTGCATGGATTTGATGAAAATGCCTTAGTAACAATAGGAAGTGTTGATACATCAGGAAAGAGTTATAAGAAGAAAGCTATACACTAATAAAAATTTTAGTATAAAAAATATGATGTACTATCAAATTTATATGAATGTTGATAGTGCTTATTTTTAATTATTAAATTGTATTTTTCTAAATTAGTAATGTTAAGACTATTCTTAATTTGCTCTTTTATATTGTCGTATACAGCAGCGATTCCACTTCGCATAACATTATAAAAAATAAATATTATGAGCATAAAGTAATTATTTACACATTATTTCCTTTTGAAAAAGATTATATATAGGTAATAATCTATTATATAAGCTTTTTAATATGTTAATTGAAGAATCTCCTTTGGAATCCTCCAACATTTCCAAATTTAACTCCAAAGTACCTAGTAAATACTTAAGTTCTACAAAATTAATTTTAATTATAATAGGATCATTATAATGACTATTAGTTAGAAAGTACATTATATCATGAAGTTTGTTATTAAAATCATTTAAATAGGTTAATTTGGAAAAGTTATAATTGTTTTCTGCATCAATAATAAGCTTGTTGTTAATTAATATTTGCTTATATACACAATTGAGAACATAGTCAATTTCATCTAATTTAATAGTTATTTCTTTTCTGATATAAAGTTTTTTATCATCAGAAGAATCATTAGTATTTAATTCTGATGTATTTATTTTAGTCCTAAATTTTATTATTTTACCCATAAGTTACTCCTAATAAAAATATTGAATATGACAATTTTAATTATAGCATAAAATGAAACAGGTTTTACTATATATCATATATAATAAAGTTCGTGAAAAAGTCATAGTACTTTAGAATTTTTTTGACATAAATATTAACCCATATAGAATTTAATGCATACTATATAATGTAATCAAAAAAATAGGAGTAGTTTGATGTATTGGTACGATTATTTTAGAAATGAAGATTTAGAAGATGACGAATTTTACTGCCCATATATGGAATTTATGAGTAGACAGCAGCAGCAAATTGGTGGACCTCCTCAATTTGGTGGAATGCCTCCACAGATGGGAGGATCACCTTCTCAAATGGGAGGATCACCTATGGGCCCGCCACCCAACATTACACCTTCTAAGAAAAATGCTCAAGCAAAATTTATGCCAGGAACATTTGCAGTAGATCCAGGTTCTTTGAGACCATGTAGATTCAGATATGTTTATATTTGGCCAAGAAGAGGAAGAGGATTTTGGGCATGGTTAAATTATGTAGGAAGAAGATCTGCTTCTGGTTTTAGATGGACTGGTAACAGATGGGTACGTTTTGGAATTGATTTAAGGGAAATAGAGACTTTTATTTGTTTTTAATGAATTAAATAGCTAAATTAAAGGGAAAATACATAGTTGTAGGTATTTTCCCTTTAAATTTATTTTGTAACTAGGTGATTGAAATGTATTTTTATGGTTTTGAAAAGTAATTATAATACATATTGTATAAATTTTTGTAATTCATGCGAGTTACTGAACTTAGTAAGAAAGAAGATTTTTTGGATCCTATTTTTCTATGATCATTTAACCCTTTAATTATTTTATCTTCACTTTTTATTCCTAAACCATGTCCATAATAGTTGCCATGACCTAAGTATATAGTATTTTCACCTTGCCATTCTGGAGTTAAAGGGCTTACATCAGGATTTTTAAAATATTTGCAATCTCCAACGATTGTGTCCTCTTCTAGTCTGAGGTCTTCAATATAAAGATTTGGATCAATATAATGCCAGTTAAATAAATATATTTTTGGAAACACCTCATTAAAAATTTTTTCATTGAATATATTGAGAAGTGCTTTATAAAAAATGATAACTATAGCAGTAGCACATTCAGTGCCATATTTTGATCCATTGGTAAAAATATCTTTTATGGCTTCAGAAGGTTTTGCTTCTTTTTTTAGTTGAAAACCGCCTTCAGAAGTATGCTCCCAATATATGTGATTACATTTTGATTTGCGGAAAACTTTAAAAAGTAAATTACTATTGTACAAATCTTTAGCTGTATTGGAGATGTTTATCTGTAAATTTATCTGGAATTTTAATTCATTTAATGAACTGTAGATATAAAGTTTTTTACTTGAAAATAGCTTGTTTAAAATTCTATTTTCAACGCTATTTATTGAATATAATTTCATCAATGTATCCTTTGTAACTGCATTGTCAAAGATTTTTATCATTAAAATCCTCCTATTCTAGCAATTTTTATTTGTTCAGCTATAGGATACCAAAGCCATTTATTCCAATCATGTATGTTTTTATGATGCAAGTTAAGTGAAAAATTTGCAAGCAATAATTGTGTGCTATAATCTAGAATATTAAATATTTTTAAAAGTTCAATTTCTTCTTTTCTTAATGGTTTTAATATTTTACCTGTATTTGTGGATACTGCAACACAAAGGTATTTTGCATTTAAAATAACTTCATATGGAATTGGGTTGCTGCATTGCTGAAAACTTTCGCCAGTGAAGTGTAAAAACAAAAAATTTTTTTCAAACCAATTGAGGAAATATAAATAATAGTTATTTTTATCCGTGTGCTTAAACGTGTTTATACCAGGTATAAAGTTTAGCAGTTTTTTTGAAATTTCAACATCTTTTGAATCTTGAGATTGAAGACGTTCTGCAATTAAAATTAGACTTTTAGGATCACCACATTCAAAAAAAGCCCAAACTAGGTTGTGAATAAGAGATTTTTTTTTATATCTTTTAAAGATCATATCTGCTATTAAAGGTAAAGCAGTTTTATCTCTGTATATTTTTGTTAAAAGTATTGCAGAAGTGTCTAAAATTTCATCAAATTCATTACTCATACCATCATCTATAGAGCCTGTTGTTAGCATCCATTTTAAAACAGAATTAATACCTTGTATATAATCTGAATATAGGTATTCTGCATTCTTAAAACTCTTTTTACCAGTGCATATTTCATAAGTGATTTCTAAAGCAATTTTATTCCTTAAGTTTAAGTTATTAAGTATGTTTAATTCTTCAATTTTATTTTTAAGTATAAATAGAGAAGCAAAATTTAAATTTTCGTTATTAATTAATCTTAGAGATTCTTTAGTATTGTTTTGAAATGATTTGTGAAAAAAGCTACTTAAGCCATTAGTTCCGTTATTAAGTCTAATTTTATCTAATGGATTTAGAGTATCAAAATTATTTATCATTATATGAAAAACTCCTTTCTGACAATAAAAGTCATATCAATAATATTTATAATTTAAACTTTAAGTTTAGAAGATTTTTTTGTTTTTTTTTATTTAGATAAATGTATAGTTTTTATTCAGTTTGTTAAAAATTACTTGAGCTATGTTCCCAATTTACCTAATCTATCATAAATTATATTAAAGAAAAATCCTATTAGAGGATTAATCTTTATTTTCACCATAGGAGGTAAATTGATTTATGAAAAAGCATAGTAAAAAATGCTATCCATGCAAAAATAGAGAAAATGAAGATAAATGTTTAAAAGATACACATAGGTTTGAAAAAGATTGTGAATGCAATTTAAATATTACTTGTTGTGGGGAAGAAGGAGAAAGAGGCCCAAGAGGACATAGGGGAAGAAAAGGAGAAACGGGAGACCCAGGCGAACAAGGTGAAAGAGGTAGAAGAGGACATCGTGGCTGCATGGGAGAAAGAGGTCCAAGAGGAAAGAGAGGCAGAAAAGGAGAAGAAGGAGATCCAGGTGAAATGGGACCTCAAGGACCAGAAGGAATACAAGGTCTGCAAGGAGATCAAGGAGACCCAGGCGAACAAGGTGAAAGAGGCGAAAGAGGAAAGAGAGGACATCGTGGCTGTATGGGAGAAAGAGGTCCAAGAGGAAAGAGAGGCAGAAAAGGAGAAGAAGGAGATCCAGGTGAAATGGGACCTCAAGGACCAGAAGGAATACAAGGTCCACAAGGAGAGCAAGGAGACCCAGGCGAACAAGGTGAAAGAGGCGAAAGAGGCAGAAGAGGAAAGAAAGGACATCATGGCTGTATGGGAGAAAGAGGTCCAAGAGGAAAGAGAGGCAGAAAAGGAGAAGAAGGAGATCCAGGCGAAATGGGACCTCAAGGACCAGAAGGAATACAAGGTCTGCAAGGAGATCAAGGAGACCCAGGCGAACAAGGTGAAAGAGGCGAAAGAGGCAGAAGAGGAAAGAAAGGACATCATGGCTGTATGGGAGAAAGAGGTCCAAGAGGAAAGAGAGGCAGAAAAGGAGAAGAAGGAGATCCAGGCGAAATGGGACCTCAAGGACCAGAAGGAATACAAGGTCTGCAAGGAGATCAAGGAGACCCAGGCGAACAAGGTGAAAGAGGCGAAAGAGGCGAAAGAGG
>NZ_JIBU02000016.1 GCF_000633595.2 Clostridium drakei | reverse complement strand
AATTTTGCATTAAGATTTTTGTGGGTTAGGGTAATATGTAACAGTTTTTACGACCTACCGGTCTAAGAGATTACCATCCCTTTAAATAAGTATAAAAAAATAGTGAGCTATGATTATAAATATAATTTGGCTTACTAAAATTGCCTATAACAATGTAATTATATGTGTACACTTGAAGTTACTAGTTTGAATTTTAACTTTTAGGTAGTGATATATGCTAAGTGTGTCATCACATTAGCTAAATTGTTTTAGTATTATTCTTAGCTCAAAATTTTTGAAAGCCTTAGAACTTTAGTCTTGTTTGAGGAAACCGAGTTTGACGAAGTTCTTAGGCTTTCAAAAATTTCGAGCTTTAGAATAATTAAAACATTTAGCCGTGATGACACACTTAGCATATATCACGGACTAAAAGTTAAAATCCAAGCTTCCACTGCACCATTACGTCGCATAATTTTTAAATTGCAAAAGCAGAATATGAAAGAAACTGAAAATTAGTATTGACTATATAGTTATTATACACATTAAAATATTAAGTAAGTAGATACAAAAGAAAGGAGCAATATATTGGAAAAACATCTATCAATAAGTGAAATGGCCTCAATACATAATATTTCAAGACAAACTCTTATTTATTATGACAAAATAGGATTATTTAAGCCAACCGATGTTGATGACAAAGGCTATAGATACTATAGTCCTTATCAGATTCCATTCTTAAGAGAAATTTGTTTTCTAAAATTTATAGGAATTAAGCTTGATGATATAAAAAAACATATAGAACATAGAAATCTTACTTCAGCTATTTCCTTATTGGAATACCATAAAGAATTTGTAGATGAAGAAATTAAAAGCTTGCTATCCATTCGTGAACTTATTAAGCAAAGATTAAATGTATATACAAACGTTGATCAATTTAAAGATGAACTTTGCAAGCCTATAATAGAAGATTTTACTGAAAGAAAAGCACTATTTATTTCTTTTGAAAACGAAATATCTAAAAAGGAACTACACTTTACTAGTATGAAGGCATGCAATATTCTAAACAAGATGGGAATACTTTCTCCCAGAAGATTTGGTACTATTATAATGAAAAACCAATTAAATGAAAAATATATATTTCAAGGTGCTGGAGTATTTTCAATAATATCTTCTGATAATAATAACATGGAAAACATTATTACTCTTCCACCTGGAAAGTATGTTTGCATGTATAAATACGGTATGCCTTATGATACTAAATTTTTATACCAGTTGATAGAATGGATTAACGATAATAGTTATAGAATTACAGGAAATATAATTGATATGTGCCTTTTGGATACTACTTTTTATGATGAAAATACAAATGTTGACTTTTGTCAATTACAAATTCCTGTAGAAAAAATTTAATATATTTTAACTTTTAGGAGGATTACATATGAATGAAAAAAATAAAATAACTGATTTGCGTTCTGCTATAAAATTATTAGCATCAATACCAGGACAGTTAATTGAAACTAATGAGCCTGTGAACCCTCATGCTGAACTATCTGGCGTGTATCGTTATATTGGCGCTGGTGGAACAGTAATGCGTCCAACAAAAATTGGACCTGCTATGATCTTTAATAATGTTAAAGGTCATAAAAATGCGAGAGTTATTATTGGACTTTTAGCCAGTCGTGAAAGAGTTGGCCTTATGCTTGATTCGAAACCAGAAAAATTAGGATTTTTATTGAATGAAGCTGTAAAAAAGCCAATTACACCAATAACAATTCCTCAAACTGAAGCAGTTTGTCAGGAAGTTGTTCATTATGCAGATGATCTAAATTTTGATATTAGAAAATTGATACCTGCACCAACTAATACAGAAGAAGATGCTGGTCCATATATCACTATGGGCATGTGTTATGCTTCTGATCCAGGAAGTGGTGAGTCTGATATTACAATACACCGTTTATGCTTGCAAAGTAAAGATGAAATTTCAATGTACTTTGTACCAGGTGCTCGTCATTTAGAAGTGTTTCGTGAAAAAGCAGAAAAATTAAATAAACCATTACCAATTTCTATTAGTATAGGTGTTGACCCTGCTATTGAAATCGCATCATGTTTTGAACCACCAACAACTCCTCTTGGTTTTAACGAATTAAGCATTGCTGGTGCCATTAGAGGAGTACCTGTTAAGCTAACTAAGTGCTTAACAATTAATGAAAAAGCTATTGCTAATGCAGAATATGTCATAGAAGGAGAATTGCTTCCTAATGTACGTGTTAGAGAAGATCAAAATACAAATACAGGAAAGGCCATGCCAGAATTTCCTGGATACACTGGACCAGCTTGTAGTGAAATGCCAGTAATTAAAGTAAAAGCTGTTACTCATAGAATAAATCCAATAATGCAAACTTGTATTGGACCAAGTGAAGAACATGTTAGTATGGCTGGTATTCCAACAGAAGCAAGTATACTTCAAATGATAGAAAAAGCCATGCCAGGCAGGCTTTTAAATGTTTATGCACATCCATCAGGTGGTGGCAAATATATGGCTATTTTACAGTTTAAAAAAAGTAAACCAAGTGATGAAGGACGTCAAAGACAAGCTGCATTATTGGCATTTTCAGCATTTTCTGAACTTAAACATGTAATCTTGGTTGATGAAGATGTTGACCCATTTGACAGTAATGATGTAATGTGGGCTCTTAATACACGTTATCAAGGTGATATTGATACAGTATTTATCCCTGGCGTACGTTGTCACCCATTAGATCCTTCTCAAAATCCTTATTATAATCCACTACTTAAGGATAAAGGTATTTCTTGTAAAGTAATTTTTGATTGCACAGTACCTTATAATTTGAAAGACAAATTCCAAAGAGCCAAATTTAAAGATGTGGATCCAAGCCGTTTTGCTCCAGAATTATTTTAAAAAATAAAATAATAATTAAAAAAACTAATTAAAAAGGTGTTTAAATTTATGGAATGTAATGTAACAATTAATAATAAAAAAAGACTAGTAATAGGTATTAGCGGTGCAAGTGGTGCTATATTAGGCATTGAAATATTAAAAACGCTAAAAAAACATCCTGATTGGGAAAGTCATTTAGTAATTTCTAAAGGTGCAGAACAAACTATACTTAAAGAAACAAATTATAAATTAATAGATGTAATTAACCTAGCAGATAAAACTTATTCACTAAAAGATATTGGTGCAAGCATAGCTAGTGGTACCTTTAGAACTGAAGGTATGGTTATAGTTCCTTGTAGTATGAAAACTGCTGCTGGTATTGCATGTGGTTATTCTGACAACTTACTTTTGAGAGCTGCAGATGTTACTATTAAGGAAAGAAGAAAATTAGTATTAGTACCTAGAGAAAGTCCTCTAAGTACAATTCATTTAAGAAATTTACTTTCCTTATCTGAGTTAGGTGCAATTATTGTGCCTCCAATGATGTCATATTATAATAAACCTGCTAGTGTAGAAGACTTGAATACACATATTATTGGTAAAATTCTAGATAAATTTCACATTGAGGTAAATGGATTTAATAGATGGGGAGAAAACGCCAGTTATTAGATATTGGGAGGTTAATAAGTGCACGATTTAACTATAGAAAAAGGCAGAATAAAGATTAACTTAAAAGCTATTTTAATAGGAAACGATTTATGTATCATAATCTCAGGTGGAGATAGTCCTCACATAGGTTCTGTAACTTTAAGTATTCCTAGACCAAGTTTATCAGATTTTAAAAAAAGAAGTGCAACAACATCTATTTTGAATTTAGTGGGACATAAGGATGATGAAGCTGCAAGATATGTATCCCATGCCATTTCTTCAAAGTTAAATAAAAATGTAGTTACAACCTGTGGTATTCATATTGATAATATAACAGCCGAAGAAATTACTATAGTTATGGATATTTTAAAAGAACTAACAAATATATTATTATCCAAGCTTTCAAATTAATTGCTTAATTATGTATTTTAGTATTTAATTGAAGAATTAACTTTAAATACTACATATTTCAAATTATTATAATATAGTTTCTTATTAAACTTTTTATCCGATCACTACCATAATATATAATTTAACTTAAAATTAAATTATACTTAAAATTAAACTTGTTGAATTTTAAGTGTAATTGATGTAAAATATAGTTTGTGTTTGTCCAATTATGGCAAATTATTCAATACTATAATGAAAATGGAGTGATTTTGTGAAAAATGGAAGTATGTCAAAAAAAAATTCATTGAAAGTCAAAATAACTGCTAGTGCAGTTATTGTGCTTTTAGTGGCTATAGCAATATTAACCACTATAATTTTTTATGTTGCAAGCACTAAGCTAAAGAGCGAAATTGAGAGTCAAGGAATAAGTTTAGTTAAAGAAATAACTTCAGAAATGGAAACTAATAAGGCTATGTCAAATCAAATAGATATTGTTTTAGGCGATAAAATGACCTCAATAGGCTATCTAATAGGTCAAAACCCATCAGTATCTGATGAATATTTAAAAGAAATAGCCTCAAAAATAGGTGTTCAAGAAATAGACATAGCTAATGCTCAAGGAATTATAACACATTCCAATATGCCTGCTAATATTAATTTTGATTATAAGGATAATGCCAATGTACAAGCAATATTAAAAGGAAAGCAAGAAAAAGCTGTAGAAGCGATAAGAAAAAGTTCATACATAGGTGATGGTAATTATTATAAATATGGTGAAGTAGCAATACCTGGTGGTGGAATAGCTCAAATAGGTATTATAGCAAACGAAATAGCAAAGCTTAATGATTCTATAAGTGAACAAAATCTTGTTAACAGATTATTAAAAGGTTCAAATATAGTTTATGCTGCTACATTGGACAAAAATTCAAAAATTACTGCACATAGCGATAAAAGTAAGACAGGAACTATTTTAACAGACACAGGAAGTAAATCTGCAATTCAAGAAGGAAAAATAAGCTCTTATGTCAAAAGTTATAATGGACAAGATGTATATGACATTACAATCCCTTTGCACAGTGGAGAAAATGTTGCCGGAGCTGTACAAATAGGAATTTCTTTGGCAAGTCAAAATGCAGCATTAAGAAACATAGCTATAGTTTCTTTATTGGTAGCATTACTGGCAGTTATTATGGGAGGATTTATAATAATAAGAATAGTATCTAATAATCTAAAACCTTTAGCAAAACTTGCTGAAGTTGCAGAAGAAGCATCAAAAGGAGACCTTACTAAATCTGTAGAAATCAAATCACAAGATGAAATAGGAATGGTAGCTGCAAGTTTTAACAATATGATTGAAAATTTACGAGATATTACTAATAAGATAAATAACATGTCACAAAATATTGCAGAATCCTCAAGCAATCTTTTATCCTCTGCACAGCAAGCAGCAGAAGTATCAGAAGAAATTTCAAGTTCTACAGAAGAAGTTGCTGACGGTGCGGAAAAACAAGTTAAGGCTACAGATGAAATATCTATTTCTTTAAAAAAAGCTGTAGATAATATGACAGATATAAGAAATCAAGTTAAATCAGTAGTAGAGTTTTCTGAGAATACAAGCAATCTTGCTTCTACTGGAAGAGACAAAATGAATAGTATGGTAAATCAAATAGGTGTTATAAAAGATAGTGTACTTTATTCATCAAATGTAATTGTAGAACTCCAAGAAACTTCTAAGCAAATAGGAAATATAGTAGAACTTATTGATGGTATAGCTGATCAAACTAATTTACTTGCTCTAAACGCCTCAATTGAAGCAGCTAGAGCTGGAGAAGCTGGTAAAGGCTTTGCTGTAGTTGCTGATGAAGTAAGAAATCTTGCAGAAGAATCAATGAAATCTTCTAACAATATAAAGGAATTAATAGCTGCAACACAAAGTAAAACAGAAAAAGCTCTTTCCTCTATCGAAGAAGGAACTAAAGAATCTATAAAGGGAGAAGAAATTGTAACTGTAGTAGGAGATTCTTTAGACGAAATACTAAAATCCTTTAATGATACAAAAGAGTATCTTGAAAAAGTTAATTCCATGGTAGAAGAATCAACCAATAGCATAAACCAAGTAAATGAAAATGCCGACGAAATTCAGAATATATCTACAAGTACTGCTGCAAGTACAGAAGAAATAGCAGCATCTACTCAAGAACAATCTGCTGCCCTTCAAGAAATATCCCGTAATGTACAGGATCTTTCAAACTTAGCAGAAGATTTGGAGAACAGCATAAAGATATTTAAGCTTTAAAAAATTATACTATTAAAAGTAGTAATAAAAAACTTCACCCTATAAGACAAACATGTTCTCATGCTATCTTGTAGGGTGTATTTTATACATTTTTGATATAGTATTTATCTCAGCAAAATGGTGTTTCAAAATTTCTTTAAAACACCATTTTGTATTCACTTATTTATTTTTTCTTTTTTTCTTTAATTACTGAAGCTTCCTCAAGTACCGTTGGTTTATCAAATACATTTATATATATTTGTTTAAGTTCGCTTATTAATGGATATCTTGGATTAGCCCCTGTGCATTGATCATCAAAAGCTTTCTCTGACATATCATCAAGAGTTGCGTAGAAACTCTCTTCACTAACTCCAGCTTCTTTTATAGTCATTGGCAAACCAACTTTTGCTTTTAATTCATCTATAGCTTTAAGCAATAATTCAACTTTTTCATCTTCTGTTTTTCCACCTAATCCCAAGAAATCAGCAATCTTAGCATATCTAGCTTTAGCATTTGGATATTTATACTGTGGGAATGCTGCTTGTTTTCTTGGATTATCTACTGCATTAAATTTAATAACTTCATTTATCAATAATCCATTAGCAACTCCGTGTGGTACATGGTGCTGAGCTCCTAGTTTATGTGCTAATGAATGGCAAATTCCCAAGAATGCATTAGCAAATGCCATACCAGCAATACATGAAGCATGTCCCATTTTTTCCCTTGCCTCCTTATTAGTTTGGCCTTCGCTGTATGCTATTGGTAAATATTTAAATATTGTTTCTATAGCTTCTAATGCCAATCCATTTGTAAACTCAGAAGCCATTATTGATACATAAGCTTCAAGGGCATGTGTTAAAGCATCTATACCTGATGCTGCCGTTAATCCTCTTGGCATGCCCATCATTAATTCCGCATCAACTATAGACATATTTGGAGTTAAAGCATAGTCAGCTAATGGATATTTTTGACCTGTCTTTTCATCAGTAATAACTGCAAAAGGAGTAACTTCCGAACCAGTACCAGCTGATGTTGCTACTGATATCATCATAGCTTTTTCACCCATCTTAGGGAATGTAAATACTCTCTTTCTTATATCCATAAATCTCATCGCAAGATCTTCAAAGGCTACTTCTGGGTGCTCATACATTACCCACATAATCTTAGCAGCATCCATTGCTGATCCACCACCAACAGCTATAATTGTATCTGGATCAAAACTTAACAATTGTTCAGTACCCTTTTTAGCTGTAGCCAAGGTTGGATCTGGTTCTACATCTGTAAATATTTTACAAGCAACACCTATTTCATCAAGAACTTTTGTAACTTTATCAACATATCCTAATTGATAAAGTACCTTATCAGTTACTATAAATGCTTTCTTTTTATTTAATTCTTTAAGTTCTTTTAGTGCAACTGGAAGGCATCCATATTTGAAGTAAACTTTTTCTGGAACTCTAAACCAAAGCATATTTTCTCTCCTCTCAGCTACACTTTTAATATTTATTAAATGTTGTGGTCCAACATTTTCTGATACAGAGTTTCCACCCCACGAACCACAACCTAATGTCAATGAAGGATTCAATTTAAAATTAAATATATCGCCTATAGCTCCTTGCGACGAAGGCATATTTATTAATGTTCTACAAGTTTTCATAGCAGCAGAGTATTTTGCTATTTTATCTTTTTGATTCATTTCATCTACATATAGTGATGAAGTATGTCCAAATCCACCATGTTCAACAAGTATTACAGCTTTTGCAAGTGCATCCTCAAAATTTTTACCCCTATATAAAGCTAGAACAGGCGATAACTTTTCATGTGAAAATGGTTCTTCTAGTCCAACTGATTCAACTTCACCTATAAGAGCTTTCGCTGTTTTAGGAACTGATATTCCTGCAAGTTCAGCTATTTTATAAGCAGGCTGCCCAACGATTTTAGCATTTAAAGCTCCATTTACTAATATTACACTTCCAACTTTAGCTACTTCATCCTTCTTTAAAATGTATGCTCCTCTATCTGCAAACTCTTTTCTTGCCTTATCATATACGGAATCAACTACTACAACTGATTGTTCAGAAGCACAAATCATACCATTATCAAAAGTTTTCGAAAGAAGTATTGAATTTACAGCCATTTTAATATCAGCCGAATCATCAATTATAGCTGGTGTATTACCAGGACCAACACCTAAAGCTGGTTTACCTGATGAATAAGCAGCTTTTACCATCCCTGGTCCACCTGTTGCAAGGATTATATCCGCTTCTTTCATTACTATTCCTGAAAGTTCAACTGTTGGTTCATCTACCCATCCAATTATTCCCTCTGGAGCACCAGCTTTAACTGCTGCATCAAGTACTATTTTGGCTGCAGCTGTAGTGCATTTTTTTGCTCTTGGATGAGGTGAGAAAATTATACCATTTCTAGTCTTCAATGCTATTAAAGCCTTAAAAATTGCAGTGGATGTTGGATTTGTTGTTGGAACAACAGCAGCAATAACTCCTATTGGTTCTGCAATCTTAGTAAGACCAAAGGCTTCATCCTTTTCTATAACATCACAAGTCTTTAAGTCCTTAAATTTATTATATATGTATTCTGAAGCAAAGTGATTTTTAATAACTTTATCTTCAACTATGCCCATACCACTTTCTTCTACTGCCATTTTAGCAAGTGATATTCTAGCATTATTTGCTGCTATAGATGCTTGTCTAAAAATTTCATCAACTTGTTCTTGACTATAAGTAGCAAATTTCTTTTGAGCACTTTTTACTTCTTCCATTTTTCTCATCAATTCTTCAACGTTTGTAACTTTCATCAAGTACACCTCTTTCTTATTTTTTAGCAAAATTTTTCGCAATTTTCTAATAATTAAAAGTAATTTATTTTACTTTGATTCATTTTTTACTTTTTCGACATTTATTTTGCTGTTTACTATTATGCATGATAGTTTATTATTTGTCAAATATTTTTTGGTTTTTCTTTTAAAAACATTGTTTTTGTATATTTTTCTACAAATTAAGTCTGTTTTTCACTTTTTTATCGTTAATTTTTTAACAATAATTTTATACATTAAAGTTAATATTTATCATATTATTATTTTTTTACAATACCATCATCGAATATTGCCGGTGAATTTTATTCATTTTTCTGTATTATTGCATAATTTGATTTTATATAGATGTATAATATATTTAACAAAGATTCTATATTTTCTTGATATTTATTGTTAATTTCTAATTTGTTTGTATATAAAATAACGACAATACTAAAGTAAAATAGAGCTGCAATTGATTTCAATTGCAGCTAATCTTTAATTTCAAGATATTATTAATATTTTAAGCTTTTTTCAACTTTTCAACAAATTTTCTCACATTATTTATTACATCTTCTTTATTTTTTCCATTTTCTATTTCTTTAATTACTGCACTTCCTACAATTATGCCTTCACAATATGGTTTAAATCCTGCAGCCATTTCTGATGATGATATTCCAAAACCTAATGCTTTAGGAAGATTTGTATATTCTGAAATTGTATTCATATACTCTTCCACATTTGTACTTATATCATTTCTTACACCTGTAACTCCATTTACAGAAACGCAATATACAAAGCCTTTGGCATCTTTCACAATACTTTTTATTCTTTCTTTAGATGTAGGTGCCACAAGAGGAATAATATCAATATCATATCTTTTTCCTATAGTTATAATATCCTTTCTTTCTTCTATTGGAAGATCAGGTATTATAACACCATCTATTCCGCTTTCATTAGATTCTTTCATAAATTTTTCCATACCATATTTAAATATTGAATTATAATAAACAAGATATACTAAAGGAATTTGCGTTTTTTCTCTTATCTTTTTCACTGTATCCATTATTTTTACTATTTTAGCTCCATTTTTAAGCGCTCTATTTGAAGATGCCTGTATTGTAACTCCATCAGCCAAAGGATCTGAATAAGGTATTCCAAGTTCTATTATATCCGCTCCAGCTTCTTCCATAGAAAGTACAAGGTCTATAGTAGTATTCAAATCAGGATCTCCAGCTGTTATAAATGGTATTAATGCCTTTTCTTCATTTTTTCTAAGGTTATTAAATTTTAACTCTATTCTATTCATTATAATTCTACCCCCATTATGTTTGCTACAGTATTTATATCCTTGTCTCCTCTTCCAGATAAATTGACAATAACGATATCCTCCTTATCGAGCTTAGGAGCTACTTTCATTACATAAGCCACTGCATGAGAACTTTCAAGTGCTGGTATTATTCCTTCAATTTGCGATAAATGAGTAAAAGCTTCTAGTGCTTCTTTATCCGTTACAGCTTCATAGCTTGCTCTTTTAATATCATGATAATATGCATGTTCTGGACCTACTCCTGGATAATCAAGTCCTGCAGATATTGAATATGCTGGAAGTATTTGTCCATCTTCATCCTGTAATACATAAGTCATCATGCCATGTATTACTCCTATAGAGCCTTTTGATATAGTGGCTGCATGTTCCTCTGTATCCAAGCCTTTACCAGCAGCTTCTACCCCTATCAATTTTACAGAAGCATCAGATGCAAATGGATAAAAAATTCCCATAGAATTACTTCCACCTCCAACACAAGCAACCACATAATCAGGTAACTTACCTTCTTTTTCTAGTATCTGTTTTCTAGCTTCATCCCCAATTACCCTTTGAAAATCTCTAACCATAGTTGGATATGGGTGCGGTCCCATTACAGAGCCAATTACATAAAATGTATTATCTATATTTGATACCCAATCTCTCATAGCTTCATTTACTGCATCTTTAAGAGTGCCTGTACCTGTGCTTACTGAGTTTACTTTAGAACCTAATATTTTCATTTTAAATACATTAAGAGCCTGTCTTTCAATATCTTCTTTTCCCATAAATATTTCACATTCCATACCAAACATAGCTGCTGCTGTAGCTGTAGCTACACCATGTTGACCAGCGCCTGTTTCAGCTATAACTCTTTTCTTTCCCATTCTTTTAGCAAGCAAAACTTGCCCTAAAGCATTGTTTATTTTATGTGCTCCTGTATGATTTAGATCTTCCCTTTTAAGATATATCTTAGCTCCTCCTAAATCCTCAGTTAAGTTCTTTGCAAAATACAATGGATTTTCTCTTCCTACATAATCTTTAAGATAATACTTATATTCATCCATAAATTCTTTATCTTGCACAGCTTCATTAAATTCATTTTCCAATTCTGTAAGAGCATTCATTATAGTTTCTGGTACATATTGTCCTCCAAATTTTCCAAATCTTCCATTCATCAAAAATTCCTCACTTTCATTTATATTAATATTAAATTTATTTTCTCATATTATCTTTTTTAACTTTATTTATGAATTGCTTTATTTTTTCAAAGCTTTTAATCCCATTTTCTTCTACACCACTTGATACATCTACTGCATAAGGTTTTACAATCTTTATAGCTTGAGTAATATTATAAAAATTCAATCCACCTGCTAAAACTATCTTCTTAGTTATATTTAGATTATTCAGCAACTTCCAATTAAAACTCATTCCTGTGCCACCAGAACTTCCCTTTACATCACTGTCTATAATTACCGCTTCAACGTCATATTGGCATATTTTATTTATTTCATCTTCATAAAACTTAATTTTAACATCATCTTTTAAATCATGAGATACATCAATACCTATGCTTTTCCATATCTTAAATGGAAATAGTTTCTTTATATAATTCTCATCTTCAATTCCATGTAACTGTATAACATCTAATTTTAAAACTTCTGCTGTATTTTTTACTTCTTCCAAAGAATTGTTTTGAAAAACTCCAACTCTTTTTATATTTTTATCTAATTTTTCTATAAGCTGTGCTCCAAGTTCTAAATTAATTTGCCTCTTACTTTTACAAAATACAAATCCTGCATATTCAGGCTTTAATTCATTTAAAAATTCTATATCTTCAATTCGTCTTATCCCACACACTTTTACTAAAGCCATATACTACCCCTTTCTAAATGTAATAGTTTGACCCATCTTAAAAACATTTAGCCTTCTCCACAAATTCATTTAACCTGTTTATATTTTTAATATTTCTCATAAATGTTTCCCCTATAAGTACTGCATTTACACCTAAGCCTCTTAAATATCTTATATTCTCTGGAGTCTTTATAGCACTTTCAGATACTACTAAAACTTCAGAAGGCACATTTTTTATAAGTCTCTCTGTATTTTTTAAGTCCTCTGTAAAGTCTTTCAAATTTCTATTATTTATACCTATAATTGAACAGCCACTTTGTATAGCTATTTTAAGTTCCTCTTTATTATGAACCTCAACTAAACATTGAAGTCCAAGGCTTCTTGCTAAATCATAGTATTCTTTTAATTTATATTTTAATATAGAAACTATAAGCAATATAGCATCTGCACCTATAGCTTTTGATTGATATATTTGGTAAGCATCAATTATAAAATCCTTTCTTAAAATAGGTTTTAAATTTACTTTTTTAACATCATTTATATAACTATCATCTCCTTTAAAAAAATTCTTTTCAGTAAGTACTGACACCGCATCTACATTTATATTTTCATATACTTTAGCTATTTCAATATGATTAAAATCTTCTAAAATGACTCCCTTTGAAGGAGATGCTTTCTTTATTTCTGAAATAATTGATATATTCTCATTGATAATCGCTTTTTTAAAATCTCGTATAACTACATCATTGCATTCCTCAATGACTTTATTTAAAGGTATAATTTCTTTTTCTAACTCTATCTGCTTACTTTTATGTGCTACTATTTCATCTAATATCATTCCTTCTTATCAATCCTTTCTGTATACTCAATTAATTTATTTCACATTCATTATCAAGCTAAAAATTTATTACTGTAATTTTTTAATTCATTCATCTTCTTGTAAACTTCACCTGAGTCTATAAGTGCTTCTGCCACTTTTACTCCTTCCTTCATATTTTCACACACTTTTCCAACATACAAAGCTGCTGCACTATTAAGTATTACAATATCTCTTTTAGCACCTTTCTTTCCCTGCAAAATCTGAAGTATTGTTACCGCATTTTCTTCAGAAGTGCCTCCAGAAATATTATCGGTGCTGCTTATCCTTATTTCGAAATCTTCTGGATTTATTGTATAATCTGATATTTCTCCATTTTTCAACTCACTTACATAAGTTAGTGATGTAGTAGTTATTTCATCAAGTCCATCTTCTCCACAAACTACCATGGCTCTTTCACAACCTAAGTTGGAAAGTACCTCCGCCATAATATGAGTTAGATTCTTATCATATACTCCCAAAATTTGTCCTTTTACAAAAGCAGGATTTGTAAGCGGCCCTAATAAATTAAATATTGTTCTTACCCCTAGTTCTTTTCTCGGAGCAGCTACATTCTTCATAGCATTATGATACTTTTGAGCAAATAAAAATGCCATTCCTTTTTCATTAATGCATTTTTTTGCTGCTTCTGGTTCTAAATTTATGTTAAAGCCCAATTTTTCAAGCACATCTGCGCTACCGCTTTTACTTGACACTGCTCTATTTCCATGTTTGGCCACCTTTACTCCAGCTGAAGCAGCAACTAATGCCACTGCTGTAGATATATTAAAGGTCTTTCCTCCATCTCCTCCAGTTCCGCAAGTATCAATAACATAATTTGAGTCAAGTTTCAAAGTAATTGCATTATCTCTCATTGCTTTTGCAAACCCAGTTATTTCTTCTGTAGTTTCACCCTTCATTCTAAGACCTGCAAGAAAAGCTCCTATTTGAGAATTTGTTCCTTTACCTAACATAATTTCATTCATAGCATCATAAGCTTCTTTTTCCTTTAAATTTTTCTGAGCTATAATCTTTTTAATTATTTCCTGTAACATTACAAATCTCCTTTACAAAATTTTTTATCATTACTTTACCATTTTCAGTAAGAATTGATTCTGGATGAAATTGAAGTCCATAAACTTCATATTTCTTGTGCTTAATTGCCATTATTTCACCATCATCTAAACTTTTACCAGTTATAATAAGTTCTATTGGAAATGTATTTTTTTCTATTACAAGAGAATGATATCTCATAACTGTCATAGAACTTTTCAAATCTTCAAACAACTTGTTTTGCTTTATGCTTATTTTAGAAGTCTTTCCATGCATTATATTATTAGCTCTTACTACTTTTCCTCCATAAGCACATCCTATAGCTTGATGTCCAAGGCATATACCTAAAATAGGAATTCTCCTCCCAAAGCTTTTTATTGTATCTATACATATTCCAGCATTTTCAGGAATTCCAGGTCCTGGTGACAATATAATTCCTTCTGGATTTAATTTTCCTACATCCTCCAAAGATATTTCATCATTCCTAACAACTTTTATATTTTTATATATTTCACCAATATACTGGTAAAGATTATAAGTAAATGAATCATAATTATCTATCAAAAGTATCATTATATCACCTCTATCATAGCCATAGCCTTATTTAATGTTTCTTTATATTCATTTTCAGGTATAGAGTCATAAACAATACCTGCACCAGCTTGAACATATGCATAACTATCTTTGAATAGTATAGTTCTTATTGCAATACAGGTATCCATATTGCCATTAAGTGAAAAATATCCAACTGCACCTGAATAAATTCCTCGTTTTGTATTTTCTAATTCATCAATTATCTCCATAGCTCTTATTTTTGGTGCTCCGGATACTGTACCCACAGGTAAACAAGATTTTAGAGCATCTAAATAATGCAAATCATCTCTTATATTTCCTGAAACCTTTGAAACTATATGCATAACATGAGAATAAAAATCTACATCCATAAATTTATCTAGTTTTACGCTGCCAAACTTGCTTATTTTTCCTATATCATTTCTTCCTAGATCTACTAACATTAAATGTTCTGCCTTTTCTTTTTCATCCTTTAAGAGTTCATCTTTAAATTTCAAATCTTCCTCTGGATTTTTTCCTCTAATCCTCGTTCCTGCTATAGGATTGGTAATCACTCTTTCTTTTTTTACTGCAACTAAACTTTCTGGTGATGAACCTGCTATTTTAAATTCTTCAAAATCTATATAAAATAAATAAGGTGACGGATTTTTACTTCTCAATCTTCTATATACATCAAAGGGCTTTGATGTACTTTTAATTTTAAGCCTTTGCGATAAAACTACCTGAAATATATCTCCTGCCTTTATATATTCCTTTGCTTTTTCAACCATAGTACAATATTTTTCTTTTGTTACATTTGAAATTACACTTTTTTCATTATTTGCTTCTTTTAACTCATGTATTGCATTACCTCTAACTATAAGTTCTTTTAACTTTTTTAAATAACTTACTATATTTTTATAATCCTTTTCCTCATCTGCATTGACATTATAAATTAAATAAATCTCATGTTTAAAATGATCATAACAAATGAAAACTTTGTAAAACATAATATAGGTTTCTGGAGTTTTTATGATATCTTGATTTTCATTGGGTAGTCTTTCATATTGTCTTATTACGTCATATCCAACATATCCTATGCCTCCTCCTACAAATGGTATAGAAAGCCCTAATGCCTCATAACTCTCATTCAAATATTTTTTTATATACTCTAATACATTGCCTTTTACACTTTTTAATCCGTTTTCATCTTCTACAACTATGCTTTTTCCATAACTCTTCACCTTCCTATAAGGGTTCATTCCCGCAAAAGAATACCTTCCTATTTCATTTTCAGAATATATGCTTTCAAGCAAAAATTTATTTTTTCCATTTAAGTTATAATAAATTCCTATGGGAGTAATCTCATCTCCATTTACTTTCATAAATAGAGGAAAGTTTTTTTTCAAACTCTTATAATGGTAAAATTCTTTTTCTGATAAATTCATTATTTTATACCACCTCTCTTAACTTTATTTATAATTTAAATACAAAAAAGGCCATTTCATCCTGAAAATGGGACGAAATGACCGTGGTGCCACCCAAATTAGCTTATACTTATAGTGAAAAATAAAAAAACATTTCATCCATAAAGGACGAAATGCCAAATTTCGTTATACCACCTAAATACAAAACTATCTCATACAGGTACAGATTTTACTCGATACCCTGTCTTTTTAACGGTAGACTACCGGTTATTGCTACTACTATTTCGCATTACACCTTGAAGACCCATTCAATACAGGCTACAGTATTTGGCTCTCACCATTCCAAACTCGCTTAAACTAAACTCCTTATACCTACTCTTTCTTCTCATCGGTTTTAAACAATTAGCTTGTTTTATATACTATACTGTTTTATTCATATTGTCAATACTAAATTTTATATTATTTTAAATCTTATCCCATTAATGCCTTCTTTATGAGTTATCAGTGCACTAGTAAAAAAGAAAGAAATACTTTTGTCTGCTACAATTTTAATATCATGATCTATCACTACATCATCATTTTCTTTTTCTTCATCCATAACTATTTCCTTTTGTATTCCTCCACAAGCAATACCTGTTTTAGCAATTCTCACTGCAGTCTTATTCTGTTCTTTTAACATATTTTTTATAATTTCAACTGTTTTTTCATCAATAGTTACTTTCATATTTTTTCCTTTTCCTTTACTTATAATATTTTATTAAATTATATTACTATATTGTATTTATATCAATACTTTTACTCATTTTAACAGCCAATTTTGTAATTTTGTAAATTCATTATTGTTCATGCCTTTTACAACGTATTCCTTTTGAACAATTTCCCCTTGAATTGCGGCTTTTATATTAACTAAATTACTTCTTCTTTGAAAAATGTTTTGTGACTTTATTGAGCTTTGGACGTTTTTCTTTTGTATTATTACTATGTGTTTTGCTAATACCCTAAATTGCATAATTAATTCATTTTCTTTTATACATATTCCTGCATTTTTTTGCCTATAATAACCTAACAATAAGAAAAAAGGCAGAATTAATAAACTAAAAAAACCATATTTAAACTTATAAGTAATAAAAAACGTTATTAATAATGGGAGTATACTAGCTCTAATTAGATAACCCATAATAGATTTATTGGATGAATAAGAAAATTCAAATTTTGGTTCTATTTCAGTTAAAACTTCTTTAAAAAATTTATCTATTTGATTTTTCTTAAGAAGTGGACATAAAATGGTAGATTCACCCTTTTCCTTACCATAACCTACACTTTCAATGTTAATTGACACAGCATTAAAAGGTTTCTTTAGTATTCCTTCTACAATGGATATACTTTGTATTCTATAAATAGGAATTATGATTGACTTTTTATCAAATAATCCATAAGTTATGTTTATTTTATTACCATTTCTTTTTATTGTAAAATCATAATAGGTTATAACTGTAGTAATAATAGATATAATAAATGTTATTACAAGCGCTATTATTACAAGTACTACTATTAACTGAATTGATTTATAAGCCATCACACTCTCAGCACTTTTATTCCCAAAACTATCAAGTTTATTTTTAAAACTTTTGGGAATTATATTATTTATTTTGTCATATAATACAAAGATAAACAACAATCCTCCCATTATATACTTTGATGTTATAGCGGTAATAATTAAATCCATAACTGAAGCCTTATACTTTACGTCATCATGAGAGATTTTTTCTTGTTGCTGTATTGTTATAATCTTTTCTTCTTCATTTTCCTCAATATTATTACTGCTTAATAAAACTTCCCTAATATTTTCTGATTCTTCTTTGCTTAAAATTAAGTTAACCTCAGTTTGTTTTCCACCACCTGCAGTATCAATTTTAAGTGTAACTACTCCAAATAACCTTTGAACAAATTTAGAATCTATATCCATAGTATGTATTTTATCTTTAGGTATATATCTTGATTTTCTATTTATTAAACCTTCTTTAACATGCATACCAGTTTCATCAAAACCATATACATTCTTTTTCCAACTCACTATTGTCATTACTACAATAATTAATACAACTAAGGCAATTATTAGGAATAAAATTTTAGTATTCTTACCTTTTGTAATCACAGCCCCTATTACAATTAGAAATGAAATTATATACTCCTTTAAATTACTAATTATTTTACTTATAAAAAAATATGGATGTTGCTTTTTATATTTCATCTTCATCTAAACTCCTTACTACAGAACTAGTTATAGCATCTTGAAGTTCTTTTGCTATATCGTCTATTAAAGCTGGAATTTCATATCTACCTCCTGCAGTGTATATAGCTAAATTTGTAAGTTGAAAATGTGAAAGTATTGGTCCTGTAGATGTATCCACATATTGTATTCTTTTTATAGGAATTACTACAGTCTTTATTACGAATACTCCATATCTAAGTATTATCTTGTCCTTTTCCATGTAATATGACCAATTTTTATACTCTATCTTTGGAAAAATTAGTGCACTTACAAAATTCAATACTATAATTGCAACAAAAATACCTGATACAATATTCTTAAATTTAAAATTGGGTGCAAATTTAAAAAATGCTACAAATACTAAAAATATTATAACCACTCCAATAAATTCTTTAATTCTAAAAACTTTAACAGCATCCTTTGAAATTTTGTGTTCTTGTTCCATGCTTTCCTCCTTAATTGATAACTATAATTTGTATATTAAATATTATCATATAATATTGTATTTAATAGCATTTTGATTTGACTATTCTTAATACTCTACATTTATTTTTATTATATACTATTTTATAGCACTTTAAATAAACTTAATAAACTCTTTATAATTTAAAAATATTATAAGAATTTTTTTCTTCAATTTATCCAATTTTATTAAATTTCATATTATGATTTCTATTTGTTATATTTAAATTTTATATAACCATTGTTTCTTAAACATTAAATAAAGCTTAAAATATTCTTAAATATTTAAATTTGAGCTTTTAAAAAAAGTCATATAAATTTCTATTAAAAAAGAGGCCTTTGGGCCTCGTTGTTGCTGTCGCTCTCTAAAAATAAGGCGGCAGCC
>NZ_JIBU02000015.1 GCF_000633595.2 Clostridium drakei | reverse complement strand
TTATAAGCAATTTTTCATATTAGAATTACAATAGTTACTACACAGCTTTTTAGGTGGAGGTAGCTTTGAATATATGGTGTATAAAAGCTTTTGAGAGAATTTAGGAGGTCTTATGTCTAAAATTTAAAAAATCTCGTAATTTGAATCAGGACGATTCAAGCCACGAAAGTCCCAGGACGTGACATTTGAGCGGGTAGAGATTTTTAAAATTTTAGACATTAGAGCTCCTTAATAAACGGTTGGCTTTTATACACCATATATTCAATGCGGACTCCACCTAAAAAGTTGTGTCGCATTATTTTTAAACTGTAAAATGTAAGCAACACTATATTAGTATTACCAAACTGCTATTTGTCCATCTGTTCTTCTCTCAGTTCCACCACATAACACATTGTTATCATCCTTAAGTATTATTTCTCCTCTTCCAAACAAACCACTTTGAAGCTCTATTTGTACATTATGGCCTTTTCTTGATAGTTCTTTTGCTAAATTTTTAGAACATTCATGTTCAACTAACACTTTCTTGTCCAAAATCCACTGCCATCTTGGTGCATCAAGTGCTTCTTGAGGATTCATATGAAAATCTATCATATTCATAATTACTTGTACATGTCCTTGGGGCTGCATGAAACCTCCCATAACTCCAAATGGCCCTACAGGTTTATGATTTTTTGTTATAAATCCTGGAATAATAGTGTTATATGGACGCTTTCTACTTCCAACACAATTAACATTCATAGGATCAGTTGAGAAGCAATTTCCACGATTGGCTAATGCTATTCCAGTATCTGGAACTACCAAACCAGAACCAAAATCCATGTAATTACTTTCAATAAAGGAAACCATGTTACCTTCTCCATCCGCCGTACATAAGTAAACTGTCCCACCTTTTAAATTTCTTATTTTTTTATTTGGTTCAGGTATAATAGCAGCATCCTGTATAAGCTTTCTTCTTTCATTTCCATATTCATCTGATAAAAATTTTTCTATTTCAACATTAGATTTATCTCCAACTATATCTTGAGCATCTGCAAAGGCTATTTTTATTGCCTCCAGTTGCTTATGATAGGTTTCTGCACTTTCTCTTTCTTTAAATTCATATCCCTTTAATATATTTAATGCCATTAAAGGTACAATACCTTGTCCATTTGGAGGCAATTCCCATATGTCATACCCTTTATAATTAATACTTATTGGCTTCACCCATTCAGGTTTAAAAAGTTGTAAATCTTCTTTTCTAATATAGCCACCATATTTTCTAGAAAAAGCATCTATTTTTTCTGCTATTTCTCCATTATAAAATTCCTCTCCATTGGTTTCTGCAATACTTTTTAAAGTTTTTGCATGATGTGGGAGCTTAATGATCTCACCAGCTCGAGGTGCTCTACCATCTATTGTAAAAGTTTTAAACCAGTATTTAAATTCGTCTCCCTTGCAAGCTGAATAATTAACTACAGCATATTTCCAAAACTCAGATGTGCCAGGAGCAACTGGATAACCATTCTCAGCATAATAAATGGCTGGTTTTAACACTTCTGTAAGTGGTAATTTTCCAAACCTTTTGGATAACTCGCACCACGCTTTAGGAATACCTGGTACAGTAACAGGAAACCAACCATACTTGGGAACTTTATCATATCCCTTTTTATTTAATTCCTCTAATGAAATTCCTTTAGGTGATGGGCCACTTGAATTTAACCCATACATTTTGTTATCAATCCACACAATTGCAAATGCATCACCACCAAATCCATTTGCTGTAGGCTCCACCACTGTTAAACATGCAGCAGTAGCTATGGCAGCATCAACTGCATTTCCACCTTTTTTCAATATTTCAAGACCTGCTTGTGCAGCAAGTGGTTGTCCAGTAGCAACCATTCCTCTATTTCCATATATTACATTCCTGTTAGATGGATATCGATAACTTAAAGCATCATAATCCATTTTTTATTCCCCCTTTGCTAAACCAAATTTACATCATATTTATTAAATGTAATTCTAATACATTTAATATTGTATTAATATAGACATTCTACATAAATATCATATTTCCTTGAAAACACTTGAAAAATTGTATTTTCATAATATAAATTGCTATTATCCTATATTAATATATAGTCTATATTAAAATCGTATATTACAAAAAGAAAGCTACATACTTTAAATATATAGCTTTCTTAATTAGTTGTATAATGATATTCAAATTTATCCTTGCCTCAAATTATACATGTATTACTATATCAATAATTATAAAATTAATGATATTTTATAAATTGACTTTGCCATTCCACCTTCTGCAATTTACATAGCTCACCAAAATTATAATAATAAGTGTAGTAATAAATACATACAAAGAATATTTCATGCTTATTCCTAGAAAAGCATATAGAAGAATAACAGGTGTATCAGCTATCAATATAGTTAAAACATACTTAGCAAAAGGCATTCCAGTTAATGTAGAAAAGAAACATACTATATCTGATGGCACTACAGGAGAAGAAACCCCTAGTGCCAATATTTTAACATTATTATCTTGAACTAATGAATATATTTTGGGATATTTATTAATTATCTTTTCTTGATAACCCATACCAATTGTAGCCTTAACAAATAGAAACAAGAAAATCTCACTTAATAAATTTGCTATAGTAACTAAAATAAATGCTTCTAAAGGATTAAATAATATTCCAGCACTGATGATAAAAACAGTACAAGGCACAAGCGTAAAAATTCTAAATGAAGCAATTATTAAAAATAATAAAGCACTGTACTTAGGATATGCTTGTAATAATTTAGTGATTTTGTTTCCTCCATCAATATACAATTGATATTTGAAAAATACAGCTAAAATTGCTATCCAACATAAAAAAATTATACCTTTAAATAACTTATTCATTATTCCCACCTCTATTTTTGTATTTAAAAATTTATATATTTCTTTTTTCTAACTATGAAATTTATTATATATACTATTTATTAAATAAAGGTAAGGAAAAACATTAAGAATTATTAAGATTTTTCTTAGGCAATTCAATATTAAAACTAATTATATTACCACTACACTCTGCCCAAATTCTTCCTCCATGGAGCTCTATAATTTTCTTTGAAATCTCATTATAATATATCTTAATCTTATGATGCAAATGCCGCTAAACGCTCTCTATTCTCAAAATTGAAAAAACAAAAATACTTTTGTCTAATTTTTACACTTTAAAACATAAGCTGGTGGCAAATTTAAAAGTACCTTTTTTATTTTGATTTTATCAAAATATGTTCTAAAGAGCTTCATTTTAAATAAAGTATATTGAAAAGTTATAAACTCTCCTTTGTCTTTTAATATTTCTTTTGTAACTGATAATATTTTTTTGCTCATATCATATGGTAAGCTTGCAAATGGAAGACCTGAAACTATATAGTCAACCTTATCAATACTATACTTATCTAAACATTCTTTCAAGTTCTCTGCTGAATCATTTATAAGTATGAAATTTGTTTTATCTTTAAATTTATCTTTTAGAATTTTATAAAAATCTATATTATATTCTATAGCTATAAATATAGTGCTATCCTTTTTTCTATTTAATATTTTTTCTGTAAAAACCCCTGTTCCTGGTCCATATTCAACAATGCAGGAAGCATTTAAAAAATCAATGTCCTCAACCATCCTATATGCTAATTTCTCCGAGCTCGGTGCTATAGCCCCCACTGTTTTAGGATTTTTTATATATTGTTTTATAAAATTACTAATTTCCATTTTATCTTCACCCCTATGTTAATATGAGACAAGTATAAAATGGAAACATTAAGCTTTTACGCAGAAAAATATTAAGAATTCTTAAGAATTTTAGATTTCTACTAATAAAAAGAGACACTAACTATAAGTGTCTCTAAATAAACTTTCCTATTTTTATTTGTATAAGCAAAGATATGCTGTTTCTTCTTCTACTTTTACCCCAAATTTTTTATTTGCTGCTACAGTAAAAGTTTCATTTTGTTTAAATTGCTTCCACTCTTCACTTTCTGGAAGCTTTATACACATACTCCCACTGGTTACTGTCATAATTTCTATAGTTGAAGTTCCAAATTCATATTCTCCTATTGCCATAACTCCTATAGTTGCAGGACCTTCTGCTGTATTAAATGCTATGGACTTCACTTTTCCCTCAAAGTATTCATTTGTTTTAAACATAAGCATTCTCCTCTACATGTCAAAAATATTTAAATCCAATTTATAAATTTTACTTTGACATTTCCTTAGATTTTTTTGTACAGCTCTTCATAGCAGCCATAACTGCAGCTCTTAAGCCTTTTTCTTCCAATACTTCTACTGCTTCTATTGTAGTTCCTCCTGGAGAGCAAACCATATCTTTTAGTGCTCCTGGATGCATTCCTGTTTCCAAAACCATTTTTGCTGAACCAAGCACTGATTGTGCTGCAAATTTATAAGCTTGAGCTCTTGGCATACCATCTAACACAGCGGCATCTGCCATAGCCTCAATGAACATATATACATAAGCTGGTGACGAACCACTTACTGATGTTACAGCATCCATTAATTTTTCTGGTACTATTTCCGCTTTACCAAAGCTTTCAAAAATACTAACTATTTCTCCTATTTCTTCTTTAGTTACCACTTCATTGGGACATAATGCAGCCATTCCTTCTCCTACTAAAGCTGGAGTATTTGGCATTACTCTAACTACCTTTAGCTTTCTTCCAAAAGCTTCTTCAGTGCCACTTATAGCTTTTCCTGCTGCAATGGTCACTATTATTACATTTTCCTTTACCTTATCTTTTATTTGTTCAATTATCACTGGATATAAATTGGGTTTTATTGACAAAATCAAAATATCAGAAGCTCTAGCTACATCATTATTATCTGTAGTTGTTTTTATCCCATACTTTTCAGCACATGCTTCCAAATTTTTTTCATTTAAGTCTCCTACCATTATATTGTCTGGGGAAGATAAACCTGCTTTAATTATTCCCCCTATCATTGCTCCTCCCATATTTCCACAACCTATAAAACCTATAACTTTATTCATAACTTATTTTTAGTAAGAAAGCATAATATAAATATCAATTCCTTACTAAAATTCACTTCCTTTCCTAACTATATTAAACTAGCAAACAGCGCATCCATCAAAGGATTGTTCAGTTCTCTCTATTATTTCTCCTTGTAATACCTTATCAAGATTATTAAAGTAATCACTATATCCTGCAACACGAACTATAAGATCTCTATAGTCATCAGGATTTTTTTGAGCTGCCAAAAGAGTTTCTCTACTTACTATATTAAACTGAATATGATGTCCATCTAGTGTAAAATACGACCTTACTAGGCTTGCTAAATTATTTAGTCCTTCTTCTCCTTGTACTACACTTGGATCAAATTTCTGATTTAATAAAGTTCCTCCAGTCCTCAAATGATCCATCTTGGATGCTGATTTAACTACTGCTGTAGGTCCATTTACATCTGCACCCTTTTCAGGTGAAATACCTTCTGAAACTGGAACATGAGCTTTTCTTCCATTAGCACTAGCTCCCATAACTGAACCAAAGTAAACATGACACGTAGTTGGAAGCATATCTATTCTATGAACTCCACCTCTTCCATTTTTTCTTCCATTTACTTCATTATAGTAAGCATCAAATATTGTTCTCATTACAGCATCTGCATAATCATCATCATTACCATATTTAGGAGTCTTATTTTTCACTAAATTTAAAATATCTTCATGTCCTTCAAAGTTGTCTTTTAAAGCTCCCATTAATTCCTTCATAGTTATATTCTTTTTATCAAACACCTGACATTTTATAGATGATAAACTGTCAGTAATAGTTCCTATACCAACCCCTTGAATGTAGCTGGTATTATATCTTGCACCACCCGCATTATAATCTTTTCCCTTTGAAATACAATCATCTGTTACTATAGAAAGGAATGGAACTGGCATTAATGTAGCGTATAACTTTTCAATTACCCTATTACCTTTAACCTTTATATCAACAAAGTGCTTAAGTTGTTTCTTAAAAGCGTCAAATACTTGTTCATAACTTTCAAATTTTGTAACATCTCCCGTTTCAACTCCAAGTTTTTTACCTGTCATTATATCAATACCATTGTTTAATGTTATTTCAAGTATCTTTGGAAGATTAAAATATCCAGTTAAAATGTAAGCTTCTTTACCAAAGGCTCCTGCTTCAACACATCCGCTAGTTCCTCCAGATCTAGCATCCTCTATAGTTTTACCTGCTCTAACTAGCTCTTGAACTACAGCATCAGCATTAAACATTGATGGTTGACCCCATCCTTTTCTTGAAACTTCACAAGCTCTCTTTACAAATTTTTGTGGACTCTTTTTACTTATCTGTACATTAGAACTTGGTTGTAATAATCTCATTTCATCTATTACATCAAGTAAAAGATAGCTTACATCATTAACTCCATCCAAACCATCTGGTCTTACTCCACCTACATTAATATTAGCAAAATCCGTATAAGTTCCACTTTCCTTTAAAGTTACTCCAACCTTAGGAGGTGCTGGTTGATTATTAAATTTAACCCAGAAGCACTGTAACAATTCTTCTGCTTTTTCATGAGTTAAAGCACCTTCTTCCACTTCCTTTTCATAAAATGGAATTAAATGTTGATCTAATCTTCCTGGATTATAAGCATCCCATGGATTTAATTCTGATATAACACATAAATGAACAAACCAATACATTTGAAGAGCTTCTCTAAAGTTTTTTGGAGCATTTGCTGGTACATTACTACATACTTCTGAAATCTCCAAAAGTTCTTTTTTTCTTTGCTCATCCTTTTCATTTTGTGCTAACTCCTTAGCATACTCTGAATATCGCTTACCTAAAATCATTATTGCATCACAAGCTATGCTCATAGCTTCCAATTGATTTTTTTTATCTAAAGCTCCATCATCTTCATAATAATCAAGCTTTGAAATAGCTTCTTCAATATCCTTTTTAAAATCTAAAAATCCCTTTTTATATATCTTTCCATCTCCTGCAGTATGTCCTGGACCTCTTTGTTCCATGAATTCTGTAAATAATCCTGCTGCATAGCAATCCTTCCATTCTTCAGACATGCTGTTTAAAATTTTATATCTCATAGATCTTTCTTTCCAATATGGAATTATAACTTCATCCTGTATTTTTTTAGCTTCTTCATCTACCTTGAAGGATATCTTTTCTCTCACATCCATTATGTCAAAATCCTCTAAAGTATGGCAACAAAGTTCTGGATAAGTTGAAGTTGCTGCAGGTTCTTCTCCTCTTTCTCCAACTATTAATTCTCCATCATTAACATAAAGCTTTTTCTTGCTCATTAGTTCTTTTAAAACCAATGCTCTAAGTACTGGGATAGACACTTTACCTTCATATTTTTTGTAAACTTCGCTTTCGATTTGTGCTCTCTCCATAGAAATACGTGGAACTGCATTTAAACTCTGCTGTCTTAATTTTTTTACTCTTTCAGTGATCATAATTAATTATCCCCCTATCTTAATTTTTATTCCAGATTTTTTGAATTTATTTGATATTTCCTCCATGACTTTGTCAGATGGCTTTTCCATGCCAGATAACTCATAAGTCATTTTAAGTCTTCTATATTTATCCATACCCATTTTATGATATGGTAATAAATTGACCTGTTCTGCATTTATATGTGATAAAAATTCAATAGCTGAATCTATATGATAGGCATCATCATTAACTCCTGCAACGATTGGCATTCTAACAAATATTCTACATCCCCTATCTGAAAGCTTTTTTAAGTTTTCAAGAATATTAGTATTTTCTGAGCCAATGTATTTAATATGTTTTTCATTATCCATAATTTTCACATCATACAAGAATAAATCTACTTTATCTAATATTTTCTCCAAGCTTTCCCAAGGCACACATCCACTGGTATCCACTGTAGTATGAATTCCTTTTTCCTTACACTTTTTCAAAACCTCATTTAAAAAATCTATATGTATCAGTGGTTCTCCTCCTGAAAATGTAACACCTCCACCAGATTCATCATAAAATACTTCATCTTTCATTATTTCCTTCATGAGTTCTGATACTGTAATATCCTTGCCTACATACTCTCTTGCAGTATTTGGGCAAAAATCAGTACACTTTCCACAAAGTACACACTTTTCTTCATCAACAACAGAATAACCTTCCTTAATTGAAATGGCATTTTCAGGACATCTTTTTGCACAAATACCACATCCTGTGCATCTTTCTTCGAAGAACATTATTTCATGCTTTGGATTTTGAGTTTCAGGATTATGACACCACCAACATTTGAGTGGACATCCTTTAAAAAAGACTGTAGTTCTAATACCTGGACCATCATGAATAGAGTATTTTTGAATATTTATTATAGTACTTGAGTTCACATCCATCCCCCCTAGTATATTACATTAACTTTATAAAAAACTATTCTTTAGTTTCCTTTTTAAACATATTCGGAGTGTGTACTGTAAGCAGCTTAACTGTTTTACTTGTGTAATTTGCCCAATTATGAACAAGATTTGAGTCATAATGAGCACTATCTCCAGGAAACAATTCTTGCTGTTCATTATTGATAAGCAGTGTGAGAATCCCTTCTAAAACATAAACAAATTCCTCACCTTCATGTTGATATGAAGTTAACGGTTCTTTACTACTGGTTGGAAGTATTTCTATTAATCTTGGTAGAAGATTTTTATTTTCTATATCATTAGTTAAATGATAATGTATGAATTGATTATTTTCTACTTGAAATACTTCTTTTTCATAACTTCTAAGTATAATTTTCTTATTGTGATTTGATTCATTAATGAAGTATGATAAATTAACATCTAAAGCCTTTGCAATATTGTTCAAAGAATCTATAGCTACTGCTGTAAGCCCTCTCTCCAATTGTGATAAAAATCCAATAGATAAATTAGTTTTCGCACTTAATTCCTTTAAGGTCAAATTTTTATTAGTTCTAAGTTCTTTTATTTTTTTACCTACATCTTCTGTCATAACTTTGCCTCGTTTCCTTATTAAAAACAAAAAATAAACATGTAATTTAATCTTGTTATATATCATAATTTTCTTAATATTTATAATAATATTATAGTATATATTTGTTAAAAAGTCTACTATATTTTTTAATATATTAAAAAATATTTCATATTTATAAATATATACAGAAGTATATGACATATATATTTATTCACATTAAATTTTTTTGCTTTTAATTTCATATATATGAAATTAAAAAATAAAATTTTCACACAAACTAAACCATATAATAACTTTTTTATAGGAGAATTTTCCTTTATCCTATAATACAAAAAAGTGATGATAGTTTTAACCATCATCACTTTCCATATTAAACTAAATCTTATTTTGCTAAATCAAATACTTCTAGGTTTTCATCTTTTATTCCTTTGATTTTAACATCTACCATTGCTTTAAGAGTATCTAACGCTGTTACTACTCCTATATTCCTTTCAATAGCAGCTCTTCTTATATGGAATCCGTCTCTTTTTGAATCATTTCCTTTAGTTGGAGTATTTACTACTAAATCCACTTCTCCGCTTTTTACAGCATCTATTATATTAGGATGCTGTTCTGAAAGCTTTCTAACTTCTCTAACCTTTAAACCTGCATTTCTCAAAAGTTTTGCTGTATTTTTAGTTGCTACAAATTTAATTCCTAATTTATGCATTTCTTTTGCTATGGCTAAGAACTCCTTCTTATCATGATCATTTATAGTAGCAAGTACAGTAATCTTTTCTTCTTTAGCAAGCATATTAGCTGCCTCAAACCCTTTATATAAAGCCTCTTCTATTGTCCTTCCAACTCCTAAAACCTCTCCTGTAGATCTCATTTCAGGTCCTAAACAAACTTCAACATTTGGAAGTTTTTGAGTTGAAAATACTGGAACCTTTACAGATATAATTTCTGGTTCCTTATAAATATCCACACCATAACCTAAATCCTTCAATTGTTCTCCAAGCATTACTCTAGTTGCCAAATCCACTATAGGAACTTTACTTACCTTACTTATATATGGTACAGTTCTTGATGCCCTAGGGTTAACTTCTATTACATAAAGATTTCCTTCGAATTCTATAAATTGTATATTTATCATACCCTTAATGCCTATTTCCAAAGCAATTTTTTTAGTATAATCAAGTATTTTTTCTTTCATTTCAGCAGTTATATTTTGACTTGGATACATAGTTATACTATCTCCAGAATGAACTCCTGCTCTCTCCAAATGTTCCATTACACCTGGTATTAATACATCTTTACCATCTGATATAGCGTCTACTTCTATTTCTCTTCCCATTAAATATTTATCAATAAGTATTGGATTTTTCTTATCTTTTTCAAAAGCACTTGATAAATAGTATACGAGCTCTTTTTCATCATGAGTTATTTCCATACCCTGACCCCCAATTACATAGGAAGGTCTTACAAGTACAGGGAATCCTAATTTTTTAGCTTCTTCTAATCCTTCTTCAGTGTTCCAAATTCCCTTTCCCTTAGGTCTTGATATTCCTAACTTCTCAAGTAATTCATCAAATCTTTCTCTATCCTCTGCCATATCTATTTGATCTGCAGTAGTTCCAAGAGTTAGTATATTCTTTTCCTTTAAAAACTTGGCAAGCTTAATAGCTGTTTGTCCACCGAACTGTAGAATTACACCATTTGGATTTTCCTTTTCTATTATATTTAAAACATCTTCTTCTGTAAGTGGTTCAAAGTATAGCTTATCAGACACATTAAAATCTGTACTAACAGTTTCAGGGTTATTATTTACTATTATTGTTTCTATTCCTAACTTTTTAAGTGCCATTACACAGTGTACTGAAGCATAATCAAATTCTATACCCTGTCCTATTCTTATTGGTCCTGATCCTATAACCATTACCTTCTTTTCATAGGAAACTTTTACTTCATCATAAGTGTCATAAGTTGAATAATAATATGGTGATCGAGCTTCAAACTCTCCCCCACAAGTATCTACCATTTTATAAACTGGTTTTATTCCCCATACACTTCTAAGTTTATATATATCATCTGGGCTTACTTTAAGCATATCTGCTATGCCCTTATCAGAAAAGCCTTTTTTCTTTAATTTGTGAAACCATTCTTTATCCAAATCACCTATTTTACTAAGCTTTAATCTTTGTTCTTCTTCAACGATCCATTTAAATTTTTCAATAAAGAATTTATCTATACCTGTTATTTGAACAATCATATCTACCCTATATTCACGTCTAAGCATTTCTGCTAAGGCAAATATTCTTTCATCATCAGGCGACATAACTCTTTCCTTTAGTTCTGACATGCTAAATTCTTTAAATTTTTTATGATCCAATGAGTATTTTCCTATTTCTAAGGATCTTATTCCCTTTAAAAATGCTGCTTCAAAATTGCTTCCTATAGCCATAATTTCACCAGTAGCCATCATTTTAGTTCCAAGCACTCTATCTGCTCCCTGGAATTTGTCAAAAGGCCACTTTGGAATTTTAACTACTACATAATCTAGCGATGGTTCAAAGCAAGCATATGTCATTTGAGTAACTGCATTTAATATTTCATCCAACCCATATCCTAAAGCTATCTTTGCTGCTACTTTAGCTATTGGATAACCAGTTGCCTTGGAAGCTAGTGCTGAAGAACGGCTTACTCTTGGATTTATTTCTATTACTGCATATTCAAAGGAATGTGGATTAAGTGCAAGCTGAACATTACATCCACCTTCTATACCTACAGCATTTATTATATCTATAGATGCAGATCTAAGCATCTGATATTCTTTATCTGATAGAGTTTGACTTGGCGCTACTACTATACTGTCACCTGTATGAATACCTACTGGATCTATATTTTCCATGTTACATACTGTAATGCAGTTTCCAAAGCTGTCTCTCATTACTTCATACTCTATTTCCTTCCATCCTTTAACACTTTTTTCAAGAAGTACTTGACCTATAGAGCTCAATTGAAGTCCAGATTCTAATATTTCTTCTAATTCTTCTTCATTTTCTGCTATTCCACCGCCAGTACCGCCTAAAGTATAGGCTGGTCTAACTATAACTGGATATCCTATTTTACTTGCAAAAGCCATACCGCTTTCCATATCAGTTATTATTTCACTTTGAATAACTGGCTGACCTATTCTATTCATCATATTTCTAAAGAGTTCTCTATCTTCACCCTCTTTTATTGATTCTATGGATGTACCAATTACCTTTACATTATATTTATCAAGTATTCCTTTATCATAAAGTTCTACTGCTAAATTTAATCCTGTCTGTCCTCCCATACCTGCAAGCAAACTGTCTGGTCTTTCTTCTTTTATAACCTTTTCCACAAATTCCAATGTTAATGGCTCTAAATAAACTTTATCCGCTGTTTCCTTATCTGTCATTATCGTAGCTGGATTACTGTTTATTAATACAACCTCTATTCCTTCTTCCTTCAATGCTTCACAAGCTTGAGTTCCAGAATAGTCAAATTCCGCTGCTTGTCCTATAACTATTGGACCTGAACCTATAACTAAAACTTTTTTTATATTTTTATTTAATGGCATATCTGCTACCTCCCAAAATTACGTATTTAAATACTACCTATACTTTTTATTCTGCGTACTTCATAAATCTATCAAATATATAATCGCTGTCCTTAGGTCCTGGACATGCTTCTGGATGGAATTGTACTGAGAATATACGTAAGCTTTTGTGTTTCATTCCTTCTATAGTTCCATCATTAACACTTATATGAGTTACTTCCATATCTTCTGGAAGCATGTCTACATAATACCCATGATTTTGAGAAGTTATATGAACTTTATTTTCTTCTAAATCCTTAACTGGATGATTACAGCCTCTATGTCCAAATTTAAGCTTGCCTGTTTTTCCACCAAAGCTTAAAGCTAAAAGTTGATGTCCTAAACATATTCCTACAATTGGCTTTTTGCCTACAAGCTGCTTTATATTTTCTATAACATCTTTTAAATCCTGAGGGTCTCCAGGTCCATTAGATAGAAAAATCAAATCAGGATTTAATTTTAAAATTTCTTCTGCCTTTGTATTGGAAGGTAAAACCGTTACTTTACAGCCTCTTTTTACAAAGGATCTCACTATATTTTGCTTTATTCCAAAATCCATAATAGCAACATGCTTGCCTTTTCCTTCTATTACATACTTTTCTTTAACAGTTACACTTTGAACCGCTCCCTTATTAGAAAAAGCTTTTATCTTGCTTTTAATTTCACCATATTCAACATCTTCTAGTGTAATTATGCCTTTCATAGTTCCACTATCTCTTAAAATTTTAGTTAAAGCTCTTGTATCTATTCCTTCTAACCCTATAATATTATTTTGTTTTAAATAATCCTCTAATTCTAATTCAGATCTAAAATTGCTTGAAGCATTGCATTTTTCTCTAACTATAAACCCCTTAACCTTTGGTGTTTTAGATTCCATATCTTCTAAATTTATACCATAGTTACCTATAAGCGGATATGTCATTGTTACAATTTGACCATAATAAGATGGATCTGTAAGAATTTCTTGATATCCTGTCATTCCAGTATTAAATACAACTTCTCCAACACTATCCTTTAAGCATCCAAATGCGCTACCATAAAATGTTGTTCCATTTTCTAATATAAGCTTTGCTTTCATATAATAGACCTCCCTTAATTTTTGTCTCGTAAAAATACACTTTTGAATAAAATATTCTTTGGTGAAGGCCTTACAACCCCTTTTAAACAAAAAGGGCAATAAAAAGATTACACACTAAAATACAATCTCCCTATTACCCTTATACATACTATTTAAATATAAATTTATCCAATTTTTTTCTGCACAATAAAAACACATTATTATACCTCTTTCTGGCCTCTCTGGACCAATTTAAAGTGTATTTTTTTACTCTAATTCTTTTTCACTCATAATTCTAATTTATAATTTTAAATATGTCAAGGATAAAATTAAGCATTTCTAATCTTTCTACCAGCCTTTAGCTACTTCAAGTACCTCATCTGGAATATCGCCTCTTAAATATTCAACTATTGAAGCTTCAATAATATCAAGTGCTTTATCCATTTGTTCTCTGGTTATTACAAGAGGCGGTTGAACACGAAGCACATTATTTGCAAAGAAAGTAAGCAATACACCCTTTTCCCAACATCTGTAACAAATCTTTGCAGCTGCTTCTTTATCTCTCTCTTTTGTATTTATATTTTTGACTAAATCAACCCCAATATTTAGACCAATGCCTCTCACATCTCCAATTAAAGGATACTTGTTCTTCATTTTGTTAAAACATTCCTTGGTATACTCGCCTAACTTTGTGCTATATTCCAGAAGTCCCTCTTCTTTTATAACCTTAATTGTTGCAAGTGCTGCTTTGCAACATATTGGATTCCCCATAGTTGTAAAAGTATGTGCAGGAGGACCTAAGCTTTCCATAATTTCTGCTCTTGCTATAATTGCACTCATTGGCATTCCAGATGCTATTGATTTTCCAACAACTATTATGTCTGGTTCCACATTAAAATTTTCTATACCAAACCACTTCCCTGTTCTTCCAAAGCCTTGCTGCACTTCATCAACGGCAAACAAAATTCCTTTATCTTTACATATGCTATATAACTTTTCAACATACTTTCGAGGCGGCACAATAAGTCCTGCATCTCCTTGTATAGCCTCCATTACTACTACTGCTACTTCTTCTTCAGGTATATAATTTTTGAAGCTTTCCTCCAATTCTTCAATACATTCTAAATTACAGCTTTCTTCCTTCTTACCAAATTTGCAGCGATAACAATGAGGATAATTTATATAGTGAACATCAGAAACTAATGGTCCAATCTTACGACGCATATTCAAACTTATAGCAGAAATTGAAAGAGCTCCATAAGTAGAACCATGATATGCTCCAACAAAGGAAATTATTTTACTTCTACCTGTATAAGCTCTAGCCAATTTTATCATCCCATCATTGGAATCAGAACCTGTAAGACCAAATATAACCTTCTTTTTAAAATTTCCAGGTGTGATTTCTGTTAATTCTTTAGCCAACTCAACAAGAGACTCGTGATATGTGTAAACTGGAGTATAATGTATAATTTCCTTAGCTTGTTCCGTTATAGCCTCTACAACCTTTGGATGACAGTGCCCTATATTAGTTGCTGCTGCACTTGACAACATATCTATATACTCATTGCCATCCTCATCTTCAATTATTGCTCCCCTGCCACGCTTTATAACCAATGGATAATAAGGAACTCTACAAGCAGCCCCAACTACTTCATTATCTTGTTTCACAATATTCTTACAATTTTCTATATTTGCCCCCATAGTACCCCCTCCTAAAAAAATATTAATTATTTGTTATTTTTTTAAGTATTACTTAATAGCCATTTACTAACTATTCTATTATATGCTGAGTAGACTTTCAAGTATTTATTAAATTTTTAAGTTATACTTACTTTCTATAAAAATAAAAAAACTGTACTCTTTTTCAAGAATACAGCTTTTAATCAATATATTGGCGGACACATACTACTAATTCCTATAATCCTTTTAGACGTTGGATTATAAAATTTATGCGGTATATTTTCCTGTATATAAATACTATCACCTTTATTTAGAGTATACTTCTCTTGTGCTAAATATAATTCTATGGTACCTTCAATTATGAATATGCATTCATCTGCTGGATGTATCATAAATTCATCACTACTCCAACTGCAAGGTTCCAATTGAAAGTGTATAATCTCCATTTTTGAATTTATTTCCTTATCCGATGCCATAGGTGTAACAAATTCATATATAATACTTGAATTGGGGAGCTCTAATTTTTTTCTTTTATCACTTTTAATAAGCACACTTTGCTTCTTTTCATCAGTTAAAAATGTATAAATTGGTACTTCCAGTGACAAAGAAATCTTTCTTAAGGATGAAAGAGAAGGATCAATAATATTTCTTTCAATTTGAGAAAGATAGCTAGCTGTAAGTCCTGTTTTATCAGCTAGTTCATTTAAGGTTAATCCTTTTTCTTGTCTTATTTCTCTAATTTTAGGTCCTAACAAAAGTAACTCCTCCCTGTCTATTTAGCGTACTTTTTTATAGTAATTAAACTTTCTAAGTTTTTTAACACATCAAGTTCATTATACTTTATTTTATATTATTTTTTTGTAATAGTAAATAAATTTAAGTTTTAATTTGTCTTTACAACTTCATAATCATAAATAGGCTTTTCTATAAAACTGATACTATAATTGTTTCAATATATACTTTCAGCATTTACTTTTGAAATTCTACTATAATTTTTCATTCTATTATTGCTTTATTCACCAAACCGTTTTACATTATTAGATAATTTATGTAAAATAATTCTAACAATTTTCCAAATAAAGTATTATAAAATTTTCATATGAATGACTAAAACCTGCAAATTGAGTAAAAAACATTCATAAAATATAGTGATTATTTGTTTTTTCAGATAAACTCACCTATAAATAGAATTAATTCTATCATTAATAATTTAAAATTTATATAAAACTCCAGAAGTATTTTCCCAAATTTTTCATAGTATTATGTTTATTTGAAAATTAATTTTTATAAAAACGTTTTAAAATAAATATATCAATTAGTAATGACTATTATATGAATAAAAATATTCATTAATTTATATTTTTCAAAATCAGTTTCATGTAAATATGTAATTATTTATATAAAATATACTTTTTTTAATAAAAATTGAATAATTTCATGATTTAATATTCATTTTTTGAAATAATTAATGTTATTTTTATATTTTTGACATAATATAAAATCTTGTTTCAAAAATCGTGAATTTTTCAATATTATAGATATACTACTAGCTTATTTTCATTCATCAAATTATTTTTATCACATTTAACGTTTAAAAATAATTTAATTTTCATTATTCTAACTTAAGCATTATTTTTACTAATGTTATGTATACTATAAATAATTTATTAAAAATCGTTTGTTAATATGGGGCTTTAACATTCATTTTTATAAATCCTATCATTAGTAAAAAATACAAGCTTGTACTTTTGATATTAAATTTAGAAATAAGTAAGGGGGCAATTTAATGAAATTTAACGTAATTCAATGTTTTTTTGTTGTAATGTTAATTATGGTTATAGGAGAAATAGCATCTAATAAAACAAAAGCTTTTATTCCTTCCGTATTTGTATCAGCAGTTTTATTTATTATAGGTTTTTGGACAATCTTACCTAAAGATATAGTTGCACAAGCATCCTTTGGTCCAAGCTTTGTTTCAGTAGCTATGAGCTTACTGTTAGTTCATCTTGGAACATTAATGAGCTTAAGAAAGTTAGTTGATCAATGGAAATCAGTTACAGTATCTATAGCTGGTGTGTGTGGCATAATGCTTTTAACTATGACTATAGGTAGAGCTTTATTTGGATGGCATACTGTTGTAGCAGCAACTCCTCCGTTAACAGGCGGAATTGTAGCAGCTTTACTAATGTCAGAAGCTGTTAAAGCAAAAGGTTTGATGGATCTAGCCGTACTTCCTATAGCAATGTATATAATGCATGGCTTTATAGGATATCCTCTCACTTCTTATTGTTTGAAAAAAGAAAGCAACAGGCTTTTGAGTGACTTCAGAAAAAATGGGGTTAATGAAGATTTATTGAAAAGCAGCAATGAAGTTGCAGTTGCACACGAGGAAACTCAGAGAAAAAAACTTATTCCTCCATTACCTGAAAAATATCAGACAACATATATTATACTTTTAAAGATTATGTTAGTTGCACTACTTGCAAACTTTGTTTCAAACTTAACTAATCAAGCTGTAAATCAGTATATAATATGCTTAATTTTTGGTGTTGCATTCTGCGAACTAGGCTTCTTAGAGGAAACTGCACTAGTTAAAGCTGGAGTTTTTGGATGGCTTATAACTGGATTAATGGCATATATTTTCTCTGGACTTTCATCTGTTACTCCTCAGGCACTTTCAAAAATGATATTACCTTTAATAACATTAATCATATTAGGTGTACTAGGAATGTTTATAATGTCAATGATTGTTGGAAAATTTATGGGATTTACCAAGGAAATGGGTTTTGCCTGTGCCTTAACAGCATTGTTTGGCTTCCCTGCAGATTATATTTTAACTAATGAAGCATGTAAATCAGTATGTAAAACTGATGCTGAAAAAAATTATATATTAGATATCATTCTTCCTAGAATGTTGGTTGGTGGATTTACCACTGTATCTATAGCTTCAGTAGTTATAGCTGGCATATTTGTAAAATTGTTGTAATATAATTATCTGAATTTTTCGATTATAAATATAGAGGAGGACTTTTGATGAATACATTAGAAAAAGCAAAAAATATACAAGATTGGGTTTTAAAATTTAGAAGAGATTTTCATAGACACCCTGAACCATCCTTTAAAGAATTTAGAACTTCTAAAATTATTGCAGAAGAATTAGCTAACCTTGGAATAGAAGTATCTCACATAGGCGAAACCGGTGTTTTAGGTACATTAAATGGAGAAAAAAAAGGAAATGTTATAGCATTACGTGCTGACATGGATGGATTATCTGTTACTGAGGATACAGGTCTTCCATTTACTTCAGAAAATCCAGGGTTTATGCATGGATGTGGACATGACTGCCATGTTTCAATGCTTCTTGGAGCAGCTAAACTTTTATCTGAAATGAAAGCTGAGTTAAAAGGAACTGTTAAGTTTATATTTCAGCCTGCAGAAGAAGTCGCTGATGGAGCTAACCAAATGATCAAAGGTGGGGTTTTAAAAAATCCTGATGTGGATTTTATATTTGGAATGCATATATGGTCAGATGTACCTGTAGGAAAAGTTTCCATTAAAGAAGGTCCAATGATGGCTTCTGGAGACATATGGAATCTTACTATAAAAGGTAAATCATGTCACGGTTCATCTCCATGGCAGGGAGTAGACGCAGTAACTTGTGCTGCAGCTGTAATACAAGGTGTTCAAACCTTAGTAAGTAGATTTAATGATGTTAGATCACCTATTGTAATCAACATTGGCACTATAAAAGGAGGAGAGCGTTTTAATGTAACTCCTGGTACTGTAGAGATGACTGGAATGAATAGGGCTTTTAGTGCTGATAACCGCAAAAAAATGCCTAAATGGATTGAAGATATGGTTAAGAACATATGCAAAGGCTATAATTGTGATTATGAATTTAGCTATGATTTTATCTGCGCACCTACAATAAATGATGTAAAATCAGCAAGATTGGTTAAAAACTCTTTAACTAAATTAGTAGGAGAAGAAAATATTCCTGAATTTGAAAAAGTTATGGGATCAGAAGATTTCTCTGCATACCTTGAACAAGTTCCTGGAGCTCTATTACTTCTAGGATGTCGTAATGAAGCTAAGGACTGCTGTTATTCACATCATTCTAACCATTTTAAAGTTGATGAGGATGCTTTACCTATAGGTGTTGCTGCTTATGTTCAAGTAGCATTAGATTATTTAAAATAGATTAAAAATAGCTCTGCACCAATGAGCTTAAGTGCAGAGCTATTTTACATATCAAGTGATTCTTTTACTAATATAGTTCCTTTGATTTTTCGCCAATACATATATAATATTCGCTATTATCCTCAGTATATATTATATTAAATCCATGTTCATTCATAATTTTAGAAGTTTCATTTACCTCCACAAGGTCATTAGAATGAATATGATCTTCTATTCCATTATGTCTGCTGTTTATTTTTTCCCTACTTTCAATATGAGCAATAACTGCTTTTCCACCTTTCTTAAGAATAAAATTTGCTTTTTTAAAAAAAGCTTCCCTATCATTAAAATGAGGATAACATGAATAAGCTATTATACAATCATATTTTTCCAAAGGGTTATAAGAATTAAAATCTCCTACATAAAAACTCAAATTTTTATAATCATTCTTTTTCTTGGATACTTCTATCATTTTTTCAGACAAATCTAAAGCTACTAGTTTTCCACTTTCACCAATTTCTTTCTCAATATAAGGTATAATTATGCCTGTACCACTTCCTATATCAAGAACATGATTTCCTTTTTCTAATTTAATTTTATCAAAAACATGATTAACTTTTTCTCCTGGATGACAACACATGCTGTCCCACTTTTCTGCTAGGTTGTTGAAAAATTCCCTATTATCCATAATACCCTCCCCTTCTTAAGTGATTTTATCCATAGGTTTTTTTCATACTTTTCAATATATTATAAAGCATAATCCCTGAAATTAAAATCAATATTAAGTTTACAATAACATAATTTAAATTATTATGCATTTGGATTACTTTTTCAAGATCTCCACTACTATAATTAATTTTCGAAAATCCCTTAAGCATTATGCTATAAATGAACCAAACACTTACATTTGCTATAACACTATGAATTGTTCCTTTTTTATAGAAAAAGTAAAGTGCAATACAATAAGATATTAAAAGTGGAGAAAGCCAAGTTAAAATTAAAAAAGTCCACATATTAACCTGCCACATTATATAATTAATAACTGTCATAGCAGTTACAAAAGCTATATTATATACAAGTATTATAACAGTTCTTGCTAATGTAATTTCATACAGTGAATATTTACAGGCCATTTCCATTTCAAGCATATTATAATAACTACCTCTGTACAAATAATATATGGATAGAATAGAAACTATAGGTGCTATGAGCATAAAACTGAATCCTTCAGGATTTCTTAAAATTATATATCCTAATGCCAATATAATAAATGAAGCTAGCCAAAATCTTTCATCAAAAAGTGAAATTTGATGCGTTATATTAAGCAGCAATTTTTTTATGCTGCTACATGCATTTTCCTTGCCATATGTCTCTTGAACGTTTTCTTCCTCATACTTAAGCTCCACTGCCCCCATTATATTATTAAACAAGTTTTTTGGTGTTTCTATTTCAGGCTGTTTACTAAAAAAAGCTTCAATGTCATCAATATCCTGTAAACTTATTTCTTCATCTGCATTTTCATGCTCTATATCTTTTAAAATATTTTTATTGAGATTTTGCTTCATCTAGACCACCTCCTACTTTATTCAGTCTGCTCTTTATTAACTTTATACCTTGATATAACCTGCTTTTTACTGTATTTATGTTACTATCAGTAATAATAGCAATATCCTCAATGGATAGCTGTTCACAAAATCTAAGCTTTACTACTTCCTTTTGAGCATCACTAAGTCCTTCAAGCATATCATCTATATTATTATTAAAAAGCTTATACTCAATAACATTAGTTTTTTCTTTTATATTCTCATCTAAAACCGTAACTTTATTTCTATTTCTATAAGTTTTTCCTCTAGTATAATCAATAATGGAATTATATGCAATTTTATATAACCAAGGCTTAAATAAATATTCTTTCGAATAACTTTTTCTTTTTTCATAAATCTTGCAGAACACTTCCTGACACAAATCTTGTGCCATATGATAATCATTTATCTTATTATATATATATCTAAAAATAATTTTATAATAACGTGCTACAATAGATTCCATATTTTGATTTTTGCCTTCTTTAATTTCTTCAAATAGCTCTTCATCACTTATAGAATCCATAATTTATTTTTAGTGATTCATCCAAATACCAGAACTTCACTAAAATTCACTTCCTTTCTTTTTATGTTCTTTCTTATTTACATACTAACCCCCATTTAATTTAAACTCCATACATGTACTCTTGTGTTTTAGTCCAATGGCATCATAAAACTTATGAGCTTCCTCATTAATTTCCACCTGATTCTATACTCTTATAAATATGAATTCCTAATAAATATAAAATAACATTTTGAATAAAAAAAGTAGCTAGTCCAATTTTTATATTATAAGTAGGCTCTCCTCTTATGTACGACTCACTTACATAATAAAATGAAATAAAAAAATATTTAGAAAAACCTATTCCATTTTCTATGGTGAAATAGAAAGGAGCTGCATTAACTACCATTAGTGCTCCTATTATATAAGAAGTTACAACATCTCTAGCAACTGTTGAAATAAAAATAAACATTACTGCTGCTGATACACAAATTATAAATGCAAAAGCAATTTTTAATAATAATAATTCCTTTATACTTCTCTCTACCACCGCATCCCCATATTCTAATATAGATCTCATTGAACCAGATAAATCTGAAAACCCCATTAAGCACCCACTGAAAATAAAAGAAAATAATAAATTAGAAAGAAATATCAAACCCATAGCTGTTAATATAGCCATATATTTTGAACGATATAAAGTACCCCTACTCACATATGAAGAAAACTGCATTTCTATAATATTTCTTTTTCTTTCAATGCATACAATATCACAACAAAATAAAAACATTATAGGAAGCCAGTAATAATAGTCAAAAATACACTTATATAAAGAGCAGGAAAAATTTTTTTTAGGTGATGGGATTTTATGATTTTCATAAAACTGTAAATAAAACTTATCTATATACTTCTCTGTTTTCAGTTCATTAGGCGTAGCATTATCATAAAACGCTGAATGAACTCCATTGTTTAATTCCTCTAAATTTTTTCTATAGCCATCAATTTTAGTACTATATGATTTCTTATTAGCCTCATATATAGAGTTATAATTTGGAAACTTTCTATACTCACTTAAAATATTATAGGCTGATAAAATAAGTATTGCTATTAAAGCCAATTTGAATCTGTAGGATGTTACTATTTTATAAAGTTCAGCTTTATATACATTTAAAAACATTACATTTCTCCTAATTAAAACTATTTATCTAACCGCTACCATTTCCAATTTCCCCATCTTCTCAAGTATGTGATAGCTACTTTACACCACTTATAAGTTCTTCTAAGACTCATATGTAGAGAGGCATTTCTCACAGGCAAACTTCACTTGAGTCTAGGAATCACTTGATCTAATGAAGTTTATTTATCATATAATTACCTTCTTCAAGACTTTATTTGATAATAATAAGTATAAACATCTTCTAAATTTGGCTCTACCATTGTTGACTTTTCTTCTGGCTTATCACCTAATATTCTAACTGCTATACCACTTTTTTTATTCATGCTGTGACTTACAATATATTTCTTTTTTAGCTTAGGTACCATTTCCAAACTTGTCAATACTTCATAAACTTTGCCTTCTAATTCTGATAAAGCTTCTTCAGGTGATATATGCGAAATAACCTGTCCTTCTCTCATAAATACTATATCTGTAGCTGCTGCTTCTAAATCTGATACAATATGAGTTGATAAAATAACCAACCTGCTTTTGCTTATTGTAATTAAAAAATCTCTAAATTTTATTCTCTCATCTGGATCTAGAGAAGCTGTAGGCTCATCCAAAATTAATATTTTAGGATCATTTAAAAGCGCTTGTGCAATTCCTATTCTCTTTTTCATACCTCCTGAAAATGTCTTTAATTTCTTTTTCTTTACATGCGAAAGAGATACAATGTCCAAAATTTCATCTATTTTATAATCTATTTTTTCTTTACTTATTCCCTTTAAAACAGAAAAATACCTTAGAAACTTCTCTGCAGTTTGATTAGGATATACCCCAAAATCCTGAGGTAAATATCCTATAATGTCTCTATAACCTTTTCCCATTTCAAATATATCTTTTCCATTAAAATATATATTTCCACTGTTTGGAGCACTTATAGTAGCTAAAATTCTAAGAAGTGTAGTTTTACCAGCTCCATTAGGTGCTAAAATTCCTATAATGCCATTTTTTAATGTTAAGGATATATTATTTAAAGCAACATTTTTACCATAATTCTTATTAAGATTTTTTGTTTCAAATTTCAACATATCACTTCCTATACCTTTGTACACTTATTTGATTTATTTTTTGTAAAAAAGTTGAGTTAACTAATTGTATTATTGACTTCCTATATTAATCCCCCTCTACTACTCCTCTGTTATTATAATACTTTTGATGATAAATTTTAACTTCATTATAAATTTTTAGAACTTCATCTACAGAATTACTCTTATAATACTTTTTTATAATATTTTCTATATCATCATAAGAAACACTTCTTTCACTGTGCTGTATATCTTTTAGAAGCTTTATCATGTTTTCGTGATTTTCTTTATCTAGTTTATACAATAAAACCTTGGATATAGTATCTAAACTATACAGCCCATGTTTTTCTTTTTCGCTTTCCTTAAAACTTTTCAAATCCTCTTCCAATTGTTTTTCATACTCTTCTTTAGTTAAATATATAGGTTGAACAATCATAGTATTTTCCTTCAATTTACCTTCTATATTAGGGCTTATATACAAACTATAAATGTAATTTTCCCATGCATCTTTTAATATTTCATTTTCCTTAGTGTTTTTAACATTTTTAAATATTGGTTCCATTAAAATTTTCCCTATACTTTCATACCAATACTCTCCTTCATAATCAACATTATTAAAGGATTTCAAAGATTTTATAGGCATTATATATGCATTATTCATATAACTTTTTTCCAATGAGTTTTTTTGTTTTAAATTAAATGTATAAAATTCACTTAAGCATATATTTTCATGAAACATATTTTCAAGACTTGCTGCTTCTGCATTACATGTTCTAAATAATTCTTCTCCACGCTTGTTATCCAAATTTTTATAGTGCAAATTGATATTTTCTCCCTGTAAAACCTTCCAATTGTTATCCTTCCAAAACTCCATTTTTGAAAAAAAGTAATTGTATGAAAATAAGCAAATTAAAGAGATTATAATTACAGCTGATGTACCTTTATATATAAGACTTTTTCTTAAATGCTCACCTTTACTTATAAGAAAAAGATTTAAAATCATAAATATAACTATTAATACAGTCATAAATAATATATTTGACCAAACTTGAACTGACTTTTCCAGTAAATTTATATTAAGTGCTAATAGTGGATGACTTTCATGCCAGTTAATATTTAACATCATCTCTAAAGACCATAAACTTAAAGCTGCACCATACCCAATTAAAGTTTTTCCTGTAATATTACTAAACAGAAGTGCTATTAAACTTAATATAGTTGAATATAACATTAATGCTATAAAACCAAAGAAAGATTTTTCAAAGCCCATAATCACAGCAGAGGTATATATACCAGCAAGTACAATTTCGGATACTACCCAAGTTGATATATATTTTTGTATCAATATCTTATATTTAGGAGTCCTTGATGTAAAAATGAGAAAATCCGTTCCATTTTCAATTTCACTAGAAAAAATATTTCCAGAAAAAAATACAGGTAAAAGAGCTATTATAGAATCCATCACATACCATTCTTTAACCATATTACACAGATTAAATACTAAAACTATTAGCATAAATGTTGCTGCAAGCCCAAACATAATCCTGGACTGCTGCTTTAAATGATATTTTAAAATCATGAGATCACCTTCTATTCATTAATTTTTCAGTAGAAAATTTTAATATGGAAATTATAATTAATACAAAAGCCAAAATTGTTATAAAAGTTCTGTTTATCATAATGATATTTATAGTTTCTGGTGAAAGAGCCTTTCCTATATACAAATTGTCCATATAAATTCCAGATATCATTAAACTAATTTTAGGAGTATTGTCACCGCTTAAACATAAAAATAAAATCATGGGAATAAATATGGTTAAAGGCTTAATATTAAACATAATGTCAATGAAATACGCAAAGGCTGCCATTGCCAAATACGAAGCTGCTGAATAAAGTATAAAATACTTAAAAAATGGAATTGGTGAATACGGTGTTTGCTTAAAATATAAAGGCATTAACATCCATATTGCATTTTCTAAAATACAGAAAAATAAGCAATAGCAGTAGGCACCTAAAAATTTACCTACAGCATATATTTTCCCTGTAATATGCTGAGAAAAAATTATTACTGGCATTTCTGTTATTTCATCCTTATAGTAAACTGACATAACTATAATAGGTATAACCATAACACCTAAAATAACTAATGCATGATTACACTGATATGCAGCATATAGAACATTCCATTGTTCATTCCTTTCAATAGGACTATATACAAAAATAGGTGCTATTAATAATGTAATAATGCAAATAATTGTAATCCAATTTTTCAAAAGACTTTTGAATTCCTGTTTTGCTATTACAAAAATCTGTTTAAACATAATTCTTTTCCCCTTTTCCATATTTCATAAAATACATATAAGCATCTTCTAAATTGGGCTCCATATCCATTCCATAACCTTCCTCTTGAAAATCCCCCCCCACAACCCTTAAAAACTTTCCAGAGGATGTCCTTTTTACAGAAATAACTTCATATTTATCCTTTAATTTTAGTATTTCTTCATCACTTAAAACTTTAAATTCGCTTACTTTTCCCTTAGCTTTTAGAATAAAATCTATTGGAGATCCTAAATATTCTATACTACCTTTATTAAGAAGTCCTATTCTTTCACAAGAACTTGATATATCCTCAACAATATGAGTTGATAAAATAACACATTTTTGTTTACTCAACTCCACAAGAAGCATTCTAAAACGAACTCTTTCCTCAGGATCAAGACCTGCAGTTGGTTCATCTACAATCAAAATTTTAGGATCTTTTAATATAGCATTGGCAATACCAAGTCTTCTCTTCATTCCACCTGAAAAACCTCCAACCTTTTTATTTCTTGCCTCCCAAAGATTTACCTTATTCAATACTTCTTCTATCTTTCTATTTCTAGTTTTCCTGCTGCCTATATTATTAATTTGACCCATATAATCTAAAAATTCCAATGCAGTTAAATTAGGATATATTGAAAAATCTTGCGGCAAGTATCCTACTATATCTCTAACCTCCAGCGAATGAGTCCTTGTGTCATAACCATCCACCATTACCCTGCCTTTATCTGGTATAATAAGTGTAATAAGACTTTTCATAAGGGTACTTTTTCCTGCACCATTAGGACCTAAAAGTCCAAACATTCCTTCTCCAATTTTTAAATTTACATTATTTAATGCATAAAACTTTTTGTTGTATATTTTACATACATTTTCAAAGGCAATTATATCTTTCATTTACTATATCCTCCTAAATCAAATAATTTTTTGTATCTCAATTATTTAATACGAAAAAAATAAGCTAAAAGTTTTTAAAAAAAATTTTTCTTTTTTTGCGAACATTTAGTATGTTTCATTCATCTAATAAGTGTAAAGTTCCTTAGCTAAGGGAAACAGACAAAAGGAGGTACAGGCGTGGAATTAGTTTCAAAAATGGATTCTAGTAAAAATATAAAAGCGTATATAAAGCTGGCTAAAAAAGGTGATAGGGATGCTTTTATACGAATAATAGAAAATAGTAAGGCATCTATGTATAGAATAGCTGTAGGTATTCTAAATAGCCCACAGGATGTAGAAGATGCTTTTCAAAATACTATAATAAAATCCTATGAAGGCATAATTCATTTAAAGAAAAATGAATATTTTAAAACGTGGCTTATAAGAATTTTAATAAATGAATGTAATGCCATATTAAGATCTAACCATAAGATCATTCCTATAGAAGAAGTTCAGGATAATGCTAAAGTTACAAATGAATTTTCTAAATTAGAACTTACTAGTGCTGTTAACTCCCTTTCTGAGGATTTAAGAATTGTAACAACCCTGTTTTATTTTGAAGATATTCCTCAAAAGGATATAGCAAAAATTTTAGATATTCCTGAAGGAACAGTTCGTTCCAGGCTTTCAAGAGCACGAAATAAACTTTATGAAATGTTGAAAGAATATTAGGAGGTATTTTGAAATGGACAAGAATTCAATTTTTGATGATATATTAAAAGAAAAAGCAAAAAATGAAGATTTTATATTACCAGAAAACTTAAATTTAAAAATAAAAAATACTTTAGATAATTTACCTAAAAGAAAGAATAAAACTTTAAAGAAAAGTGCAATTGCAGCAGCAATTATGCTGTTGTGCGGAATAGGTATTACTGCAGCAAATCCTGCTCTTGCACGAAATTTACCTGTAGTAAGTTCAGTTTTTCAATTTTTAAGTGACAATAATATTATTGATAAAGATTATGTAACATACAGTTCTGAACTAAATATGAGTAAAACCTCTAACGATACAACTGTGACAATAAACAGCATAGTTTATGATGGTATAGATTTAAACATTGGATATACCATTCAAAGTGAAAATGAAATTAAGGAAATCCCCGTCATAATGAGTGAAACAAGTATGAAAATTAATGGAAAAGACATAGGTTTTGGCGGAGGAGACACTGGTAAATTCAAAGATAAAAAAACTTATGTCGGAGTAGCCAGTGTTAATATGGTAAAGGATTATCTTCCAAAAGAACACCGTAATTTCATAGTAGGCGGAAATGTTACTATACCAGACAATTTCACTATGGATCTTAATATAAAAAGTATAAAGATGCTTTCTAAAGATATTGCAGGAAACTGGGATTTCAAATTTAAAGTATCCAATGAAAAAATTAAGACTAATGTAAAATCCATAAAACCTAATATAGATTTATCTTCTTTAAGACCAGGACTAAAAGTAAATGAAATTTTAATAACCCCAATAAATACGGCCTTAAGAACTTCAGAAACAAAAGATAATGATTTTAACGACTGCTATCTGGTTTTTGATGACAAAGGAAGATCTTTGACGGCTAAAGGCAGCAACACAAGTGGTTCAGCAAATACTCATACTTATTATTCACAAATTCTTTTTAGAAATGCATATGAAGACAGCAAAACTTTAACTTTTATTCCCTATGTTGTCAGTTCACAAGAATTTTTAAAATGGAAAAATAGTCATAGCAAGGCAATGTTTCATTTTACCACTAAAGAAACTCCATTAAATTTAAATGGCACTACTACTCTATCTGAAGGAAAAATAGGTGAATATAAAATAACTGGAATAGAATTTTTAAATGACAAAACATTACTTCACTATGAATGTACTAATCTTCTTTCTGCAATGTCCCCTTACGAAATGGACATAATAGATTCTAATAGTAAAGAGTATAATTTAACTAAGGATATTGTAAAAGAAACAGATCCTTTGAATCATAAATATACAGCACAATTGCCTGTTTTGAATAAAAATGACCAATTTAAATTAAAAGCTGTTGATCTTGAAAAGAAATATACAATTAAAGAAGATATGAAGTTTACTATTAAAATTAAATAGTATAAAAATTATGCAACACAATTTAAATTGCAGTAGAAGTTTGAATTTTAACTTTTATTCCATGATATATGGTAAGTGTTTAATCACTACATAAAAGTTAAAATTCAAACTAAAACTAAAAAAATTAAATCAATTTATTTAATTTTTCCATATTAGGCATATTCACTCCTAATTCTTTTCCTGTATTAAATATTTGTTTAAAATTGCTCTTCATTTCATCAATCGCCAGTACTGCATGAGCTGTATATCGCTGCATAATAGGGTTATTTTCAAAATTATGCTTAAACATTCTGTAAAGAATAAAAAATGGTATTTTAGTCATTTTAGTTTCTGAAAAATCTTTAAGATTAACCCCACGTTTTTCACATATTTTGTAACTTTCAGCCATTGCCTTAAAGCAAATGCTAACAAGTTTTTTATCCCTAATACATTCGTTAAGACTGTTATATTGTGAAAGTCCAACTCCTAAAGGAGCTGATCCAACATTGTGTATCCACAACCAGTGCAATACATTTTTCGGAATTTCAGGTATAATGCCACACTCTTTAAACATTATAGTGGTGCTGTTAAGAAGTTGTTTCTGATTTTCATATACAGAGCCTAGCATAACATCATTTCCTATATTTCCAAAGAGCAGTTCTCCTTTAAAAGTACCTCCACCCCCTGAATATCCCATAATATAATTCTCTTTGTTTAAAATATTATCAATTTTTCTAGTTCCTTCCCAGTTCAATGTAAAAATCAAATAGTTTTCATTAGGTGCTTCTTTTGTAAGGGCTTTAAGAGTTTCATACAATTGATAGGTATTTACTGGAACAATTATCAAATCGTAATGGCAATCTATTTTATCTACACATCTATAAGTGTATTCTCCTTTTGTGTACATATTTTTTTTATCTTCACGTTCGTCAATAATATCAAAAGGTATTGTTTTATTATTTATATCATTAAGCTTATTTTTACGTACAAAATGAATAACCTCATTTTTATTTGAAAGAGCTTGTGCATATAACGTTCCAATTACACCTGTTCCAATAATTAATATTTTCATTACTAATCCTCCATTTTAATTATTCTACTTATAAAATTAAAGGTATTTTTATCAGCACCTAAGATTTTTTCAAGAATATTTTCAAAAGCCATAACTTTTAAAACTGATGACTTTTCATCCCATTTAAACAAATCTTTATCTAAATAAAAATTTGAAAGAGTTAAAATCATTTCTGCTGTCTCAAGAGGATACTTTACATTAAAAACTCCTTCACTGATTCCCTGAATAATTATTTCTGCATAAAGAGGTGCAAATTTTTTAGTAATACTCACCATTAGCTTTTCATGAAATATTGTATTAGATGGAGAATTAATTTTTTTATATTGCTCATCATTACTACTACTTGTTTCAATTCCAATTAAGATTAACTGTTTCAGTTTATCCTTAGCTTTCAATCCTTCTGGAAGTTTTTCCTTTATCTCATTAAGCCAAAGATTAGTGTGCATTTCTATGGTTGCATCTGCACATTCTTCTTTCGAAGAAAAATAATGATAAAAAGAACCTTTAGATGTATTCAGTGTTTTAATAATAAATGAAAGAGTCGTATTTTCATAACCATTTATAATAAATATATTCCATAATTTTTCAAGCAGTTCGTTTCTTTTATTATTAAAATTTTTATTTGTCCTTGTCATATATACCTCCTATCATAATTAGACTGTCGGTCTAATTATAAATATAAATATAATTTTTGTCAATAAAGGTATCTTATTTCAGGAATACATATTGATTATAAATCAAATAAAATATTACAATTAATAAAAAAATTTAGTATCCCTTTTTCCTTAACTTGCTTAGAAATTGATTTAATTTGTTACATAAAAAAGGCTAACACATTAGCCTATTTTTTATGCTAATATGCCAGCCCTTTTAACTCTATAAATTATTTATTTTTTATATAATCCATTTATTATTACCCATATATATTTTTAAATTATACTAATTTGTTTAAAACTATCCCTCTTTTATGATTCCCCTGATTTTTTAAATTACTTTACTCAACTTTCGCAATTTTAAAATAACACAGTACAATTTAGTTGGCAGTTAACAAATTGACAGTTGATAGTTAAATTTGATTTTTCCCAGCTAAACTGTAAGAAATCTAAAATAATATAAAGATCTATAAACTTAAGTCAGTTTATCTTATATCCAAATTAAGATTCTTTTATGTCAGCACAAAATCTGCATTTACTATCAATTTTTCACTGCGAATTGTCAATTACTTTCATATTGTATTATTTTTATATAAACTTAAAATTTTGCATATGCGAAAGTTAAATTATTTTACTCTTTATGATTATCCCACTTTCATTATTTATCCATACTTTTTTATAACCTTCTCCGCCAGTACATCCATAGATATACAATAATCCATACTTTTTTTTCTTAAATATTTATAAGCTTCATTTTCTGAAATTTTCAATTTCTCCATGACTATTCCCTTAGCTCTATCTATCTTTTTTCTATTTACTAATTCAGTTTCTAAATGCTGAATTTTTTCTTGAAGACTATTAACCTTATCAATGTTATTTATACTAAATTCTACAGTTTGATATAATTGTTCTGAATTTATAGGTCTAACTATATATGCAAAAATATTCATTGTTTTCAATTTTTCATAAAATGCAGAATCAATATTACTTGTAGAAAATATAACACTGGATATTCTATCTTCTTCTATTATTTTAGCTGTTTTATATCCATTAATCCCTAGTAAGTTAATATCCATAATTACTAAATGCGGATATATTCTTCTACTAAGCCTTAAAGCTTCACCACCATCGCCTGCTTGATAAACATTGTATCCTCTCTTTTTTAGAAGTTCACTAATAAGCTTTCTACACGTACTATCACTATCAGCAACTACTATCTTATAATTATTCATAATATCACTCCGAAAAGAACTAATCTATTATGATAGCCAATTTAAAATTTTCTTAAATATCTATCAAGCTCCCATTGGGATACATATTTAGAATATTCATTCCATTCATATAATGCTGCTTCAGCAAATCTCTTATAAGCATACTGTCCAAGTGAGGATTTTATTACTTCATCTTGAGACAAAGCCTTTATAGCTTCATGTAAATTAGCAGGTAATAATTCTATGCCTCTTTCTTTAATTTCTTCATTTTCCATTTCATAAGCATTGCTAGTGACTTGCTCTGGTGGCTCTATTTTATTTTTTATTCCATCTAATCCTGATTTCAAAGTAGCAGCTAAAGCTAAATATGGATTAGCACAAGGATCAGGGCTTCTAAGTTCAATTCTTGTACCTTCTCCTCTTTCTGCTGGTATCCTAATTAGTGGACTTCTATTACTTGCAGACCAAGCAATTATTACTGGTGCTTCATACCCCGGAACTAATCTTTTATAGGAATTTACTGTAGGATTAGTTAAAGCCGTAAAAGCTTTAGCATGTTTCATTAATCCACCTAAAAAATAATAAGCACTATTTGAAAGTTCCAACTTATTCTTCTCATCGTAAAAAGCATTTTTAGAATCCAGTGTAGATAGAGACATATTAAGATGCATACCTGAACCACTAATACCATACTTAGGCTTTGGCATAAATGTAGCATGAAGTCCATGTCTTTGAGCTATAATTCTAACCACCATTTTAAAAGTCATTATATTATCTGCTGTTACTAGTGCATCATCATACTTAAAATCTATTTCATGCTGTCCTGGTGCCACCTCATGATGAGATGTTTCAATTTTAAAGCCCATTTCTTGAAGTGCCATAGTAATCTCATTTCTTGCATTTCCTCCTAAGTCTATAGGCGCAAGATCAAAATACCCTGCATCATCATGAGTTTCAAGTGATGGATTTCCTTTTTCATCCGTATGGAATAAGAAAAACTCACATTCCGGCCCAACCTGCATTTTATATCCCATATCTTTAGCTTCTCTTATCAATTTCTTTAATACATTTCTAGGACATCCTTCAAAAGGAGTACCATCAATATTGTATATATCACATATTAATCGCGCCTCCTTATGGATATTAGTCCATGGAAAAATAGTAAAAGTTGATAAATCAGGACTAAGATACATATCTGACTCTTCAATTCTTACAAAACCATCTATTGAAGATCCATCAAACATCACCTTATTATTTAATGCTTTTTCCAGTTGATCTGATGTAATAGATACATTTTTCATGGCGCCCATTATATCTGTAAACTGCAAATGTATAAATTTTACATCAAGTTCTTCAACTTTTCTTAAAAGTTCTTCTCTTTCAGATTGCTTATTCAAGGTTTTTCTCCTTCCTTCTCATTCCTAATCTTCATTATACTGTAGAGCATCTCTTCCTTCCGCTCCATTGCTTATACGTATAACATTTGCTACATCATAAATAAATATTTTTCCATCCCCAAAATTACCTGTATGAAGTACTTTTTTTGCAGTTTCAACTACAGTCTCCACTGGAACTTCACAAACTACAATTTCTATTTTTATTTTTTGTAGTAAATTAATATCTACAGTTCTTCCCCTATAAAATTCTTTATGACCCTTTTGCATTCCACAGCCTAATACATTAGAAACTGTCATACCTGCAATGCCTATTTTGCTTAATTCTTCTTTTAAATCTTCGAACTTGCTTGGAGAAGTAATAATATCAATTTTAGTTAACTTTTTATCCAATTCATATTCCTCCTCTTTTTTATTATTATATCATATACTTAAGCTAAAAATTAATGTATAAAAATTATAGGACTAAAATTGTGAACTTACAGAACCATAAGCTTCCTCTCCATGTATTGAAACATCCAAACCACTCTTTTCATCTTCTTCACTTACTCTTATATTTAAGAACTTATCTATTACCTTCAATATTACAAATGTCATAACTGCAGCATATGCAATAGTGGCTGCAATTGCTATTAACTGAATTAATAATAACTTTGGATTTCCATGCAACAATCCATTTGCTCCAGCTGGGTTTATTCCTGTTGTAGCAAATATTCCAGTAGCTATTCCACCCCAGATTCCTCCAACTCCATGGCAGCCAAAAGCATCTAATGAATCATCATATTTAAATTTCTGTTTAATAAATGTTACAGCACAGAAACATACACATCCTCCTACTGCTCCTATTAATATTGAAGCTAATGGAGTTACAAAGCCTGCTCCTGGAGTTATAGCTACAAGTCCTGCTACAGCTCCACTTACAAGTCCCAGTGATGTTATTTTCTTTCTGTACAAATATTCACAAAAACTCCAACATACAGCTGATGCTGCTGCAGAGGTATTAGTAGTTACAAAAGCATTTAATGCTATATCATTAACTGATAATGCACTACCTACATTAAATCCAAACCAACCAAACCAAAGAAGTGCAGCTCCTAAAATGGTCATCGGTATATGATGAGGTGTAATACTTTCTAACTTTCTTCTCCTTCCAAGCATTATAGCTGCAACTAATGCTGATACACCTGAACTAATATGAACAACATCTCCTCCTGCAAAATCTAAAGCACCTAAGTTTCTTATCCAGCCACCGACTCCCCATACCCAGTGTGCAAGTGGATCATAAACCAAGGTTGACCATGCTAAAAGGAATATTACAAATGCAGAAAATTTCATTCTTTCAGCAATTGCCCCTGATATTAAAGCAGGTGTTATTATTGCAAACATAAGCTGGAACATCATAAACAATTGATGTGGTATAGTAGCAGAATAATCTGCATTAGGACTAAATCCTACGCCCTTTAATCCTGCCCATTGGAAATTTCCTAAAAGTCCTCCAATGTCACCTCCAAAGCTCAAACTGTATCCAATTAGTATCCATTGTATCGATATTATTGCAATGGCTGCATAGCTTTGCATTGTTGTACTTAAAACATTTTTTCTTCTAACCATACCCCCATAAAATAAGGCCAGTCCTGGTGTCATTAACATAACTAACGTAGTTGCAAAAATCATAAAACCTGTATCTGCTGCGCTTATATTGTTCATTGCCAAGCCCCCTTTAAATTTTTTAGAATTAATTTAAGTTTTGTAAAAATTAAGCTAAATAGTAAGTAAAACTAAAAGGCGTCTACAAATAAGAGAACTTAAAATTCTCATTATTTAAGACGCCATTGCCTTTCAAACTATTAACTTTTATATTTGTATTTTATGATTATATTACCTTTATTGATAAATGTCAATATGTTTTTTTGATAATTTTAAAATTAAACCATTACAAAAATGATAAATTCGCAAAACGCTTTAAAAAGCTAATTGTTTTATTTTAGTCAAATTTCTGTAGCATTTTAATTAAGCTCGAATAAAATGTATTAACAGTATAAAAATCAAATATCAAAATATGAAGATAATAAAAGGAGAAGCATATTATGAGTGATGAATTACACTTTAGTAAAAAGCGTGCTAGAAAAGTAGGTAAAATATTAGGGATAGATTGGAAAAAAATAGATTTTACACAGTTTTATATGGGAATAAATGTTGAATTAGAGCATGGCTCAAGATTTGGATGTGCAACTAATGTATCCAGCGATAGCCCTGTAATATCAGGAAGAATTGCTCTTGCTCATTTACTTGAAATACCAGATTATTATACCAGATTGGATGCTATGGAAGAAGAAGCAATGAAAGAAATGAATAAAATTTAAAAAAGACACAAATAGCAAGCTGCCTTCAACAGGCTGTGAAAAATATAACCACTTGTAAATAACCATTCAAAGTATTTGCAAGTGGTTTATTATATATATATTAGTAAAATCTTAAAACATGATAATTTGTCCTATCTATATTGCATAATTGTCCTTGAGGTTTTCTTTGCCATACATACCCCATGTTTCAAGTGAAACACGTAATTCTTCATGATCTTTAGCTGCTTCTTTTAAAGGAATATTATTCATACATGCATCAATTATATACCTGAATGCCTTTGCTCCTGCTTGAGGTCCCATTTTATGACCATGTATGCCAGCTCCTACTCCAAGCAAAATATCATAACCTGCATCATCTAAAATTTTTGGTATTATTCCTGGTATAACTCCACCTCCCACAAATGGAAGAGTTGGTTTTATATCATACAGCTTACCAGTACAAGTAGTAATACTCTTTCTATATTTAAATGGAACTATATCAAATTTTCCATAAGGCAACTCTATAAGCAATGTATCCGCTCCACACATTCTCGTTAATTTAGTAAGTACTGTAGAACTTACTCCTTGATATGGTGAAACAGTCCAAGAAGCACCAAAACAACAATGGGATAATATAGGTACATTTATCTTAGGATCTTCTGCTAAGTATCTAAGAGCAGATAATCCAATTCCAAAAGTATCAACCATTAAACAATTAGCTCCTGCATTTATTGCTTTCATGGCATTATCTTTAAGCCTGGATATTTCATCAGTTATATTTACAGCATAAAGAGTTTTTTCACCTTTTATCTTATCAGCTTTTGCTGCTGCAGCCATGTTCTTTTCTACACGTTCTTCAAGATTATTAAATACTCTACTTCCTCCTATCAATTCGTCATCTTTTATAATATCCACTCCACCAACTGCTGCTTCATAAAATAATTTAGCTCCAACATCAGGTGTATAACCTGTACAAGGTTTAATCATATTATTAAGAAGAGGTCTTTCCTTAACTCCTAAAATATCTCTTATTCCTTGAATACCAAACTTTGGCCCCTGGAACTTACATGCAAAGCTTTTAGGGAAATCAATATCCAGTATTCTTAAATTTGGCATAGCAGTTACATTGCCAAGAATTGTTGCAAAGAGTAATGGAATGTTATCATCAATGTTTGCAACTGGAAAACCTATTCTTACGACATAAAATCTAGTTCCATCATCAGGTACATTTTGATTTACATTAAACTGATTTTCATAATCAGGAACCTCATATATGCCAATTATTTTTGAAGCATATTTAGCTCTAACTTCATCTGTTTCTGCAGGAACATCTATCCATGAACCCGTTGTCTGTTCAATACCTATACTTGATGCTTTAATAATAGGATCCTCATCTTTAGAAGTACCAATCAAATAAGTTGCTACAACTAGATCATCAATATTTACGCCTTCATAATTTGGATTTAACATAGGACTATAAAATCTGTTCATAAATATTACCTCCATTTTGTACTTAATTTTTATATTCTACTTATTGGTTCTGTAGTAATAAGAGCTACCCCTGTTTGCGCTATATTATCTTTTATAATAGTTCCTATCTTTAGAGGAGCTTCTACTTCCAGTTCATTTATTTCATGCATACATTCAAATATTTTATTTTTAGGAATAGGATCTTTTGTTTTAACAGAAACAACAAGTAATTCACCAAACTTAACTTTAACAGTACTAGTCAGTATCCTTTTAGGTGCTGTAAATTCATTTTTTGCATATTCAAGACCATTTTTGCAGCTATATCCCTCAATAGCTTTAATGCTACTTTTATCATGACTTATACTTATGCTGCATCCTTTTGGACAACCAATGCAAACTATTTTTGTCTCTTTACTCACTTTTCTCACCCCCCTATTTGGAAATAGAAACTTCAATTATATCTAAATCATCTGAGAAAAGCTTTACAGGTACAGAAAGTGTTATCATTGAACCAGGAGTTACTATTTCTTTCTTGAAGTTTGCAATTATACTATGATTATTGTCTTTTAACACCACACCTATATTGTCATCAGGTTGTCTTACACGCATATATAGCTTAATATTTTTCTGCTTTAAATCATCAAATTCTATAAATTGTGGAACGACATAAGCAATATTATTACCATGCTTAACTTCTATCTTTTTTTGTCTAACTTTTAGCTGACTATTTATATATTCTGCAGCTGCTCTACCTGCAATTTCACCTTCAGCAGTGACATTATCAACTAAATCATGAACATGGAGTACATTTCCACAGGCAAACACCCAAGAGACATTGGTTCTGCGTTTTTCATTTACCATTGCTCCCTTTGTTACAGGGTCAAAGTTAATATCTATTTTCTTAGACAATTCATTTTCAGGTACTAAGCCAACTGAAAGTAACAAGGTGTCACAATTTATATATTTTTCTGTTTCTCTAATTGGTTTTAAATGATTGTCAACTTTAGCAATTGTTACTCCTTCTAATCTTTCCTTGCCATGAATTTCAGTAACAGTATGATTTAAGAGTAATGGTATATTAAAATCATCTAAACACTGTACTTTGTTACGAACTAATCCAGTTGAATAAGGCATTATTTCAAGAACGCCTTTAACATTAGCACCTTCTAAAGTTAGTCTTCTGGCCATTATAAGTCCGATATCACCAGAACCTAATATAACAACTTCCCTACCAGGCATAAAGCCTTCCACATTTACATATCTTTGAGCTGTTCCAGCAGCCATAATCCCTGATGGTCGTTCTCCAGGTATAGTTAAAGCTTCACGAGTCCTTTCCCTACATCCCATAGCTAAGATAAGAGCTTTAGTCTCAACCTCAAATAATCCATCAATGCTGTTTACTGCAGCTATTTTTTTATCTTCAAATATGTCAATAACCATTGTATTAAGTTTTATATCAATATCTGTTTTCTGTATATTATCTATAAACCGCTGAGCATATTCAGGACCAGTGAGCTCTTCTTTAAAGTATTGGAGTCCAAAACCATTATGAATACATTGTTTCAAAATGCCACCTAAATGAGAACCTCTCTCACAAATTAATATTTTTTCTACTCCATTTTTTTTGGACTCTAATGCTGCCGATAGACCAGCTGGACCTCCTCCAATTATTACAAGATCATAATCTAATCTTTTCATAACTTTTTTCCCCCTTAGGCAAGGATAATTCTTTACTCTTTGAAATTAACACATAGGATCCTTTTCCCTTTTTTGTTACCTCAAGAGGTGATATATCTAATTCTTGGCTCAAAATATTTAATACTCTTGGACCACAAAACCCTCCTTGACAGCGTCCCATACCAGCCCTTGTTCTGCGTTTTATTGCATCTATGCTGGCAGCAGGAATTGGACGATGAATTGCATCTATTATTTCACCCTTACTAACTGTTTCACATCTACAAATAATTGTTCCATAATCAGGATTCTTTTTTATTAGCTCACTTCTTTCCTCATAAGGAAGATCTCTTAGTATAATTGGCTTATGACGATCTTTTCTATAATTCTTTTTTTCTGTGAAGTCCAAATCATAATCTAATCCTCTTACTAAATCCTCAACCATACTTGCTATAGCAGGTGAAGAGGATAATCCTGGTGATTGTATTCCAGCTACATTTATAAAGCCTTTTATCGTTTTAGCATATCCGATGATAAAATCTTCAGAGGTCGCTGCTGCCCTTAAACCTGAAAATGTGGTAATTACATCCCCCATTCGAGGCAAATTTGGAAAAATATGATGTATTGTATTATTATATATCTCTTCAAAACCCTCATATGTGGTAGCAAGATTTTCTTTATCATCAATTGTTTGAGCATTAGAACCTCCCAGAATATTCCCCTCTGTTGTAGGCAAGATTATCATTCCTTTGGAAATTTTGCTAGGTGCAGAGTATATGGCATGTTTAACAAGATAATTCCATTTCTTATCATATAAAAAATATTGACCTTTCCTAGGCTTAATTTCAAAATCAATGTCTTCAACCATGCTTGCAATTTTATCTGCATACAAACCAGCAGCATTTATTACCACCTTAGCTTCAATTACACCCTGACTTGTTTTAACTACCTCTACTTTTTTATCTTTAATAATAATATCCTGAACTTCAGTATTTAATAAAACTTTCACTCCATTTATTACAGCATTCTCAGCTAAAGCTATTGTCAATTCAAAAGGGTTAATTATTCCTGTATTGGGATTTAACAATCCAAATTTTACTTTTGGATTAATATATGGTTCTAATTCTAGAAGTTCATCTCTCCCAATAATCTTTAAACTCTTTATTCCATTTTTATTTCCATTTTCTAATTGTTCTTTCATTACCTTCATATCTTCATCTTCAAATCCAACAACAATTGAACCAAGCTTTTTTGTATATTGTACATACAAATCACTACATAATTTTTCAAAATAAGGATTAGCTTTTAAAACCAATTTTCCTTTTAACTTATTAACATCTACATTGTAACCATCATGTATCATTGATGAATTTGCCTTACTTGCCCCCATGCAAATATCACTTTCTTTTTCAACCAGTACTATATCTAAATTATACTTTGCCAATTGATGTGCAATTGCTGTCCCAATGACACCACCACCAATTATTAGTACATCAGTTTTCATTATTCACTCCCCTTTTCACTTCAAAGGCATATTTGTCAATAACTATTGCATCTTGATTTACCTGTCTTTACTCCATACTAATGCTGCATTAACTGCTCGTTTCCATCCTTTATAAAGTTTAGAACGTTCATTTTCATCAATTATAGGTTTAAATACTTTCTCAATTTTTCTATGACAAGCAATATCTTCTTCACTTTCCCAATATCCAACTGCTAGTCCAGCTAGATATGCGGCACCAGCAGCTGTTGTTTCAACATTCTCAGGTCTTTCAACAGGAATACCTATAATATCTGAAGTGAATTGCGTAATAAGATTATTTCTGCAAGCTCCTCCATCTACTTTTAAAACTTGTACCTTTTCACCCATATCTTCATTTAAGGCATCAATCAAGTCTCTTGTTTGATAGCCTAATGATTCAGATGTGGCACGAACAATATTATTTTTGTTAGTTCCTCTGGTAATTCCAACAATAACACCTCTTGCATATGGATCCCAATATGGAGCAGCAAATCCCGTAAAGGCTGGAACTACATATAATTCTTCGGAAGTATGAACCTTTTCAGCAAAATGTTCAGAATCAGAAGATTCTTCGATAAATCCCATTTCATCACGTAACCATTGAATAGAAGATCCTGCATTATAAACAGTACCTTCAAATAAATAATCTACTTTTCCATCTAATCCCCATCCAATAGTAGTTAATAATCCATTTTTTGATATCTTCGGTTTATTACCTATGTTTAATGTCAATACACCTGCAGTACCAAAAGTAATTTTAGACATTCCTTTTTTAAAACAGCATTGTCCAAAAGTAGCTGCTTGTTGATCTCCTGCAACTCCTGTAATTGGTATTACCTTACTAAAAATATTTGTAGCCGTAGCAAAATATCCGCTGCTAGGCTTAACTTCTGGCAGCATAGATGCAGGTATATTTAGCATTTTTAACAATTCATCATCCCATTTTAACTCATTTATATTAAATAATAACGTTCTAGAAGCATTGCTGTAATCGGTTACATGGGTTTTGCCATTAGTAAGATTCCATATTATCCAGCCGTCAATATTAGAAAAATAGAGTTCACCATTTTCTGCTTTAGCTTGAGCACCTTCCACATTGTCTAATATCCATCTTACCTTTGTTCCAGAAAAATATGGATCTAACAATAGACCTGTTTTTTCTTTAACCATTGATTCAAAGCCTTTGCTCTTTAAATCAGCACAATATTCTGCAGTTCTTCTATCTGCCCAAACAATAGCATTATAAAGAGGTTTTCCCGTATTCTTATCCCAAACAACAGTTGTTTCTCTCTGATTAGTTATACCAATAGCTTTAATTTCTGAATCAGAAATATTTCCACTCTGTAAAGCTTTTTTTATAACCTCTATTGTTGTAGTCCATATTTCATTAGCATCATGTTCTAGCCATCCTGATTTAGGATAGTACTGATTAAATTCTTTATCTGCTATACTAATGCATTCACCTTCATGGTTTAATACAATTGCTCTTGCACTGGTTGTCCCTTCGTCAATAGTCAAAATATATTCGCCCATTTTACTAGACACTCCCCTTTACTCATTTTAAATAATATAAAACATGATTTTGTATTTTAAGCACAAACTGTTAATAAACACATTTTAAATATGTTACTAACTTGCTTTACCTACTAATTTCATAATTGAATTTCCAAGTGAGTAGTCTATTATAAGTACATCAATTAAATTACCCTTTAATGCTGATAAGATAGTATAAGCTTTGTTATCATCTGCCGCTATAGTTATTTTTGTTTCTATTTTCTTAAAGCTTTCCAAATCTATAGCTATTGTTCTTTCTTTTAAGTCAGTTTTACATTCCTTCCCATTTGCATCAAAAAATCTAAGCGCTATATCGCCAACTACATTCTTATTTTTCAATTTTTCCAGTTCAGACTCATTTATATATTCTTTTTTTGATAGCTTTGAATCCAAATTTGGATAGAATGAACCAATCCCATTAATTGAAATATTAACTTTATCAAACATATTAAATACTTTTGCAATACTTTTCTCTTTTTTCATATATTCTGCAATGGCCCTATTGCTCATAAGACCTTCAGCTAATATATAGTATTTTTTCCCACTAAATGCTTTTGCCATCCTGGATACAAGAGTCCTTACATCTAACTCATTTTCACAGCAAGATATACTTCCATGAAGTGTTACAAATGTTGCATCTACTTTTTGACATGGATTTAAGTAGTTTATCAAGTAGTACATTGTACTTCCCCATGAAACCCCTAAAACATCATCCTTCTTTATAATCCTTTGTAAATATCTTGCACCTTCTAAAGCTACTAATTTTTTTCTATTTTCTGCATTAAATTTTTCATTTTCTACATGACTAACTGCAGGGTCTGGAGCTATTATTACATCTTTTAAGCCAAAAGTTTCTTTAAGCTTTTCTTCCAAATGTATGCATTCAATATATGGATCTTTGATAACAAATTCAATGATTTTTTCATCTTTTGCTTTCTTAATGAAACGTGATACTGTAGTAATGGACACTTGTAATTTATCTGATATTTCGTTTTGAGACAAACCTTTTATGTAATAAAGATACGCTGCTTTTAAAATTATAAAGGTTGACTGGTTGTATTCCCTAAGCAACATGTTGTCCCTCCCCATTTTTTATGGTAATTAAACATATTATGAATATATAACTTTGTACTCAATATTTGTTATATAATCCTTACAACTTAAGATGTTACCTATTTGAATTAATACCCTTTATCAGTTTTATTTTACATCTATTTTGAATATATACAATATTGAAAATATTTTCTATATAGATAATTTTTTACACAACAGAAAACACCACAAAATTCAAATTGAATAATGTGGTGCATTAATTTTACTTTGAACAATACTTTTCTCTATACCAATCTATAATTTCTCTTGCTATGCTCATTTTAGATGGTAATTCAATGGTATCAAGCTCCTTAAACCAGTCTGCTTTGGTTATTTCCTCACCATCAACGCATATTTCTCCACTTTCATATTCAGCCACGAAGCCTATCATTAAAGAATTTGGGAAAGGCCAAGGCTGACTTGAAAAGTATTTTATATTTTTGACTTTTATCCCTACTTCTTCAGATATTTCTCTTCTAACACATTCTTCAAGAGTTTCACCAGGTTCTACAAAGCCGGCAATAATACTGTGTCTGTTTCCTGGAAAAGACTTGTTATGTGCCATAAGTATTTGTCCATCTTTTATTACTGCTGTTATTACTGCTGGCGAAATACGAGGATAACTTATAAAACCACATTTAGGACAAATTTTACCATATTCACCTTCAATTGTATCTGTAAGGCTTCCACATCTTCCACAGTATTTGTGAGTTTCGTCCCATTTAATAATCTGAAGTGCTTTTCCTGATAATAAGAATATATCTTCATCTAAATAGTCATATAAGGATCTTAGTGGTTTAAAATTCATGCTGTTATCCTGTAATTCAATAGAGCTTGTATTTACAGCATAACAATTATGTTCATTTAAAATCCCCATGTAATGCACACTTTTGAAAGGAACATTCAATTCTTCTATACTTATTGCAGTAGGTATGATAACTTGATTATCTATTATCTTTACTAAAAGTTTATCAGAATTAAATATAAACCAATATGTATTATCATCATTTTCTCTAACTTGTTCATATTTAGGTACATATCTTTTGTAAATACTTTCTCTTTTCATTATTTGTTACAATTCCACCTTTCTTAAACTATATAATTCAACTTTGGAATGTGTAAAGTTTCCATCTAGTTTCAACATTTTTCATTAGTTGATCATTTTTATTTTTCTATGTAAAAGTCACAACATATTTATTATATTAAACAAATTTTTCATAAAAAGCAAATATAACTAAATAATTAACAATTTAATCTCTAGATTCTATAGCTTTAAATTCCAATTCATTGTAAAATTGTTATTATAGAATAGAAAAGCGGAGGAATGTTACTTATGAAAAAATGGAAGTTAAGCAATATTAAGTTGAGTGTAAAGATGATATTTAGTCTAATAATCCCTATTGCCTCACTAATATTAATCTCATGTATTTCTATAAAATACATAAACCAAATTCACAATGGATTAATTAAAAATATATATGAAGAAACACATATGAGCGAATATTGGCTGCTTAATGCTGATAGGGACTTTTATCAAGCATTAACTGATCAAATGGAAATGGAAAGTACCTCAGATCCAAAAACTTTAAAAGATGCAAAGGCTTCTTATTTAGAAAACCAAAAACAAACTATTGATAGAGTACATAAAGCAAGGGATATAATATATAGCGACAAAGCTAAATTTGAAAATCTGAAAAATAAGGATTCAAATTTAACATTAATTCAGTTATTTGATTCCTTCGATAAAGATTTTTCCAATTGGTCAAAGCTTTTTGATCCTGATAAAAATATATTAATTAGCAAGGCAGAGTATCTTAAAAATTTTGATCTAGCTAGAGAAAGAATCAATCAAATTGAAGGAATAATGGATGACTATAATTCCAGTGTAATTAGTGAAAGTCGTTCTTTAGTAAACTCCATTATAAATATAATTCTTATTGTTTCATTGTGTACAATTTTCCTTTCAATTTTGCTAGGATCATATTTGATTATCAACATAAAGAAAAGAACCAATGTATCCATAGCATTGATGAAAAAAACAGCAAAATTTGATCTAAAATATGATAAAAGCTATGAGCAATACTTATCAGAAAAAGATGAATTTGCAGAAATTATCAATGCAGAATCAAATATAAGAAATGAATTCAGAAGTATTATAAAAAAAGTTGTTGAAGAAACTATAGTTTTAAAAGATGCTATTAAGACAGTAAATGAAAATATATTTTCTCTTAAAGATGAAATAGAAGATATATCCTCTACCACAGAAGAATTATCTGCTGGTATGGAAGAAACTGCAGCATCTACCCAAGAGACAACAGCTGCTAGTTCTGAGATAGAGAAACATATTGAAGCTATTTCTAGCAAAGCTGCCTTAGGTTCAAAATCAGTTGAAAGTATAAATGAAAGAGCTTCTAAATTAAAGAATGATTTTTCAATATCACACAATAATACCTCTGAAATGCTTAATACGGTAAAAGAAAAATTAAAGAACTCTTTGGCACAATCTAAATCTGTAAATCAAATTAATGAATTATCAGATTCTATATTAGAAATAACTGCACAAACAAATCTACTAGCACTTAATGCTTCTATAGAAGCTGCAAGGGCTGGTGAAGCAGGAAAAGGATTTGCTGTTGTTGCTGATGAAATAAGAAACCTTGCAGAAACTTCAAGGACATCGGTTAGTGAAATTCAAAAAATAACAAAAGTAGTTATTGACTGTGTAGAAAATTTAACCAATAATTCAAATGAGCTGCTTAAATTTGTAGAAAATGATGTTACTTGTGACTACCAAACAATGTTAGATGCTACAGATCAATATAAACTTGATGCTGACCTTGTTAATGATTTAGTAAATAACTTTAGTTCAACTTCTAAAGAACTAGTATCTTCTGTTGAAAATATAGTACTAACTATGAATGGTATAGCTGAAGCCACAAATGAAGGTGCACTTGGTACAAGCAATATTGCTGAAAAGGTATCCTCAGTAGTGAGCAAAGCAAATGAAATAAAAGAAAGCATTAATTCCACTGAAGAAGGTTTTAATGCTCTCAATAATATGATTTCAAAATTTAATGTATAAGTAAAATTCATATACTATAATAACCAACTACAAAATAGCAGTGTTCATAATTGAACACTGCTATTTTATCTTCATAGCCTTGCCTTTTTCACTATACCTAGTATCATTTACAGATTCAACCTTAAAAGTTCCATTTTCATATACAACTTTAGATATACTAGAATTATCCAAAGCTCTCAAAACAAAGCTCTTGTCCAAGTAATCAATGATCAATCTAATTACTCCTCCATGAGCTACTACAAGTACATTTCCTCCATTATCTTTTGAATTTTCTTCACATATATCCTTTAAGTTATTCATTACCCTTTTTATTATAATGTCATAACTTTCAGCTTCTTTTGTTTCATCTAAAGCAGCACAAGCATTGCAATATTCTTTTTGGAAATCATATTTTGCTTCTGCTTCTTTAATTGAAGTTACATTAAGATAATTAAGTATATCATTAAACATTATATCTTGAAATTCTCCTTCATATTTTCCAAAATACACTTCTCTTAAACCTTCAATTTCTTTCAATTTCAAATTTGTACTTGACTTATTTTCACTTATAACAATTTTGGCAGTTTTTATTGCTCTACCTAAATCACTGCTGTAAGCTGCTTTAAAATTCACATCACTAAGTCCCAATCCAGTATTTACAGCAACCTCTATGCCTTCTTTGGTAAGAACACCATCACACCAACCTTGAGTTCTCTCAGCCTTATTTAAAATAGTTTGTCCATGTCTCATTAAATATAAAGTAACTTTTCCTTTATTCTTATCTGTCATATTTTCCTCCACAATCATACATGAAATTTGTGCCAATATATTCGATTATGATTATTATAACCCATATCTAATATCATTTCATCCTATAACCATATGAATTTAAAAGTTTTACAAAACATATACAATTTCACAAATTTTTATATGGTATTGACAGTGTACTTAATATAAGGTATTTTAAATAATGGATTCTTACAATTAACTTTAAAATCAATTTATAGTAGAGAAGGTGAAAGATGTTTAAAAAGAGTAAACAAAATTTATCTAATGATAACTCTTTTCTAACAATATTAAAACAATCATTTCAAATTAGAAAAGGCCCTTTTCCCTGGAACAAGGCTGTAGGTGCTGCTATATCTGCAGGATTTCCAGTTATCATAGGCTTAATATTTGGTCAACTTCATTTAGGTTTATTAGGTGCCATAGGAAGTTTTTCATATTTATATACTTTTAATGAACCCTATGCTCAACGTGCAAAAAAAATATTTTTTGTTGTAATTGGAATAAGTCTTTCAGTTGCTTTAGGTACATTACTATCTCCTTATCCTATCTTAATCATTTTTACAGTAGGTTTAATTGGAGCAGCTGCAACTTTCATATTTGGTGTACTTAAGATACCAGGTCCAGCAGCAATATTCTTCGTATTAAGTTTTTTAATGACGACAGGAATGACTATTGATCCATCATCAGCACCTATACGTACTACTGTAGTCTTTGCAAGCGGATGTTTTGCATGGATAGTTAGTATGATAGGCTGGTTTCGTAATCCACATAATCCTGAAATAAAAACACTTAAGGAAGTATATTTATCTTTAGCAGAATTTAGTGAAGCTATTGGTAATGATAATATTAATAACGCCAGGCAGCGTGCTGTCAATGCTTTAAAAGAATCAGAAGAAACCATTTTAACAGGTTATATTCCATGGAAAAATTCATTCTTTTTTAATAGATTAGTTCTTCTAAATGAACAAGCTAATAAATTATTTTTAGAAATGCTTGAATTATGCTCTAATAAAAATACTAAATTACCAAAGGAATTTGGTGAACTAATAAGAACCCTATATACAGGAATTGAATTGGTAGATAGCGATGTTATTAAACTAAATCCAATATCTAGCGAACTAGATAAAAATTATCATAAATTTTTGGAAATAATTTATGATATAGAGGCTATTATTAATATACCATTAGAATATATTGGACATAGTATCAAAATTTCAAAACCTTCGTTAAAAATGAAACTTATTAAAGCTTGTAATAGAGATTCAATGGTATTTGTCAATGCAGTTAGATTTGGATTTATTCTTTCAATATCAACTATTATAGCTTTTAAATTTTCATTTACAAGACCTTATTGGATTACATTATCCTGTGCCTCTGTAATGCTTGGTTCAACCATTTTATCTACCTTCCACAGATCAATTCAGCGTTCCTGTGGTACTATTGCTGGCATAATCATAGCCCTTGTTATTTTTAAACTTCAGCCACAAGGTTTTATGATAGTTATAATTAATATGTGTTTGACAGCATTGACAGAACTTTTTATTGCTAAAAATTATGCTTTAGCTGCAATATTCATAACACCAAATGCACTGCTTATAGCAGAAACCTCAACTCAGATACATAATGTTTCTTATTTCGCAGCAGCACGTATTACAGACATATTTATTGGATCTGTAATTGGGCTTATTGGTACTTACATTATTGGACGTCGTTCAGCTTCCAGCAGACTACCAGATTTGATGGTAAAGTTAATACGAAGTCAAGCTAGAGTATTGGTTCGTTTAGCATCTAAAGCTAAAGAAAACAATGATAATACAGAGTGGATAAAGGAAAAAATGAAAATAAATCTTATGAATTTTAAAATGGCATATAACACAGCATTAGGTGAAATTCCTAACGATGAAAAAATGCTTCAAATGATGTGGCCTGCAGTTTTTTCATTGGAACATATAAGTTATATACTGGAATATGGATACATAGCAAATGGGTCTTTAAAAATATCAGATGAGAATTTAGCACAATTACTTCTTGTATTTGAAACAATGGCAACAGCTATTGAACAAAGACTACCTGTACAACCTAAAAAAGTTCCTATTATGGAGGAACTTCCAAAAATTTGCAAGGAGATTAATATACTTCAAGAAGCACTAAGTATTAAATAATTTTATTTTCAGAGGACAATTGTCCTCTGAAAAATTGTTCCATAATATATTTATACTTTGAACTTTGAAACTGTATTCGCTAAAGAATCAGATTTTTCTTTTGCCTTTTCAGTTAATTCTACAACATGACCTGACATTTTAGTTATCTGAGAAGTTTCACCTGCAATATTTTGAGCTCCAGTTGCTTGTTCATTTCCACTATCAGATATTTCCTGCATCAATTTTGATACATTTTGAACTGATGTAAGGAGTTTATGGGAAGTATTACTAAAATCTCTTACCATGTTACTTATATCTGAAAAATTCTCACTGGATTTTTCATGAGATACTACAATTTCATTATAATCAGGTAAAATCTTCTTATCTATAAATTCCAATATTTCATAAGCACCAGAGGACAAGTTTTCTACGGCTTCTAAAATATTTTTAGTAACTTCCTGTATTCTGGTTACAGTGTCTTTAGAATCATCAGAAAGGCTCCTTATTTCATCTGCTACAACAGCAAATCCTTTACCCGCCTCTCCTGCTCTTGCGGCTTCAATAGATGCATTTAGTGCTAGTAAATTAGTATTTTCCATAATGGCAAGAATTGCTGAAGACAATTCATTGATCTTGGAAACCTCTTTTGAATCTTTAATAGCATTTTCCAAACTTTCTTTTGTATTTTTGTATATGCTCATTATACTCTCTCTAGATTTTATGGCCTTTTGCTTCATTTCTTCTGACATATTAGTTGCTTTTAAAACACTTTCAGAACTATGTTCAGCTTTTTGTGATATAGATTCTGCATCCTTTTCTATTGTATTTGATATGTCATTTATTTCTTCAGCAGATTCAGCAGTCTTCTCTGTTGTATCCGATAGCTGTTCTGTAGTTGCTGATATTTCTTCTATGCTTTTATTGAGATTTTCCATTTCCATATTAATTTGTTTCATATTTTCAGTTACATTTGAAGATTGCTCTATTATATTTCTAATTACATTTCCCTGAATCTCCTGCATATCCTTTACTGCAGAAGCAAGTATACCAGATTCATCTTCCATTTTCAATAGCTTTTCAGGTACTGGTACTGTAAAATCACCAGATGCTACTATTTTTAAATGCTTTGTAATTGCATTTATAGGTTTTGCTATAAATGAAGTAATAAAAAATGCTATTAATACTCCTATTAATACAAACATGATAGTAGTAAATGCCTCCAATTTTTCATTTTTTGTAAGGCTTTCCATAACTTCAGCTTTAGGCACAGATATACCTAATGACCAATTTGTACCTTTAACAGGTGCATATCCAATATATTTTTTTGTTCCATCCCTATATGTATAACCAGCTGCACCACTCTTACCTTCCATCATATAAGTTTCAAACTTCATAAGTTCCTGCAAGCTTGGATCATTTTTACTTTTTTCAATTACATTCTCCATTTTACGTACAAGAGATATATCCTTATTTGCTACTGTATGTCCATTTTTGCTTATCATAAAAGTTGTTCCAGTTTTCCCATACTTGATATTGCTAGTTAATTTGCTCAATTCACTTCCATCACGAGTAGCAATTAAAACTCCTTTAACTTTTCCATCCTCCTTAATTGGAACAGCGTAAGACATAACAAGTCTGTTATCTGCCTTACCCAAAACAGGATCTGAAACTGAGCTCTTGCCTTGAAGTGCTTGTTTATAGTTTTCCCTATCATATAAATTTGCTTTCACTCCATCTGTAAATATAACATTACCACTAGCGTCACCTATACCCATACTTATATGACCACTTCTCTTAACCTCATCTTTTAAAATATTTAGTTTTTGATCTGTAGATAGTGTATCACTCTTTATGTAATAATTTCCTGCCAAGCCTTCCATTACATCCAATTGACCTTCAACTTTAGTCTCAACAAACTTTGCAGACTGCTCTGCCATTTGGAGTAAAGATTCAGTAGCATTAGAAGCTAATGTATTATAAGATTCTATAAAAGATACTGTACCAAGTCCTATACAAATAATTAAAATCAATACTCCAAAAGAGATTGCCATTTTTGTCTTAATACTTTTAAACTTCAAATTAATTCCTCCCCTTCCTCTCGTTATCATTTTATTGAAATTATATATCAAATGATAACTATTGTTATTTATATTTTACACTATATTAATTATTTTTCAACATTAATTATTTTTTAACAATACAATATTCTTTAAAGCCTCCATAGGTGCTGACATCCACTTATCTACATGATATATCAGTTTAGCATGTATATTAATATCATCAATTTCCACTGGAAGCGCTACAAGCTCACCATTTTCAATTTCCTTCTTTACTACTATTCTTGGCAAAAGAGTGATACCAAGTCCTTTTTTTACACACTGTTTTATAGCTTCTATACTGCCAAGCTCCATAATAGTATCTACCTTTATATTTAGTTTTTTAAGCAAATTTTTCAATTCCATACTATATCCACTTTCTGATTCAGTAAGGATAAAAGCTTGGTCCTCAAGTTCATGCATGCTAATTTTTTTCAAAGCAGCAAGTGGACAATCTGGTGCTGAAACAAAAACAGTAGAATCATCAAATATATCAATTTGAGAAAGATATTTTCTTTTAGACTCATCATGAAGACTAAACGCAACATCAACAAAGTTTTTCTCTAACAATTCAGGAAATTCAAGACAATCTGCCATTTTCAATATTATACGCACCTGAGGATAAATTTTGGTGTATTCCTTGAGCAATGGTGGAAGCCAAAACACACATAAGGTTTCTGCCGCACCTATTCTTAAAGTACCGTGAATCTTTTCTCCTTTATTAAACAGTTCATGAATTTCCTCATCATCTTGAATTATCTTTTCAGCTGGTGAAATTAGCTTTTTTCCTTCCTCATTTAAAAACACCTTTCTTCCAAGCCTTTCAAAAAGCTTTACTCCAAGTTCCTGTTCCAAATTGCGTATATGATCTGAAACAGTAGATTGAGAATAGTTAAGTTCTTCAGCAGCTGCTCTAAAATTCAACAATCTGGCTACTACCATAAAAGTTTGAAGTTGTTTTATATCCAATATACCACATCCAATCGTAAAAATAGATTAAATTGATTAAAATAATCGACTTATCAATTTATATATTTTATGATACACTGATAAAAAATACAAGTTAAATTTTATAAAATCAAAGTATAAGAACGTCATGTCAAAACTAAAAAAATTGTGTCATATTATGCTCAATTAGTGTATTAATTAGAAAGAGAGGATTAAATAAAATGATAGCTAAAATAAAAGAAAGTGTACATCACTTTTATTGGGATTTAGATATTAATTGTGCAAGAACTACATTATATTGTTTAAGTGAATTGATGAGTATACCAGTTAACAAACAGACAATTCAGTCTGCTATTGGACTACATGGAGCAGGTGGCTACAGATCACAATGTGGTCTAGTAGAAGGTTCTCTTATGTTTATAGGCATTTTCTTTTCTCAAAATGGGAAAAACGATGATGAAATATCTGATATATGTTATAAATTTGCAGAAAGATTTACTAAAGAATTCTCATCATTAACATGTTACCATTTACGACCAAATGGATTTCAGGAAAATGATCCACCGCATGCTTGTGAAGAATTAACTGTAAAGGCTATTGAATTCACCTATAACTTTATAAAATCAGCATAATTAAAGAAAGGAAGTGAATTTTGGTGAGAATTTAGTTATTATAATATATACTCTCACTAAAAATTTATGGATAATAATTATATAAAAAAATTAGCTTACTCATTTGGTGCCGATGTATGTGGAATTGGAAGTATAGACAGATTTAAAGATGCTCCAAAGGGTTTTCATCCTCTAGATATTTATTCTGAAGCAAAATCAGTTATATCAATTGGTAAACACTTTCCTGCAAGCTTATTTGCTGCAAGCACTAAAGCTCCTTATACTCTTGTAAAAAATAAATCAATTCAATTGTTAGATGACATTGCCATTAAACTAACTTTTCATATTGAGGAGCAAGGTTACAAGGCAATTCCAATTCCATGTGATGAACCTTATGAATATTGGGATTCAGAAAACAAACATGGAAGAGGAATATTGTCACTAAAGCATGCAGCTCAAGCTTGTGGTATAGGATGTATTGGTAAAAATACATTATTACTAAATGAAAAATACGGAAACAGACTTTATCTTGGAGCAGTGATTACAAATATAGAATTAGCTTCAGATGCTTTATCACGTAATTTGTGTATTGAAAGCTGTAATCTTTGTTTAAAATGCTGTCCTCAATCTGCACTAGATGGCACTACAATAATTCAAAAGAAATGTAGACAATCCTGTATATCCTCAACTCCTGGTGGTGGATTTATATATTCCTGCTGTACTTGCAGAGAAGTATGTCCTTTTTCAAAAATATAACAAAGTCCCATTAAAGCTTATATTTTAAAGCTTTAATGGAACTCTATTTTCATTTCAGTTTTCTATTTTATAATAAAGCTATCCATTATTTGAAAGTTCATTCTAAAACCTTTTAAAGCAGAATTATCAGTACCATTTATTTTATTTGTTATAAAAATGTAATAATTTTTTCCCAGTTCATAAGGTTTATATGGAGTTATGCTTATAGATTTTTTATCTTCCAACAAACGTACTGCTGTTGGAATTATATTTCCATTGCTATCTGTCACATATACATTTAAATCATTTACATTTTCTTCTTTAAGTTGTTGATTAAAACATATTGTCCACTGCTTATTTTGAGAAACATTTGAGTAACTCTTTAAATCCTGCCAGTTTTTATCCTTTAAACAATTTATATCTACAGGTAAATTTATTTTACTTAAAGGAAATGCGGATTTTTCATTATATTTTTGCGGAGTTCCCAGTGCATATTGTACACTTACATTACTATTTAATTTTAAATCCTTTATTTTGTTTTTCCATTCATCATTGTTATTAACATAAAAAAGCTCTGATTCATTATTTTCATTTTGAATTTCTAAAAATATAAAATCATTTGTTTTATATATATTTTTTAATTGACCTAAGATGAAAGAAGAACCTATTATTAAATTTCCATCACCTTTTTTATCACCTATCAAATCATAAACTTTTCCTGAAGAATTTTTTACACTTACGTTTGGAGACGATACTTGAGTCTTTATTATAGTATAGGGATAAGTTACCATCTGATTTACTAATGCATTTTTATCTGGGTTTGTTTCTTTTACCAATATATTTGCTTTTCCATCTGCATCCTTTACAGAATCCACTTTAATACTGTAACCACCAGTAGGTTTTTCTCCTGACATAACAGCCACATACAGATTATTTGAAGTACTGTCTAAATAATAAACAAATCCTTCAGTCCCCTTATATGTGTCTATGACTTTTGTTAAAGCTTCTGGAGCACTATTATCTGTTATCACTTCAAACTTAATATTATCATAAATCTGTGGCTGCTGACTAACATAGTTTGTATCTGTAATTATGCCAGCTCCTTTTACTGAAATAGGCATAGATACTGCACATACAGCTAATGCAATACAGATAGGTATTAATTTTTTTCTAATCATTTATAAATCTCCTTCCAAATCAATATAGTTTTTACTATTTCTCACTATTGATTTCACTATTTTGACGTATATAAGAGAATTTACGCTCCATATCTTTTCATCAATAATTATTTTATGGATTTGGCTATATCTATCAAGGAGTTTTCAGGTAAATTACCACTTAAAGTATATTGTATATTACTATTTATCCAGCTGATTTTCCTATTTGTGTTATTTTCATCTTTAACAGAAGTTTCATACCCCTTATTGTTTCCAACATATATAATTTTATCTTCTTGCATATTGGACAAGCTTTTACTTTGCAATATTTCGAAATAGAAGGCATCAGAACTATAACTCAACTTAACACATTTTTCATTATTATCTGGAATAGATATATTAGTAAGAGCAAATCCTTTTGGAACATAAGAAGGAAGTAAAATTTTACCTTCAAAATATTCTTCAGCAGCTTCTATATCTAAAGGTCTTTCCACACAACTCAAATTAACTCCTTGTGGAGCAGTTTTGTCAGCATCTTTATCAATATCATTTTTAGCATTTTTTAAATTATCTTCAGAGGGATTTAAAGATTTATTATTAGTATTATTTGAATTTTGTGAAGGTGTATCCACCTTTTTAATTGCTGTATCAGTATTTTTAATATCAACTGGTAATTTGGTATTTTCAATTATTGTATTAGAATTTATTTTTTTATTTTTCGTTTCAGAATCATACTTTTCTTCATCATTTAAAGTTGAATCTTTAGAATGATCCTCTTTCTTATTTTCTACAATTTTGGGAAGTTCTTTATCTTTTTTTATATTATTTTCATCTTCATGCTTTACTGAATTATAAGCAACATTAGTATTATGTGAAAAATGATTATATAGTCCAAAAGTAACTATTAAAGCAGCAATTGAAATAGTAGAAACAATTAATGGGTTTAATTTAAAAAATCTCTTATTATTGCATTTTTCCAAGGTTTTTCTTTCTAATTCATCAGTTACACAAATATCTTCAAGAATTTCATCTGATATTTGTTTAAAATTCTCCAACTTATCCTTCATATTCAATCTTCCCACCTATATTAGATTTTAACACAGTTCTAGCTCGAAAAAGCCGGCTGCGTACAGTTCCTTCTGGTATTTTCAACATGCTGCTTATATCCCCAGTGGACAATCCTTCATAATAATAAAGAATTATAATTTCCTTATGTTTACGAGGTAAATTCATAACTTCCTTTAACAATTTTTCATTTTCAATCTTAGTTATAACTTTAGTATCTACATTTTCACAAACATCTGACATTGAATCATCACTAATGTCCTTAAACATAACAACTTTTTTAAACCAGGAAACTCTAAGTATGTCTTTGCAGGTATTCATAGTAATAGATATAATCCATGTTTTTTCACTACTTTGATTTTTGAATTTATCAAAATTTTTATAAACCTTGATAAATACCTCCTGAAAAGCATCTTCTGCTAGATACCTATCTTTTAAATATATATAAGCAATTCGCAGCACATCGTTTCCATAGCTGCGCATTAACCTTTTTATTTCTTCATTCATATTTCAACAACATCCATTCAAGATATTTTTTCTTTTAGCCGATCGCTACCATCTCTAATCCTCCTACTTGAGTCTAAGAATCACTTGATAAATAGTTCTCAAGCTTAAATAAACTTTCTTAAATTAGACGTATAGAATTTTAATTACGCTTCATAAATAGATAAAAAAATATATCATTTTTTACAAACACTAAATAAGGATTTTTTATTTACAAAATATGTTATAATTGCTATAAAGAAAGTGAGGGCTTTTTATGAATATAATCGATTTGACACATACTATTTCAGAAAATATGCCTGTCTATCCAGGTACAGAAAGACCTAAATTAGAAGTTGCAAGTACATATGAACAAAATGGCTTTAAAGAAACTTTAATTACAATGTTTTCTCACACAGGAACTCACATGGACTCACCTGCACATTTATTTTTCCAAGGAACTACTCTAGACTCGTTTTCTTCAAAACAGTTTGTAGGAAAAGGTTTAGTTATTGATTGTAGTGATTTAAGACATGGAGAAAAAATCACCATGAAATATATTGAAGCTGTAAAAGAAAAGGCAGAAAAAGCAGAATTTATTCTTTTCCATACTGGCTGGGATAAATATTGGAATACAAGCTCCTATTTTGGAGAATATCCTTATATCTCAGAAGAAATTGCTGAATATTTATTGAACAGCAGCAAGAAAGGCGTAGGTCTAGATGTTATAGGTATTGACCCTATTTCAGACGAAAATTTGACTATCCACAAAAAACTTTTATCCAAAAATAATATAGTTATCATTGAAAACTTAACCAATTTGGACGAGATTGGGGATGATTTATTTACCTTTTGTGCACTCCCATTAAAATTCAAGAACTCTGACGGAGCACCTGTTAGAGCAATTGCCATTTTGGATGATAACAAACAAAACTTTAACTTGATATAATAAGCATAATGCGATGCAAGAGTGCAGTGGAAGTTTGGATTTTAATTTTTACTCCATGATATATGATAAGTGTGTCATCACGGCTAAATGTTTTAATTATTCTAAAGCTCGAAGTTTTTGAAAGTCTAAGAACTTTGTCAAACTCGGTTCCCTCAGACAGGACTAAAGTTCTAAGACTTTCAAAAACTTCAAGCTAAGAATAATACTAAAACAATTTAGCTAATGTGATAACACACTTATCATATATCACTGCATAAAAGTTAAAATTCAAACTAGTACCTTCAAATGTACGCACCTAATTGCATTGTTATAGGTAATTTTAGTAAGCAAAAATTATATTCACAATCATAACTTATAATGTTAAAAAATTAATGCAAAGTATGATATTGTACTAATGTATTTAGTAAAAATATACTTGCTTTCTACTTTATAAAAACACCTTAAAAGAGATTGATCATTTAGGTTGTTGAAAAAATATATAAATATTTCAAATACAGGTAATAAGTATTATGTGTACACGTAATGCACTAAGAAGTAACTTTCAACTGTATGTAGACTGATATATGCTGTGAAGGAAGATTCGAACGAATTTTAAAAGTTCTTTGCTTGAGATATTGAAAAATATCGTAATTTTTGCCAGGAAGGCAAAAGCTCCGAAAGCGACAGGACGTGGCATTTGAGGAGGTAGATATTTTTCAATATCTCAAGCATTAGAACTTTAAAATGAAGTGAGTTTTCCTTTACAGCATATATCAGCCGGAATACAGTTGAAAGTTACTTCGCTTACATGCGCTTATGTAACATTATACTTAAACTATGAAAGTTGAGTTCTTTGTTATTTTAATTTAAATTCCTTTTACCTCAATTTTAGATTTTCCTAAAGCTATCCAGCCAATTAATGCAATTAAGGTAGCTCCAATTAAAATAATTCCCATACCTACTACTACGTTACTCCAACCTAGGGTACCAAGTAACATACCTCCACTTCCAAAAATTGTACCTACAGCATTTATTAATGAGCTAGCAGAGCCTGTATCCTTTTTTTGCTGCTCTAATAAAATACTCGTACTTAATGGACGGATAGCACCTTCAATAAGCGTAAAAGGTAAAAATGAAATTAAGAACAACCATGGAGAATATGTTCCCACCATTATTAAAGAAATTCCGCTAACTAACGTTATCAAAAAACATACATTAGAAAACTTTTTTACTGTAGTTTTACATGCTATTTTTAAGTAAACAACAGGTCCTAGCATAGCAAAGAAAGAATTAGCAGCAAAAAAATAACTATAAACCTGCTCATTTAAGTGGAAATACTTAACGTACACATAGGATGATACTGATATGTAAGCCATATATGGTGCCATAAATAGTGAAAAAATGATTAATACACTTATAAAGCCTGGATTTTTTCCCACTACAAACAAACGAGTTATAGATCCTTTTATACTTCCATTATAACGCTCACTTTTTGGTAAAGTTTCTTCAAATAATATTGCTGCAATTAAATTTAAAATTCCTATAATCATCAATACCAAAAATGTATCTCTCCAATTACCAAATTTCAATATAATTGCTCCTATTATAGGTGCAGCCATTGGTGCTATAACAGACATACCTTGAACCACAGCTAATATAGTGTCCCTAGTTTCTCCATTGAAACAATCTTTAATTAGTGCCATTGAAACCACTATAATACTTCCTGCTCCTAAGGCTTGGACGATACGAAATGCGATTAATTGATAAATGGTGCTTGACACAGCACAAAGCCCACTAGCAATAGTGTAAATTAAAATTCCAATAATTAATATAGGTTTTCGACCATACTTGTCGCTAAAAGGTCCAAAAATGAAAATACCTACTGCAAAGAAAAAGAAAAAACAAACCAATGTTAAATTTACAATAGAAGATGATGCATTAAAATATTCCCCCATAGTAGGTAATGATGGTAAATATAAATCAATTGATAGAGGAATAAACATATTCATAACTGCAATAAATATAATAAGTCCTTTAACTCCCAAATACTTCTGTGTTCCACGAATAACTGTTTTCGCCATTTATCTTCCCCCTTATATAAAAAAACCGGATAAGAAATTAAATCTCTTATCCGGTTACATAAACCCTCCGAGTTATATTGAATATAACATTTTCACAAATAGTTGTCAATCTTTGCCTCTATCTATACTAATCATTTATTTTCTCAATTCGAAAAACATTTATTACATCCACATCTGGACAACAAAAACGAAAATCTCCATCTTTGCATCAAAAATATTTAATTTCAATAAGAATCCACTGATTTATGCTCATTATTAATGGAAATTTTTTATATATGTTAAAAAAATATTTTGAAAGACAACAGCATTTTAATATAGTAAAATATATCTATGGAATAACCATAGATATGGAGGTATTACTTATGAAAAATATGTTCTGCTATGAAACAAAAATCGGTAAAATAAGCATTGTTGAAAATGGCTCATCTATTACTCATATGCATCTTGGAGAAATTACTTTTCCTGATGCAACTGTACTTGAAACCCCATTAATAAAAAAAGCATTTAAACAACTCCAAGAATATCTAAATGGAACTAGAAAAATTTTTGATTTGCCCCTAGCACCTGAAGGAACAGAATTTCAACAAAAAGTATGGAATGCATTGCAGCAAATTCCATATGGTAAAACCTGCAGTTACAAGGACATAGCAAAAAATATAGGTAATATAAATGCTTGTCGTGCAGTTGGCATGGCTAATAATAAAAATCCCATTGCTATTTTTATTCCCTGCCATCGTGTTATTGGCTCCAATGGTAATTTAATTGGTTATGCAGGTGGTTTAGAGATGAAAGAGCAACTTTTAAACTTAGAAAAACAAAATATGGACAAGTAATCTTTTGAATTAATGAATAGTATAAAAATATTACGACGTAAGCATATGTAAGCGAAGTAACTTTCAACTGTATTCCGGCTGATATATGCTGTGAAGGAAAACTCACTTCATTAAGAAGTT
>NZ_JIBU02000014.1:110882-111087 GCF_000633595.2 Clostridium drakei | reverse complement strand
TATGTTTTTCAATCACATAAATAATAATTCTCTTTTAAGACATTTCAACAGAATAGAAAGCAATTGCTTTTTAATCTAAATGTATTACCCTAACAGCAGGCTCCGCCTTGGCTTTAAGTGTTATAAATGTTACGGTTGAATATAGCTTTCAAATACTAAATCGGTTTATAACAATTTAATTACGTGCGTACACTTGAAGTTACTA
>NZ_JIBU02000014.1:0-110727 GCF_000633595.2 Clostridium drakei | reverse complement strand
TCTTCAAGCTTTAGAATAATTAAAACATTTAGCCGTGATGAAACACTTATCATATATCACAGAGTAAAAGTTAAAATCCAAACTTCCACTGCACCTTTGCGTCGTAATATGCTTATAATATTATGACTTTTTAATATATATTAGCTTCAACATACAAAATACTTTATTCTATCTTTTCGAAACTTTCTTTATTCACTCTGCAAATTGGACATCCCCAACTATCTGGTATATCTTTAAATGGAGTTCCTGGCAAAATTCCTGAATCAGGATCTCCAACAGCTGGATCATAAATATATCCGCATATTGTACATTTATATTTTGGTGCAGAACTTGTTGACTTTATAGGCTCAGTTTTATTTTCGTTTTGAGATATTGGAGTTTTAGATATTTTACCACGTTTTATATCTTGATAATATTGATATGTCATGGAGTCTATATCCTTAAGTAATTCTGCATTTAACACTTTACAAACAAATATTGTATGAGTAAAAACATCAACTTCCTTTTCAACTTGCAATTCAAAATAAGATGCTATACTATCCTCAATTATTGGTACACCACTTTCTCCTAATTTATACGATATACCTTCAAATTTATTTGTATCTCTTCCTGATCTAAATCCAAATCTTGCTACATAATCCATAGGTGTTTCCACTGATAATGCAGAAACTCCTATCAATTTACTTTTTTGTATATATTCATGAGTTAAATTTTGTTTGTTAATACTCACTGCAACCATAGCTGGATCTGATGTTATCTGAAAAACTGAATTAGCAATTTGTGCATTTAATTTACCATCCAAAACAGAACTTACTATATATAACCCATAACTTAATTTATAAAATGCTTTATTATCAATCATATACTTATTTATGCTTACATATCAAAAATGATCCTATAAGCATATCCCCTTTCTTTAATATAATTTTATCATTATAAAAAATTCACTTACATGTTACCCCATTCCAAACTTACATTATTCAAAGAATATTTCTGCATAAAACTACATTTGTAAGTTTCATTAACTCCCCCCTTTTTGTATAACTTTGTAACATTGAATAAATTATAACATCAATTGCATTAAAAATAAATATAATTTTCAAAAAACAATATGTTTTATTACTAAACATTTATTATTTGTTAATTCGTATATTAAAGCGGATAATTATTATAGAAACAAGAATTTCAAAGCTATCTCTTTCATTTTATTGAAATAAAAAAAGACTCCCCTTTCCACTATCAGATTTTTAATCTGTATAGTTTATGGGGAGAATTCACAATAAAATATAGGGTATTTATATTTTAATTGGATTTTAACTAAATTAAACACTATCTATTGAGAATCAACTATAATTTTATGATTACAATAAACCTACATTAAATACGTATATTCATCTCTTATGAATACTTTACGACATATTCTACTAAAAAACAATTTACATTATGAATGAACTTTTTATATTAGTTTATTCATAATGCATATATTATCTGATAATTCAAAATTAATTTTATATTGATTGTGTGCTTAAATAATTATTCATTTATTGAATTAAAAGTGTTATCTATTTTCCATAACAAATCAATTATGCTATAATATGTTAATAAGCATAGTTAACCTATTCGAAGTAGAAGTTTGTTATATAATAATATTAAAAATCAGCTTAATTCAAGGGGGCAACCAATGAAAAAATTAATTATTATAAATGGAACTATGGGAGTTGGAAAAACCGCAACTAGCAAAGCATTGTATAAAAAACTAGAAAATTCAGTATGGCTTGATGGTGATTGGTGCTGGATGATGAACCCTTTTATTGCAAATGAAGAAAATAAGTCAATGGTTATGGATAACATAACTCATCTTTTAAAAAATTTTCTAACGAATTCATCTTATGAATACGTAATATTCAATTGGGTAATACACCTAGAAGAAATATTTGAAATGATTTTAAGTAAACTTGACGGGTTAGAATTTGAAGTAATTAAGATAACCCTTATTTGCAATGAAACCAGTTTTATAAAAAGAGTATCAAAGGATATAAAAAATAATTTAAGAGAAAAAGAAGCTTTGGATGCTGGTTTAAATCGCATCCCTCTATATGAAAACATGAATACCATAAAAATTGATACAAGCGATATTTCCATTTCAGAAACAGCCGATAAAATTATTGAAATTATAAAAAATGACGCTATCCAATAGATTGCGTCATTTCTGTTTTGAAGGAAGTATAACTTTCCCTCACATTACCCAATATACTATAAACCAAGTCACTGCAGATAACAATTCAATTATGTACACCTTAGCCAATACAGCTCTCTTTCATTTCCGAACCACCCTTACAATGTCATGGTAAATACTTGCATAAGAAAATTTGGCAAGAACAGAGTTTACTTATCACAGTTTTTTTTGTTTTCTTACTATTCATATCACATACTATATTTGTGTTGTAACAATAATTAGCATTTTACATAAAATGTACTAAAAAAGGAGGATAAACTTATGAGTGAATTGACTTCATGTCAAAAGGAATGCATAAGAGTAGAAAGAGATTTTTATAATAAAATTAACAAAGAAATTCAAAACATTGATACTGAAATATTAAATATAAATATAAATATAGGCAACATCGTAGCAGAAAAAAATGATGCTACAAATAACTTTGATGCAGCTGAAAAGCAAGCTCAATTATCTCCAAGTAAAGAAACTCAACAGGCCCTTTTAGATGCTTCTGAGCGAAAGAAAAAGGCAGATGAAGAATTCAAAAAAATAAAAGACATGCAAAAAAAAGTTGAAAAGCTTAAAGAAGAACGTATGGATAAAAATGAAAAATTAAATAATGGTTTTATAAAGCTTATAGAAAAATATAGATCTTGTTGGGAAATATAAATTAAAAATAAATTTATAGAAACAAAGAAACTGTTGTATTAAAAAATTAGTGCAACAGCTTCTTTTTAAAAAAATAAATCTCTCACTTGGAAGAGTGAAAGATTTATAGTAAAATTAACAGCTATCACATAACTATTCTTCTTCATTATGTATTATTCTCATTAGATTATCTTTATGCCTAAATATCATTAAAATACACGCAAATAACGCAGAAACTGCTATGGAAATAGACAGATTCATAATAATACACATAACAGGTATTGTAATACCTATTGCAATTGACCTAATAGACACTACTTTGGTAAATAAGCGCAATATAAAATGAACTGCTACTCCAATTAGTGTTGGAAGTGGTGCTACAAAAATAAATGCACCAACAGTTGTATTTACTCCTTTACCCCCTTTAAATTTAAGGAAAGGAGTAAAATCATGTCCTAAAACTACTACTATTGCAATAATAGAGAGATATTCATTTGTGGGTATTGGCAATTTTGTAGTTTTTGCCAAATACATAGCTAAAATTATAGGAATTATTCCTTTGGTTATATCTACTATTTGAGTAAGGATTGATAATTTAGCCCCTACAATTCTTTTTACATTTGTGGAGCCTATATTTCCACTACCTTTAGTTCTTATATCAACTCCACGAAATTTTTTAGTAATTAAATATCCTGTTGGGATTGAACCACATAAAAAGGAAACCATAATTGTAATTATCATCATAATCATTTACTTCACCTTAAAATCATTTCTGTTTAATTTCGTAATCTATTTTATATAAGTCTGTTCTTCTATGCTTTAGTAAAGGAAGTGATTCTCTAACTTCATCTATGTAATCTAAATTTATACTTTGCACTAATATTCCTTCCTTTTCATCCAGCTTATTTATTATTTTCCCCCAAGGATCAACTAATAAAGAATTTCCATATGCTACATAAGAATAATTCACATTTCTAGCTGGTGATACTCCTACCATATAAATTTGATTATCTAAAGCCCTAGCTCTAAATGAAAGATCCCAATGAACAGGACCTGTAGTCATATTAAATGCAGCAGGTATAAATACTACTTTAGCACCTTCAAGTGCCATAATTCTTATAAGTTCTGGAAACCTTATATCATAGCAAATAGCTACCCCCATTTTTCCCCACTTAGTATCTATAATTGTGGCTTTATCTCCTGGTGTTAATACTTCTGATTCTTTAAATTTTACTTTATTTTTAATATCTATATCAAATAGATGCATTTTTCTATGTTTACCAATCAATTTTCCTTCATTATTAAATATAAAAGATGAATTATATACTTTTCCTTCATGAAGCTCAGGAATAGAACCACCTACCAAATATATATTTTTCTCTTTAGAAACTTCTGAAAGCATACTTAAAGTCTCATCTTTTAAGGAGCTTTCTCCATATTCCCTAAAATGTTTGTTGTTATATGGACAGTTAAACATCTCCGGAAGCGCTACAATTTCAGCTCCTTGATCTACTGCATTATTTATCATAATTCTAGCCTTTTTAATATTATCTTGTTTAGAAGTCTTCTCTACCATCATCTGACACAAACCTATTTTAACTTCATTCATTGTTTATCTTTAGTGAGAGAGTGTATAATAAGTACTAAACTCTCACTAAAACTCACCTCTTTCCTTTTTATACTCTTTTCTATATATAACATATTAATAACTTTGTTAGATTCATATACCAAACGTAATTTATCTCTATTTGAGTTTAGAGTCATCATGGCTTAATAATTCAATAGAATCTAAATCCTTCATTTTAAACCAAAAAACAACTGAAGCATTTTGGGTATTATCATATACATTACCTAATATATTAATAAGCTTAGATTCTCCATTAAAGCCTTTAAAGCTATACTCCTTACCATCTATTATAATTTTTCCTTCTATTCTATTTGTAAAATGAAGATTTAAATCAATTATGGAACCACTATATATCCCTCTATATATTTTCCCATTTATCTCAGCATTTACTGTACTTTGAATACCTGACTTTATTACAAGTACATTACTAAACGTTTTGTGTATGATAACTGGCTTTCTATATTTGTACATTCCTGTAGTATATATAAATGTAATAATGCTAATGGCAATGATAATATAGGACTTCTTTGATAACTTCTTCATAGTTCTCTTATCACCCCAATATTTTTATTTGTTCATACCATTTTGCGCTTATTCAAATATTATACAGTTATAATTAATAAACTTAATAAAAAAGTTCCCTTAAATCTAAAATTACAATTGTTATAACCATAACACATTATAAAATTTGGTTTAATAATTTAATTATAATTTATTAAACTATGAAAATAAATCCTATTTGAAAATTAGCTAAAAATATTTTGCCTAAATAGTGAGTTGTATTATTGACATTTATTCATAGTATTATATACTATCAAGTGAAACTGAATTCACATATGTTCAAATATAACATGAATATTAGTTTAGTTAACTTATACCCCATGCCGTAATCTATAATCAAAGGAGCTTAAATAAAATGAAACAACATTCACTTTCAAGAACAGAATTATTAATAGGACGTGATTCTTTAGAAAAGCTAAAAAATAGTACTGTAGTTATTTTAGGATTAGGTGGAGTAGGAAGCTTTTCTTTTGAAGCCTTGGTAAGAGGTGGCATCGGACATCTTATATTAGTAGATGATGATACTGTTTGTCTAACTAATTTGAATAGACAAATACATGCCAATTTTGATACTATAGGTAAATCTAAAGTTGAAGTTATAAAAGAAAGAGCTTTAAAGATAAATCCAGAATGTAAAGTAGAAATTCATCAAACTTTTATAAAAGAGGATAACATAGAAGACATAATACCTTTAGATGCAGATTATGTAGTTGATGCTATTGATACAGTTTCATCAAAATTATCCTTAATAGTATGGTGTAAAAATCATAACATAGATATAATAAGCTGTATGGGTACAGGAAACAAATTAGACCCTACCCAATTTAAAATAGCTGATATATATGATACAAAAATATGTCCTTTAGCAAAAGTTATGAGATATGAACTTAGAAAAAGAGGTATTAAAGACTTAAAGGTTCTTTATTCAGAAGAAGTTCCTATAAAACCTAATTATGAAGAAGTTGTAACTTGTAAAGAAGGTTGTGTTTGCACTGGAGGCACAAAAAAATGTGCAGCCAAAAGACAAATACCAGGAAGCATTTCTTTTGTTCCACCAGTAGCAGGTATGATAATAGGTGGAGAAGTTATTAAGGATATACTGAATATAAACTCTAAATAGTTGATACTTGTCAACTATGGCATATATAAAATTTGACTTAATATAAGCACATTGCGACGTAAGCATATGTAAGCGAAGTAACTTTCAACTGTATTCCGGCTGATATATGCTGTGAAGGAAAACTCACTTCATTAAGAAGTTCTAATGCTTGAGATATTGAAAAATGACTACCTCCTCAAATGCGACGTCCTGTCGCTTTCGGAGCTTTTGCCGTCCTGGCAAAAATTACGCCATTTTTCAATATCTCAAGCAAAGAACTTCTAAAATTCGTTCGCATCTTCCTTCACAGCATATATCAGTCTACATACAGTTGAAAGTTACTTCTTAGTGCATTACGTATACACATAATACTGTGATATAGTTTATGTATATTTCAGCTATTTTAATAATATTCTATGGCGCAGCTGCAAAAATAATAAATTTCTTTTAAGGTATTTCTATAAATATAGAAAGCAACTGACTTTTAAATGAAATATATTAGCCTATCAACAGGCTTAACTTTAATTTTTAAGCATTATAAGTTATGATTATAAATATAATTTTCACTTACTAAAACTACTTATAATAATGTAATTAGGTGCGTACACTTAAACTTGCTAGTTTGGATTTTAACTTTTAGGTAGTGATATATGCTAAGTGTGTCATCACATTAGCTAAATTGTTTTAGTATTATTCTTAGCTCAAAATTTTCGAAAGCCTTAGAACTTTAGTCCTGTTTGAGGGGACCGAGTTTGACAAAGTTCTTAGGCTTTCAAAAATTTCGAGCTTTAGAATAATTAAAACATTTAGCCGTGATGACACACTTAGCATATATCACGGACTAAAAGTTAAAATTCAAACTTCCACTGCATCCTTGTGTCGCATTATTTTTAAATTTCGAAGTTTCGATTAACTAGGAAGTCCCTTACTTCTTACATTATCTTCAAAAAGTTTGCTTATCTCTTCCTTTTCAAAATTCAAAACATTCCATTCCTTATTTAATACCATGTCTTTCTTTTGGATTTTAATTAAAAGTAAATTTTTCTTTTCTTCGGACCACTGCCAATCTGTAATTTCACTCCATTTAGTAAAATTATAATAGGAATTACTATAGAAACTTTTCTGTCCTATCCCCTTAGAAGTTATAATTTTTATTTTACTAAAATCATATATACTTAAAAGAAAATACATTACTATAAATATTCCTAATACTGAAAAATTATTTTTTATAATAACATAGACAAAATAAACACATATACCAATAAGTAATGCTGCTAAAAACTTTCTTTTAACCATATCCATATTCAATTTAAGCAGCATAGTACCATAATCATCTTCTCTGCTTCTTCCTTTAATAAAAGATAAATAAAATTGAATAATAGATGCAAAAATTAAAGCTGCTGTTAAAATATTTTCAAACTTCAAATGTATACCTCCTTACATAGTTACATATCACTTATTATAATATACAATAAACGTTTTTTCATTATAAATTATAAATTTTTTAAAATAGTATATTGTTTTCATTATTAACACAAAAACTAAAATATTTCTAATTTATCATAAATATTAAAAAATTATATATTTAACAATATTTTATTTGTCGAATTTTGCATTATTATTCTTTGAATACCTTTGTATTTTTATGATTTGTATAATTTAATACTTTTATTGAAAAATTTTATATAGTTTTTTTTGAAAAAACCCTTTATTTTTTGAAAAAGTTTGATATAATTTAAACATATAAAAAAATTGTACATTCAGAGGGGGTATACCTTAGTGTGTTGTGATAATTTAGAAAAACAATATTTTAACGAACTCGAACAATTCATAGATAACCTTGAAGAAAAAAAAGGATCACTAATCTCAGTTCTCCATAAAGCTCAAAATCTATTTGGATATTTATCAAAAGATGTGCAAAAATTTGTAGCAAAAAAATTAGATCTACCTATATCTAAAGTTAATGGGGTAGTCACATTTTATTCTTATTTCACTGAAGAACCAACTGGAAAATATGTTATAAATATATGCATGGGAACTGCATGTTTTGTTAAAGGCTCAGGAGATGTGCTTGAAGGATTTGAAAAAAAATTAAATATCAAAGTTGGCGAAACTACATCAGATGGTAAATTTACTATTCAAGTTTTAAGATGTGTAGGTGCTTGCGGACTTGCTCCTGTAGTAACTGTTAATGATAAAGTTTATGGTCATTTTACCAAACAAATGGTAGATAAAATTTTAGATGAATATAAGGAATAGGGGGAAAGGACATTGAATAAAATCAATTCTTATGAAGAACTCCAAAAATCATGCTTGAAGTATTCAGAAAATTTAAAAATAAGACAAGCATCCGAAGAAGAAGAAATTGCTGTTGAAAACAAAAGATGTAAACGTTATGTAACTGTTTGTGGAGGAACAGGCTGTAAATCCGCAGAAGGTGATGTAATTGTATCTAGTTTAAAAGAAGAAGTTGAAAAAGCTGGTCTTTCAGAAGAGGTTACTGTTGAAATTGCAGGCTGCTTCGGTTTCTGTGAAAAAGGACCAATTGTAAAAATAAGCCCTGACAATGTATTTTATGTTCATGTTACACCTGAAGATGCTTCTGATATAGTTAATGAGCATTTATTAAAGGGAAAAGTATTAGAAAATCTTTTATATGAAGAACCATCTATAAATGAAAAAGTAAAAAGACAGGATGAAATGTCCTTCTATAAAAAGCAGCATAGAATTGCACTTAGAAACTGTGGATTTATAAATCCTGAAGATATAACTGAAAGTATTGCAACTAAGGGATATTTGGCCCTTGCAAAATGTATTACAAAAATGAGCTCTGATGATGTTATAAAATTAATTATAGATTCAGGATTAAGAGGAAGAGGAGGCGGAGGTTTCCCTACAGGTAAAAAATGGTCCTTTGCTAAAGCTTATGATGCTGATCAAAAATATATAATTTGTAATGCTGATGAAGGAGACCCTGGTGCATTCATGGATCGTTCCATACTAGAAGGTGACCCTCACAGTGTATTGGAAGCTATGGCTATTGCAGGGTATGCTATTGGTGCTTCAAAGGGTGTTATATATATAAGAGCAGAATATCCTCTTGCAGTTAACAGACTTAAAACAGCTATTGACCAAGCTATTGAATATGGTGTTCTAGGTGATAAGATTTTAGGAACAGAATTCAGCTTCAATATAGATATAAGATATGGAGCTGGTGCCTTTGTGTGCGGTGAAGAAACGGCTTTAATTCATTCTGTAGAAGGCTGCCGCGGTGAGCCTACAAACAAACCACCATTCCCTGCTGAAAGCGGACTTTGGGATAAACCAACTTGCGTAAACAATGTTGAAACTTTAGCAAATATTCCAGCTATAATAAATAATGGTGCTGAATGGTACAGTTCTATAGGTACTGCAACTTCTAAAGGAACAAAGGTTTTTGCATTAGCTGGTAAAATAAATAACGTAGGTCTTGTAGAAGTTCCTATGGGTACAACTTTAAGAGAAATAATTTATGACATAGGTGGCGGTATTAAAAATGGACGTAAATTTAAGGCAGTACAAACCGGAGGACCTTCTGGTGGATGTATAACTGCTTCAAATTTAGATATTCCTATAGATTATGAATCCTTAACTTCCATAGGCTCTATGATGGGTTCTGGCGGAATGATTGTTATGGATGAAGATAACTGTATGGTTGATATAGCTAAATTCTATTTAGAATTTACTGTAGAAGAATCTTGCGGAAAATGTACACCTTGTAGAATTGGAAATAAACGCTTATTAGAAATATTGACAAGACTAACTAACGGACAAGGTACTGAAGATGACTTAGAAAAGTTAAAAGAGTTAGCACAAACTATAAAAGATACTTCTCTTTGTGGTCTTGGACAAACTGCACCTAACCCTATATTAAGTACAATGAAATACTTTGCTGACGAATATGAAGCTCATGTAAAAGAAAAATCTTGTCCAGCAGGTGTCTGTAAGAACTTACTTAAATATGAAATTACAGATAAATGTATCGGATGTACTAAGTGCTTGAGGAACTGTCCTGTAAATTGTATTAGTGGTAAGGTTAAACAAGTTCACACTATAGATCAAAGCAAGTGTGTAAAATGTGGAGCATGCTTCAGTGGATGCCCAGTAGATGCTATCATAAAAAAATAATTGTGCAAAATTTTTGAGAAAGAGGTGGAAGTTTTGAGTTTAGTTACTCTTACTATAAATAATAAACAAGTGCAGGTGGAAAAAGGCGCTACTATACTACAAGCTGCAAAACTACTTGAAATAGAAATACCTACTTTATGCCATTTAAAGCTTCACGACGGATTTGAAAATAAGCCTGGTTCATGTAGAGTTTGTGTAGTAGAAGTAGAAGGCAGAAGAAATCTTGCTCCTGCATGTACTACTCCTGTAACTGAAGGTATGGTAGTAAAAACTAATTCCATAAAAGCAATAAAAGCTCGTAGAAATGTAGTAGAACTTATTCTTTCAGACCACCCACAAAACTGCTTGCTTTGTGAAAAGAACACTAACTGTGAACTTCAAGCTTTAGCAGCTGATATGGGAATACGTGAAATTAAATATAAAGGTGAAATGTCAACTTATGCAAAGGATACTTCTAGTCCTTCCATAGTTCGTGATTTAGATAAATGTATATTATGTAGAAGATGTGAAACTGTATGCAGCGAAATTCAAACTGTTTCTGCATTGTCTGCAGTAAGCAGAGGTTTTGACACTGTTGTATCTCCTGCTTTTGGTACTGCAATGATAGACACAAACTGTACATTCTGTGGTCAATGCGTGGCAGTCTGTCCAACAGGTGCTTTAGCAGAAGTTAACAACACAGCTAAGGTTTGGGATGCATTAAACACTGAAGGTAAACTTGTTATAGTACAAACTGCACCAGCTGTAAGAGCAGCTCTTGGAGAAGAATTTGGTTTAGGACTTGGAAAACCAGTTACAGGTAAAATGGTTGCAGCACTTCGTTCTTTAGGCTTTGATAAAGTTTTCGATACAGATTTTGCTGCTGATTTAACTATAATGGAAGAAGCAACAGAGCTTATGGATAGAATTACAAATGGCGGCAAGCTTCCAATGCTTACAAGCTGCTGTCCTGGATGGATAAACTTTATTGAACATGAATTTAGTGATTTACTTGATTCTCCATCCAGCTGTAAGTCACCTCAACAAATGTTTGGTGCTGTAGCTAAAACTTATTTTGCTGAAAAAATGAATATGGACCCTAAAGACATCATATTAGTTTCAGTTATGCCTTGCCTTGCTAAAAAATACGAAGCTGCAAGACCTGAAATGAATAGTGATGTGGATATTGTTATAAGTACTAGAGAACTTGCAAAAATGATCAAAGAAGCAGGAATAAATTTTGAAAGGCTTCAAGATGAAGATTTCGACAGTCTTCTTGGCGAATCCACTGGTGCTGCTGTTATATTTGGAGTAACAGGTGGTGTTATGGAAGCTGCTCTTCGTACAGCTTATGAATGGATTACTGGAGAAAAGCTAGATAATGTAGATTTTGAAGTTGTTCGTGGTTTAGATGGAATAAAAGAAGCTTCAATAAAAATAAAAGATATGGAAGTAAAAGCTGCTATTGCAAGTGGTCTTGGAAATGCACGTAAACTTCTAAATAAAATTAGAGAAGGCACAGCTGATTATCAAATAATCGAAATAATGGCTTGCCCTGGTGGATGTATAGATGGCGGCGGTCAACCATATATCCATGGAAAATATGAAATTTTAAAAGACAGAATGAATGCTTTATATGAAGAAGATAGAAATAAACCTTTAAGAAAATCTCATGAAAATCCAGCTATAATTAAGCTGTATGATGAATTCTTAGGTAAACCAAATAGTGAAAAAGCACACAAATTACTTCATACTAAATATACTAATAAAGAGTGCTAAAATATTAATTTGTTACCCTAAACCTTAAAGATTTATATAAAAGTCGAGGATACATTAAATTCCCCAATTTAATGTATCCTTGATTTTTGTAACAAATCAAAATTACACAGACAATATGTCAAATAATACTTTAACAAAGAATATAGTCAATACAGTCATAATAATAGGTCTTACTATTTTTGTGCCTTTTTTGGTGAAATAACCAGCACCAATATAATTTCCTAAAATATTGAATAAGCCTGCAACTAATCCTAAAATAAGAAGTACCTTTCCATTTATAATGAAGGTAATAAGTGCTGCCACATTTGAAGATAAATTAATAGCTTTCGTGGTTCCTGCTGAAAGATTTAACCCCAAATGTGCAATACCAGTAAGCAGTAATAGTAAAAATGTTCCTGCCCCAGGTCCATAAAAGCCATCATACAATCCTACAAAGAATGCTATAAGCATACATATTAAATAGGTTTTAGTAGTAGATAATGTTTTAATGTCTTCATTATCTTTAAAATTGCGTTTACGCAAAACATAGAAAGCAGTAATTGGCAATATAGCTAGCATCAAAATTTTAAAGTAAAAATCACTAATTTTTAAGGCAATCTCTGCACCAATTGGTGACCCCAATAATGCACAAGCAGCACTACAAGCTGCCAATTTCATTTTTATATATCCATTTTTAGCATAGCGATATGTAGCTATAGTTGTACCCATACTTGAACTCAATTTATTTGTACCAATAGCCAAATGAACTGGAACTCCTGAAATCATGAATGCCGGAATGGATATAAGTCCCCCACCACCTGCAATTGCATCTACAAAACCAGCAAAAAAAACTAATGGACATATGATAATATACTCAATCATTTTTAATCTCCTCATAAGTTTTATTGATGAGTTGATATTATCATCCTTTTGTTATATAATCAAATTTATATATTTTACTATACATATAAATTTAATTTATACAGGGGTGATAAAATTGTTTCAAAATATGAATTATGTTTATGAAATATACAAATCTGGAAGTTTCTCAAAGGCAGCAGAAAACTTGCATATAACACAACCAGCCTTAAGTATTGCAATTCGTAAATTGGAACAAGAACTTGGTCAGCCTTTATTTGAACGAAAAACATCTCCACTAAAATTAACAGCCGCAGGACAGATATATATTGATAAAGTAGAAAAAATTATATCCATGGAACAGGAATGTGCTGATTACTTTCAAAACTTAAATGAAGTTAAAGTTGGAAAAATTAGAATTGGTGGTGCTATCATATCTATGACCTATTTGCTTCCTGAACTTATTGTTGAATTTTCAAATCAATATCCAGGCATAGAAATTGCTGCAAAGGAAGCATCTCTTCCTGTACTTAAAAACATGCTGGCAGATGGAAGTATTGACTTAATTTTAGATACTGATTGGTTTCAAGAAGAAATATTTCAGTCCATTCCTTTATTTGAAAATCAAATTTTACTTGGTATACCTTTGAATCTTCCTGTAGACAAAAAAATTTTTGCTTGCGGCATGACATCCAAGGAAATTAGAAAAAATAAACACCTTTCTAAAAAGCAGCCAGCTATTGATCTATACAATATGGAAAACTTTCCTTTTCTTTTACCAGAGCCTACAAATGAAATTTTTGGAAGATCAAAGGCTATCTTTCATTATTATAACATTACTCCATTAGTAAAAATGTCTTTCAATCAACAGATGACTTCCTTTGAATTTGCTTCAAAAGGACTTGGAGCAGTTTTTATTGCAGATACTCTTATAAAATGCTCTCCAGATGCAGAAAATCTTCGCTTTTACAAATTAAAATGCCCTATGCCAAAGCGTGGCGTTGCCATTGCTTATAATAAAAAGAGATATGTTACTAAAGCCACTAAGCGTTTTATTGATTTCACTACAGAATTTTATAAAAATAAACTTATTCCTTAATTTACTAAAAACTTAAAAAAGATAGCTGTTACACTAATCACTTGATCTACAATATGTTATTTTATAAATTAAAAAATAACACCATACATTGCACTGTTTATTCTTAGTGTAACAACTCCAAAAAGATTATTTGCCATAATTATATTGATATCTATTTATTTTTAATATATTCGATATACTTATCACCCCAAATTCTGAACTCTTTTAGCACTGGTCTAAATGCTTTTCCCAAATCAGTTAACGAGTACTCCACTTTAGGTGGAATTTCTGAATAAATATGTCGTTTAACCAATCCAAAGTCTTCTAACATCCTCAATTGCTTTGTTAGTGTTCCCTGGGTGATACCATCCATTCTCCTTTGTAATTCCCCATAACGCAGTACTCCTTCATCCAAATGATACATAATTAAAATTGACCATTTTCCCGAAAATACTTTTTGTGCTGTAAAATATGGACATTTCCCAAAAAGACTATTAGAATCCTCCATTAAATCTCCTCCTTCAGTATCTTTCATATACTTACATCTATAAAAAATCGTACTTGTTATTTTTATTGTACATGGTATTATTAATGCATAATCAATTTTAACATACATATATGAGAGGAGCAATAATCATGAAAAAAGCATTAGAATTTTTAAAAGAAAGCGGTACCTTTTACCTAGCAACTAATGAAGGTGATCAACCAAGAGTAAGACCTTTTGGTGCTGTATTTGAATACGAAGGAAAATTATATATTGTTTCAAATAATACAAAAAAATGTTTTAAACAAATGATGGAAAATCCTAAAGTTGAAATTAGTGGTATGAATAAAAAGGGTCAATGGATTCGTGTTACTGGAGAAGTTGCAAATGATGATAGACGTGAAGTGAAAGAATTAGCACTTGAAGCTGTTCCATCTTTAAAATCCATGTACAATGTTGATGATGGAATTTTCGCAGTTTTATACTTTACTAAAGGAACAGCTACTATTTCTTCTTTCACTGCTGAACCTGAAACATTTTCACTATAATACTTACTAAATTTCTTAGTACAATATGACCTTTATTAAAGACTTAACTTTAGCAGTTTAAAAATTATGCGACACAAGATGCAGTGGAAGTTTGGATTTTAACTTTTACTCCGTGATATATGATAAGGGTGTCATCACGGCTAAATGTTTTAATTATTCTAAAACAATTTAGCTAATGTGATGACACCCTTATCATATATCACTGCATAAAAGTTAAGATCCAAACTAGTGACTTCAAATATATGCACATAATTAAATTGTTATAAGTAATTTTAATAAGCCAAATTATATTTATAATCATAACTTACAACGCCTAAATATTAAGGTGTAGGCTGCGCCATAGGATATTATTAAAATAGCTGAACTATACATAAACTAGTTACTAAGTATTATGAAAGCTACACTTTTTATTAGAGTCATATCAGAAAGTATTATAAATGCACGTAATGCACTAAGAAGTAACTTTCAACTGTATGGAGACTGATATATACTGTGAAGGAAGATTCGAACAAATTTTAGAAGTTCTTTGCTTGAGATATTGAAAAATGGCGTAATTTTTGCCAGGAAGGCAAAAGCTCCGAAAGCGACAGGACGTCGCATTTGAGGAGGTAGCCATTTTTCAATATCTCAAGCATTAGAACTTCTTAATAAAGTGAGTTTTCCTTCACAGCATATATCAGCCGGAATACAGTTGAAAGTTACTTCGCTTACATATGCTTTTTATATTAAATTAAAGTTTTGCATATGCGAGATTTGATTTAAATATATGCTCTTACATTTTTCCTTCAGCCTTGACACTGCGAGCTAAACTATTGGCAGCCAATTTTCCAGTGTATAGGGCTCCTTGCATCCAACCATGGGTTGCAGATGCATGTTCTCCTGCAAAGAATACCCTATTATCATACTCTGGTTTTAAAATATTATATGAAAAAATTCTTTTTTGTTCTGGTGTAAAAAATGCTACGGCTCCCCTAAACCATTCTTCTTCATTCCAATGAATAAATTTCGACTTCATTACTATGGAATTTAGATAATTTCTAGGAAGACCATGAACTTGCTCAACCTGCCTTTCAACTTGCTGTATGTGAGCCTCTCCCTTTATAGCTCCTATATGTGTAGCATACTTGTTTAAATTGTATGAACCTATTAATACCCCTGGTTCATTTGGATTAGCTCCAGTTAAAGCATGATCTGAAGGATACAATATATTTGTTATAGATAAATCCGTATTACTTACACCTCCTACAATCCTTCCATAATCCGCATCTTCTTCCCAAAAACGCTTTTTACACAACAGCAGAGCTCTATGCCCATCTACATAGTTTATTTCCCTTATTGCTTGCATTTTTCTATTACTAAAGAAAGGTGAAATATCCATGGTTGAAAGTGTTGTAAATGGAATTGCACAAATAACATAATCAAATGCTTCTGTAGCTTCTCCTTTAATATTATTACCTTTGTATCTCAATACAACATTTTTTTCATTTTCAGCTTTATATATTCCCCATACTTGACTACCTTTTTTCCAAGTCACATTTCCCAGTTCATTCTGAGGTATTTTATATTCTTTAGGTGATTTCGATGTTAGAGATTTATAAAATGCATTTGGCAAATTTACATTGCCACCAGCAATTCTGTAAAGATAAGAGAAATTTTCTGGATAATCCTCCTGCAACACTTCATTGTAAGATAAATCAATTAGTGCACCTGTAAATGCATCAACACTTGCTATCATATCTATGGCATCAGGACTAAGACCTAGCATTTCAAAATTTTGACGGATGCTAATATTAAGTAATGTATTATAACTTGGACTATAAAGAGGAAGAATTTTTAAAATTTCCGCTCTTACTTCTGGCCGCAGATTATTCATAAAAAAATGCACTGCATATTCATAAAGCCTTGGCCAAGCTGTATTTTTTTCTCTTCTAGTTAAATTATATTTTGGATAAATTTTTTCTTCAATGCTTCTAGGATTGTTTCTAGCTCTTGTTTCTTGTACATATACAAAGTCATTAGGATTATTTTGAATAAATGGCTGTGTATCAAGTCCAAAAAGATTAATATAATGCCAGGTAGATTCATGCGATACTGGAATTCTAAGTGGACCAAGCTCTCCATAAAACTTTTTATCTTCATCAAAATAGTAAGTATATACTCTTCCACCAACCCTATCTTCTAAAGCATCAAATACTGTTATGTCAAATCCAAGTTTTCTAAGTTCGAAAGCTGATGACATACCAGCAAGGCCTCCACCTATAATACCTACCTTAATTTTCTTAAATTCACCTGGATATGCATAATTTAAAATATCCGGCGGAGGACTTAAAAGCTTAATAATGTTATTAAAGTCAATTAATCTGCCTGATTTACGCAATGCATTCTTTAACAATGCATATCTTTGTTCATTAGATGGATTAGATGGTTGAATATCAGCTCTATATGCTTCCATAAGTCACTACAACTCCTAAAAATATTCCTTAATAACATGTATATTCAATGTTATATATCTAATTCCAACTAAATTAATCTTCTAATTTAAGCTGTAAATTATATTTTTAATAGTTTCTCTGGAATCGCCATAACTTAAATATCCTTCTGAGACATCAATTGCTTTAAACACATTTTTAATAAAATTACCTACTGAAGTTTTCATTTTATTTGAATTATAATAATAATCTATTTTTTCATCTAATTGATCTAAGCAGCTGATTGATATTTTGATTTTATACTTTAATCCTTTTACATTTAATAAATCATTTTGTATTGTTTTTGATAAAAGATCAAGGTCTAGTAAGCCAAATCTTAAGGTATCTTGATAAGGATTTGGTATGTTAGTCAAATCCTCTATTTTTTCATATGGCTTTGTTTCTAATTCATTTGGAAACGGACCAGCTCCATGCCTTGTCATGTAAGCCCTTGTTGCATATACAATTTCTACATTTTCCATGCTGTATCCAGCTTCTTTTATTAATTCATTTACATTTTTCATTCCTGTATTAGATCGTGTAACATGAGGAAAAAATTCATGATTTTGATCAAGTAAAAGTCCTTGAGCACCTTCAAATAATACATCATCATATGAATTCAATATTTTTAAATTTGTAACAGTTATGGTATGAAGCATATTTTTTATATCTAATAAATAATTTTCAATTATCTCTTTACTTGAAATTATATCTAAAAACATATCTGGAATATTATCTATTCCTAATTCCATTAACCTTTTTTGTAAATATAAATCTTTAATGTTTTTTAGCACTTTTCTAACTAGAGCTTCATTTTTCAAATCCTCAACTGTTAATTTGAAACAATTTTTAGATATGCTGCGCTGAATAGTTTCATTAAAACCTAATCCACAGCTTCCATGTTTATTCCTGCCTCGAACCATTTCAGCCATTTGATTTATTATCATGTCATATGGTGTTGTAACGTAACAATCTTTATCTATAAATACAGCAGGTTTTACATTTTTGCTCTTTAAGCTGTTAAATTCTTTAATATAAGTTATAGGATTAACTACAAAGAATCTGCTTAAATAGGTTGGTAATCCCAAAAAGGAACCTGAACCAAAATGTCCAAAAACATGCCTGTGTCCATTTGGAGTTACAACAGTATGACCTGCCTGAGCACCACCATTAAATCTTACAACTATCCCGTTATTTAAAGTAGATGAAAGATAATCCGTCATCAATCCCTTACCTTCGTCTCCAAAATTCGCACCAATAACAACTTTAATATTTTTCATTTACAACACCTTCTTTTAAAAAAATTAGAACCTTACAATGCCATCGCTTAATTTAGAATTGTTATTTAATGCTTTAATAGCTTTTTCTACAACAAGTGCTGTAGAGCCATCCCAGCTTGATATTACAGTATCAGTATTAGCACCATTTACCACCTGTAAAGTTGAAACAATAACTTCACTCATTTTTTTATAATCTGAAAGCAATATAGCTCTTTGGCCAAGAAGATTTCTCCACTTCCTTATAACTTCATCTCTTCCATAACGCATATGATGTCCTTCTTCTACAATCAAATGAAATACTTCATACTGTCTGCTTACCATAGTTAATAATTGTTCTGCTGACAGTTCTTTAAATTGAGGATTATATCCAAATACACTTTCAATGTGAGAAGCTAATAAGTTAGGCGTTGGTTCTTCATCACCTATTGTAAACAAGAAACCCTTTTTCTTTCTTTTTTCAAAGCTATCTATTCTCGTATGCATTGAAGCAAAATACCATGCAAGAATATACCCTTCAAAACTATTTCCTCCTCCCCGTCCTTCAAGGTAAATTTTAGCTAATTGTTTGGCAATCCTAATATCCGCTTCAAATTGCGTAACCTGCAGTGGCGCTGTATCCCCTGCATGTACATCTCCAATACCCATGAACATTATATGTGGATCAGGTACAGGCTTCCTATCATATATTTCTGTTGCAAGAGTAACTAAACCATCTCTTGCCATTGATTCAGCAATACAGCCCATTGATCCTGTTTCATCCAAACCTATGATTATAGGTGTTGAATTTGGATTGCTTGGCGAATCACAAGATTCCCTCATTTTAATATTTTTAGGATCTAATTCATCCACAATAGACCTTGATGTGTATATATCTGTTACACTCTTTGCCTTTGATACAGTATCCTTTGCATAATTTTTCCAATCACTATAATTAAATCTACCAGTTCCCATAATTAATACCTCCTAAAATTTTTTTACTTTTTCATATAACTGAGTATCATTTAAATTCATTATTGTAAATTTTCTTTCTCCAAAACTGTCATATAAACATTTCATCCAGTTTTCATAATCTTCCACTGCTTTTGAAGAAGAAACTCCCCTAACCCAATTTATCATTGGAATAGGTATAAAACTTTTTGAATTAAGATTAGTTCCATTTTTGTCACCTAAAAGTTTTCTTCCAATTAACCTAATTGACTCTAAATCTGTAGAAATATCACCAACCTTTGTATTTTTAACTTTTGGCGGCATAATTGAATAAGTTTCTTCAGTAACTCCAAGCATTTTTTCACCTTGAGGTACCGCATACCACCAACCTCCTAATAAAGCACCACTATGACCTTCAGGTGAAACAAAATAATTCTTTAATGATATTGAATTATGTGACAGCTCTGCATAATCTAAGTAGCATACAAGATTATATAAGCTGCTTAATATCCAAGCTGCATGCTTTTCAGGAATATTTCCATCAAAGTAATCCAATACATCCTTTAATAAAAACAAGTCAGATGTTTTTTGTATCACAATTCCTAACTTATTATCTTTTGTTTCAAACCTTCCAAGTATCTTAGGTAAATACTTTGATACTTCTTCTTTCATTCCTGAATCAGCATAAGTAAAATTATCAATGATTTTAATAGCATTTTCATATAAGTCTTTATTGTTTTCATCTATTAAATACAAAACAGCGGTATTTCCTATATACATAGCACCTAATTCAAAATTATGAAAAATATGATATTTGAGTTCGTATACCTTGTTATCTTTTCCAGATATTCTTATGAAACCATCTGCTTTCCAGGTTCCATTCTTCATTAGATCTAATCCTTTAAAATATAATTCATTGACTTTAGCCATAACATCCTGGGATTCTTTAGAATTAAAATTGAAGTCTGGGTGCCAGTACTTTGTTAGTTTATGATATTCTTCTTTTATTGTCCTACTATCGGAAAATAAATCTCCAGGTTCTTTCATTGTTAATATTTCATTTACAGTAAACATCAGTTACCCCTCCCCTCTTGCAAAATTCACCTGTTTAAAATGATACTATTGGCCACTCTAAATTTTACAATTTATTATGATACATCCACACAATTAATATTATCTATGTGTTATTATCAATTTGTTATTATCATTATATACATATTATTTTTTCATGTCAAAAATTAAATAGCAGAGTATACCTTTGTATTCATTAGCAATAAGCATTTAATTCATTTTATAAATCATATATAATTAAATATACAAAAATACCGTATTATTCTATTGATATACTTCCTTTACATAAAGGAAACATAGCATTCTAAATAATACGGTATTTAAAGATTACTGTTATACTATCTTTTTAAACTTGAATAACACTAATTTATCTGAATGTCTATATTCAGATAAATTCTGATATTCTGGAATAATGCATATTCCACCTAAATAATACTGGTTCTTATTGTTACTTCTTTCAATTTATAATCCATAGTTTTAATCCTCTCCTATATAAATAATTATTTAATACTTTAGTATTTAGGCATTATTACTCATTATTGTGTGGGCTATACATGCCTTAGGAAGTTTTTCCTTGCAAAAATCCCACCATTGATTTTCTGTAATATTTCCTATTTTAATTTGATGTGGAAAATAATTAAAGATTACCCCAGGCACAGAAATTCCAAGAAGCATTCTAACATTGCCACATCCAATTTCGCTAGAAAACAATTCATCACATTTAGAGCGGAATTCTGAAATAACATTAACACCTATTAATTCTTTCATTTTATCTTTAATTAAAATACAATCTTTAATTGGATAACGCAATAATTCTACCTTGGCATCTAGTATAATCATATCTGGTACAGATACATCTACTATTACTTGAATATCATGTTGTTGATCCATTAAATGTGAGATAGTTCTCCAACTATTATCCTCCACTTCATAATAATTAACTTCAAAATTTCTTGAATAAAGACTCTTTTCCATAAATATACCTCCGTAACATACTCAGTACTGACTATAATGACATTTTTTTGGAACTCTTAAGAGAGTTCCTTTAATGTTTCATTTATCCATTTTAATTCGGTTTCTAAATGATATATATGATGATTAAATATACTAATGCAGTAACTTCTGTAATCAGGTAACAATTTACTTACTGTATTATCTTTAGTTCTAGCTAATTCTTTCAGCTTATTTTCTATATATTCTTTTTGTCTATTTAAATTTTTAATAACAGCATCCTTATCAGCAAAGTCAGAAAAATATAATACTCCATCAAAATCAAATTCTACACTATAATTTTCAGCTAAAATTTTATTAAGCAGAGAATTAAAATAAGCAATTCCTGAATCAGTAATAGAATACACTGTTTTTTCAGGTCTATTGCCATCTTTTTCGATAACAGAATTTATATAGCCTTTTTCAGACAGTTTATCTAAATGATAATAAATTGTAGGAAGTTTGATTTTAGCAAAGGCCGCTATGTTATCTGATACTATTTGTTTTATACTATATCCATGTTGAGAACCATATCTCATAAGAAGTCCTAGAATATATAATTGTATTTTCATTTGTAATCTCCTTATACTCAGTACTGACTATAAGTGTATCATATTTTTTGATATTGTCAACAATATATATAAATTATGTAATTAACTTAGCATAAAAAGCTATTACATTTTTTTGATAACAAGAACAGCAGTAGTATGAAAAATGGAACTATATTAAGTTATAGCTCCATTTTTATTCCTACATTTTTCTTTTTTGATTGTTGTTTTCTTTAATATCAACATGCGGTATTTCCTTTTTTAGTATTTCAGTTATATGTTTCATCTCTTTATATTTATGCTTACTAACCGAAACATTCTCTAAAGTTACTGGTTCTTTGTGTATATCAATGCGTTCTTTACTAATAGGTATTCTAATAATTTCAGTATGGGCATTTGATTCACCATAGGATTGTGGATCAAAAACCTTTTTTTCAATAACTAACTCCTCCTGTTTTACAGGTACAGTAATATTTTCCTCTTTGGTTAAAACTTCTTTGTGAATAGATACCTCTCCAGTTTGTATTTTTTTCTTGGATATTTTCATTTCTTCTTCACGAAGCTGCATTTTCACACCATTATTACCATCACGGTAAACTTCTTGTGAAATACTTTCATCATTGTTCTTATGTGTATCGCTTTGAACTATCCATCCATCAATGGAAGCATCTGTTAAATATTCAACATTTCTTTTATTAGGTACATCTTTATTTAACACTTTATTCCTCCTAAAAAAACACCTCATGAATTGAGAGGTGCTTTTCTAATTTATTTTATTCCACCGCTACCATTGCTAATATACACACTTTCTTACTATAAAAGTTCTTCTAAGACTCACTTGGTAAATTTTTTAATGGAAACCATCTTCTGAATTTTTATCTATTATATTTGCATCACCGTTTGTATTTATACGTGCTTCTTCTCTTTTTAATTTCTCATCAACGTGTTCTGTTTCTTCAACTTCTCGTTTATGAGCAGATACCTCTCCAGTTATTACAGTGTGCTTATCTACATTTATTTTTTCTTCACTTACTGGAATACGTATTGTTTCTTCATCACTAATAGGCGTATCACTAGCTTCATTATCTATTGATCTCCTCTCAATGACAACTTCTTCATGAGTAACTGGAACATCCACTGTTTTTTCCTCTTCAACAATTTCTCTACTTAATTCAACTTCACCTTTTTGAACTCTATTTTTGTTTATATCAAGCTCTTCCTTATGAAGTGTAAGTCTTCCTTCATTCTTATCCTTCTTCTTATCATCATCATTTCCTAAAATGTTATCAAATATCCCCATAATAAATTACCTCCTACAAGCACATATTTTTGAATTCATTAATATTTTATCCCTGCTGAATTAATATATCCTTTAGCAAATATGGAGTTAAAGTAAATAGTTTACAGCAAATAAGTGCTATTTTCTCATAAATTTTTTTAAAATTGAATAGAAAGATTACTGATTAAAACACTTTGTTAATTTTGTCAATATACTCCTTAATTGAAGTCTCCTCCACATTAACCCCTTTGTACCAATTTAATTTATCACCATTAAAATTGGTAAAATATTTAGCTTTTAAAATAATTTCCGGTCTATATTCAAAATGTAAAATGTCAAAATGTCCCCATTTTCCACCCCATACGAAATTGTTTTTTTCAAAAGCTTCAACTATTTCTTTAGAATATGAATTTAAGCGTTCTTCTCCTTGTTTAGGTGAAGACCATTTCCAATAATCTCTTTTATCACTTGCAAGGTCTATAGCAATCCCAAAAGAATGAGGACTTAATCGATTAGTGCCTGCAACTAATCGATAGTTAAAAGTACCCATACAAGGGAATAAACATCTTCTAACAGCTTCATTTTCTTTTAAAAGAGGTATAAGATTTTGCATAGTACTTTCAAGTGCTTCAGCTGCTTTGTTATTATTGTTAAAAAGAACATGTGTGTAATTTAAATTTACACTTTTAAGATTTTTCTCTATTTGTTGTCTAGAAGAACCATAAACTTCTTTTAATAAATCATAGGATCTATATCGCCCAGGATCATAATTTTTATCCATTAGTTTTGAAATATTGGTCAAAGGATAAATCTGCTCCATAATATCCTGCAAATCTGCATTTTCAAGTTTTTCCTCAGGAGTTTTTACTTTTTTATCATCATATAAAATTTTTTTGCCAGATTTCATTATCAGATATACATAATTGCTTTCATCACTCTTTATATCCTCTATATACTCTGGATAAGCCATCATTAAACATAATAAATCCTGCTTAATTTTAACATCATACTCATTGGCATTTAAACTTTCAGTATTGATATTCATATTAGACGCTTTAACTATATATGTTGAATTAATCAATAGAAAAAATGTTATTATATAAATAAATATTTTCTTCATACCTACTCACCTTTCTTACCTGTGATTTATTTAATTTCTCTGATTTTTAATATAATTATTCATGTAACTTTAGTATGCATGAAATTTAAGATACTAAATGACAGGAGAGGTAAGTAATATACTCACCTCTACCCAAAAATTTTACATTAATTATATTGTCCTGTATCAAGTATTCTTGATATATAAACCAGTTATACTATGAATAATTACAATAAGTCTAACTTTGAATCTTTTTCTGTAATCATTCTTATTGGCTTACAAGGATTACCATATGCAATATAGTTATCTGGTATATCCTTTGTGACCACACTACCTGCACCAATAACTACATTGTTTCCAATATTGACACCTCCGCAGACTACAACATTACAAGCAATCCAAACATTATTTCCAATATGAATTTCCTTTGCATACTCAGAAACAGATACATGCCCATCCTCATACTTCATAGTAGTTCTCTCTTCTGCAATAAGTGGATGTGAACTTGCCATAAGAGAAACATTGGGGCCAAGCATTACATTATCACCAATATAAATTTTACCATCATCTAAAATTGTAGTATTAAAATTGGCAGCAAAGTTTTCACCAATGAACGTATGACACCCATAATTAAATTGTATAGGTCCTTGAAAGTGATATCTTTCTCCTATTTTTCCGATAAATTCTTTTATGATTGTTGGACGGCTTTCATCATACTCATCAAGCAAATTAAATTTTCTGCACAGCTCATGTGTCTTATGTTTAATATCTCTAAGTTCTTTCTTAGTCGCATCAAATAGTCTACCTGCAAATATTTTTTCCTCTTCTTTCATAACTTAACCTCCTGAAATTTTACTTAAACAGCATTTGTACTATATTTAAAGTGTAAAATATTTAAATATTTAAAACAATTGTTAAAATATCAATGTGGACTGGTACAGATTTATAACAGAATTTATTTTGATAAGACATTTGTCAATAAAGGAATCAATACTTTCTTTAAAATGCAGCACAAAAAACACTGTAAAATTCAGCTTTGAATAATACAGTGTTAAGGTAAATTGTTAGCTTTTTAAATTGTTACATTTACTAAAAAATACAAATTAAATATCTGATTATTTTATCCTATTTATCATAATTGAGTATCAGTGATGTGTTTTTCCTTATACGGAAACTGTTTTTCAAAGAGATTTAATTCTTCATCATCTACCTCAAAAACAGAATCTTCATAGTACTTACCTGAAATTCCTTTAAGCGAATCTTTATATAATTCAAGCACCATAAAGGCTTCAATATTGGCCCCCCAAGCTGTTTGAATATTATACTTTTCGGCATTTTCAAAGCCAAAGCGATGATAATAGTTGTGATTACCAAAAATAACAATTGCTTTATAGCCTAATGTTCTTGCAGCATTAATCGAATATTTCATAATCAAACTTCCAATACCTTTACCTTGATAAGAAGGTAATACTCCAAGAGGACCCATGCACAAAACTTGAAACTCTTCATTGTTATCATTAATTACCTTTGCTTTGGAATAAATAATATTGCCAATAACTTCTTCCTCATTACATGCAACAAAATCTAACTCTTGAATAAATGAATTTGCCTTTCTAATTTCATGAACAATTAGATGTTCAACACATCCCGGTCTATATAAATCCCAGAAGGCTTCTCTAATCATATTTTCTACATTTTTAAAATCATTTTCATTTTCTAATCTAATTGATATATTCATTTTTATACTCCTTTAATATATTATTTAAAATGACTTTTTTTAAGTTTCTTTAAAGCCTTCTTGGACCCTCTTTCTATATCCCTTTCAAGCTTTCTTTCCTTGAAACTAACGAATAATTGATTTAAATCATATCCTTCTGGATATAGCTCTGAAGCCTTAATTTCTAATTTTAACCTTTTGAAATTTACATCAATAAATTCTTTATTAAATAAAATAGTTATATTATTATATATATCTCTTTCTTTGTAAACAATGGCACTTTCATTTTTATCCATCCAAAGAACCTTGTCTCCTACAGCAAATTCAAAGCTTTCATCTTTGTCTCCTTGAATATCTTTTTTCTTTATAATTTTGCTGTCCCTTATTAATTCATAATTATAATTCTTACTTTCTATATAACTTCTAGTTCTTTCAATTATATTATCTGAAATCCCCATTTTCTTTGATATATAAAGAGCATTACTATCTCCTGTCTTTCCTATATTAAGCTTATATAATGGATCTAATGTGTCACATCTAAACTCCATAGCTGCATTTTCAAAGTCTGGATGCTGCTCCGAAAAATTTTTAATCTCTCCATAATGAGTTGTTGCCACTGTTATACAACCTTTATAATACACTTCTTCCAAAATAGCTATTGCTAAAGCTGCACCTTCATTTGGTTCTGTTCCACTGCCAATTTCATCAAACAACAATAATGCTGACTTATTACTTTGTTTTATTATATACGCTAAATTTTTCACATGAGATGAAAAAGTACTTAAAGCATTTTCCACACTTTGGTTATCACCTATATCTACAAATATCTTGTTAAATACAGCAATTTCTGTGCCTTGTTCAGCTCTTATATGGAACCCTGCTTGAACTGCAAGAGTTAACATTCCTAAAGTTTTTAGTACTATAGTTTTTCCTCCTGCATTAGGCCCTGTAATTATTAATGACCTATAATCCTTTCCTATTTCAAAATCTAAGGGCACTCCATTTTTTATTAAAGGATATCCTCCCTTAACTATTTTTATATAACCATGCTCATTTAGTTTAGGCTTTATTCCTTTTATGTCACTGCTATATTTTGCTTTTGCCCAAATCATGTCATATTCAGCTATTACATCCATATTTATCTTAAGTTCTCTTATCCTTTCATACAACATTTCTGTTAAAGTAGCCAGTATTTTATATTCCTCTACAGATTCTTCAACTTTTAAAGTTGATAACTCAGAAGTATATTTAACTATTACATTTGGCTCTATAAATACAGTACTTCCCTTTAATGAATTTTCAACAATTTCACCCTGAACTTGATTTTTAAAAGCTGCTTTTATAGGTATTGTATATTTTCCATTTCTTTGACTTACAAAAAATTCTTGTATATATTCTTTATTTGAAGGATTTTTTAGAAATTTTTCAAGCCTTCCTTTTATTTGACCTTCACATACATCAATCTGCCTTCTTATTTTTTTTAGTTCCTTTGAAGCATTAGAATCCACTCTATTTCCCGATATTGATACATTTATTTCTTCTTCTATATAACTTAAATCTGTTATACTTAAGCTATATGAACTTAAAGTAGGAGCATACCCATCCTTATTCTCCATGAATAATTTAAGTTTTCTACAGCCTCTTAAAAAATTTTCCATGGTAGTTAATTCTTCTGGATCTAATGCCGCACCTTTTTCCATTTTATCTATAAGTGGCTTTACATTAAATATTCCATCAAAAGGTATATGATAAGAAGCATCCAAAAGTGCCCTTCCTTCTGAGGTTTCATCTAATCTTCTATTTACCACCTTTATATTTGTACTTGGCTCTAGTTTATCTATTAAGGATTTTCCCAAACCACTTACACAGTATCCTTTTACTATTTCTTTTAATTCATAATAATTCAATTTTTCTAATGTCGTATTATCCATTTTAAAATTCCTTCCTCAACTTTATTCAAGCCGACGAAACCTAGATAGACTTCTAGTATTAATTGTAAAATAAAAAAAGCCATGGATACTCCACAGCTCTAATTGCAAACTTAAATAAAGGGTACTAACCCCAAAGTAGTTTCGTGGACTTGTATCTATAAATAGTAATTAATTCTATAACAATTAAAGGTATTACACCTTCAATTTTAGAATCAATATTAAATTACCTATTTTTAGATACTAAACACTCACAAAAATACCTCTCTTTTTTGAAATCTATCTATATATTAAGTATTATATACCAAAATATATGTCTTATCAACCTTATTTCAAACCTTATTTCAAAAGTTGAAGTTTTTTTCATAGTTTTATAAGCATGCTTGTCATTTTGCAAAGTATACTTGACATAGATATTGACATATGATACTATTTAATTACTGGAGGTGTTTTCTTGGATGATAAAACTAATTTAAATAACAGACTAAAAGTTGCACGTGCTGAACTCAATATTTCACAGCAGCAACTTGCAAATATGGCAGGAGTAAGTCGCCAAACAATAAGTTCTATAGAAACTGGTCAATACTGTCCAACTGCTAAATTAGCACTAATACTCGCAAAGTGTTTACAGAAAAATTTCGAAGATTTATTTTATTTAGAGGAGGAATAAAAAATGTTTAAAAAAAGTAAAAATACTTCTATTTACGGCATTATAGATGAAAGAACAAAAAGCATTGTATATCAAGGAGATGCTTATGCTTGTAGATTCATAATGTTTGCAATTCTTTTCGATGTATTCTTAAGAGGGCTGCACTTAAGTAATCCACTTATAGAATCAAACTTTGATCTACTGTTAATTGTAATAATTGGAGGTTTAATCTCAACAGCTTACCAAATTAAAAATAAGGTTATTTCTTCTCATTCTGCTACTCGTAGTTTTATTGTTATTGCATTATTTTCAGCACTTGTTGCATTTTTAATAACATTTTTCTGTATAAGATAACTATTTAAGTTAACTAACAACGAATATGATATTCCTATACCTTACACACTCCAAGACAAAATTAAAATTAGCATTTGCGACAATCTTGGATAGACTTTAATTCAGTTAATATATATAAACAGGGACTTATGGTACTAATCATATCTAGTACCATAAGTCCACATTATATAAAGGATTAATCGTATATTATATTTTTTCCTTCATCACTTAATTTTTTTAAAGATGAAAGCATATGATTTATTTCTTCATGGGAATGTCTTTCCCATGAACCTAATTCAGCTATTATTTTCAAAGGAGATTTAGACCTATAAGAACGTGTTGGATTTCCAGGAAATCTTTTATCAGTTAAATTCGGATCATTTTCAAATTCACCTAATGGTTCTACAATATAAATTCTTTCTTTTGATTTAGATTTAGCTAATTCAGCCCCCCATTTAGCAGCATTTAACGTCGCAGTAAAATAAATATAGTTAGATTTCTTATTTTGATAATTTGATAAGTGTTGTGGTTCTAATAAATCTCCAATTTTTAATTCTACTTTAGTACCATGAAAAAAAGGACCATTATCTAAATCATCTTTTTTGTCATTCATGCTAATTCACTCCTTTTACATTTCTAAACTGTAAAACCTGATATTATTTTATTCACATCGTTAACATTAGAACGAGCAGCTTCAGCTATAATATTTATTTCTATATGTGGAACATTACAAATGGCATCCATCAGACAACTTTGAAATCCAATTTTCAGCATCTTGAATATTCTTAAATGTTCTAAAATTATTTCCTTTATTAGCTTCCATAATCATTTCTTTAAATCTCTCATTAAGCTTTTTTTCATCTTCAATAATAACAGCAACTTTCACATGATAATTTATAAATTTTTGTAATGCCATTCCTGCGAGTTTAGTTTTAAGATTAAAAAAATCTTCAGATAACACATTAGAATGCAGCATTATTGTATAAATGTTATTTTCCATACATATGGATATACAGTCTACCACATCTTGTTCTGAAGAAAGTTTCTTCAAATCAGAAGCAAACTCAATATATTTATTGTTATTTTTATTTACTATTTTATAATTCAAATCATTCACTCTCCTTATAATCAGCTTTTTTGTGATCAGATAAATTATTTCGTTCTACGAGCATAGAAATTGTACTTAGCATTTCTTCAATGAAGCTTATATTTCCCCATAACAAAACCCTTAATCTACTTACTTTTTCATCATATTTCATATTAATTGTTGATTTTCCCATTTTAGAATCTTTACAATTCATTACTGCTATAAGAGTATTTGATATTCTAAAATATTCTTCTTTATCTATATCATTAATATCTACAACAGTGGATACATTTATCCTTTGCTGCAGATTATCTTTCACTTCTCCATTAGTAACAAAATCAATATTTGATTCTTCATTAATTTTTTTATCACTAGTATTAACATTATTTTTTTCCATAAAAATGCTTAAATCATGCTCTGAAATTCTCCATTGCTTTCCAACCTTACTTGCTGCCAATTTACCTTCTGTTATAAACTTTCTAATAGTTTTGTGATGCATGCCTAATATTTCTGCAATTTTATCTATTGTATAAAATTGATCTTCCATAAAAAGTCTACCCTTTCAAAATTAATCTATGGTCAAATTATAATAACTTTTTCCGAAATCGTCAAGTACTTTATTATATTTTGTTGAACTTTATTATACTTTATTGTATTTTGTTACATCAATTTGTATTGTAAAAATTATTCTTTGAAATATAGCCTATATTCAATAAAAAATGTAAAATAACAAAAGGCAACCTTAATAGATTGCCTTTTGTTATTTCATATAAACAGATTACTCCTTAATTAAGCCATTTTTAGATAATATAAACTCCTTAAATGTATCTACTGTTGAAAAATAGTAATCCGAATTTATTCTCATATAATCTTCTATCTCAGGAATTATATGAGACCATCCTGCTCCTGCAAATGTTACATTACAACTTCTTGCCATATCTAATCCCGGTTTTAAATCATCCAAAACTAATATTTCATTATTAGCTAAATCGAATCTTTTCATAATTTCAATAATTGGATACGGATTAGGTTTCCTCTGGTATTCTTCCAGCTCCCATCCAAATATTAAATCTGGAATTAAACCACAATGTAAATTGTAGTCCCTTAAAATTTGTTCGCTTTCTGAATGAGAGACAACACATATTATGCCTCCCAATCTTTTATATTCTTTAATCAAATTAGGAAACCCTGGATAAAAATCAGGGGATTTCTCTTTTGTGTAACTCTTCCATACTTTATATTGATATTCTTGCTCAACTTTATTAAACTTCAATACATCTTTGCACAATTCTGAAAACCCAGGGTTAAAACAATAGGAAACAAACTCTTCAAGGCTTAATCCCTTCATTTTCGGTCTTAATGTCTTTAAAGCCTCTACAAAAGAAGGATAATGAATTTCTGGTGTACTTTTGGCTACTGTATCATCATGATCTAAAATTAAGCAGCGATATCTCAATTTAAGCCCTCCTCTAATTATAAACCTGGACCTTTATCTCATAGCTACCATTGGCAACACACATCTTCTTCAAGTAAGAGATAATCACTTTAAATTTACTCCTACTTCTTTTGAGCAATAATAGCAATCCATTCACTATCTTCTTTTAAAACTTCACCAGTAAGATCGCCCAATATATTAATAATCTTAAATCCACTATTTTGAATTATATCACTAATGGTTTTAACAGTATAATCATGAAACCAATTTCTATATACTTGAACTCCATTATTGTCTGCAACTATATATTGATCAAGCCAAATATCATTGTCATATTGAAACCCATTTTCTAGAACTAAATGTATCTTATCTCTCCAAAATCCACTTTCCTCAATATGCCATTTTTTCTTCAGTCCATATATTTCCGCATTTCTTATTAAATAAAGATGGTTTCTTACTAAATTCTTTTATTTGATTAATTATGTTTTCATCAAGCATAACTGAATTACTCCTTAATTTTATTTAACTTCATAATGTTAAAGCATAACTTACAACCTTTGCAATTTCCAAATTACAGCACAATAATTCAGCTCTAGATAAGTTACTCTAAAAACCACTTGATTTATAATACATTTTATATTCCCTAATAATTCTCCTAATACTATTTTGAGTAAGATAATATTTATTTGCTAATTCCTTAACTGAACTTCCATTATTAAAGGAATTATAAATTTGTGTATTTCTTTCTACTAATTCATTTTTAAATCCACTATTCTCTCCCCAATTTTTTCTATTTTCATCTTTTCTAGGTATATATAAATAACTTCCATCAACATACTGTTGAATTATCTTAATAATTTCTTTAGGTAATATATTTTGTGCGTTTTTATACTTCATAATCTTTGCTCCTATTTAATATTTATATTTTTAAATATTAAAGCAAAAACTGCACAAAACTATTTTGATTAAATCTCTCTTTTAAAGCAGCTCCTAACAAAATATGTTCTGTTTTATTACAGTCTTTGCTTGGAGCTTAATACAATAACCAGTTTTTGTATTGAATTTTTCATATCCTCTCTCCTAACTATTGATTTATATATTTAACTCATTGTTTTAGTTAACATTTTATAACAAAAACTAATCATCCAAATTATAATTAAATTACAAAACAAAAATATAATAAGGATGTGATTAATTATGTTAGAGTTCACTTATTATAATACAAAAAAAACTTATAATTTAAAAGACTTTTTTATAGTTACTTTTCATATAAAAAAATTGATTTTACTGCATTCCTTATCTCTTCATATCCGGTACACCTGCAAATATTTGACTGAAGCCACTGTTCTATTACATGATCATTGGCATCTGGATGTATATTAGCTAAAGCATGACAAACCATCAAAAATCCTGATGTACAATATCCACATTGAAAGCCCCAATTTTCTACAAAGGCCTTTTGTACTGACTCATTTTCTAAAGTCAGATGAACCAGATAAATCACTTAATATTGGATCTGGTATATTATTGATTATGTTATTAATTTTTATATTTCTTATTTTTTAGCCTTCTTTTAACAATTGTAGTATATCCATTAAATATTTCTATTAAACTTTTTTGGCCCCCCTCTCTCTGATGCCTTAAATATTGCTATAATCTGTTATCTCTACTAAACCTAATTTCTTAATAATTTCATTGATATATGTGCACTTCCATCCGCATTAACAATATCATCATCTGTAAGACCTGCATTAACTGCAATATTATAAGCTTCACCAAATTTCCCCACATCCTCGGATTTGTGTGCATCACTTCCCAAGGAAAATTTAACTCCCATATTCTTTAATTTTTTTATTGTTTCAATATCCATATTTCTATGGCTTCTGTTAATTTCCAAAGCAGTATTTCTTAGAGTAGCAACCTTTCCAATTTCAAAAATATCCGGATTAACATGTTCTAAAGGATGATTTAATATTGAAATTTCATATTTTTCAATAGCATTAATTGCAGCTTCTGTATAATTCGTTAATAGAAGTGGATTTTGTAATGCTCCAGGATGATAACCTGCACAAATTATATCTAGGTAATCAATTACTTCATCTTTAATATCTATATCTCCCTCTTTAGTGACAATATTACATTCCACGCCAAGAAGAATCTTAAACCCATTTTCCTTCAATAATGAACTCTTATTAAAATCATCAATTAATCTACGTAATTTTTCATATTGACTTACTTTCATACCAAAAGCAATATGTTTATACCCATGGTCTGTTATGGCAATCTCTTTTAACCCTCTTTTTATTCCAGCTTTAACATTCGATTCAATACTTCCTTTTGCATGTTCTCCCCAAATAATATTAAATAAAGGAATATGTCCTTTAGCAATATTAGTATGAGTATGATAGTCCGCAATAATCTTAAAACTCATTTTATCCCCTCCATGGTTTAATATCTTTTAATTACATATCATATACCTATAATTTTTTTCTTATCTTATCAATATTATTTTCTTAAAATAATAACTTTAGTATAACTTACTTAATTGATTTTAATGTCTATAAAATTATGAAAAACAACTTAGTTAAATGCCTCCGTTATGTTATATTAGCTGCTGTTCTTATTTTTATGTGCTATGAAGAATTCAAAATAAAAGAAGGAGAATCCCTATCAACGGGTACTTCTCCTTCTTTATTTAATATTAAATGTTTTTAAGTGTTCTCGTTATCTCATTTTCATATATTCCACCATGACTTATAATATATTTATCTTACTCATGCTAATAATAATCTAGTACTATTTTGAGTAAGATAATATTTATTTCCTAATTTCTTAACTGAACTTGCACAAAACTATTTTGATTAAATCTCTCTTTTAAAGCAGTTTCTAACAAAATATGTTCTGTGTTATTACAGTCTTTGCTCGGAGCTTAATACACTAATTAGTTTTTGTATTGAATTTTTCATATCCTCTCTCCTAACTATTGATTTATATATTAAAACTGCTTAATTACTTTTATCCAATTTATAATTGTGTCAAGGACTAGTTTGGTATTCCCAGCGTTGCAATGATTTTCAGCACTTTCCTTCTCAGTAAAAAGTCTGTATGTCAAAGATTTAACATTTTTTAACTCTTCAATTATGGGCTTGCAAAATTCAACAGAAATAAAGTGGTCTTTTTCAGCACCTATAAGTAAAAAATCTTGGGTTATCTCAGTGGCAACATCCATGTATTGGAATTGATTTATCTTTTTCAAATACTCATATGGAGTGTACACCCCCATATTATGCATTCCATGATTTATGGCCCATTCAATCAGTGGATCTTTTTTCATTAAATTCTTCATTATTAAATTAATAACTTCTTCGTTTTCCATTTTCATCAGTAAACGTGTCACTTGTTGAAAACTCTCAGGCATATCATATAAAAATATGTCAAACAAATTTGGTAGTAAACTCCAAGCAACAACACGTTTAATCCGTCCTTCAAATGCAGCAGCTCTAGGTGCCAACATTCCACCAAGAGACAGCCCAATAATCGTTACATCATCCAGGTTGTAAAAATCCAATATCGCTTTTACTGGAATTTCCCATTGAGGAATAAATGTCAAGCCTTCTTTTCTTAGTGCTCCACCTTGACCAGGTCCTTCAAAAAGGTAAACCGCAAATCCGTTTTCTCGTAAATAGAGCATCATTGGTACAAATTCTTCCATATAAGAATCGTATCCACCATGGAGTAAAATTGTATCCGTATATTTACCGTCTTCAGGAATAGTATATAATACAGGAAGATGCGCATCGCCAAATGGTACTAAATCTCTTTTAATCATTCCAGATTTGAATAAATCAGCATAATAATCATAGAAAAGATTAACAGCTTTGTCATATGTAATGATTTTAGCAGGATGTCCATCGTACATAAAGAATTCCGCCATACGATAATAAGCTATAGCATGTTTCATACGTTTTTCTTTCAAGGCTTTTTCAGCTAATTTTACCAATTCCTTTTCCCATGTCGCAGCATCTGTAATTTTGTCAGCGGCAATTTTAAGTTCTTCCAAATCTCCGTTACTCCAAGCGTAGGTACGATTTAATTGATAATTGAAATTTGGATTTGCATGAAACTTATAAGTTCCTTTTTTAAATTTAATCTGACTTATCATGATAGTTCCTCCCTTAATTATAGTTGTTTTTTGTAATATTTGTATGAATTTTATTTGAATTATTAAAATAACAGATCGTATTATTCAAAGCCTTAAAATTTAGGTAGATAGCGTTGTACAGTTTCCTTTGTTATGCAAGTTTCACCGTTTTGAAGTGCTTTTTTAGTAATGACTTTCTTGATGATTTGTTGAAATGCAGCAGGAATAGCAGCTTTTAAAGCTTCAAGTGCTTCATTATCCCAATCCAATGAATTCTTTACCTCAGTTAAATCAAGATTAATTTGATAACCTTCTTTGGGTAACACATCAAACTTCCAATAATTTTGTAGTCTTTGCCTGATTTCATCGCTAGCCAGCATTCCACCAATTACATTATTCACAATATGCGCATTGTGCCCTTGTGCTCCTTGCACGGAAAATCGATTAAAACCAACTATAACATTTTTTTCATTTGTACGTTTTAATTCTCCGCCACAAACTGGGCATATCAAACGACCGTCTTTATAAATTTGAAATGCATCTGACAAACAATGTGGGCATACCAATTTCTCTTCACATTCATTAATTGCTGATTTGATGCAGTGATCTACTTCAATGGAATGAAGAAAGTTTTCACCAATCTCAGACACTAGCCTCAACTTACTTGGATCTAGTAAAACCTCTCCTTTATTGAAAGCATGTCCGATGGTCAATTGACCAATAATTTCACAATTATTTAATCCTAAAAATAAACTGGTAAAAATTCTTTGAAGCGAAAATTCAATTGGTGCTCCACCAGCAACTGACACTGCTACTCCATACTTTTTTTTGCTGCTATTCGCTGTTTTGCTAATGGCCCAAGCAGCAGACCTATCCATAATTGCTTTTAATATGGATGGTGCAGAAAGATAATAGCAAGGAGATGTTAATGCAATAGCATCAGCCATTTCGATCTTTGCCTTAATCATCTCCAAATCATCTTTTAGGACGCATTTATGGGAACTGCTGCAAGCAAAGCAACCTCTACAAGGTAAAATCTTTAATGACCCCAAATTTAAAATTTCAATTTCATGTCCTGCTTCTTTGGCTGGTCGCAGCAGTTCGTTTAAAATAATTGAACTATTACCATCTTTTCGACTACTAACGCAAATTCCTAGTATCTTTTTATGATTTGTCATAATTTTACTCCTCCTTCTTTGCTTTTTGATATCCATTTGTCCTTTCCCTAAACAATCATTTTTATTATGCTACACATACAGATTAAAATTTTTTTCACCTATCTTCAATCATCAAAAAAGCTTCAAGTATTTGATAAGCAACGATTGTTTTGTTATTTGTTGCTTATTTATATAAATCAAGATAACTTGATGGTATCCACGAGATGAAGATACTTGACTAACTATACATAATGTTGTTTAACATCTATATGTGTTGCTTTTCTCCTCTTAATTTAGTAAAATGAAAGTATAATAAATACAAGAAGGTATAAATATGGAACATAAATTAGACCTGCGCGTAATTAAGACACGAAACAATATAAAAAATACATTTATACAATTACTTAATGAAAAAGATTTTGATCAAATAACAGTCCAAAATATATTAGAAAAAGCATTAATAAATCGTTCAACTTTTTATAAACATTATACAGACAAATTCCATCTTGCAAAAAGTATTATTGAAGAAATTCTTGTTGATTATTCCCCTTTTCTAGATGAAAGGTTTTCAGACAAAAATAGAGATGACTTATCACAGTATATAAAAAATGTTTATGATAGACTGCTAGAACAAAAAGATATTCTATGCGCCCTATGGAGAATTAATACACGTTCTATCCATCTTTACGATGATATGCAGATACTACTGAAAAACAAATACAAGGCTTATATAGCTGATCATAATGTTTCAGATCCAGAACTTACAGATTACCGTGCATGTATATATGCATCTTTAGTTATGACCACAATAAAATATATTTTTGATAGTAGTGGACAAGATATGACTCAAAAGATTGTTGAAAGTCTAAAGCCTATCCTAGATTCAGTGGCTTTTCCTTTTCTCAACATATAAACTTAAAGTTATACTAATATTATGTTACTTTGAATATGACATTAATAGGACGCCATAAACAGAACCTCTCTAAATAGGTGGCAGACAATTTCATTACTCATCTACCACCACTTCACCAAAGATGCTTGACTAAACTTATAACAAAACTTTTATACCATAAATTCATATTGATAACTGATCTTCACTTATATTTTTCATTTTATATTCTATTTTTCAATAATGCTATTCATAAAATCTATCATTCCATCCTCAACTTCATCTCTGATGTCACGATAGTTATGGATTTCATGTCGTTTTCCAGGATAAACTTTTGTTTTTACCTTATGTCCTGTTTCTGCAAGCCAATTAGATACAGCATAAACGCCTTCTCCATACTGACCAACTGGATCTTGATCTCCAGCCATATTATAAACAGGAATTGATGTTGGTACTTTTTCTGCCCACTGTGTTCCAACAATACTATCCATCATTTTAACAAAATGATACAATGAACGTACATTAGGTGGTGTCTTAAAATTATTGAATGGATCGTTTGCATGATCTGCTACCACATCAGGATCACCACAAATCCAATCATTTGCTGTAGTAGGATTTTCACAACGATTTGTCATCCAACCTAAAAGCTTATTCAAAGAAACAAGATCAGTTTCTTTTCCCTTGCCTTCATTTATTTCTTTTTCCAAAATAGGTACAAGTTCGGCTGCATTTGGGAACACACCTGAGGTTCCACATAAAATAATACCATCAATTCCTTTTCCATAAGCAGCAGCATAACATCTAGCAATCATAGATCCCATACTGTGTCCATACATGAAATAAGGTAAATTAGGGTATTCTTCTTGTACAATTTTACGAAGAGTATGTTCATCTTCTGCCATTGTCATATAACCTTTATCTCCCCAATCACTCCAATTGCCTGAATCACTGGCTGTTTTTCCATGTCCTACATGATCATCAGCTGCAACTACAAACCCTGCCTCATTCAGCTTTAATATCATATGTAAATATCTACGTGAATGTTCTCCAAAGCCATGTACAATTTGGACTATTCCACGAGGTTTACGAATAGGAGTGTAAATCCAAGCTTGTATTGTATCTTTTTCATTAAATGATTTAAAACTTTTTTCTTGAAATGACATAATAACCCTCCTAAAAATATATTTATTTTCTATTAAACTGCAAAAGTTGAATTACATACTAATTATAACTCGTTTATCCTATGCATTCAATCGTTTACAAATTCATAAGAATTTACTGTGGCTGGATAAATCACCATCAATATTTTTTTAAAAGACGCCAAAGATGAGTACGGCTTATTCCAAGTTTTTGTGCAGCTAAAGTTTGATTACCTTTACATTCCGATAAAACTTTTAAAATTTGATTTTGCTTTAAATGTTCTAAGGAACTTTCATTTTCATCTCTATAATGCATAAAATCTCCAAGCTCTTCTTTTACTAATTCATCAGTTATTTCATCTTCAGAAAGTATGACAAGTCTCTCTGTAATATTTTCTAGTTCTCTTATATTACCTGGCCAATTATACTCTTTTAATATATTTATTGCTTTTTCAGATATTTTAACTACCTTATTAAACCTGGAGCACATAATATTTAAAAAATGCTTAAAAATAATCCTTATATCATCTCTTCTTTCCATCAATGTAGGAACTTTTATACTTAAAATATTCAAACGATAATACAAGTCACTTCTAAAATTTCCTTTTTCAATTTCTTTAAGCAGATCTTTATTTGCAGCAGCAATTATACGAACATCAATTGGAATTACTTTGTTAGATCCTAATGGTCTAACTTCTCTTTCCTGAATAACTCTTAGCAATCTTGCTTGAAATTCAATGGGCAGCTCTCCAATTTCATCTAAAAATATTGTGCCGCCGTGAGCCTCAGTAAATAATCCCATTTTGCCTTTTCTACTTGCACCAGTAAAAGCTCCTTCTTCATAACCAAAGAGTTCACTTTCTATTAAATTTCCAGGTATTGCACCGCAGTTTAAGGCTACAAAAGGACCATTTTTTCTCTTACTGGATAAATGTATACCTTGAGCAAACATTTCCTTACCTGTACCACTTTCCCCAACAATTAGCACTGTGCTGTCAGTAACAGCATATTTTAAAGATTTCTTTTTAATATTTTGTATTATCTCACTCTCACCTATGATATCTGAAAAGCTATATTTTGCTACATATCCCTTATCCCTAAGATTGCTGCGAATTTTTTGTTCATATTCTTGAATTTTCGCAGCATCTTCAAAAGTAGATACTGCACCTACTACTTTCTCATCTACAATTATAGGAATATCATTAGTTAATATTTCAGTTTTACCTATATTATATAATTGACCTAGTATTGGCGTACCTGTTTTAACTACATCAATAAGCTTTGTATTTGGCATAAATTTAATGATATCTTTTCCTAAAATAGCTTTTTCAATAATACCAGTTATTTTTTCCGCTCCAAGATTGAAAGTAGTAACTTTACCTTCTTCATTTATGGAAATTACTCCTTGATTAATGTGATTCAAAATAGCCTTGAATTGTTCAGCCTTTTCTTTTTCCTTTCGACTAACCTCAAGTATTCTCACTGCTTCCTTTATACTTTTTTCTATTGCCGCTTCCCCTGTCTCCAAATGCACAGTATGAATTCCAAACTTAGAAGCTATATTTTCAGCTACTGTTCCACCCAAAATAGAATCTATTTTTTCTCCTGAAGAAATTATTTGTTTAATATATGACTCTCCTTCTTCTTCATGTTCAATATGATAAGCTTTTAAGTTTATATCTAAAATAGGACCTATTTGCTGAACTTCCTCTACTAAACTTTTAAAGCCTAAAACAACAATATTCTTTCCATATTTCTTAGCAACAGCAATAGTACTAAATATATCATAGGAAGAAACTATCATTTCAACTAAAGCTACAGAAGGAACCTCTTCTTTTAAAATCTTAGCAGTTATTCCCCTTGATATTAAAACTTCCACACCCATGTGTTCTGCTTTCTTTGCTATCTCAACAGCTTTATCTATCAATCCTAATTGAACACTAACCTCTTTATATTTTTTAGCAACTCTTTTGGATATTTTTAAAATGTCACTATTAGGAGCAACTATAAGAATAGGTTTCATGTACATTTCCTCCTATATTAATAAAATCATTATTAATATATTATAGTAAAAGTAGCTATTTTGCAAAAGTTGATTAGTTTAACAATAACATATAAATAGGAATAACCAATATACTAGATATGGTTGTTATAATGGTATTGATTGCAGCATAATCATAATCGGCATTATAGCTTTTTGAAACTATAGCAGTATTAGTCATAACTGGCATTGCCGCTTGAATTACAAATACTTTTTCCATAAGCAAAGGGATGTGTATAAAAATACACAGCACATACACCAGCATTGGGGAAACAAGGAATCTTCCTAAAAATATTGCCAGCATGTCAAGACTAAATTTAAACTGTTTTAAGTTGGCAAAATAAATAGTTATCCCTATAAAGAGCATAGCTAAAGGTGTTGTTAAGTTTCCAAAATATTTGCAGGTATCTAAAATAAATTTAGGCAAATGAACATTTAATAACACAAGAGCTGCTGCTATTATAAAGCTCATAAGTGGTACAGACATAATTCTCTTTATTGTAGCAAGAGAAAAAATATCAGCTTTACCAGATTGTCCATCTTTACTAATTTCATATGCACCAATAGTCCAGAAAAAAGCAGTATTAGCTATATAATATAACAATACATAAGGTATACTTTTTTCTCCAAACAAGGCCATATTTACTGGAAGCCCAATAAACATTGTATTAGATACAAAAAACATTGATCTAAAAATGCCAATTCGTCCTTCTTTAACTTTAATTACCTTAGAAACCAATACAGCAACTAAATAGCAAAGTGCCATAGATGTAAATGGAACAATTAATCCTTTACTTAAACTAATCAATTTATCCTTATCAAAGTTTTCACTAAACTGAGAAATCATAAGACAAGGAATAGCTAAATTACATACTAACTTTGAAAAAGCCTTAGAAATTTTTTCATCAAACCATCCTTTATGAGACAAAATCAATCCTGCTGAAATCATTAAAACAATACTGAAAACGCTGCCTAAGGCATTTAAAATTACCATTTTGTATCCTCCTGCTTTGTAAAATATGTATTGCAAGAAAATAAAGCAATAATTATGCCAATTATATTTCTGTATAAACATTTTCACTTATGTATTTATGCATCATATATTGTTAAAACCTCTAAAATACAATCTTTGACTCAAATCTATCTTTATGAAATTATTAAAATTCTCTATATCACTTTAAAACAAAAATCGTTACATATAGTAATGTAAGATTACTATATGTAACAATTTATTAACTGTAAAATATACATGGAATTAGAAAGTTTGACTTTCAATTTATTTAATATATGGCTAAATATTGAATCTCATCACTTATAGGAATGTCTTATAATCCTCATAATTCTTTTTCAAAAGCTCTGGAGTATTTAATCCATATGGACATTTACTCATGCATTGATTGCAGTGAAGACAATCTTCAATTTTTCTCATTTTTTCCTGCCACTCTTTAGAAAGATTCATTTCCTTAGGAGCTCTACGAAGAAGAAGGCTCATCCTTGCACAGTTATTGATTTCAATTCCAACTGGACAAGGCATGCAGTAGCCACATCCACGGCAGAAATCACCAGCAAGCTCTTTTTTGTCTTGTTCAATTTTCTTTTTCATATCATCAGTTAAAACAGGAGGCGCATCATTATAAGACAAAAATTCGTCCAGTTCACTTTCTCTCTGTATTCCCCATATTGGTGCAGCATTATCAAATTGTGCAAGATATGCATATGCCGCAGCAGAATCTGTAATAAGTCCTCCTGATAAAGCTTTCATTGCAATAAAACCCATATTATTTTTCTTACAAGCTTTCACCAATTCCACATCTGCATCACTTGCAAGATAAGAAAATGGAAATTGTAAAGTATCATATAAATTTGATTCTATAGCTTCTTTTGCTACTGATAGTCTATGATTTGTAATTCCAATAAATCTTATTTTTCCTTGTTTTTTTGCCTCTAACATTGCATCATAAAGTCCAGATTCATCACCTGGTTTTGGACAAAAAGCTGGATTATGGAACTGATATATATCTATGTAATCTGTCTGTAGATTATCAAGACTCTGATTTAAATCCTTCCAAAAATCCTCTGCTGTTTGAGCTCCTGTCTTCGTACTGATAGTAATCTTGTCTCTAATATAGCAAAAAGCAGCACCAAGCTTTTCTTCACTATCTGAATACCATCTAGCAGTATCAAAATAATTAATGCCATTATAAAATGCTTTCTGCAATAAATAAACAGCATCTTTTTTTGTAATACGCTGAATAGGAAGTGCTCCAAATCCATTTTTACTTACAACTAACCCCGTTTTTCCTAATGTTACATTTTCCATTTAATTTTTACCCCCTGCTTAAGTTTTTTCTATTTTACATGAATAAAAAACTATTGAACTCAAAAAGTTAAACTGCACATTTTAAAAATAATATTCAATTATTTCTATAACGTGCATGTTTTACCTTACTAACATATAGTTTACCACTTAAAGCTAACTTCAAGTCAAGCATTTTTAGGGCAACTATTAAATATCTATTTTAAATCTCTCTGCAATTTCATAAAATTTTTGTGCTTGCTTTACATCTCCATTTTTTTCATGAACTATCCCAATTAGATAATATACCTCTGAACAAGAAGGATTTATGGATAAAGCCTTCTTCAAAATATTATACGCATCTTCATTCCTTCCAGCTTCAATTAATTCCCTGCTGTGCTTTAATAAGCCTTCTAAATCATCTATATTATCATCATTATTAAAAATTTCATTTAGCACTGATTTAACTTTTTCTGCAGTAAAAGGCTTCTGCAAATACGCTGCAGCTCCAAGTCTTGTACAATCCACTGCATTCTTCACTGTAGCAAATGCAGTCATAATTATTACAGGAATATCTATTCCCATTTCCCTCATTTCTTTTAAAACAGAAGTTCCACTTATTTCAGGCATCTTTATGTCCAAAAATACTAAATCAAATTTTTCAATATTTAAAAGTTCCATTGCTTCATGTCCACTTTTAGCTGTAATGACTTCGTAATCATTTATTTCAAGGCATGTAGTAAGTAAAGTTCTAATATTCTTTGTATCATCCACCACTAATGCTTTTTTCATAAATACCTCCTTTATAGCTTAATCATATATAGGAAGAGTAAAGGTAAATTTACTTCCTATATCTAATATGCTCTCACACCAAATTTCACCACCATGAGCTTCTACAATTTCCTTTGCAATGGCAAGACCTAAACCACTGCTTCTCATTTCTAAATTTCCATCTTTCACTTGAACAAACTTATCAAATATTATTTTTTGATATTCATCAGGAATTCCTACTCCTGTATCTTCAACTGAAATATACATTTTCTTGTCCTTTACCCCTGCTTTTATAGAAATTTCATCTCCAGCATTGACATACTTCAATGCATTTGACACTAAATTGTTTAAAGTCCAGGATATTTTTTCTGCATCAATTGTTACCTTTGGAAATTCCTCATTTCCTTCATAATATAGATTTACTTCTTTAGACAGAGCTTGGTCATTAAATCTTTTTATACAATTTTCAATTACTCCAATAATAGAACATTGTTCCATGGTGAATACAGCTTTATCTGATTCAATTTTAGAAAGTTGAAGTAACTCAGTTATAAGACTAGAAAGTCTTTCTCCATCATCTTTCATTGTATCTACAATCGTTTCCTGCTTTTCATTTAAGACTCCTATTTTTTTATCTGTAATCAAACTCAAGCCCATCATTATTGAAGTTAAAGGTGTCTTCAATTCATGGGATATAGTTCCCATAAAATCCGTTTTTACTTTTTCAAGTTGTTTAAGTTTAGTAACATTTTGAAGCAATACAACTATTCCATATGCTTTTGAATCCCTATCTTGTATAGCTGTAGAAATAATATTAAAATAATAATCATTTCCATTTACTTTAATATTCATTATCTTTTCTGATCTTTTTTCATTATCTTCTTTGTAAACACTAGATATATATTCGTACAATTCTCCATTCCTTATGCCTTCTAGAAAATGTTTATTTAAAACATCCTCCTCCTTTATCCCAAAAATATCTTCACAAGCATTGTTTAGCAAAATCATCTTATAATCTGTATCCAAAACAATTAATGGATCAGATATGCTCTTTACAATAGCTATAGATTTGTTTTTTTCCTTCAAAAGCTTCCCCTTATTACTATATTCAAACTGCTGAAGCCTCTTTGTCATATTGTTAAATTCACGAGATAAAAGTCCTATTTCATCACTTGATGCTACAGATATTTCTTTATGTAGTTCACCTTCTTTAACTGACTTTATACCTTCTGTAAGTGTATATATTGGTTTTAAAAATTTATTTATAAAAAATGTTGATATGAAGAAACCTCCTATTACCGCAGCAGAGGATAACCCTAAAATTATATACATTATTACTATAGTATCATTAGTTACTTTATCTTTTCCTCCAAACATAGCCTTTTCATTTAAGGAAGATAAACCCTTTAACTCAGATTTTAAATTGTTATATAAAGTTATAATTTGTTTATTGTAAAAATCAAATGCTTTATCTGTTCCCTGCCTATTCTTTATTGCCTGCAGCTTTGAAAACAGCACCATATATTTAGTATAATCCCCTTTGATCTTGGTTACATAATTTTTTTCTCCTGATTCTGTTATATTATTAGCTTCAATATTATACCATTTGTAAAATTCATCACCATTTTTATAAAAGGAATCAATTCCTATTTGCTCATTGTTAAGATAATTTAACATGTCCATATTCTGTACATCAATAACTTCAATCATATTGTTCACTGCATTTATACTCTTATAATTGTTCACCATCAATCCATCTATAGACTTGCTAATTATATGAAAACTAAGTACAGAAGTAAAACCTACTATTGCAATCATTAAAACAAGACATATATATACTACTGAAATTTTACCCTTAAGCGTTTTTATCATATATCCTCCAATCCACCACTACACTTTGCATTTACTCATCAGTATAAGATTATAATTAACTAAGGTCAATTACTAGAACGAATATTAAATTGAGAAAACAGCAAATATACCTGCGACTTTGCACAATAATTCAATAAGAATATATTTAATAGATAGGAAACTGTAAATTTAGCTTATTTTCAAAACTTCAGCTAAGAAATTATAAGAGATATAATTATTCTAATACTAGGAATTTTTATGTTTACAATTATTTATTCATTATAGAGGTGAAATGAAATGGATAAGGATGAAAAAAAAGGCTTTTTCAAAACTCTGTTTGTATCTTTTGCAAAGTATACTTTAGAGGAAAAAAACACACAAGCTAAAAGCCTGAACAACACTACAGACAAAGGAACTGTTAAGCTTATAACCAAAAATGGAAATATTAAATTAATAAATGCTTGTGATTTAAAAAAAGGAAATATAATTATTGCTGAAACTAATGATATTATTCCCATTGATGGGGAAGTAATTGAGGGCCTGGCACTTGTGGATGAATCCTCAATAACTGGTGAATCTGTTCCTGTTATAAAAGAAGCTAACGGAGAATTCAACCTAGTGATAAGTGGGACAAGAGTTACAATCAACTGGCTTAAGATAAAAGTTACTGAAGTTCCTGTAAAATCTTATTTTGATAAAATAGTTAACGTTTCTGAAAATACAGCCATATAAAAAAGCCTCTTTACATTTGATTCATCTAATGTAAAGAGGCTTTTTTAGAGGACAATTGACAAAGGACATGGGACAATAAAGGTAAGCTTTCTTCCTTACGTCAGAAAACTAATTCATATAAATTGAAGATTTTTCGTAGTATAACGGAGAAAAATCATCCTTCACTGTCCTATGTCAATTGTCCTCTGTCCTATAATAAAAATTTTGTATCTGCAAAGATTAAATTTTCTTTAAGACTGATGCTATTTCAATATTTACTTTAAGAACGTTAACTCTAGGTTCTCCAAATATTCCCAAAGCTTTTCCTTCAGTATATTTGTTTACAATGCTTTGAAGCTCAGCCTCACTTATACCTGTAGCCTTTGAAACAGCTGGCATTTGTATCTTTGCTGACTCGGGACTTATATCGGGATCAAGTCCTGAACCTGAGCTTGTAAGTAAATCTGTAGGTATATCTTCTTTCTTTACTCCAGGATGAGTTTTCAAAAAATCTGCTATATCCTTTTGAACTCTATCAGCTAATGCTTTATTTGATGGCGCAAGGTTTTGTGATCCAGAAGCCACTCCTCCATATGCAGCTTTACCACTTTTATCAGGCTTTGTATCCGCTTCAGTGTAAGTATTATAGTTAACTGCTGAAACTCTTCCATGAAAAAATCTTGGATCAGTAAAGCTTTGACCAATCAGCTCAGAACCAACCTCTTTCCCACCGACAATTATTATACTTCCATTAGCCTTTTTATTCAAAATAAGCTGGCTTATTCCTGTCATAGTTAATGGATATATTATTCCACATAAGATTAGAAATACAATACTTATGAGAATTGATCTTTTTAATGTTTTCATGGCTTTAATCTCCTTCAATAAATTAACTTAAATTCAAGATTCTTAACAATGGTGTTATAATTAAATCTATTACTTTAATGCCAACAAATGGTACTATCATTCCACCAACACCAAATACCATCATGTTTCTAAGTAGAAGCATTTCTGATTTCATAGGTTTATACTTTACACCTCTCATGGCAATAGGTATTAATGCTGGAATTATTATGGCATTAAATATTAATGCTGAAAGTATTGCACTGGAAGGCGTTGATAATCTCATAACATTTAAAATCTGCATTTCTGGTATTTCTACAGTAAATATGGCTGGTATTATGGCAAAATACTTGGCAACGTCATTTGCAATACTGAAGGTAGTTAATGCTCCCCTAGTTATAAGAAGCTGTTTACCAATTTCGACAACCTCTAATATCTTTGTTGGATCTGAATCCAAGTCAACCATATTTGCTGCTTCTTTAGCTGCTGTAGTACCACTGTTCATAGCAAGGCCTACATCTGCCTGAGCAAGGGCTGGTGCATCATTAGTTCCATCACCTGTCATGGCAACTATTTTTCCTTCACTCTGTTCCTTCTTTATAGCTTCTATTTTGTCTTCTGGTTTAGCTTCTGCTATAAATTCATCAACACCAGCTTCTCTGGCAATTGTCTCTGCAGTTAAAGGGTTATCACCTGTACACATTACAGTTTTTATACCCATTTCTCTAAGCCTTGCAAATCTTTCTACAAGACCAGGTTTTACTGTATCCTTTAAATATATAACTCCATATATTTTATTATCTACACATACTACCAGTGGTGTGCCACCTAACTTTGAAACCTTAGTTAGACTTTCATCCAAATCTTTTGGAATTTCACCACCTGCTTCAACTACAAATTTCTTAATTGAATCCTGTGCTCCCTTTCTAACCTTTCTTCCATCCTTCAAATCCACTCCACTCATTCTGGTTTGAGCCGTAAATTCTATAAAATCTAAATTTTCATACTTGGCTGCTTCTACTTTAGTTCCTAGCTTATTTCCAAGCTCAACTATGGATTTTCCTTCTGGAGTATCATCTTTAAATGAAGATATTACAGAGTAATCAATAAGCTCTTCAATTTTAGCATCTGAAACTGGAATAAATTCAGCTGCCAATCTATTGCCATAAGTTATAGTACCTGTCTTATCAAGTATCATTGTATTAACATCGCCACAAGCTTCAACTGCTTTACCTGACATAGCTATAACATTAAATCTTGTTACTCTGTCCATACCAGCAATACCTATAGCTGATAAAAGTCCTCCAATAGTTGTAGGTATAAGGCAGACGAGCAGTGCAATTAAAGTTGATATAAGAATTTTAACACCTGAATACATAGCCATAGGATAAAGAGCTACTAAGACTATTAAAAATATTAATGTTAAACTAACAAGTACTGTGTTTAAAGCTATCTCATTTGGTGTCTTTTGTCTGGATGCACCTTCTACTAATGCAATCATCTTATCAAGAAAAGATTCACCAGGTGTAGCTGTTATTCTAACCTTTAACCAGTCACTTACAACCTTAGTTCCACCAGTAACAGAAGCAAAATCTCCACCAGCTTCCTTCATAACTGGTGCGGATTCGCCAGTTATCGCAGACTCGTCTACAGAAGCAAGTCCTTGTATGACTTCACCATCATTAGGAATTAATTCCCCTGTTTCAACAAGAACAATATCTCCCTTTTTTAATTCACTTGCACTTATTACTTTTACATTTTCCTTATTATCTAAAAGCTTAGCCATAGTGTCTTTACGGGTTTTCTTTAAGCTTTCCGCTTGAGCTTTACCACGACCTTCTGCTACAGCTTCCGCAAAATTTGCAAAGAGAACAGTTATAAATAGAATTAACGCAACAATTAAATTATAGGTTCTTAAATTATTACCAGTATCCCCAAATATGGATGGGAAAAATGTTAGCACTAATGATATAAAGAAACCTATCTCAACAACAAACATAACTGGATTCTTAATCATATATTTTGGATTTAACTTTCGAAAAGATTCAGCTACAGCTTCACCAACTATTTTCTTGGTAATAAATTTATTTTTTTTATTATTACTCATACCAAATACTCCTTATTTAATATTTACAAAATTTATCTTACCTTTGAATTTAATGCATAAGTGTCAAGTGCTCTGCTACTGGACCAAGAGCAATGGCTGGTAAGAAGGTCAATGCGCCAATTATTAAAACAATAACCACTAAAGTTATTGAAAACATGGCATTATCAGTTTTAAAGGTACCAGCAGTTACTGGTATAGCTTTCTTAGAAGCTAAGGACCCTGCCACAGCAATAAGAATTATCATGGACAAATATCTTCCAAGAAACATCACTATTCCTGCTGTAGTATTCCAAAACATTGTATTATCCGATAAACCTTCAAATCCAGATCCATTATTAGCTGCAGAAGATGTAAACTGATAAACTACTTGAGTCAAGCCATGAAAACCAGGGTTTGATATACCAGCTAATCCTTGAGGAACAATTAAAGCTAGTGCCGAAAACATGAGTATCAAGAAAGGATGTATTATAATTGCTAATGCAATTAACTTAATTTCTTTTCCTTCTAACTTCTTGGACAAAAATTCTGGAGTTCTGCCTACCATAAGTCCACATAAGAACACTGTTAATATGGCATACATAATCATGTTCATAAAACCTACACCTTTTCCACCAAATACCACATTCAGCATCATATTAAATAGTGGTACTAGTCCACCTAAAGGTGTTAGAGAATCATGCATATTGTTTACAGTTCCTGTTGTAAAAGCTGTAGTTACAGTTGTAAATAGTGCCGATTGGGGTATACCAAATCTAACTTCTTTACCTTCCATATTTCCCATAAGCTGATTAAGACCTACATGTGCCAAAATTGGATTTCCTGCTTTTTCTGCTAAGTAGCAAACTGGAAGCACAAGTAAAAACAATATGCTCATAGCTGCAAAGATTGTCCAACCCTGTTTCTTATTCTTTAACATTAATCCAAAAGTATAAACTACAGCTCCTGGAAGAATCATCATTGATAATAATTCAATTAAATTTGATATAGGTGTTGGATTTTCAAAGGGATGAGCCGAATTAGCACCAAAGAAACCTCCACCATTTGTACCTAAATGCTTTATTGCTTCAAGAGCTGCAACTGGACCTAAGGCTATATCTTGAAGTTTACCTTCTATAGTAGTTATGGTGTGAGTGCCAGAAAGAGTTTGTGGTACTCCTTGAGCTGCTAGTAACAAAGTGACTATAACTGATAGAGGAAGTAAAACTCTAGTTATAACTCTAGTTAAATCCACAAAGAAATTACCAAGAGTCTTTTGTCTTCCAATAATTCCTCTCATAAATGCCAGTGCTGCAGCAAAGCCAGTAGCAGCAGAAGTAAACATCATAAATATAATCACAAGCATTTGACTTAAGTGAGATAATCCTGATTCTCCACTGTAATCCTGTAAATTAGTATTTGTCATAAAACTTATAACTGTATTAAAAGTAAGTGATTGTTCCATTCCTGGAATTTTATTTGGATTTAAAATAAGACTTCCTTGTGTTCTCAAAATTATATAAGCTAAAAGTGTCATTACACCGTTAACTACAATAATAGAGATTATATATTGCTTCCAGGTCATTTCTTCAGACTTGTCTATTCTACAAACTTTATAAATAAAATTATCTATTGCATCAAAAAAAACATCACCAAAAGCTTTTTCCCTTGTACTAACCTTATAAAGATATTTACCCATAGGAACTACTAAAAGTATAAATATCACCAAAGGTATTATTATTTGTAATACTTCCATTAAAGTTTCCTCCTAAAAACTATTATTTTAAAATTTTTCAGGGTTAAAGAGTGCATAGCATAAATACACAAACAATAAAATAGTTATTATAATTAGTATCCACATTTTTTAATTCCTCCACATATTAATCCTTCTTATTTTCAATTTGCCCATCACACCATTCAATAAAAAATCTCAAGGCTACAAAACCTATAAATAGAACTGCAGCAAACATAATATCCAACATATTAAAAACCTCCTTTAATCATGAAGTATTAATTTTAATGTATTTCCCCCAAATGCATACCCAGATTATACTTTCATCAATGTAAAATTTAAAATTTAATATTAATCTTAATTTAAAAAACTCTAATTTATTAAGAACAGTTTAAGCAAAATATACCTATAATTCTTAGTAATTTTTACTGTTTTCTTAATTTAACCTTAGTATCATAAATTGACAATGCATTAAAAAAAGGAGTAAAATTACTATGTTTATACTCCAAATATATCTTAATATTCTGATTTTTAATCATTCTAATCCAAATACTTATTAAACGTTAAAAAATGTTAGATTTAACTACCTATTTAGCTTTAATTACATCTTACATTATGGATAACATTTTAATTATTTTCTTATTAAATTTTAAATAACTTACCCCAAACATTATAATTACTAATTGTAAATTACTTAACATAATAGAAAGGGGTATTAAATAAATGAAAGGTTTAACACTATCTATAATTATAATAATCATCTTAATATTGTTACTACCTGGTAATTCTCACTCAAATCCTTACTATGGTAAATATTTTTGTCAGACAAGCACTTCTATAATCTTAGAATTAAAAAAAGATAACAACTTCACTCTAGTAAATACCTTTGGAAAAGATGAAGAAAGTGTATATGGTAAATATTCAATTGAAGATAACAAAATAATACTTATACCCAATAATTCCTTTTCTCGCCTATTCAGTAATAAACATATAAATGGAAAAGTAGAAGGAACAAGAATTTCATTTTCAAATTTTTCAAGCAAAGGAAGCCTTGTATTCAATAGGCATTAGCTCTATATATAAAAGGATTGTTTCATTAAGAATAAATATATAATAATATATATTCTTAGTGAAACAATCCCTTTCATATTAAATCATTTGGTATAACATGAACTTCTATATCTCTTGTATGCTTTAGTAGTCTTGTAACCGTCGAACCTCTTAATAAAGTTTCTATCTTTGTTCTTGTACTATGTCCAATAATAATCTGTGTTATATACTTTTCAGTTGCAAACTGAGCTAATTCCTTTGATATACTCTTCCCAGTCAAATTTACAACTTCTGCACCTAACTGCCTTGCTAATTTAAAATGTCCTTCTAAAGTAGCAGCATCCTTTTCAGTGATTTTTGGTGCAAAAATTCTTTTACTATTTATATTAACCACAATCCATTCACATTTAAATCTCTTTGCTATTCTAGCACCTCTTCGAATAAGTTTTTTAGATGTTGGACTAGGACTTATGCATACCATTACTCTTTCTATCACATGCCAGTGTTCTTTAATTCCATGTTCTTTTCTATATTCTTCAAGATCTTCATCAACTTCTTCGGCAGTTTGACGGAGGGCAATTTCCCTAAGTGCATTTAAATTGCCTAGTCTAAAAAAGTTTTTAAGAGCTCTAGCAATATTGTCATTTTTGTATACATATCCTTCTTTAAGTCTACTTTGAAGAGCTGCTGGTGCAATATCTATTACTACTACTTCATCTGCTTTTTCTATAATTTTATCTGGTATAGTTTCTCTCACAGTGATACCTGTAATTTGCCTTATTACATCATTAAGACTTTCCAAATGTTGAATATTTAATGTAGAAACCACGTTTATTCCTTGGCTTAAAATATCTTCAACATCTTCATATCTCTTTTTATTTTTAGAACCTGGTACATTTGTATGTGCTAGCTCATCTATAAGCACAGTATCTGGTTTTGTTCCTATTATAGCCTCCGTATCCATTTCTTCCATTGCCACATTGTTATACTCAAGACTCTTTCTAGGCACAGCTTCAAGATTACCTATTTGACTTTCTGTTTCTTTTCTCTGATGAGACTCTAAATAACCAATTATTATCTTTTCTCCTTTGTTAAGTCTACCATTGGCATCATTGAGCATAGCATAAGTCTTTCCTACACCTGGAGCATAACCTATATATATTTTTAAGCTTCCTCGTCCTTCTTCCGTTAACTTCTTTAATGCTTCCTCTGGAGTAGTCCTCTTATAATCATTCTTCATTTACTTCAACCTCTAAAGCAACTATAATTTTTGCTTTTAATATTAGTTTTCATTTTTCACATATTTAAGAAATCCATCTTCCATAATTAAATTAAGCTTTTCTATTTCATATAAATAATCCATATAAGATTTTAACATTCTTTCTATAACGTAATATTTATATACATCATTTATATTGATATGAAATCTTTTAATGACAACTTTCATAACCTCTTCCATAGTCATAGCCTTATCTATTGCTTCGTATATTCTCATTGCTCTGCTTTCATAAAAATCAATGTTATCACTTATTAGTTTTTTAATATCATCATACATTCCTTTATGTGCAACTACATATTTACTGTAATTTAAGTCATAAAGCTTTGCCTTGCTTTTCATGTCTTCACTCAATATGTAAGCATAAGGCATCTTTGCCCCCTTCATTACTTCATAGCTTATAAGAGCATCCCCCATATATGCAACATCATCAGGTGTTATAATACATATGTGTGCAGGGCTGTGGCCAGGTGTATGAAGAATTTTAAAATTAACCCCACATATTGATACATTATCTTGATCTTCAGCTATTCTTATATCAGTTTTACAAATCATATGTCCAAAATGTTCCTTTACTTCCTTCAAAGTTTGACTTCCATAATAAAGCTTAAGATTAATCTCAGAACTACAAATATTAGCCTCATAAGCAGCCATGGCAATTATACAATCATATTTATTTTTTAAATATGTATTATTTCCAATATGATCCACATGAGCATGACTATTTAGAATAGCCCTAACCCTAAAATTATTGCTTTCCAAAACTTCCTCTATACCTTCACGCTCTCCATTTTTCCAACCAGTATCCAACATAATAATTTCTTCATCATTAATTTTATAAAATGGTATGTATGACATTCCAGTGTCAATGCAATATGTATTCCCTTTAACTTTCAATATCTCCAATTAAATTTCTCCTTTGTAGCAAATAATATTATAGTTAGATTACCTCAAATTTTATTTATTTGCAATTCTTAATGCTATTTTCCATAACCTTTTCCATTAGCTTTTGAAAAACATCACATTCTATATCACTTAAACCCTCTGTTATTTCACGATGCCACCGATCTTTTATTTCTAATATTTTAGGATAAATATTGAGTGCTTTATCTGTAGGAAAAATATTAAATGCACGTCTATCATTTGAATTTGTAATTTTAGTAATAAAGCCATTTGCTTCAAGCTGAGATAAAACCTTTGCTACAGTACTCTTATCTATAATCAATTGTTGAGATAATTCATCCTGAGTGTACCCTGGATTTTCACAAATACAAACTATATACATAAACTGTCCACTGCTAATTCCTATTTTTTCAAGCTGTTCTGTATAAAATATTTGTGAACGTCTGTGTGCCACAGAAATATATTTTGATAAATTTTTCATAATAGTTCTCCTAATTTCAGTTTTATATGCAACTTTAATTTTAAAGTAACAAAACTTTTATGTCAATTAATCCCCTAATAACAGAAGTAAATCCTACTAAATATTGACACTAACGTAATAGAACACTATAATAATAGTTGCATACGAAACTATTATTATAGATAAAATTTTCTAATTAGGAGGCATCATTAATGTCAAAGCTTAAAATAATTATAAGATATTTTATATTCATATCTGGCTTATTTTTTATGGGTTTAGGAATAAGCTTAACCTCAAAATCAGGTTTAGGAACCTCTCCAATTAACAGTTTGCCCTATGTACTTTCAATGATATTTCCGCTTACTGTTGGACAATTTACTTTTTTATTGAGTATTTTATTTTTTATTGTGGAAATAATTGTTTTAAGAAAAGATTTTCCCAAAGAACAGTATCTTCAATTATTTGTAGGTCCATGTTTTGGTTTTTTCGTTGATTTAGGAATGAGCATTTTCGCCTTTGTAAATCCTGATGCTTATTTAGTAAAAATACTTGTTTTGCTTTCTGGCTGTTTTCTTCTTGCTTTAGGAGTATATTTACAGGTTATTGCCAATGTAATTATAAATCCTGGAGAAGGTGTTGTAAAAGCCATCTCTAATAAATTCACAAAAAAGTTTGGAAATATAAAAATTGCTCTTGATTCTACCCTATGTATAATTGCAATAATAATTTCACTTTTTACTTTCGGAAATATAAAAGGAGTACGTGAAGGGACAATAATTTGTGCTGTACTTGTAGGAAATATAACAAAAATATATAGTGCTATTTTTCAATATTTTAAGTCTAGAAATAATATACGTGTAAATGAAGATTCTGGAAGCAATCAGAGTGCATAACCTTCTGATTGCCCATGTGAACTACATCTATTCCAAAATCTTTCACATCAAGATACTATCTAAAAAATCATCTCTCCTGGTTTATATCCCTGAGGCAATTCCTCTTCACTTAAAAATTTAAAATTGTCATCACGAAGTATTGACAAAAATGCTTCGTATGGTACCTTTGCAAACTCACAGGCATAATCACTAGCCCCAAACCATTTTCCTTCTTTGCTGCTCAAATTCAAATCTCTAGCAAATTTTGTATGATTTGAACAATCATGAACTAATAAATCCCATTTTTCTTCATCAGCTATTTTCATGAATTCAAAAGTTAATTTTCTGCTCCAAATTGGAGATATGTAGCCTTGTCTGGAAATGTACATATTTTCTCCATAATAATTGTCTATGTTATTCTCATTTAAATGTAATTCTGCACAATTAATAAAATCAAGTTTTGTATCTAAAATCGCTTGCTTTTTCTTAAAAAATGCTTCAAAAAACTCAGGAGTCATTGGAGTTTCAATGCCTACATTTTTAATATATTTTTTTGCTATTTTAATATTTTCAATAACTTTATCTGAGCAATTAGACGCCCCCAAGTTAAAACGTATCTCGTCAAGACCAGCTTCACCTAGTGCTTTCAATGTCTCTGAAGTAGCTAAAATGCCATTTGTATATAGGTGTTGATGAATATTGGCATCATTAAATTTCTTTATAATAGAATAGTATTTTTCAATTTCCATAAATGGTTCTAAATAAACGTATGAAATACCAGTAGGTTTCTTGTGTATTGAAAGAAGTAAATCTATATCCTTCTCATAAAATTTCGTACCACCAATTTCCCACATACCTTCACCAATTGGAGGAATATTATCTAGATCCCCATAATTATAACAAAACTTACACTCTATGTTACATTTATTGGTTTTTCTAATTGCACTCAAACCAGTTCCTAATAAGCAAGAACGACATCCTTTAGAGAATTTGCTTTCATCTCCAACAAAAAAAGTTCTATTCTCCAAGGTTTTTAAACCTTTAATTTCTGACATTAATTTTTTATTTCTATCATCAATTGCTGCCTCAATTTGTGCAAAGGTAGCATAAATGATTTCTTGTTGCTTTATCATAAGTTCTTCATCTTCTGGCAATGTTGAAAAGAATTCAAACCATGTCAACGCATCTTTCTTTGAAATTTTCATAATGTATCCTCCTATAGTTCCTTTTTTTCATATATTACAATAATCAATAATGTTTTTTATAATAGCATAAAAACAGACTTTAACATGCACTTGGACAATCCACCTTATACATTTTACTATACTTTTATCAATATTTCCAAAACAATAATTCATATTTTAGGATAAAAATGAAAATTGTCATTGTCATCAGTTAAATATTTCTGTATAGTATCTATTAATATGGGCATACCTTTTTTAATTTTTTCTTCATTTGTTTTACTTATACTAATTCTAAAATAGTTGTCAATTCTATATTCTCTTAAGAAACAAGTTCTTGTATCCAAAAGTTGTATATTTTTATTGGATAATGTACTTATTATTTTGTCATATTGCAGCTTACTATCTACATAAATGCAAGCAAAATATCCAGATTTAGGCACATTATATTTTATTTTAGACTGCTTAAATGATGAAATAGTATTTTTTAAACAGCTCATTCTATCTGAATATAACTTGCTTATTTTCTTTCTGTGTTTATCAAGCATGCCACTCTTTAAATAAACTTCTAAAGCACCTTGAGATAATATTGGGCTATTCATATCCAACCATTTTTTATATTCCAGAAAAGTATTTATGAGTAATTTAGGCAATATAGTTGCTGCAATTCTTAAACCAGGCATAAGAACTTTAGAATAGCTTTTTAAATAAATTACCTTTGAGGAGGTGTCATAAGCAAATATGGGATCAGATTTCTTGTCTGTCTCTAAATCCGCCATAATATCATCTTCAAGAATATACACATTGTACTTTTTAGCCATTTTTGCAATTGCCTCTTTTTCCTGCCTAGTATATGAATTTCCTGTTGGATTGTGAAACCTAGGAATGGTATAAAAGAATTTAATATTGCCATACTTAAACAATCTTTCTAATTCTTCAAGATTTATACCATTAAAGCCTCTTTCAATTCCCACACTAGGAATATTATTCAATTCCAGCGCTCTAATCATTCCATAGTAAGTTGGTTGTTCCACTAAAACCTTAGAGTTTCCATTTGGAAATGGCATATTTGTTAAGATATTTAGTGCTTGTTGAGAACCTGTGGTTATAACAATATTTTCGGGTTTGGTAAACACTTGATATTCCTCTAAGTGACTAGTTAAAATCTGTATTAATGAATTCAATCCCTTTGGATTAGAATAGGTAAACAAATTTTCTTTATAAAGTTCTATAGCATTATTTAAGCAATGTTGAAATTTTTTATAAGGCAAAGACTCAATATCTGGAGATCCTGATGAGAAATCAATTAAAGGGTTATCCTGTGAATTACTATTAGAAAGATCGCTTTCTAATACATAATACCCACTTTTAGATAAAGAATAAACTATATGTTCCTTTTCAAGTTCAGTATAAGCTTTTAAAACTGTACCAATACTGCACTGAAATAATTCAGATATCCTTCTAAGTGAAGGCAGCTTTTTCTTTGCCTCTAAATTTCCATTTGATATTTCGCTTTTAATATATTTAACAATTAGCTGATACTTTAGCAATTTAAACAGCCTCCTTGATTTTGTACTATAACAGATTGAAGTTTTATCAATTGATACTGCAATTATACTATAATATAATCAAAACATAAATAATATAAAAATACATAGGAGGCGTTATAATGAAAAATTTAGAAAAAAATTGCAAAGTTGCTCTTGTACAAGCATCACCCGTTATGTTCAATAAGGACGCAACTATTGATAAAGTTGTTCAGGAAATTCTTGAGGCCGGAAAGCAAGGTGCCAATTTAATTGTTTTTCCTGAATCTTTTATTCCTTGCTATCCATATGGAATGACCTTTGGCTTTACTGTAGGCAGTCGTACCGAAGAAGGCAGAAAAGATTGGAAAGTTTATTATGATAATTCTGTCATTGTACCAAGTGCTGATACAGACCGCATTGCCAACGCAGCTAGTGAAGCAAATGCTTATGTAAGTATTGGTATCACAGAAAGAGATATAAACACTTGCACTCTTTACTGCACTAATCTTATTTTCTCACCAGAAGGAAAGCTTGTTAGCAAGCATCGTAAATTAAAGCCAACTGGCGCAGAACGCTTTATCTGGGGAGATGGTTATGAAGGTGCCTTTCCTGTCATCGATACTCCATGGGGAAACATGGGCAGCTTGATTTGTTGGGAAAATTATATGCCTTTAGCACGTGCAGCTCTTTATATGAAGGGAGTATCACTTTATCTTGCTCCTAATACAAATAACAATGAAGAATGGCAAACTACAATACGCCATATAGCAATAGAAGGACATTGTTATGTAATCAATGTAAATCAATATGTAACAAAGGATATGTATCCTGATATCTTCCATTGTCCAGAGGAAATAGCAAAATTACCAGAGGGTGTTCTTACCGGCGGCAGCTGCATTGTAGACCCATTTGGACATTACGTTAAAGCCCCTGTATGGGATAAAGAAGAAATTATTTATATAGACATCGATATGGAACAAGTTCCTCTTAGCCGTATGGAATTCGACGGGACAGGCCATTATTCACGCCCAGATGTTCTAGAACTTGTTATTCATGAAAACTAAAAGAGTATGTTTTATTTAATTCAACTTTCAAACATAAAATTTCGAGTTAATATAAGCATACTGTGATGCAAGAGTGCAGTGGAAGTTTGGATTTTAACTTTCATTTCGTGATATATGATAAGGGTGTCATCACGGCTAAATGTTTTAATTATTCTAAAGCTTGAAGATTTGGAAAACCTAAGAACTTTGTCAAACTCGGTTCCCTCAGACAGGACTAAAGTTCTAAGGCTTCCCAAATCTTCAAGCTAAGAATAATACTAAAACAATTTAGCTTATGTGATGACACCCTTATCATATATCACTGCATAAAAGTTAAAATTCAAACTAGCAACTTCAAGCGTACTACCATAATTATGTTTTTATAGGCAATTTCGGTAAGCCAAATTATATTTAACTATACCTTGCAATACAAAAACTAAGGCGGAGCGTGATGTTTTACTAATATATTTAGTTTAAATATCAGCTTTTTTTATCTTATAAAAATACTTTAAAATAGATTGATATTTATGTATAAACTAGTTATTAAGTATTATGAAGGTTACTTCGCTTACATATACTTGTGTTACATAATTTTTAAAATTCAAAAGTTGAGTAAATGGCTTTCTTTATCATAAACACAATATACATGTTTTATAGCATATTTATCATTATCAATTATCTTGTAAGCTGTTGTACAATAACATTGCAGATATAATCTATATGTATCCTAAAGATATTGATAAATACTATCAAGGCTGTGTATATTTAGGACCAAATAAAAAAGTAACCACCATTACATTTCATCTAAAAGGCAAATTGTATAAATCACAATTTTTTAATAGCAAACAAATACTCGGGACAATAGAAATTGGAGGGAATAAATATACTACTGATTTGTCTAAAAGCAATTCACCTCACTTTATTGGATCCTCAAGTTTTGGAAATAACGATTTTATTGTAAGACTTTCTGATGATTTTGAGTCAATTGATATGACTGGCATGACAAATACGACTATAGCGATAATGTTCGCTCCTGCTAAAGACAAGGAAGATTATATAATTGTACAAAAAAATTAAATGCTAAAAAAATTTTAACCTTAAAATAGTGAAAATGTATTAAGTAATGCTTAATACATTTTCACTATATCTATTTTTATACATAATTTATATGAACTTTTTTTCCTAAGGCTTTCATCTGATTATACAATTCCCCTACTAATTTCAACTTTATGCTTAAATCCGCTGGAAAATCAGGATTTTGATGTGCTGGATTTACAGCCATTCCTACCCATAAATTTAAATGAGTACAATCTTCCATAAGAATTTTAACTAAAGAAGACACTCCATCCTTTCCATCACAATCTATATATTCTATATTCTTAGAAGAAGGATTTAAATATTTTTTTATTTTTTCTATAACCATGCTTAAAGTTAAAACACCTTCTGTTATTAAATCTATTCCTTCCATAGTAGCTGTAGGAGGGACATCCTTGTTAAAAAATTCTAAATTAACCTTGAGTTTTCTACCAAGTTCTCTTTCTGCAATGTTGGCAGCAGTTCCTCCGCATATGACTTTTTTACCTGGAGCATCCATAAAATTTTTTATGACCATACTATCCTTTTCCTTATCTTTAGGAGGTCCTGTAAACAGATTTACAAAAGATGGTTTCCTCACTTTAATAGATACAACAGTGGTGTCATCCCCTGGTTTACGGCAGTATAAATCCCAACATGCTTCCAGCAAATCTTTAGCTACAACTTGTACATTTAAATTACTACTAGTTCTCTTTTTAAGATAAGCTTCTACATCCTTCCACTGCCAACCAAGGTTTAATATCTCTCCAAGTCCTGCATGTATTACCCCATCACTTACTACAGTAAGAACATCATCTTCCTGTAAAACCAAATTACTTTCCTTTATAACTTTATCATTTATAATAGATTTCTTTTTGCTTATTTCCATACTTTCACCGTTTCTCATAGCAAAAAAAGGTGGATTATCATATTCTGCAATATATGCTTCTCCATTATTATAAATCTTGATTATGGTAAAAGTAGAATATGCAATATTTCTAACCTTACATACTGGAAGAGTATTAGCTATAGTATCCACCGTTTCATATATATCAGCTCCCTCTTTAAGCATAGTACCTGCAATTTTAGAGGTTAAAGTAGCCAAAATGTTAGCCTTAACACCACTTCCAAGCCCATCTGCCAGCACTATTATTGTACAGTCTTCCAACCTTACAACATTTACCATGTCCCCTGGTAATTCTTCTCCATGCTTTATTAAAGTGCCATGAGCTACTTCTATGAAAAAATCCATTAACTATCACACCCTTTTTCTTCTTCTACTACTTTTTTCAACTTAGTCAATGCAATTTTAGTTTCTGCTGTAGTCTCACCTAGTAGGCTAGCTATTTCCTGTGCTACACGCATCTGTTTTTCTATTACTTCCTGAGCTGTATTTATGGTATTTTCTTTAAGTTTCACAAGCTTTCTTTTATTTTTTTCTTCTTCTGTAATGTTAACCAAAGCTATCATCACTATATCCTGTTTTTCAAGATATCTCACTGTTTCTATAAAATCTAAATTATAGTTTGGAAAGGATACTTTTTTTCCTAATATGTCCTTTCCCGTTTCCTTTACATTCCTAAAATCCTGATCATCCATAATCAATGCTATTGGTTTATTTATTATATTTTCAGCTTTAACTGTAAATGCTTTTTCTGCAGCAGGATTAATATCTTTAATTCTCATTTCTCCATCTAGAAATATGATACAGTTTACAATGTTTTCGAATATAACATTTCTTATACTTTCAGCTCTATTTCTCATGTAATGAAGACACATATTAGATTCTGCCATGCCTTCAAATATAGCTTCAGCTTTTTCTCTACAGGTATTGTATCCACATACTCCACAATTCAGTTCATCTTCAACACTGTATTTTCCCATTTCCATCATTATTTTTTCTATTTCTTTTTCTGAAGCTAATTTTTTTTCAATACTTTTATCTATGAAGGATCTAGAAAATTCTATATCCATATCTAAGTCCAATTTACGTTCACCAATGGAATTATTTCTATTTATATAATTCTTAACCTTTTGAACTCTCTTATAATAACCCTTTTCATTATTAATCATACCTGGCCCACCAATGCAGCTCCCCTTACAAGCACTAGCTTCAATAAAAGCATTAGTGACTTCTCCCTTTTCAATGCTTTTAAATAACTCCATACATTCTTCTGTACCACTTATAGATATAACTTCCAGTTTTTTCTCTTTAATAACATCGCTTACGCAGCTTACTATACCTGTAAATAGCGGATATTTTCTTCCATCCTTAAAGGAATTTCTATCAAATTCACATGGTTCCAAATTCTGTATATCAATATTTGAATTCTCTACCCAACTTGTAAATTCTTCAAAGGTTATTACTGCATCTAAAACTTCTTTATTTGTAAAGCCTTCAGATTCTATCTTTTTTCCCATACAAGGCCCAATAAACACTATAAAACTGTCTTCTCCATAAATTTTTCTTAACACTTTTCCATGTGCAATCATAGGTGATACTGTTGGAATCATGTATTTAATTAAATTAGGAAAATATTTTTCAACTATATAATTAGCTGAAGGACATGCTGTTGATATATAGTTGTCCAACTTTTCTTCTTTCATATACTGCCTGTACAACTCTGAAACTACATCTGCTCCTGAAGCAGTTTCTTCTATATAAGAAAATCCTAACTTTCTAAGTAAGCTTACAAACCTGCCAGGGTCTATATCGAAAAAACCCACAAAGGAAGGTGCAATAGTTGCTATTACCTTTTTTCCTGAATTTATAGCCTCTTTAACTCTTTCCAAATCACTTACTATATGTCTAGCCTTTTGAGGGCATATTGCAAGGCAGTGACTACATGCAATACATCTATCCTCCACAATTTCTGCTTGTTGATTTTTAAATTTTATAGCTTTTACAGGACATGATCTTAAACACTTATAGCAATTTTTACAATTAGCACTGGAAAAATTCATATATTTCATTATTTTATCCTCCTAACAACTTCCTCATTGAAAAATTGCTCCACATTTTTTTCATTAACTGAATATATTTTTTCTTCCTCATCAATTTTTACCGAAACGCCTTCTGTGCAATGACCAAGACAAAAAGCTCCTTTTAATTCAACCGAAGCCTCTAATTTATATTGTGAAATTAATTTTTGCAGATTTTTTATAACCTTATGAGATCCTTTTAAATGGCAAGCACTTCCTACACAAACACTAATACTTATCACGATATCACTCTCCAAAAATTTCAAAATTTAATATTAAGAACATTATATACTATAATTTTCATCAATTATTAACTGTATATCAGTTTATTTCTTGTTAAATTTTAATCATATTATAATACAATTTTACAACAAAAAATAAAAAAATCCTATGTAAATTTATATATAAAAAACCCTATTATTCATCCATACCTATAAGTAGTATATATAGCATCCCCATAAAATCTCTGCAGCATTGATTTTTCATAAGTATTAATCAGTTTAATCACACTTTAGTAAATTAAAACATATAATATTTTATAAGCTTATGAAAGGAATGAATAGTATGTATAATCCTTACGAAACATATCCATACCCCTATTTTTTTAACCCACAAAGATATATGCGTAATGCTTATAGGACTTATCAATGTCCTTGTATGATGAATATGCCTATGTATGCTCAAAATTTTCCAAATGAAATGGATGACGACAGATATATTCCTTTTACTAATAATATGCATAATAACATTAATAGCAATATGAATAATAATCCAAACAATAATATCAAAAGTAACATGAATAATAATATTATGAATAACAATCTAAAACCTAACAATACAAAGCCTAATAATCCAAAGCCTATTAATACCAATCCACCCATGAAAAGTAATTTAAAACCTGATTCTTTCAAAGGTTCAAAAGATAACAATTCACCTAAATCAAAGGATTATGGTCCAGAACCTTTTGCAATCAACATTGAAGAAGCTACTAAGGAAAATAAATATTATCGCAGTACTTTATGGACAGGAAAACATTATCAACTTACTTTAATGAGTATAGATCCAGGAGATGACATAGGCTTGGAAGTTCATCCTGATGTTGATCAATTCTTACGTATTGAGGAAGGTCAAGGAATTGTGAAAATGGGAAACAGCAAAAAACACTTAGATTTTCAAATGAGAGTTCGCGATGGTTTTGCAATATTTGTGCCTGCTGGTACATGGCATAATCTAATCAATACAGGAAAAGGACCTCTTAAATTATATTCTATTTATGCACCACCTCAACATCCACATGGTACACTTCACAAAACTAAGGCAGATGCACAAGCTGCTGGAGATTAAAGTATTCACTAATATAAACTAAAAGACTATAAATTAACTTTCACAATTTAAAAATAATACAAAACATTATTTAGAGGACAGAGGACAACTCACCTTCATTGTCCTCTGTCCTCTAAAAAAGTTGAGTTATTAAATATTTATATCCTATAGCCTTGATGCAACTTCATAAGCATCCCAAATAGCATACATAATATTAGAAACCTTTCTTGCATCACCTAAAAGTCGTATATCTTGAACCTCAAATTTAAGTGAATCATAAAGTTCTTTATTGGAATTATATCCTACAGCAAGAACTACTGAATCTGCTTCAATTTCTCTTTCACAACTGCCTTGTGTATTTACAATAACACCTTTATCAGTAGTCTTTACAATCTTTGATGAAGTTACAACATTAATGTGATTGTATGAAATAAGAGCCATAAGCATTCCAAAATTAGCAAAACAACTTGGACCATTTAAAGCAAGCAGACTATCCATAGCTTCAACAATGGTAACTTCTTTACCCATTTTCTTTAAATAAAGAGCTGTTTCACAACCAACAAGACCTCCACCTAAAACTACAACTTTATCTCCTGCCTGCTTTTTTCCACAAAGCACATCTGCAGCAGTAAATACTTTACTATTATCTCCTAAATTGAAAACTTTAGGTTTAGAGCCTGTAGCAATTATTACAACATCTACTTTGCTATTTTTCACAATTTCTGGTGTAACTTCAGTATTGAGTTTTATATCTACATTCAAATCTTTTAAAGTATTTTCATACCATTTAATAAGTGCCCTATCATCTTCTTTAAAATCAGGAACTCCTCCTGGAATTAAGTTTCCTCCAAGTCTTCCCGTTTTTTCATAAATTACTGGTTCATGTCCACGTAACTTAAGAACTCTAGCAGCTTCACAGCCTGCTACACCACCACCTACTATCAATACTTTTTTTGGCTTAAGCACTGGAATAATAAAATTAACACCTTCTCGACAAGCTTCAGGGTTAACAGCACAGTTGAGAGATCCGCTCTTTACCATACGCCCTAAACATCCTTCATGACATGAAAGACATGGTCGTATAAGTGCAGTTTTATCCAATCGCAATTTATTTACATAATCAGGATCTGCAAGAAGAGGTCTTCCAAGCCCTATCATATCACAAGCACCATCCTCTAAAGCAGAAAGTGCAAGATCAGGATTATCCATACGTCCTGCACATATTATTGGAACATCTACTGCTTCTTTCATTATTTTTGCATATGGAATATATAGTCCTTTCTTTTGATACATAGGCGGATGATTCCACCACCATGCATCATAACAACCTACATCAACATCCAATGCATCATACCCATATTGTACGAGCAACTTTCCTGCTTCTATGCCTTCTGGAATATCTTTACCCTTTTCTTCAAATTCTTCACCTGGCAGTGCTCCCTGACGCCAGTTTTTTATAAAGCTCTTAGGACTGTAACGTAATATAACAGGATAATCGTCTCCACAACGCTTTTTTATTTCTTCAACAACTTCACGAGCAAAACGCAGACGATTTTCAAGACATCCACCATATTCATCAGTACGGTGATTAAAAAAAGAAATAGCAAACTGATCCAATAGATAACCTTCGTGCACTGCATGAATTTGAACACCATCAAAGCCTGCACGTTTTGCATTTACTGCTCCTTCCCCAAACATCTTAACAATATGATGTATTTCATCTTTGCTAATCTCCCTGCAAGTTACATCCACCCATCGATTGGGAATAGGAGAAGGAGCTATTGGCGGTACATTTTCATTTGCTGGTGGAGCCACTCTTCCAAATCCCGCACTCATTTGCAGAAAAACCTTGGAATCATATGCATGGATTCGTTCTGTCATTTCACTGGCAGTTCTTACAAAATGAACTGGATTATATGTGGAACAAGGAACGCCAGGCATTTCATGATGTTCAACCTCATTTTCTACAAAGGTTACACCAGTTATAATAAGACCAGTACCTCCACGGGCGCGGGCTACGTAGTAGTCTACACCTCTTTGATTAAATGCCCCTTCTGCATCTCCAAGCCCTTGAGGCCCCATAGGTGCCATGGCAAAACGATTTTTAATTTCAATACTTCCAATTTTTAAAGATTCGAATAACTTTTGATATTTATAAGTCATACATAAGCCTCCTTAATTAAGTAATGTTAAAATTTATAGATAATGTATTTATATGTGAAACCAATAGAGATTATTTACTTATCGAAGCAGCTACATTTTTGGGCTTTGTAAAAGCTATTATAAGGAACATAACTACAGAAGCAGTTAAAATGCATGGTGCAGCTACAAACCAGGCCGCTTTTGGACCTTTAAGCCCAAACTTATTGGTTATAAAAGCTAAAACTATAGGAGATACAAACTGTCCTAATCCCATTAATGCAACGTATATAGAAAAAGCACGTGCAGAAGCAGATTTATCCGCAGAAGCTACTAATTTAACACCAAAATCCGGATTGTAGGTTCCGAAGCCTATACCAAAGATAATACCTGCAAAAATATACATCGGATAAGTATTTACATTTAACAGAATCAAAAATGAAGCTCCTATAAAGCCAACGGCAATTGCAATGGTAAACTTTTTAAATATATTAAATATTTTTCCATATATCATACCTGCAGCAAAAGCACCTCCTGTAAATACAGTAAGTACAAACCCAGCTTCAGGGGCACTTCCTATTTTTCCTGCCGTCATTACCATAGCTACATTTGTCATGAATGTGAATTGTAAAATATTTAGTAAAGCATTTAAAAATGAAAGAATATAGGTTTTTGAAGTTAACTTACCACTTTGAGCATCTTCTGATATTTTTTTATTTTTAATATCCGGTACTTTAAATATAATCAACAAACAAATTGGTATCATGAGAAGAAATCCTAAAAAAGCGTATCTCCAACTTATTGCAGCCAAAACTCCTCCCAACATCTGAAATACTACTCCAGCCAAAGCTCCTATTGCAGCTTTATATCCCATAAGGCTTTTAAATTCATCCCCTTGGAACATATCTGCAAGAATTGGTGTAGAAAGTGGAAATAAAAGCCCATAACCAGCACCAAAGATGCCTCTCATAATAAGAATAAATGTCATATTATTTGCAAATGCAGGAAGAATGCCTCCAACAAATTGAAGTAACATGGCAATATATAGTATTTTCTTCTTACTAATAAAGCGTTCAAGTTGTCCAGCTACCAATGAAAATATTACCATCATTAAAGATGGTAAAGCAGCAATCTGTTTTACTACTTCCTGGCTTACACCAGGGAATGCTTTTGCTATTTCTCCCAGTGCAGGTGTAGTAACACTTGTTGTATACATCAGTAGAGCTATTGATAAAACCGCTGCTTTCTCTACAAAACCATACTTTTTCTCCGCCATAATTTCCCTCCATTTAATAATTATATTTAGAAGAACTTATTCAGGGGCGTGTCAGCCGTTATATCCCATAAAAGCCATATGTCCACCAAGAATCTCTTTAGCTTTAGAAATATCAGTTAACCCAATAACACAATCCTTCATTACTTTTCATACTAATAATTACACCTCCAAAAATTAATATACTAATTGACTATTGATTTTTTTTAGGTATAGGACAAGAATAAGTCTCTCCACCTAAGCGTTCTTTTAATTCTCTTTTTGCATTTTGAATTATTTCAGGATTCTTGAAAAGTTCTACTGCAGTTAGTGCAATTACCTTTCCAGCCTGCAGCATTCCTTTATGTGCAATAGATGTATTTCCTTGAGCAACGAATATCCATGAATGTATTGGAGTACCTAAAACTGCACAAGCCGTATTGAACATACCTGTTGGTACAATCCAGCTTACATCTCCTACATCAGTAGATACAGGTAAAGTTTTTTCATTGTCATTAAAAGGATTCACTATTTCTGAAATATCTTTATCTCTTAATTCTTTAACAGTTAATACATGAATATCACTTTTCTTGTTATCTTCTGACAGTGAGGTTCTAAACTTCTTAGCCAACTGTCTGTCATTTTCGCTGTACTCAGGCGTTCCTAACTTAGAAAAACTTTTATATATGAGCATTTCCAAGGTCTTATTTGGAACAAAATTTGAAAGAGCTGAATCAATTGATATTTCAACCTTAGTTCCAGTCATTAAGGCTGCTCCCTTAGCAACATCACAAGCTCTTTCATAAATCCCCCTTGCTTGTGATATTTTAGGTGCTCGAATAGAAAAGTAATCCTCAGCTTCCGCTTGTACAATATTGGGAGCACTGCCTCCTGCATTGGTTATGGCATAATGAATTCTCGCCTCTGGAATTATATGCTCTCTTAGATAGTTTACACCTACATTCATCAATTCTACTGCATCCAATGCACTTCTTCCTAAATGTGGTACCATAGCCGCATGTGAGCTTTTTCCCTTAAACTTAAAATATACATTATACAATGCAAGACAAGAATTAGTACCAACATAGTTACCTGTATCAGGATGCCATGACAATGCACAATCAACATCATTAAACAATCCCTCTCTAGTCATAAACACTTTACCACATCCACCTTCTTCAGCCGGACAGCCATAATAACGGATAGTTCCTGGCAAATTATTTTCTCTTATGCAATAACGAAGCGCTATTGCTGCACCAAGAGCACCTGTGCCAAGAAGATTGTGACCACATCCATGACCACTTCCACCAGGTATAATTGATTTTTCCTCAGTAACTCCACCTTCCTGACTTAATCCATCAAGTGCATCATATTCTCCTAAAATAGCAATTACCGGTTTTCCTTTACCATAGCTTGCCACAAAGGCAGTCTTTATACCTGCTGCTCCGCGCTGCACTGAAAATTCTTCTTTCTCCAAGGTTTTACACAATAACTCTGCTGATTTAAATTCTTGAAATTTTAATTCAGCATATCTCCATATTTCATCACTGATATTTATCAGTAACTGTCTTTTTGACTCTATAATTTCAGAAATCCTATGATACTCCTCCATGCTTTCCCCTCCTTCTATATCAATGCTATCAAAGTCAGAATATTTTTACATCGTCATATCTTGAAAAAATATCAACAGTTTGTTGTAAATATTTGCAATCAAATAAAAAATTTTGAAAATTCCAACCTTGTTAATTCCATAACAATAGACTATAATTAATTTTATGGAGGATAAATTATGTTAGTTCTAATGAGTGAAATTGTCAATAAATTACTAAAATATAACCCTGTATTTAGAATTAAACATGATTTATATGTGAAACGCTGTAAATTTCTTGATTGTAATGATTTCTCATTAAATTCAGATACTATTTATTTAGGAAGTATTTCAAACCTATCGTCAGATATTTCTTTAAATAGTCCCGCAAATTTATTGTTTTTATCAGATGTGGACATACCTAACTATTTAAAAAATAATACTATGATAAATTACATTTTAATTAATGAAAATATAGGCAGTTCAAAAATTTTTAATGAATTACAAGATTTATTTTCATTTCATGAGATGGAAGCAGTTTGCTCTGAAAAATTGTTTAAGGCTTTATGTAAAGGTAATAATATCAAACAACTTTTGGATACTTGTATGGAAATACTGGGAAACCCATTACTTTTAACAGATTCGTACTTACATTTGATGGATTATTCAGGTTTCAGTGACAATATAGACGAACCTCTATGGAAGGAATGTATTATAGCTGGACATATACCTTTAAAATACATAAATCAACGAAATTTTAACCTGACAATAAAAAACACTATAGATTCAGATATTATGTGGGAAATTGGCTCTTTGAAACATAAACAGATACTTGCAAGAATACGTTTAAATGGCACTGTAATTGCCTATCTTAAAATACTTCAATATAACAAGGAAATCACCCAAAGTGATATAACAATTATCCCTGAAATTTGCAGTGTTCTGGCACTTTCAATAGAAAAAAGCAAATATAGTTTTTTTATTCCTAAATCTCCTATTGAAACATTAATAATAGCGCTATTAAAAGGAAGAATAATCTCAGAAATTTCTATTGAAGAAATAAAAAATCAATTAAAATATCCATACTATTACGTTGTAAGTTTTTATATTAGAAGTCATGTTCCTGATTTAACCACCAAACTTTACCATATGAAGGGAGTAATCAGCAGCTTTTTTTATCATTATCATACAGTGATATATGCTGATCATATAATTACACTCATTGATAAAAAAACTAGTAGTGCCCCAGTAATAGACACTACTATATATAATTCATTTATTCAATTATTATCAGATAACAAACTTACTGCAGGCATCAGCCGATGTTTTCAAAGCTTAATAAAAATTTCAAAATTTCATATGCAATCAGTGAAAGCTGCTGAATTAGGATACAAATTAGACAAAGAGGACAGTCCTTACTTCTATAATGACTATGCTGTTTATCATTTATTTGATACTTGTTCTTCTAAAGAAAAGCTTGAAGAATTTTGTGATCCTTTAATATTACAATTGATTAACAGGGACAAAGAAAATGGAACTTCATATACGCTAAGCCTTTATAATTATATTAAAAACAATTTTGATATGCAAAAGACATCAAATTTTATGAATGTACACTATAATACTATGAAATACCGACTTAAAAAAATTCAAGATATTCTTCAAATTGATTTAAATAATAGTAATACTGTATTTCATATTAATATGTCCTTTCGAATTCTAGAATTATTAGGATACCTTAAATTATAAAAATTTGAACTTTAATAAGTTATTAAAATAATGGAGCTGCTGCAATAAGAATGCATCACACAACATATTGTATGTAAAATTTCTTAATGCAACAGCTCCATTTTTATATTATGAAACTCATTAATATTTTCCACAAACTCACAACTACTCTAGGTAATTTAGCACTAAAAATGCTTATTTGTGAAACTTTATATAATTATTTTATTTTTTTATTTTTTTTATTTGCCGCAGCAATTTCCTCATCTGATAAATGATAAGGGAATGTAGACACAATTATATTATTGTTTTTAAGTAAAGTTTCTCTTATGAAAAAGCTTGTATGGTTATGTAGAACCTTGCCAAAGTGTCCGTGAGTAATAAACTGTGGAACAATTACTGTTACTTTTTCATCTTCACCTGCTTTATCTGCAATTGACACTATGTTTTGTAAAAGAGGAGTAATTACAGCTCTATAAGGTGAATATTTAGAAATAAGAGTAATATCCGTATCCAGCTCACTCCATCTTTGTTTTAACCTTTCCATTGCTTCCATATCTGTTGAAATGTTAAGAGCAATAACATTATCACTTATACTTTGTGCATACTTAAGTGCACCAATTACAGCCTTGTTTAAGCTGGCAATTGGAACTATTACAGTATGAGTATATTTTATCCTTAAATTTAACTTCTTTAAATTTATCTGACTAATACTTAAACCATTAGCAACCTTATTATAATGATGTTTAATTCTCATCTGAACTAAAATTATCATAGGAATTAGAATGGCAACTATAAATGCACCTTCACTAAATTTTTCAACTAAAATTATTATAGTTGTAAATAAGGTAACAGCAGCACCACATCCATTGATAATAGCACGTTTTATCCAACCCTTGCCTCTTTCTTTTCTCCAGTGATTTACCATACCAAATTGGCCTAAAGTAAAGGATATAAATACTCCAATTGCATATAATGGAATCAGTCTATGTGTATCTGCTTTAAATATAGTAACTAAAACACACGCTATAAATGACAAAGCACAAATTCCAAAAGAAAAACTAAGCCTTTTACCTCTAATAGTAAATTGTCTTGGAGCAAAGCCATCTTTTCCAACTATGTACATGAGCATTGGGAAACCTGTATATGCTGTGTTACATGCCATAAGTAAAATTACAGCAGTACTAAATTGTATTACATAATACATTATTCCATTATGAAAAACACCAAAAGCTATCTGCGAAACAACTGTAGGGCCATTGGCAATTGGTACTGCTGTGTAAAATATAGCAAGTACTGAAGTACCACCAAATATAAAAAATATTAAAGCTGCTAATAGTATCATAACAGTCTTCGCACTTTTTTGACTAGGTTCCTGAAAGTTTGGAACAGAGTTACTTACTGCCTCTACTCCTGTTAATGCAGAACAACCTGAAGAAAAAGCTCTCAAAATAAGAAATATTGATAAATTTTCTGTGGTTCCTGCAGGAACTGAAAACATAGGTTGTGGGTGTATATTTAATACAAAATACTTAAACAAGCCATAAACAATCATAAAAATCATACTAAATATAAAAATATAAGTAGGTATAGCAAAAATTTTTGAAGATTCACTTATTCCTCTTAAATTTAAAATAGTCAAAACTACAATTATGGCCACAACAAAAATAACCTTATATTCTGCTAAGCCAACAAATGCTGAAATAATAGCATCTGCACCAGCACTAGCACTAACTGCAACAGTAAGTATATAACTTATTATAAGTCCTGCACCAGCAGACAAGCCAGCTTTGTCTCCTATATTTTCCTTTGCTACCTTATAAGCTCCTCCACCTTGAGGATAAGCTTTTATAATTTGAATATATGCAATGGTAAGTATTATAAGAAGTCCTATAATCATAAAGGAAGTCCATGTTAACCATTGATATGCAGATGCACCTAAAACTATTAATACGAAAAGAATTTCCTGTGCACCATAGGCAACAGATGATATTGCATCACTTGCCATGATTGCTAATCCAAAAGGAATATTATACTTTTCATGTTTTCCTTGCTCATTAGCTAAAGGTTCTCCAAATAAAACATCTAAAAATTTCTTAAGCATTTAGTTTCTCTCTCCTTATGTTCTCTTTCGTTCAATCTTTAAAAGAATGAATATAATAAATATATTAATACAATTAATATTTACACAAACATAAATTCCCCGCTGTTATGTTCTTTAAATTTTAGCTTTTTATTACACAAAATTACACTTTTATCCTTAAAACTAAAAACGTTCATTTACAAATATACATCATAAAACATACTTTTTCAATTAAATCCTTTCATAATTTTGCTTTTTATTTCATAAATATTTTTACAGGGGTACTGCACATTTTGTCAACACTCTAAAATGCCGAATATATGCCTTTTTAACTGTTTTAAATCAAACCTATTAATTTATGTGTTTAACTTTTTAAATTGTATGAAAATCCATGTCTCCTTTTCAAAAATCCACCCTATATATTAAGTGAAAGGATATGATAAATATGGCTGCAAAATCAACAAAACTTGAAACTACAATGATTCTTAAATACAAGGATGGAGTAGACAAAAACGGAAAGGATGTAGTCAAAAAACATATTTACATCTGATGGTCTGGATTTAAAATCAAAGGACTCAGCTCACATAATAGAAAGAAATAGCTCAAACTTAGCAGTAAAATAGTTAACTTTAAAAAGTTCTGATTGAAATTTTCCAATCAGAACTTTTTTATACTCTTTAATCATTGTAATAATTGATCAAAGTTTCATAAAATGCTAAAAGTAAGTTCCAAAAAATAAAAAATCAAAATCAAAATTAAAAATTTTGATTAAAAAAATTTCTATCATGTGTTCTTTTGAATGATTTTTTCATTGTAAATCTACTATATTAGAGTATTTTCCTCACTAAAAATCCAAATTATTCTATAATAAATATAAAAACTCGTCACATATCACTAAATTAATTTAAATTATGTAAAAACTTTGTACAAATAAGTAAAATATCTTTTTTATAATTATGCAACATTTTCTTCAAAAAATGGGACTTTATTATTAAAGGGAAAAAAATAATCAATAAGTAAAGGATTGGTGTTTATTATGAAAAAAGTACTTTTGGAAAATGAAATCACTATGGTCTTTCAACCTAAGCTTGCAGAGATTTTTGGAGTTACAGAAAGTATAATACTGCAGCAAATTCATTACTGGCTTTTAAAGAGCAATCACATAATAGATGGCACACCATGGATTTATAACAGCTATGAAGCTTGGCACAATCAAATAAGCTTTTTATGCAAGAGAACCATAATAAGAGCTATAAAAAAGCTTGAAACTTCAGGAGTTGTTTTAAGCTCTAATTTCAACAAATCAAAAATGGACAAGACTAAATGGTACACCATCGATTATGAAAAACTTGAAAGCTTATGTGATGCTTTTGAAGATAGTACTAATTCAACAATTGACACTGAAGGAAAGCCAAGTAAAAATTCATCTGACATTTCTGAAGATGATGTAAATAAGTCCAGTAATACGTGCCTTTCTCCTTCTTCCATTGAGTCAAAAAGTCCTGTGGATAATGCCTATTTTAATAAAACAATACCAGAGATTACTACAGAGAATTACTTAAAAAAAGAAGAAGAAGAGCTCACCGATGTTGTAAGTTTTTACAGTGACAATATAAGCTGTGCCAGTCCTTATGAAATTAACTTATTAAAAAATTTTATGGAGGACTTTAATTCCAAGGACTTAATTATTCTTGGAATGAAGCAGGCACTAAAAAGCAATGCCAAGAATTTGAGATATATTGAAAAAGTGCTGTACAGCTGGAAAAATAAAGGTTTAAGGAATGAAAAGGAAGTCATAAATTATTTAAATAATTATAAAAAACATAAAAGTTATTACGGTTTCCACAACTTTAAAACTAAAAGTGATTTTTTTGATGATTATAAAAACCTGCAAGGAGGGGAAAGCTTTGGAAGAACATGGGGAAACTATGAAAAAAGTTGGGGATATAATTCAGAGATTGAGGAAACGCAATTTGGAAAATATGAAAGAGAAGAAGAAAAAACAGAGTGGTATCAAGGGGACATGGAAGGACTCATCTGAATTTGACGCTTTAGAAAACTGCCCTATTTGTGGTGGAAAAGGATATATTATAAGACACTCTCCTAACTCTCAAGATACTATTGCCTTTTGCAAGTGTAGAGAAATGGATAATCTTAAGAGAATCTGGAGTTTTTCAGGCATAGAAACACGAAGAAATAAACTTATCTTTGGAAACTACAAGGTTTATAACGAAGCTACAAAAAAATGTATAGGAAGTAGAATTTTGGAAATGTACAAAAATTTCATTGTAGCAATAAGTGGTAAGGAAAATAATTACAGATTGAAATAAAAGAAATTAAGTGATTCCTATACTCAGCTGAAGTTTGCTTATGAGTAATACTTCTTACCTAAGCAAGCTGGTTAAATCTCATCTAGACATTTAACACATCTGAGTCTTAGAAAAGCTTATCCAAGTTAAGTACAAAACCAAGATCACTTACTCCTTGAACAATAGATGAAAGAGCTCCATATAAAGAAGGTGTAGATATTAGCAATGGCAGCAATGGAATAAATCTAGCTAATTCTCAGATTATAATTTTATAGTAATTAAGTTCAATTCAAAGTTACTGTTTCGCTTAGCTTGATCTATGCTTTGTTAAATATACTATATAAAAAATCTTGTTATGGTTAACTTTATTTAAATACATCCTATGTTATAGTTCAACAAATTTTGTACCCCTTCATTTAATAACTCATTTTCTATTTAAATACATCCTATGTTATAGTTCAACTTACTATGTCAAAGCAATAGCAACTTACTTGTTTTATTTAAATACATCCTATGTTATAGTTCAACCTCCAGAAAATCGTAATTTGATAATAGGACTTGCAAATTTAAATACATCCTATGTTATAGTTCAACTTTTCCATTCATTTATTATTCCTCCCTTTCACTTTAATTTAAATACATCCTATGTTATAGTTCAACTATTTGTTTACAAGAAGCTCAACTTATACATATGCAATTTAAATACATCCTATGTTATAGTTCAACATATAGTGAAAAAGCATTAAGAACAGCAGTAATGTAATTTAAATACATCCTATGTTATAGTTCAACTAATCCATTAGATAATGAACTAAATATACCAATGAAATTTAAATACATCCTATGTTATAGTTCAACAGAAGATATTCCAGACTATACACCGTACAAAATATAATTTAAATACATCCTATGTTATAGTTCAACAACAGAAAAATCTATTATATTTTATAATAAAGATAAATTTAAATACATCCTATGTTATAGTTCAACCACTGTAAAATAGCCATTCTTATTTTTTATTATACCTCTTAACCCATTGAAAATAAAGAGTTTTCTTGAAATTTTACCAGCCGTTTTTGGAGTTTTAAAAATACAATGTAAAAAGTGCCTCTAATCCTTATATTTCAATCCTTTAAAGGCACTTTGGTTTTTCTTATGGCTGGTAAATTATATTTATCAGATTTTAATTTTAACAGGATTTAATCCCATACTTTTTTTAAATCTTCTATACTTTCTATATCCAGTATATCTTCTATAATTAAATTTAGACTGTCACTACTTAATACTTTTATCCTTTCTATTACATCTCCATCTACATTTTTAAATTTTTTATTTAGTAATTTTATGACCATTTCAACATTTTTTAATCTAGATTGTTCTATTGCTTCTGCAATCCCCTCTTCTCTTCCTTCTTCTTTTCCCTCTTGTTTATAATGTAATCTTCTAATTTCATCTATACTCATTTTAAATGCACCTCCAATTTCTTTTTTATATTCCTCATATTTCTTTTCTAACTCTGGATCTTCAATTAAAAATAAGTATTCTAAAAAATTCTATTAATAAATTTAAATACATCTTATGTTATAGTTCAACAAGTGGAGAAAATAAATTTTCACATTACGCATATTTATTTAAATACATCTTATGTTATAGTTCAACGCAGTACCTTCACCAATTTTCAGGAGGGGAACTTCAAATTTAAATACATCTTATATTATAGTTCAACAAGTAAGTAATACCTTGTCTTATTAATAATATTGCCATTTAAATATATCTTATGTTATAGTTCAACATTTAGGAGAGATACTGAAGAACATCTCTCCTTTTCATTTAAATACATCTTATGTTATAGTTCAACTAGTACTAAAAAGCTAACTAAAGCTATGCATTATTCATTTAAATACATCTTATGTTATAGTTCAACAAATGCAATATATACAGGTAAAAAATCGGCAACTGGATTTAAATACATCTTATGTTATAGTTCAACATTTTGCGAATACATGGGAGAATAATATGGCTCTTTATTTAAATACATCTTATGTTATAGTTCAACGAAATTACCAACACATATGGTAATGTAAAAATATTAATTTAAATACATCTTATGTTATAGTTCAACTTAAAGAGGATATAGAACAAAGGGCATTTTACTTAGTATTTAAATACATCTTATGTTATAGTTCAACTTATATCCGTTTGAATTGGTCCTCTGCTTGGACTCATTTAAATACATCTTATGTTATAGTTCAACAGTAAGTGTTAAATAAATGAAATGTGCAAAGATATAATTTAAATACATCTTATGTTATAGTTCAACCACTGTAAAATAGCCATTCTTATTTTTTATTATACCTCTTAACCCATTGAAAATAAAGAGTTTTCTTAAAATTTTACCAGCCGTTTTTTGATTTTTAAAAATGCAATATAAAAAGTACCTCTAAGCCTTATTTCTCAAGACTTTAAAGGCACTTTGGTTTTTCTTATGGCTGGTAAATCATATTTATCAAATTTTAAAAAGATTTAATCCCATACTTTTTTAAATCTTCTATACTTTCTATATCCAGTATATCTTCTATAATTAAATTTAGAATGTCACTATTTAATACTTTTATCTTTTCTATTACATCTCCATCTACATTTTTAAATTTTTTATTTAGTAATTTTATAACCATTTCAACATTTTTTAATCTAGATTGTTCTATTGCTTCTGCAACCCCATCTTCTTTTCACTCTTGTTTATAATGTAATCTTCTAATTTCATCTATATTCATTTTAAATGCATCTCCAACTTATTTTTCTAGGTAAATATCTTGTTAGTAAATTAAAGTTCTATATAATTACAAATATACCTTTTCTCCATATCATTAATGAGAATTTTTATGTCTTTATGAATCATTAATCAATTTTCCTTTAAAAGCTTTTTGAGTTAATTATCTAAAATTTAATTCTAATGTGAGACTATATTTATTATTTTCAATAGAATTTATATTTTACCTTATTACTTTTCTATATAATATAGGGTTAAATTTGAAAATATTATAATTAATTTAAAAATATATTGCTTAGACTATGATATTGTCATAAATTATATTTAGAAAAATCAGATAAAAGAATAATTATTATCTTAAAAAATGTTTTTTATTTAAAATTACAAAGAATAATATAGAGTAAAAGTATGAAAACAGGCGTATATACGTAACAAATAAAAAATATTGATTTATAGTATATATAGCTTTTAATTTTAAAGAAAATCGGATGTTATAGCCATTATTTTATAGTAATCATGCTTTTAATTCAATATATTTATGCATATATATTTTTTGTGGTACAAAAAATCTTTTTATTAAGCTCACTAAAATTATATTTGAAAGTTTACATTCAAAATACATAATGAATAAATTGTTTGCGTGAATTATAAAAATTATATAATTCTGGCAAATAAGAAAATTATGACAAAACTAGAAACATTATAAAGTTATGTTAACATGTTATTCATATATAACAATTAATTGTCTTTATAATTATTAATAAAAATTTTTAAAGGGGGCTGTTTAAAGTGGAAAAGAAAGAGTTAACACGTGGCCTAAAAGCACGTCATATTGAATTGATTGCTTTAGGTGGCACAATTGGAGTAGGCTTGTTTATGGGATCGGCTAGTACGATTAAATGGGCAGGTCCATCGGTATTATTGGCTTATGCAGTAGCAGGTATTGCTATGTATATAGTTATGAGAATCATGGGAGAAATGCTTTATCTTGAACCATTAACTGGTTCTTTTGCAACTTATGCAAATAAGTATATATCTCCTTGGGCTGGCTATATGACAGCATGGTGTTATTGGTTTATGTGGATAGCTGTCGGTATGTCCGAAGTTACTGCTATCGGAATTTATATGAATTATTGGTTCCCAGCTTTGCCAGCTTGGATTCCAGCTTTAATAGGTGTGGCTATTCTTGCTGCTGCCAATATGACTTCAGTTAAGTTTTATGGTGAATTTGAATTCTGGTTTTCATTAATTAAGATCATTACAATTGTAGTTATGCTATTAGTTGGATTTGGTTTGATTTTCTTTGGTATTGGCAACCATGGTACAGCTATTGGTTTAACAAATCTTACAGCAAATGGCGGCTTTTTTGCTGGAGGTTTGAAAGGTTGGTTATTTGCTTTATGTTTAGTAACAGCATCTTATCAAGGTGTAGAACTTATTGGAATCACAGCTGGAGAAGCACAAGATCCAAAAAATACATTAAGAAAAGCAACAAAAAATATTATTTGGCGTATATTGATTTTCTACATTGGTGCTATATTTGTAATTGTAACTATTTATCCTTGGAATCAAATAAGTGCCCTTGGTAGTCCATTTGTTTTAACTTTTGCTAAAGTTGGAGTTTCCGCTGCTGCTGGTATTATAAATTTCGTAGTATTGACAGCTGCAATGTCTGGATGTAACAGTGGAATTTACAGTTGTGGTCGTATGCTTTATACATTATCAAAAAATGGTCAAGCTCCTAAATTCTTAGGAAAAGTAAACAAAGAGGGTGTACCAGTTAATGCTCTTAAAACAACTTTGGCTTGTTTACTATGCTGTGTAATTTTAAATTATCTTTGTCCAAATTCTAAGTTATTTGTTTATATCTATAGTGCCAGCGTACTTCCAGGAATGATCCCATGGGTTGTTTTATGTATCAGTCAAATAAAATTCAGAAAGGAACATGCAGCTGAAATGGAGACGCATCCTTTTAAATCAAGGTTATTTCCATATGCTAACTATGTTGTAGTGGTTTATCTTTGCTTAGTTTTAATGGGCATGTGTTTTAATTCAGATACACAAATTCCTCTATTGGTTGGAGCTATTTTCTGTGCCATTGTTACTATCGCATATTTTGCTTTTGGTATTAACAAAAGAACTACTCCAGAAATAGAAGAATTTAAAAGTGAAAATTTATAAGTTAAATGACGAAAGCATCATTATGGGTTTTTATAACTCATGATGATGCTTTTTTTATGTTACTGCATTGTCTATATAGTAGTATTATCCGATCGCTACCATTGCTAACACCCACATCGCACACAGTGAAAGCAGCTACAACCAAATTAAAGATTTGGGATATCTGCTTTTCTATCAAAATTGGAAATAAGCACTGCTGCGCGCCTGGGTAAGTTCTTCTAAGGTCCAGATGGAGAAGTCCATTCTCATAAGCAAACTCCATCTGAACCTTAGAATCACTTGATTTTAAATGTTAATGAATTAATTTTAATCACGAGTTTCTCTGAAGTTACCAGTATTTATAGGAATTTCTTTTCCAAGGAATTTAGGATTAGTTTTTAATATGTTTACTGCAATAAAATCTTTATAAATAGCTAAGCTTTCTCTTAGTTTATATTTTACGATATCTACATAAATATGCTTGTCTGCTTTTACTCCATAGCATTCAATTCCCATCCCTCTTGCTGAATACACTGACCTTTTAAGATGGTAATCCTGTGTTACTATTACAGCACTATTTACTTTAAATATATGTTTTGCTCTATAGATACTTTCATATGTACTAAAACCTGCATGATCTAAAAATATGCTAGAACTTTTAATCCCTCTCTGCTCTAGATATTTTCTCATATTATTAACTTCATCATATTGTACATTCCCATGATCACCAGTTACTAATATCTTAAGATTACTGTTTCCTTTATATATTTCTAGAGCAGTGTCAACCCTGTCTTTTAATATATCACTTAATCTTCCATCAGGATATACATAAGCTCCAGGAATAATTATACACTCTACCCTTGGTACAGAATTTTTATCTACTATGTATTTGTTAGCTTTGTTTATTACCCAAAAGTCAACACATATAAATTGAAATATAAAAATTAATAGAAATATGAAAATAAGCTTAAGTACCTTTGTTTTACTAAAAATCTTTATAATATTCTCCCCCATTCAATATAAATATTTTAAAGTTAAATAATTATATCTTGATTTTTTTCAACATTTACCACAGAAATATTAGAGCTACAAATGTAATCACACTAAGACAAATTATTAGCAGTATATTATTAGAAATGCCCATATTCACAGCAGCAATCATTAAAGAAATAATACCAATATTAGTTATTATAGCAAATTTATCATCATAGGTGCTAGAAGATATCCTAAACTTTTCTTTTTAATAAGTCTTATGGCAGTGATAACCATTAGTGAAATGAAATATTAAAATGTACAGCAAAGCAGTAAACATTAATAATTAAAGGTACTACATGACGATAACGTGTCCTTAAACAATAATCTTTATAACCTGGAAGTTCTTTTAAAAGCACTTCTTCCTCACTTTTTATTCTGAATACATTCATTGGCACAGAAAGAAGGAAAGGTATCACTGCCCAATAAGAACCAAGTGCAAAAGGAGTAAACAGCAGCATCATAAGCATTCCTAAATACATTGTGGCGAACTATAGAATATGGACCTATTGATATAACCTGCTGCTTTTTTTCAACCTGTATAATAGTAGAAGCATAACTGTTCTCATTAAAGACAAAGATGATAAAGATATAGCCTAAGAGTACAATAATATTTGATGCAATTACAATCCAAACAGGTACATTTGACCAATGAAAACGAAAATCAATACCAGGAATAAAGTACCCAGTAAAGAATAAATTAAATATAGTTGGAGCTTTTTTAGTAGTATTTTTTTCTCCATATTTAATTTTCTTCAAGTAGTATATCAATTTTACCTACTCTTTCTTGAATTTTTTCTCCTTCTTTTAAAAGCTCTATTCGCAGAGATTTCAATGCTTCTTTTAGAGTCTTGCTTTCATATGCATTCCCTAATACTTCTTTTATCTTTTTAAGGTCGAATCCTAAAGATTTTAAATACTTAATCAATTTCATACTAGTTAATTCCACTGAACCATATAATCTGTATCCTCCTGAAGAACGCTTTGGCTCTTGCAGCAATCCGATTTTATGATAATAAATAATTGTTTTAACTGTACATCCAGTTATTTTAGCAAAATCGCCTATTTTTATTTTATTCTCCATTACTCCATCACCTTGGTACTTATTATAAACCCACCCCTAAGGGGCGAGTCAACTATTTTAATTTTCTGTATGCTTTGAAAAGTATCCTTTATTTTGCTTCATATAAAGCTTTATCTGTAGTTCTAATAAATTCTTCAACAGATGATGCATTGGATGGGATAACGGTATTGGCACCTAGGCTAATAGTAACATGATCAAAAATAGAAGAATGCATATGTGGAATCACCAGCTGTTAAACTATCAGTTTTGGAAAGTCTCTCTAATTTCTGGTTTGCCTCCTCTTATTTTTTACTTCTAAATCATTTATAATTCTAATAGTTTTTCTTGTAGCTTTTTTAATTCATTTATCTTTGTTTCATATAATTCTGCTTCTTTATGTATCTTTTTTATATGGCTGCATTGATTCTAACTAAAAACTTTTTATTTAGTGTTTTTCCTTCTTCTGTTTTTCTGAATACTTTGCGTAATCCTTATCTGGTATATCCAGTTATTTCTTCAAGTTCAGAGCAGCTTAATCCAGGTTCGCAGCAGTGCTTATTCCCAACTTAAAGAAGATGGGATATTAGCAATGGTAGCGATGGGATAAATTTTAATATTTTTATGTATAAGTTATCATATAAAAATACTAATTTCCTCATATTATATTCTTTTCATTGCAGCACAAAAAACACCATAAAATTCAATTCTGAATAATACAGTGTTCATGTAAATTAAAATTTATCTTGCAAAGATATCATTTGTACAATCATCATTCCATATATATTCAATATCATTAGCAATTTTTACAGCTTTATCTTTGCCAAATCTATCTGAAACGAAGCCCAATGTCATATCAATTCCAGCTGAAATACCTGATGACGTATAGTACTTTCCATCAGCAACCCAACGTGCTTTTTCTATCCAGTTTACTTGATCACTTACTAATTTTACCCATTCTAAGGCTTGTTTATTAGATGTAGCTTTTTTATTCTTTAAAACTCCACACTTTGCTAATACTGCTGAACCAGTGCATATAGATAAACAATATGTAGATTTCTCTGCAATTAATTTCAATTTATCTAAAAAACATGTATTATTAACTAATTCTCTTGTACCCATCCCTCCTGGAATAACTAATATGCCACTTTCATCTGCTGAATTAATAGGCTCAGTTACAATTTTAAGCTTTTGTGCATTAGTAATAATACCTCCACTTTCTGAATAATAATGTATTTGATATTCTTCTATCTGTCCTAGTATTTCTACTGGTCCAAATATATCTAAAGTCTCAAAATTATTAAATAGTAGAATATTAATATTCATTTACTTTTCATCTCCATTATAAAATAATCAATTAGCCAAACAACATTGTCATCATTACTAACTACATCAAAAAGCTTAAGAAAATATTAGAATTTATTGACCGAAAAATTCCATACTTAACTGATAAAAACTATCTTGATTTGTAAGCATAGCAGGATGTCCACCAGTTTCAAATAAATTAATTTTGCCATGCCCAATTTTGGAAACAAGTTCTCCATACACTTTTTCAAAATAATTGGGAGATATTGTACCTATAAATTCATCTTCCTTACTACCTGTTAAAAGAATATCAGATTTAAAAGATTGGAGGTCTTTATGAAAAAACTTACCAATTTCCTTTTCGTGCCTGATAATAGCACTTGTATCATTATCAACGACTTGCTCCCAATCTGAACCATGCATATACAAATAGAATACTTTTACATTTTCATTCTGCTTGGAGTTTTCCCTATCTACCTCAATATTCTCTGTAAATGCTTTAAGAGGTTTTTCTCCCTCGAAGCTATCTGCAATTACTTTGTTAACAAGTTCAGATGCCTCCAATGCAACATTGATAGCAACTAAAGCACCACCACTACTACCGATAATGTTTACCTTTGAATATTGCTTTTCTCTTAAAAAGGCAATTGTCTGTTTAGCTTCATAAAACCACAAGTCAGCAGGAAATTTATCAAGCCTGTCTGATTTTCCATGTCCTAAAAAATCAATCAAGATTACTTTAAAATTCTTTTTGTATTTTTCTGCAATTTCGACAAACATATTCGAAGAAGCAGTATTTCCATGAAGTAATAATAATGGTGTTCCGTTGCCAAATTCAGTATAATAAACTCGTTTGTTATCAAAATTAAAATAGCTCATTGCTTAGCCCTCCTAAATTAATAGGCTTCACTCTCTAAAAAATAGTATAGTTATTGAAAACGTTGCAACATTAATAATATAGGTGGATATATAACATATACTATGGCAAACACTAACAATACTGCTGCTGATGCTATTAGTCCTGCTCCTATTACTTTTATCTGATGCTCATAATATTTGTTTGTTGATTTCTTATATTTAGGTATATAATACCATTTGTATTTAGTCCAACAGATTAGAATATTTTATAAAACAATATTGCCTCAAGTCTATACCATCTATTGCTATAGTTTTGACGAGCTTGAAACCAAAATGTTGGTAAATTGGTATATTGTCTGGGTTAGTTGATTCTAAAATTATAGGTATATTAAGTTCTTTACAATAATTTATAGTTGGTGTAATCAATTTTCTGAAAACACCTTTACCACGATTTTCATTTGCAATGGCAATTATTTTAATGTAATAATAGTTACCTTTGATAAATTCTTTTTGCCATTTTAAATTAATAACCTTTAAAACATTTTTTATGTTGGATGAATATATCTTAACATTCTTTGTTCCCAAATCGCGAAGCATTTTAGAATTTGACATTAAAGTTAGTAGGAATATTCTAAAGCTTTTATAATTCTTTTTTTCATAACCAACTATTACAGAATTAAACTTATCATCTAAGCTAAATACATCTATTGTCTTTTCCCAAATACGTAATTGATTCATAAATAGCTTTTCCAAAAATATTTCTTTATTTTCTATCCCTTTAGTCTCTACAATACTCAAGGGATCATTAATGAAGCAATTTACTAACAGTCTAGCTGTGGATTCAATTTGATTTTCATTTATTATTATCATAACAGCTCCTTTACATATAATAACATTAAAATGTTATTTAATTTTTCCAATAATGATACTTTTTACTATTTATATTTCAGTTAATTATAACATATTTCACAAATATTATAATGATTTCCAGACATCATTTAATAACGAAACATTTTCAAATCATAACACAAAAACACCTCAAAATTCGAAGGAATAATGCGGTGTTCCAGTAGATTATTCTATTCATTCCACTCAGCTCTAAATTTAATCCCTATTTATATTCTTGTAACCTTTTTAATCTCTAATTCCAGCAGTAGTATTTAGAGCTCTTTCACCCACCTCAGGCAGCAGTCCTATATTTTGTGTTAAAGCTTGAGCTTCTTGAGTTAACTGATCAAATTTCTTAACACAATCATCAGCTGTATCAAAAATATTACAGGATTTTCGCCACATTTGCCAGTACTTCAGAGTTTGAAGTAATCTCTTCTAATGCAGCAGATATTTGTTCAGTGGCTGAAGCTTGTGATTCTGCAATCATCCCTGTGTTATTAATTTCTTTAATAACTTCATCTATGGACTTTTTCATTTCAAGAAGTATTTGTGATATTTTATTTGCTGATTGACCACTCATTTGTGAGAGCTTTCGCATTTCATCTGCAACAACTGAAAAGCCTCTTCCTGCTTCTCCTGCTCTTGCTGCTTCGATAGCTGCGTTTAAAGCTAATAGATTAGATTGAGAAGAAATGCTTGCAATAAGATTTAAGATTCCATCTGTGTCTTTTATGTTTTGTTCTGTTGATTTAGTAGAATTTATAATATTATTCATTGACAATGAGAGGTTTTGTGAATTAGCAGCAACTTCTTGGATACTGGCATTTGTTTGTTGTAATGAACTGAATATATTTTCAGATACTTCTTCTACTTTGGATTGTTTTGCCAAACTTTTTCCTATACCAACACCACCAATAACCTTTCCTTGTGAATCCTTAATTGGATATGTAACAGCTTTGAATGGTACACCATGTAATTCCTTTGAAACTATTTCACTGTATATTTTACCACTTTCAATTGTTTTATATATTGGTTGATCAGTAGTTAACTTTTGTCCAACTTTAATCCTCAAATCAATAGTATCACCAGCACGATAATATAGAATACTAGTGGTATCTGCTACAATTACTGCCAAATCCTCCTGTAGTACATCTTTTAAGACTGGCATCGTTTCTAAAAATGATTCAAGTATTTTTTCCATGTTTTATGCGCCTCCCAGAAAATTATTGTACTAAATGTAAATTTTAAACACTTTGTAAGCTAATAAATAAAGCATATTTCTACTGTCATTACTTAAGAAAGAGTTCTATTTGATAATTTTCTATTTCTAAAATCTTTTATATAGCCTATTAAACTCATTTTACATTTAAAGTATTTATTCGGTAATCTCTTCAATTTTTCCTGCTTTTTCAACATATTTTTTTAAAAATAACTATAATTTTATATTAAAACACAAAAAACACCACATGATTCAACTTTGAATAATGCAGTGTTCAAGTTAATTATTTTTTCAGTTGTTACATTAAGAAGGATTTATCTGAACTAAATTCTATCAAGGTCTTCAACTGTTCTTTCATTTTTAACATCTCCAGTATTTAATGTTGTTTTTGCTTCAATCAACATTACATGAACTTCCTCTTTAGCAACAGGCATATGTTCAACACCTTTTGGAATAATGATAAATTCTCCTTCATTTAAAATTACATCCTTATCACTAAATTTAATGGTTAGTACTCCTTTTAAAATATAAAACATTTCATCTTCATTTTCATGAGTGTGACGTATAAACTCACCCTTAAATTTAGCAACTTTTACATAAGAATCATTAAATTCACCTAAAATTTTTGGGCTCCAATGATCATTAAAAAGATTTAATTTTTCATAAACATTCACTTTATCCATTTTTCCATCTCCTCTAACCCATTTGTAAGATATTTTATCAATTGTATCTCTGGGATAAATTAATTATAATTTGCATTAATAATATATACAAGTAGGCACTTTTTTATCATTTACTTACCATCTGGAAAGAAGAATGTATTATGATTTTATTTTTCAATGAATTTCATCAATTCTTCATTAAATTTATCTCGTTGATCATAGAAGGCTCCATGACCACTAAATTCAAATGGTATAAGCTTTGAATTTTTAATACTTTGCTTTTGTACTTTAGCTAATGAAAATGGAACAACTTTATCATGAATTCCATGAATAATTAAGGTTGGAACATTTATTGCTGCTAGATCAGAAAAGAGTACTTCATTTATCCATGTATTTTCAACAGCTGCAGTTGCCCAGCCTGCTGCCTGTAAACCTAATTGAAAAAACCAATCAGAAAATGGTTTGGTTATATACTGAAAGAAAAAAATATCACCAAAATTACTTAACATTTTAGGACGGTCATTGTATGTTTCATTGATCATTTTGATTACATCCTCTTTTTCTAAACCATATGGAAAATTTCGACGTTTGATAAGACTAGGAGCTGCAGCGGCAAAAAGAGCAAGTTTAGATACTCCATATCCTCTATGACGAGACATGTATCGAATCGCTATAGCTCCTCCAGTTGAATGTCCTGCCAATGTAAAATCATTTAATTTTAACACATTAACCACAGCTCTAACATCATCTGATAATCTATCATAATCATAACCTTTATAAGGCTTATCCGATTCACCAAATCCTCTCTGATCTATACCAATACACCTATATCCCATTTTAGGAAGCTGATCAAACTGATATTCAAACAACTTATGACTTCCAGGCCACCCATGCAAAAATAATATTGTCTTCTTGCCATCTGGGTTAAGATCTTCTACATAAATCTTTACATTGGGTTCTGCTTTAATGTAATATCCCATAAAAATACCTCCATTAACAAAAATTATCCATTAATAGGTTATTCTTTTAGATATAAATATATGATAAACTCTTGTTTTTTGACTATGCAACCTAGGTATAGTAGAATAAAAGTAAAAATGGTGGCAAACTCGATATGAATGACAATAATCAAAGCAAAAACGCAATATTGAAATTAGGTAATATATAATCGCAGTAGTTGATGATCACAGTTATTCTCTTGAATTTTACATAAAAATTCTTGCCATGACATATGAGGATGAAGAGATTAGTAATATCGTGGACCATTACGACACAGAAATGATCTACTTCTATGGATAAAAATATGAATAGTAAGAGAGGAGATATAAAATGCGTGTAGAAAATTGTGATACCTTTACACAAAACAATCTATTATCTGACACTAAAAAAATTGGGAATATACCCTCGCCAAACTATAACGATTTTAACTTTAATACTAAGAAAGATCCTGCCATGAGTGATGAAAAATATAGAGAGGCTATCATCGAGCAGGCAAAAAAAGACCAAGCTGCTGGAAAATTTCAGTCGGATTCCGCTGGATTTAGAAACTTAGTAAAAAGTTATGTCTCTACTGTTTCACCAGACAGAAAAAATATTATCACACAAGGATTAACAGCAGTATTCAAAAATAAATATCCTCAACCTAAAACACTTAATTTAGTAGACTATTTATTTGGCAACGTTAAATATTCTAAAGAAACAGTAGCAGCAGATGTATCTTATGCTGAATTTTATGACAGCAATGGTGAAATGGTAGCTTCTTACTCAAATGGTAAATGGATTTCATATGGAACAAAGGCTGAAAATGCCCGTGAATCTGAGCTTTGGGGAATATATAATCAAGCATGGAATACTACCGCAAGAGCAAGTCAAGGAAATAGTTGTGCGGCAAGTACAAACACTAATATGGTTTCCATTGATAAATTTGTTTAATCTAATAAGTTTTCTAAGGTTCAGCTTAGTTAAATGTCTAAATGACATTTAACAAGCTTGAACCCAACCTTTAATTTATTTTTTCGATTATTGTGTTAAATTAAGAACTTTACGCATTATTATTAAAAAGCAATGCCAATTTTCTTGAACCTTCCATTGCCTTTGCATCATCTTTTGCAGGAATGTTATTTGTATCATGGGTATAAACAACTGGTGCAATATCATTTGAATTCATGTGATGTAAAATTGTACATGCCGTAGTGTAAGCATTTCTAATAGTTCCATCTCCACCCCCAACAATTATTACTCCACCCTTTTTTTCTTTTTTAATAGGTTTCACCTTTCTAAAATATTTTGCACAGCAATATGTCTGCAGCCTACTTGTAATTGCCAACAATTGCCCTGTCAATTGAGAAAAATATAAAGGCGATGCTATTAATATATTGTCACATTCTTGAATATATTTATAAACTCCCTGCATTTCATCATTTATGCGACATCCTTCGTTTTTCCAGCAATATCTACAATCAACACAAGGTTGAATCTTACAGTAATATGCATGGACAATTTTATATTCACCTTCTATATATTTAACAAATTCATTTATTAAAGTAATCGTATCTCCATTTTTCCTAGGTGAACCGTTAAAAATGAGTGTTTTCATTAAATATTCCTCCTACTTTTATATAACCTTGTCTGTGATACAGCTTTAAAGCAAATTGATTTAATGAAAAAACACCCAATCATATTATTTCTACTCCTGCATTTTTCAAATTTCTTTCAATATGATTTAAAGTTAATGCTCTTATGCCTTGATTTTAAAATTTAGGATTTACACACATTCTATTTGCTTAGATATCCAAAGTAAAAATTTCATCAACATGTTTATCAAAAATTTTTGCAAGCTTCATAGAAAGCTCAAGTGTCGGGTCATATTTATTGTTCTCTATTGCATTAATTGTTTGTCTCGTTACACCAACTAAGTTAGCAAGATCCTCTTGTCTTATATTTTTTAATTTTCGCAATTCTTTGATATTATTCTTCATACTAAAAACCACTCTTAAAATAGTAAAGAATAAACCCAATTAAAATAAGGAGTAAAGTGACTACAATTAATTTAATCAAACTGCCCTTACTATCCTTATCATCAACCTTAATCATATAAATATATTTGGAAATTAAAAGAATTACAACTTGAGAAGTAAACAATACCATCGGTAGTGTTTCTCCCAATCCATCAATGTAATTTTTAATTCCCCATACAAAAAGAAACACAGCAACAAAAGACCAAGATACTCGTATAGATTTTAATGTAATTACCTTTTCCATTTCATCCATTTTTTTCATATAAATATTCTCCTTAATGTCAAATTGTTTTTACATTTATGATTATACTAATCATCAGAATAGATGTCAAATACTTTTTACATTTTAATTGTAGGATAATTGTTAAAAAACATATAAAAACCTCACAAAATTCAAATTATAACAACTAAGTATAAATCCCATAGTCATTATATATAATGTTGTATATACTATTTTTAATTTTACTCTCAATTTTTTTATGATATACTTCTAATAATATGATGAATTTAGTTATTTTAATTTTTAATAATTCTATATAAGGAATGGTACTACTATGTTTAAAATTTTAGATTTAATTAATGAATTAAAAAATGAAAAAAAGATATTTATACAAACCCACAATTTTCCTGATCATGATGCAGTAGCATCAGCATATGGATTAAGTAATCTTCTTATAGAATTTGGGATAGAAACTCATATTATATATAAAGGTGAAATTCAAAGAGATTCACTTATTAGAATGATAGAAAGCCTTCAGATAAATATTAGCAAGTGTGAAAATTTTGATATACAAAAAGATGATAAAATAATTGTAGTAGATGGTTGTAAAGGAAATAGCAATGTTGAATATTTAAATGGTACTGAAATAGCAATAATAGATCACCATGATGTAAATGAGCCGGAAAACATTGATTATGTTGATATTAGAAGTAATTATGGAGCATGTTCAACTATTATCTATACATATTACAAAGAACTTGGAAAAATTATACCAAGAAATATAGCAACTGCACTTATTATTGGATTGAATATAGATACTGCTCAGCTTACAAGAAGGGTATCTTTAGAAGATATTAATGCTTTTCATTCTTTATATATTGGATCAGATACCTCTTTTGTTAATTCAATACTTAGAAATTATATTAAAGTGAAGGATCTAAATTTTTATAGTTTTTTGCTAAATAACATAAAAATTAGCTCATCCATTGCATTTTGCTATTTTAAGGATGGCTGTAATCAAAACTTACTTGGAATTCTTAGCGACTTTGTATTATCAATTGAGGAAATTGACTTTGTAATTTTATGTGCTAAAAATAATGAAGCAATAAACTTTTCCATAAGAAACGAAAGAAATGAAGTAAATGCTGCTTCTATTATTCAAAAAGTGTTAAAAGGTTTAGGGCTTGGTGGCGGACATGCAGACATGGCTGGAGGCATAATAAAAGATACTTCAAAATTTGATGAACAGAAAATTTATAATCTTTTCATCAATGCACTAGAGGATACTAAAAAGTAATTCAATAATATACTATAAGATTGAGCTATTTATCCCATCGCTACTATTGCTAATATCCCAATCTTCTTTAAGTTGGGGATAGAGCACTGCTACGCGTCTGGATAAGTTCTTCTCAGCTCAATCTTATTTTTATTACATATTCATATAATCACATACAATTATTTAACTCTTCAACAAGTTTATCTAAAAAAATTGATATTGTATTTCTGTCAGATTGTGTTCCATAAAGATTTACACTAAATGCTGCCTGATCATCAAATGTTGAAATAGCTAGTTGAAAATATGGACTATATTTGATTGAACCTGTCATATAAGCTTTAGTAATTTCAATATTTCCAAAAACAAGCCTCTTTTTATCGAGTATCCCTATATTTGTGAATGCAATAAATGGATTAGCGAATTTCTCTTTTACAATGTTTCTTACCACTTTATATGGCAATACATAAAATAACTTTTCCAATAAGTTAATGCTTTTAATGCAAGCAATATTGGATTTTTCCTTGTCCATGGTATTTTTTACTTTAATAAGGGTTTGTTCAAAGTCTGTACCAATTTCTGAACCTATATTACAGTTAAGATTAGTACATAGATTACAAAGACCATCTGCTCTACGGTTTGGAAGATATTTTCTCGTGTCTAAAGTACAAGTTGTGGTAACAACACGACCAAATACTTGAAAGAGCACACGTATATACGCTGTTAGAATCACATCATTCACTGTAGCACCATATTTTTTAGCATAAGCTTTAATCTTACAAAAATGCTCTTTTGAAACCATACGAATCTCTATAAATGGATTGCTAAAATTTCCATTAAGCTCAAACTTAGCTGGGTCAAGCGAAAGCATATCATTTTTGCTAAGCATTATTTTCAATTTATCATGCATGGAAAATGCCTTCAATATTTGACTTATCTTTCTATTATTCATTGACACTAGAGAGTAATATAATTTCTTTTCTATATTGGAGTAAATATCACTGAGCATATAAAGATACTCTTTAAATCCAGCAGCATCACATAACATATGATTGATTAGAACACAGAGCGTATCACTTTTTTCATTCCGAACGACTAAAATTTTCAGCTGTGGACCATTTAAATCATCAATTTCTTTACAGATAAATTCATTAACACTTTTATCCGTATTTGATGTTTCTAAAATTTTTACCATATCATCTGCTGTATATCCTTTATCTTCCCAGTAACATTTATTTTTTGTCTCATTGAAACTGCTTCTAATTAGAGGAAAAGAATCTGCTGAAATGTTAACAGCTTGCTTCAAACGTTCTAAATCAAGCTTTTCTCCAAGTACTGCTACAAAATGTAATGTATGATCATTTATGCTTTTAACTTTAAAAAGATGTTGAAGTATATCCCATGCTTCAACTTTATAATTAAAAGATTGATTGTTTAACATTTTACCGCGCCCTTCTCTCAACGGAATATCAATAATCAATTAATTCTGTGACATTATACACACTTTCACCTTCTTAACATATTTTTTCTAAAGCTAAGCTTTTTAGAATATGTGTATGAGTCTTTAAAGATTTCTTTATTACTATTTCATTTATAAATTCTCTCTTATTTATATAATCATAAGCATCATATATGCAAATTAAAGAAATATTAGTATTCTTTAAAGCTTCACTCAAATTAACCTCCCAACTCAAAAAGGCTTCTTGTGAAGTAGTTTGAATAGCATAAGTAGGTTGCCCAATCCACCTTACTCCATTATACTGCTTAACTTCATCTTCTGAAGAAATATTTTTAATCTCTTTCCTTAATCCAATCAATCCACCATTAGCACTACTTTCAATCAATCCTTTTACAGCCCTAAATTTGATATGTTCAATAGAAACATTGTTATTTTTTAGAAAACTGATTAACTTATTATAAAGATTTTCTTCCATAGAAATGTAAATGAGTTCATCATTATTAATTCCTTCATTTATATAAAAATACATGCTGCTAAAAAGATGCTGATATCCATAATAATAAAAGGTAGAATGTATTCCAAATATATTTCTTAAATTCAATTTAAAAACGGTATTCAAATTTTCACTACAAAATATACACTTGTACACTAATTCATCTAAAGATTGGCTTAATGTAATAATTTCTTTATTAAGTAACTCTTGATTTTTTTCAAGTATTAAATTATTAAGCATAAGTCTCAATTCTTCTATTTTACTATACATACTACAATCACTACACGAAGAATTCATAGTATCACCCCAATATTTAATGTATGCTTTGGAACTTTTATTAAAGTTATTATCAATACAGGTAATTTATTACAAACATTGTACTATATTATTTATTTATCTACAATATTTTATATTAATATTGCAAATAAGATAATTTTCATACAATTTAAATATCAATTTCCTATTTTAATTACATTTTATTTCTTTATTTGTAATTATACCATGTATATTTTTGGTAAATTCTCATGTAGCATATTTATCATTACATTTTTTTAAAAATTAAGGATGGCAAAAACATTCTGTTGTATGATCGTTTACCATTCCTACTGCTTGCATAAAAGAATAGCAGATTGTAGTACCTACAAATTTAAATCCATCTTTTTTTAACTGTTTGCTCATTTTGTCACTTAATTCATTTGAAGCAGGAACTTCTCCTATACTCTTCCAAGAATTAATGATAGGTGTATTATCTACAAATTCCCATATATAATTAGAAAACGAACCATACTTATCTTGAATTTCTAAAAATGATTTAGCATTAGTAACAACACTTTCAATTTTTCGTCTATTTCGAACAATACCTTTATCTTCCATTAATAAATTCAATTTTTCCTCTGTATATTTAACAATTTTTTTTGCTTCAAAATTATCAAAGGCTTTTTTATAATTTTCTCTTTTTTTCAAAATAATCCACCAACTTAATCCTGCTTGTGCTCCTTCTAAACACAGCATTTCAAACAATTTCCTATCATCATATACTGGTACTCCCCACTCTTTATCGTGATACTCAATATATAATTTTTCTTCTGTTACCCAAGCACATCTTTTAATCATCTAGAATACCATCCTTTTACTTTATATTTTAATCTTCATCTAACTCTTCTTAAATTTCTTATTAATTTCTTACATTTGAGTCATTTGCTATAAATACTAAACCCATAATCTTAAATTACTTAAAATATGTTTCAAATCCATTATTAACAATATACGAACCTCTTGGAACTTGAATTGCCACTAAACATATATTCAGACAATCAACACACGAACCCATTGCATTTATTAAACATAAAAATATTATGAATCCATTTAGCCATCCTAAAAAACTTATAATGAAAGGTAATATAACTGATAGCAAAATGAAAGGCATAATAGAAATAATTAAAAATCTGTTTCTTTTGATTTTTTCAGTAGTGTAAACAAATCCACAAAGAGCATTTATTCCCCAATATGTTTTATCTGATTTAAATACATTAGGTATAAAAAAGGCATGTATAAATTCATGTATAGTCATAAACATGAAAATTATAGCAACATATACAAGAGTAAATAAACTTATTTTAAAAGTAATACTAAATTCATGTTGATTGAAAAAAAGTTCTTTAAATGGTGGATATAAGTAATAGAAAATTCCCATAGAAACAATTCCATTTATAAACATGAAAGGTATTGATAGTAAAGTTGCTATTCCCAAATTAGAAGGTTCTTTTATTTTCACCCATCCCTCTGATATTAATTTACTACTTAGTTCTTTATCCGTAGAAGGTATCTTTTTTGAATATTTCATTAATCAAACTCCTTTTTATTAAACATAATTAATTTTTATACCATCGCTACCATTGCTAATACCCCACTTTCTTTATATGAAAATCCTTCTAAGAATAACTTTATTCATCAAAAAAATCTTTATGAGAAATATCTATATTATTACTAGCATTTACACTTATATCAAAATTACCACTTGCACCTGACCCTGCAATTTTAATAGCATATTTGCCATCTTTAGGAGTAGTAAAACTTATATTTCCTTTATCCTTCAATTCATTTTTTTTAGCTACAATATTATTTTTCGAATCCAAAACTACAATATAAAATTTACCACTATTAATTTTTGTATTATCAACAATATTTATTTTATTACTTTTATTTGATGTAAATTGTATTAAAGACCATTGACCATCAAATTTTTTAAAATCAAAACTTCTACTGTTTTTACCCATTTTGTCATTCTGATGTTCTTCAACGCTTTTTTCAAGCACATTGCTTGATAAATAATGATCTGAATCAATATTATTAAAGTAGCTTCTATATAGCGCTGTTCCTCCTGCAATTATTATGATTACTAATAAAAAGATAATTGAATTTCTTCTTTTTTTCATCTTATAAACCTCCATTTCTAAAATATAAATCTTTCATAGTTTAAAAGTAATTTTGTAAAAGTCTTCTATTTTTTTCTTTTAAAAACAGCTGTTACTTCTACTGTTTCTCCACTAGTTCCACTTATTGGGACACAAGATACTAGTTCCCAACCTTCATTTCCAAGTTCATTAAGTTTAAAGTTAAAATCCTCAATTTCTAATGTTATACTTAAAAAACCTTTAGTTTCAAATTTAATACTTTTATATTCCCATTTGTCCAACCTAATCCCCTCCTTTATTTAAGCACTATACCCCAATTATTTTAAATTACTCTTTAAAATACCACGTGTACATCCTATACAACCCTTGATTTTAATTTATTTAAAAAGGTGTCCTTATTAACTAATTCTGTACTTAAAAATTTTATAAATTAACCATTTGAAAACTATCAAGTTTCTTTATACCATAAATCATAAATATGAATGCTGCTATTATAAATAAAACAGTAACTAACAAACTATTAATTTTAGGTATATATATAAATATAACTTCCATGATATTAAAGAATATATGTGAATACATGCATAAGTATATTGATTTTGTTCTTGTATAAATATTATATCATGCTAATATTGAAATTTTTACATCTAATGGTTATACTATACAAAAATCAAGTTCAAAAGTACACATTTAGTACTGAATTGCAAAATCATTCCTACTAGTATTTTTTGTGTAAAAAAGTACCTTTAGTGCCTATATTTCAAAGCCTTAAAGGCACCTTTCTAATAATTTTTCGCTTCCTCCCTTGTCAGCCAAAAGTGAATACCTGTAGTGGAATCCATCCATCGGTTCTCATTAAAATCCTTTACTTCTACCCACTCACCTACACGATAAACAAAATTATCATCTACCAAGGACCAAGCTTCCTTATAACTTTCTTTGTAGTCAAAACTTTTGATTGTAAGAACTTTTGCTTTGCTACAGCGGCAAGAAGGTAATGTAGCCGAAGTACGCTTTGCATCTGCTGGTATAAGAAGCTGTACTAAACGATTATTAAAACACTTCTTATATCCCAGAAAAGCTCCCTTTTCTGGGCAGCGCAGCCTAAACCATTTTGTATTTTCATTAGAAATAATACCTTCTAATTTTGCATATTCAAGCACTGCACCATATAAATTTGCATCCTCAATATTGCAGCCCCGCATATCTGCATATCGAAGCGCTGCACATTCTAAATTTGCATGTCGAAAATCTGTGTTATGTAAAGTACATTCATCAAACAATGCATTGCAAACACTACTACACTGTAAATTTGCCTCATCAAACCTAATTCTATGGAATGCACTCAAAGAGAAATCAATGTTGGATAAATCCCAACCTGTAAAATCCATATCAAAAAGCTCTATCTCTCTCAAAACAAGTCTTTCTTTTGGCTTCCTATTTTTTAATATATCCTTAAATTCTTCTTGTGATAATTTATACACAATATTTACCTCCCAAATTATAGATTGGTAATTCTATGTATTTCCACTCATTTAAAATGCAAATAATCTTTATATTTTGAGTATACTACCACACTACTCAATTTTCAAAGACTATTGTTCATATTTTTTATCCGATAATATCAGTAAATCCCATTTATATATTTTAACTCTAAATAGTCCTCTTTGAATTATTGGGTCTTTTTCAGCAATTGTTTTTGCTTCTTCAAAATCCTTAGCCTCAAATATAATCATACCACCTGATTCATTGGCAAAGCCTCCTCCAGCAAAATACCTTTCGTCAGCAACACCCTTTAAGTACTCTACGTGATCCTGAAAATCTTTTGAAGTCACTTCTCTTTCGCTGTTCTTATAATCAATTCTTACGAATAATTTATCACCCTTTTTCATATAAATTAATCCTCACTTTCTTCATTATAGACGCTAAATTTTCTGCAAACCCTTTTAAGATTTCAAGAACATTTGTTCGTAATAATAGTAACATATATTTCTACTATTGTAAATAATCCTTGTTTCCTATTTAATATGATCAAAGCACTGCACAATTCAAAATTGAATTACGCAGTGCTTTTAAAAACTATTCATTTTTCATTTAATTTATAAATTATATATATTTTTACAATGAAAATATGGACTTAATATCTCTACTTAATTTTTTAGAAATAATGTTAATAATCAATTCCTCCAGCGCCGAAATGCTTCCAATAAAACAAACTAAAATAGTCGATATGTACATTCCTAATCCAACATACATAAAAGGAAAGCAAAACAAGGCTATACCTGTTAATTTATTAGCATAAGTGTGTAAAAAAGCTAACTCTTTATAGCGCATAAAACCAAAAAACAACGATGTAAAACGAATAATGGTGATAACAACTACCCAATATATGATTAGTAAAGGAACTCTAAAATTGATTATAAATACGAATAATAAAACTATAAACATAAAAAAGTCTGCAATACTATCAAGAATCTGCCCCTTTTTACTGACTAAATTCATTTTTCGTGCAACTATTCCATCCAAAATATCACTAATACCGCATATAAAATATATGATAAAAAATAATTTTGAAAATGGTTTTATAAACACGAAAGCCATTGTCCCTAATATTCTTATTATTGTAACTAAATTGGCAATATTCTTCACCTATATCACCATCTCTCCAATTATTTTGTTAAATACTAATCAAAAATAAATATTTCTTCAATAGGTGTATCAACAGCTCTTGATATATCTATTGCCAATTTTAAAGACGGGTTATATTTTGCTGACTCTAATCGCATAATTGTTTCTCGTCTTACCCCAACTATATTAGCTAATTCCTCCTGTGTAAGTCCTTTCAATTGCCGATATTTCTTTAAATTACAGATAAAATCCACAATACTACTCCTTATCTCTGTTCTAAAGTATAAAATTTTATAGAATATGCAATAACTAATGAAGCAAAACAAGCTGAAACAAATACTATCATATTTTCACGGATAGCAGAGAAAAATATTCCACAGGCGAACATAATCCCCATTTCAAATAGAGCTATATTACCTATAAAAGCTGTGGCTAATTTAATATTTTCATGATAACGCTCATCTGGAATATCAACACTAATTTTATCAGTTAAAAAATATCCAAAAAAACCAAAGTATGCAATATAGCAAAGATCTAAAATATTATGTGTAGTTAAATAGTTTAAAGCATAGAACCCCATGAATCCTATAAATCCCCAATATCCTCTTTTTCGTTTAGACATTTTTATTCCTCCTTCAAAAGAGATATATTTATCTCTTATTGATACAAATATATCTCTTTGTAATTGAGAAGTCAAGTGCTAACTCAAAAATTCATTATTTTAGATTAAAAAATAGAGATTCCTTAGAATTTTAACAACTATTTTGTTATTATTTATTATTAAATAACATAGTATATTCTATCTCGCTTGTTTCTTCATTAAGATGTTCATCCAAAACTTTAAAACCATTTTTATAATAAAAATTCACTGCATTTTTATTTTTCATAAACACATCTAATTTAAGAAACCAATATTTACACTTACAATAATCTATTAAATTCCTACCTATACCTTCTCTTTGATATTCCTTTTTTACAAAAAGTCCTGCTATATAATTTCCTTCTGTAATTCCTATGAAGCCTTTTATAACATTATTTTCTTCAAATATATAAATATCAGCTAAAGGCAACATTTGCTTAACCAAATCATAATTATTAATCCAATACTCCTTTTGTATAAAATCATGTGCCTCTATATTAGTCTCAAGCCAAATTTCCATTATTGAATCTAATTTATTTAAATTAAAATCTTTAATCATACTTACTCTTCTCCTTAATTTTTTAAAATATTAAAAATTAGAGCAAAATCCACTCATCAAGTTCACCCTTTCTACTAAATACAATTATATTTTCCTTACTTAATATATATTTGTTTCAATATCTAAACAACAAAAATTTAAATATATCCAATTAATCGTTTTACATCATATCTCCCATCTTCATATGTTTTATGAAAATTAAAAACAAGTCTTTAATCTAATACTTTAAATGTTCATTAATTTTAGCTCTTGTATACCATGATATTGCTATAAAATAACCTATAATTGGAGAAATTCCATACCCCATTAATGGAACTGGAAAGTTACCAAACAATGTAGAAATCAAGATTATTATAAAATATAATCCTAAACATATTGAAGGTAATTCAAAGTTCTTCGGTGAAAATAATATAAAAGGCATTGGTAATATTATAAGAGAAATGACCCCTAATACAAAGAATGGTATTCCAAGATTTTTTACCAAACCCAATATTCCTTCCACATAAGCCACTGCAGGTAAACTGTCTAAAAATATCCAGGAAAATATAATTAATGCGGATAATATTACTACAATTATTAAGCGAATAATCCATTTATCAATCTTATTAATAAGCATAATCATCATAGGAATAGCAAAAGCCGTTAACTGTGAGGCATCTGGTTGAATTAATAATAAAACTGCTGCAGCAATTGTTGTAATTATAGTAATCCACAATGATTTTAATTCTAATAATTTCCATGATGATATCAATATTATTGGCAGCACTACCATTGAAACATTAATCTTAATTATTGCTATAGATACCCATCTATGAACACCTTCAATACCTGTTCCCGCAAATGTTAATACTATGAATATAAGTGATATTAACATGGATTTATAATAAAACTTATCTTCTCTTATATTAAATTTACTGCAAATTGCAAAATATGAAATAATCCCAACTATAAATAGATAAACAATGCTTTGTTGCCAAATAGAAGCTGGAACTCTATTATAACTCATTGCTGCTGCTCCAATAAATATTGAAGGCATTGTAACCATTAATGGAATAAGCTTTATTGTTCTTGATTTTATCAATTTTATTCTCCCCTATAATCTTCAAATAGTTCAACATCATCTTTAAAATCAGTATGTATATCAAATTTGTATATTGTAATTATACTATTATAACAATGAACTTCATGTTCTATACATACTCACCATTTGCTTTTACATAAAATTGCAATGGAAGAGAATGACTTGCAAATAGCACTGGTGTCAATGTATATGAATAACTTCCAGCCTTTGACACCACTAATATATCCCCAATATCAGCCTTAGGAATCAATATATCTTTAGCCATTATATCAGCTGATGTGCATAAATTGCCCACTATAGTTACCTTTTCAGAAAAGTACTTTTTTCTTTCAAGAATGGTAAATTCAAAAGCATCTTTAACTGTAAATATAGGTTCACAGCTCTGTAATTTACTTTCTTGTGGTGCATAAGCCGCTAAAAGTTCTGCAATGGAAGGTCTTAAAAAACCATTAAGCCCATTTTCTACTATTAAATATTTTACTCCTCTGGATTCCTTTATATCTACAATACGAGTAACATATTGACCAGCTTCACAGACTACAAATCTACCTGTTTCAATAATAAGTCTTACATTGATTTTATCTTTAAATCTATGAACCAATTCCTCACATTCATCACTAAGAAGCTGAATATCGAGCTCTCTATCATTTAATGGTGAATATACTATACCAAGTCCTCCACCAAAATTAATAAATTCCAATTCCCATCCCATTGTCTCCTTACAAAATAAGGCCACTTTAAAGATTTTCTTATAATATCGATAAAGTAAACTATGATTAAGAACTTGGGAACGTAGATGAACATGAATACCAATTATTTTTATATTGGTCAAACTATTTAAAAAATCTCTATTCTTAACAATTGTCTCCTCATCAACGCCAAATTTGCTACTTACTCCTTTTCCAATATCCATAACATAATCAGGATTTATTCTTAACCCTACTTTTACATGCAATTTCTTCTGTTTTGCAACATCATTAATCATGGCTAACTCATTATAACTATCTGCTATTATTATTGATTTATCTAAAGTTTTTTCAATATCCTTAAGTGTTTTTCCTGGTGATGAATATAATATTTTTTCATAAGATAAACCTGATTTCTGTGCTATTATTACTTCCTCTGATGAAGCTGCATCTGCACCAAATCCACTTGATGCCATGAAATTTACTATAGGGGCATATGGATTAGTCTTTACTGAATATAAAAACTCAAATTGTGAAAACTTTTTTGAAAGTATTTCAATTTGCTTAGAAATAACACTTTCATTATAGATGTAAAAAGGTCGGTCATATTGTATCATCAATTTTTTAATAATATCTAAATTATTTTCCATTAACTAAATCCCCCTAAGTTCACTATTTGTATGAATCTAAAAATATAAATTGTAATCACATTATCTTATAATTATTATTTAATTTATATGCAAATTATATCACAACATCTAAATATATTCATTTTACCATAAATACTGTATTATTTAATCTATTTTAACTGCTCTTGTTGCATAGAAGCAAGGAATATTTAATTCATGAAGTCTTCCTTCCCCATTTGTGTCCTGATATATGTCTGTGAGCAAAAATCCTGCTTGTAATTGTCCACCAATTTGCTCTTCAATGGTATGTGAAAATTGAATTCCCCAATCATTTTTTATTGAGGTCTTATACAATTCTTTATCTTTCAAAGGATTGAATGGCAGTTTTTGAATTATCTCTGTTTCTTTTTCATCAATAATAAAATTAATACCATTATCTAATCCTGCAAGCAATATTCCCCCTTTTTTAAGCACTCTATAACATTCTTTCCAAACAGGAATAACATCCTCAATATAGCAATTAGAAACTGGATGGAATATTAAGTCAAAGACTTCATTTTCAAAAGGAAGAGGCTTGGTCATATCCGCTCTAACTAACTTAATTTCGTAATTTTCTCTCATGGCTACTTCTTTTTCACTTAGTAATTGCTTTTCTGAATAATCTAGTACTGTACACTTTGCACCTAATGCAGTAAATATAGGCATTTGTTGACCACCACCAGAAGCTAGTCCTAGTACTTTAGTATTTTCCATTTTACCAAACCATTCCTTAGGTACTGGTTTAGTTGGTGTTAGCAGCACGAACCAATCATTGTTTCTAGCCTTTTCAAAGATCTCATGGCTAATTGGTTGACCCCATTTCCATCCTTTTTCAGACCATTCACTAATAATTTTAGAATTTATATCCGTATAGTTTTTATCCATTTAAATACAACCATCCTTCATTATAAAGTGACTCTTAAGTTTATATAAAAAATTTTTATTTATATACATAAATCAGCTTATTTTTCACTTTAAAAAATTGATTATCTTAAGAATCCTATAATTATAATAAACAATCTGTTATCACTATAAAAGATAAATAATTACTATAATCATTTTATGCACAAAACCCCTATAGTTCTGAAACTATAGGGATTATAAATAACTATTTTTTTACATATACAATTTTTTTAATTGTATCATAGGAAAGATGGTATTTAATCATAAGTTCATCAATAGTTTTACCGTTTTCTTTTTCAAATCTAATTTTTCTGTTTCTATTTTCGATTTTCTCTTTTGCACCAGTTTTACTTCCCCAATTGTTTTTTATGCCTTCTGGTTGAGGAATATACACTATTTTCCCAGAAACATACCTTTGAATCTCATCAATTAGACTTTTAGGTAATACTTCTACAGCATTTATATACTTCATTCTAATTCGCTCCTTCATCACTAATTAAAATAGTTCAGGTTGCAAAATCAGACTTATTATCACTTCAAAATTAAAACGAATATGGCGATTTAAATTATCTCTATGCAGCTATCGCCATTGTCTATAAGACTGATTCTGCATAGAGTTTTGTATTTGTTATGAAATTTCCTCCAAAATATGCTAAATTTAAGCGAATCATTAACACTTTCTCACCTCCAAACATTAATTATTATGCAGTCTTCGCGTACACATCTCATGTTAAAGTTCAAAATTATATATCTCCACATGGAATCTTTGATGCAGCATAAGTTTTTATTAGCGCTTCTAACCAACTATCTGTATATCCAACTAATTCACTATCACATATCATACCAAAATCATCTGATATGTAAGCAGCTAAACTATCATTTTCACATAAATTATATACTCTGAAATATGCATTTTTACGATATTCATCTGATAATTGTTTATTTTCCTCCGAATATCCTTTAATCTTCTTTTCTTCCTCAACAACTTTATATACACGATTCCATTCTCTATCAAATATGGAGCTATCACGTAAATCCAGAATTTCATCAAAATCTATATTTTTAAACATTAACTCGTTCAATTTTTCTAATAAATCATCAACAATCATTTTAAGGTGCCCTCCTTTTATGTACATCACTATCATTGCTAATACCCCATCTTCTTCAAATTGTGTATAATCACTGCTACGCGCCTTGATAAGTTCTGCTAAGACTCACTTTATACTATTCCAAATATCTCATAAAGGCTAAAAAATTTAAAAGGTAACCTAACAGTATATCTATAATATGTAAGTTATGTTATTATAATTTAGGTATAGTACTAAAATGGTATGATTTTTGTATATTATCACATTTAGATAGGAGTCAAGGTATATTATGGAAAATAAAAATTTAATCAAGAAATTAAATATAAAAAAGATTCTATTAAATATTTTAATGGTTTCCTTAATAGTTTTATTGTTAGGATTTGTTATAAATTTTAAATATTCAGTGGGATATTTATTTGTGCTTATAATTCATGAATCAGGTCATTATATTATGGCAAAATTTTTAAAATTGGATGTTGCTTTTGGAGGTTTCACTCCTTTTGGGGCATATGTAATTCATGAAGACACTAAAAATTGTAAAGAAAATGCACTCATTGCAATGGCAGGTCCGTTATTTGGAGGCATACTTGGACTTATTTACTATATAGTTTACTATGTTACAGGTGATTATACATTTTTAGCACTAACATTTACTTCAATAATATTAAATTTAGCAAACTTAATACCTGTAAGCCCTCTTGATGGTGGACAAATAGTTGAAGCAATATCCCCTATTCTATGCTACATGGGATTTCCATTTTTAATATATTTGTTTATATCTGTAAATAGATTAAAGAGTAAGCTATTATTGATTTTCATTATGTTAGCAGGTATTTATCAAACATATAATTTTACTGTAAAACATAAAACTGATTCTTATTACAAATTGGATAAAAATAGTAAAATAAAGTTTATAATTATGTATAGTATATTGATTTTGTTTTTAGCAATCAGTGCAATATACCTTTATAATGTATTTGATTATAAATATATATTTAAAAGTATTTCTAGATTTAAGGCTTAATACTATAATGATTTTTCAAAACATTTTAGATTTTCCCATATTACATTTTGAAAATGAAATTTTGTTGTACCTACGTAATGATATCCAAGCTTCGGATATAGTGTTCCAGCTGGAATATTTCCTTCATAAGTATCAAGACGTATAGCTTTGTATCCTTTTTCTTTGGCATATTTCTCGATAAAATCCATCATTATTTTTCCTTTGCCTTTTCTACTTTCAGAAGGTCGAATACATAATGTATGAATGACCATAATTTCGCTTGGCTTTGCCTTTATGCCCCATGAAATATTGCCATATTCTTTTGGCTGTATACTATTAAGCACTACACAGCCATATATTCCTTTTTCATTTTCTCCAACAAACATTGTACTATTGCCAATAGCACTTCTAGCATAATCAACTGTTGGATAAAGCCCTTTTTGCCAATTAGTATAAGATACCGTTTTTTCTTCATAATCTAAAATCTCATTATATATATTTTCTATTTCCAAAATATCATATGTCGCAGCAACTCTAATCATATTTTTACTCCTCTACAAATTTTTAATTAATAAATCCAAATTTAAAATTTATTTAACTCTTTTAAACATTGGATGATTTTCATTGAATTGAACCAAGTCCCATAGGTTTCCATATAGATCTTTAAATACTGCAACTATCCCATAATCCTGTTCTTTAGGTTCTCTAACAAATTCTATTCCTATTTCTATCATTTCATTATAATCACGCCAAAAATCATCAGTACCTAAGAAAAGAAAAACTCTTCCTCCTGCTTGATTTCCTATAAAAGGCTTTTGTTCTGGCTTAGATGCTCTTGCAAGTAATATTGTTGTTCCATTTGAACCTGGTGGAGATACTACCACCCATCTTTTTTCCTGTTCAGGTTGATATGTATCTTCTACTAATGTAAAATGAAGTTTCTTTGTATAAAACTCTATTGCTTCATCATAATCTTTCACTACTAAAGCAATATGTACAACTGATTGAATCATTGTTTTTCCCCCTTGCTCTATTTAATTTGACAAGCTAATCAAATCTTCTTCTGTAATTTCTCGCAGCACTTTACAAGGATTACCTACAGCAATTACCCCTGCTGGTATATCTTTATTTACCACACTTCCTGCTCCAATAATGCTGCCTTTTCCAATAGTAACTCCCCCACATACAACAGCATTAGCACCAATCCATACATCATCTTCTATTGTAATAGGTTTTGAAGTTCCAATTCCTTCTGCTCTCTGCTTTGGAAGTATAGCATGACCAGAACATGCCAAGCAAACTCCAGGAGCTATAAATGCATTTGCACCAATATATACTGGCGATGTATCTAGTATAACACAATTATAGTTAATTACAGTAAGTCCATGAGTATGTATATTAAAGCCATAATCACAGCGAAATGATGGTTCAATAAATGTTAATGGATGATACGTTCCAAGTAATTCCTTTAAAATACTACTTCTCTTTTCTTCTTCAGATGGTCCAGTCTGATTGTATCTCCAACATAGTTCCTTGGCCTTTCGTTGTAATTTTGGTTGCGCATCTGTATGTTTTGAAAAATATCCTTTATTATGTTTCATAATTTCTGTAAAATCCATTATCTTATTCCTTTCAAATTGCTATTTAATTAGATATATGTTAAAGTTCAACATTTTATAAAAACATTTTTAAACAAATACTAGTCAAAAATAAATATTTCTTCAATAGGTGCCTCGACAGCTCTTGATATATCTATTGCCAACTTTAAAGATGGATTATATTTTGCTGATTCTAATCGCATAATTGTTTCTGAAAAACACTTGGTAGTTCTGACCATGCCATAACCTCTGTTGATATTGACACATTATGCTTTTATTGCCAAATACAAAACTATAGTATCATAAAGCTTTATATTATTACCAAAACTTAAAATAGCCTCTTTAATACCTGCGTAAAATTTTGATTTATATGGCTCCTTTAGGGTTATATGAGTAGCATGAGTACTTATCCACAAGACATACTCATCAGAATTAAGTACTCTTGTTTTGTGATACTCAAAATATTCAATATTAGTAAATCCATATTTTTTGATATTGTTATAATTTAAATGGCATGTATATTCTGTTTCTGGACGAAAATATTCAGCATATACTTTCTGTATCTTCAAATATAAGGCTTCATTAGCGCTTTTTTCATCTGTTCGAGTTAACATCATTGCAAATGTTCCATTATTTTTTAATATATCATAAACTTTTTTGAAACCAATTTTCTCTGGTATCCATTGAATGGTAGCTGCTGAATAAACCAAATCAAATTGATTATAACCAAAATCATATGTTTCAAAATCATCATTTACAATTTGAAAATTATCATATGAACTAAATTTTTTCTTTGTATACTCGGCAAGATTTTCACCTAGTTCAATGGCTAAATAGGAACATCCTGTCTTCAATATTGGTTCAGTAGCCTGACCTGTTCCAGGACCAATTTCAAGAACTGTTTTGCTGCAACCTAGCTTTGAGTACTCTATAACATCAGCGAAAAGTTCATCGCAATATCGAGTTCTCCATTCATCAAACTCTTTAGGAATACTGTCAAAAACTTTCCTAAAATCCATAATAAAATCTCCTTATTATAAATAATCATTAATTCATAGTAATTTACATTTCCTACTTAAACATATGAAAATTATACTATATTTGTAATGTTATTGCATCTAATTTTAATTTCTTAAAATCCCAATAAAAAAACACCCTTAAAGCATATATTTCAAAACTTTAAAAGCACTTTTTCTTTTCCCATAGCTGGTAAGTTTATGTAGTATTTAATTACATGATATTTACAAATACATATCATGTTAAAGTTCAACACAAATTATCCCTTCTCTCTATTTAATATATTGATAATTCATGTATCCATATCCTCTAGGAGACATATCCCCTATACCAGTTCCAAGAAGCATATAGGCAATATTTTGAGCTTCAATCCCTGTATCAACAGTCAATGTAATTTTATCGCCAAGCATTCTTCTGCCTTTAAAATTAGTAGCTATTGGAGTCCTGTTATCTACTCTTTCATATGTAAATATCCTTAAGCTTCTATCTACTTTTTCACCTGTTAATACTTCATACTTTTTTATGCTATTTTCTCTTATGTATTCAAAAAAGTCCTCTTCATTGTGATTATTTCTCCAGTATTCTGTTTTTTCTAAATCTGAAATCTTAATTACAGCTGGAGTTATACTGTAGACCCTATCTATTGGCTTTTTAAATATGCTTTTACTCTGGCAAGTAAGTGCCTTTATATGAGTTGTATATTCATTAGTTAAAAACTTTACGAAATGATTTTTTAGTTCTTCTCCTACACATCTTATCTGAAAATTGTATATTTCACCTTCACCATAATCTTTATTTATTGAAATTGGATACAAGCTATTAAAGCAGTACCCCTTTATCCTATTTTCTTCATGAAAATCTTTCAAGCTCTCATTTTTATAAAAAGATTTGTCTATTAACTTACTTATAGCCTCCTGTACATCTTCTTTTAATATATTCTTTATTAAAAAAACCTTAAAATTACATTCAAATATACGCACAATATTTCTCCTCTTCAAGCTTTATTGCTAAATTACAAAGCAAAACTTTCACTTAAAATTTTCAAATAAGAAAGCAACTAAGTAATGAAAATCACCTATTTGCTTTCTTTAAAATCCATGTTAAAATTAAGCTCTAGGTTAATACCATAACATCTTTTCCTTCAAAGGCTACTCCTATTTCTATTATGTTTTTAATTTCTCGTGCTATGAGTTCTTGTTTATATTTTCTTTTCCTTATCTGCTTTAAGCCTTCTTCTGCTGCTTTTTTCAAATCTTCTTCATCATCTCTGTCAACTTTTTTAAATTCCATTATTATTCCTATTTTATTCTTATCCTTTTGAATAATCATTACATCATATCTTCCATAACCACTTTCTCTGTTGGATTTTACCTCATAATCCTCTGAAAGTGCTATAAGCATACCAAGAACAAAAGCATGATAAACTTTTTCACTTTCCTGTCCACTTATATCAAAATAACTTACACTACTTAATACAAATTTTTTAAGTATTTTTCCAAAAGTTTTTATATCACCATTTATAAGGCTATTCAACATAAAGTTAAATTCATCATTATTTATGCTTTCCCTGAACCAGCTCATTATTATCTCATTATACAAGTATTTTACTTCTATATTAGGTATGGCAAGTTCACATACAAGTCTTCCATCTGGCTTTCTTGTCTTTTTCACGGTTTTCAAATATCCGCTAAGAAGTAAAAAACTCCATACATTTTCTGTACTCTTGTCTATTTCCTTCATTTCAATA
>NZ_JIBU02000013.1 GCF_000633595.2 Clostridium drakei | reverse complement strand
AGCTTCGCATATTGATGTGAAGCTGGTTTTTTTGGGTACGGTATGTGTTCCACCGCTTACTTTAATATTGGTAAAGAAGATGGAAAAAATTTTGATATTTCAAGTAAAATTGAAAATACAGAAGAAGAAAATAGATTACTAGGATAAATAAAGGATTGTCTTAAACAATATGAAAAATTTGAGACATAACTTTTTAAATTAGAAATGTGAACAATGGTCTTTGAAAATTGAATAATGCAGTGTCAAAAATTCTTATGTTTTTTATAAAATTATGAAAATATGTAAATGTTATAGTATAATTTCCATAATGATTAAATCGCAGTTGAAAACAAGTGTGAGATTATTTAATAATAATGCTTTATATTGGAAGATGATATTTATGAAATTTAAATTAATAGCAATAACTGAAATGATTACAACACTTTTATTCATCATTGGTGTACTTGAAATTCTGGCAATGTTTATGAAGATTAGAGTTCCAACAGTGGTACTAACACTAACTATAATTCTTTCAATTGTTGGTAGTATGTCTGAATTTGTGAAAATTCATAAACTGAGAAAATTAGCATATCCTTTAATTATAATTTATTGTTTTATAATAATGCCTGTCATAGGAGAGTATATACATAGTAAAATTCTCAATATTAGTTTTGCTGTATTAAGTTTTATTGTTATTATGATATTTATATATAAGGACTTAATAATAACCAATAAAGAAAATAACTCACTAGCTAAATGAATTTGGTATTGTTTTCATAGCTCATAATATTCTTATATTGACGCAACAACTGAAAAAATGAACAATTTGCAAAACACTGCATTATTCAAAGTTGAATTATGTGGTGTTTTTGCGTCGCATTTCAAATACTATATGAATTAAACATAGTTCTAAATTACTTTACTTGTTTCACCATCTTAGAAAGCAATTCTATCAAATCAGTCATCTCTTTATAATTTAATTTATAAAATTTAATTTTAAAATTACGTATAGTGAAAAAATGTGACGTAAGTACTGAAGAATGAAATATGAACGATGGTCTTTGAAAATGGAATAATGCAGTGTTAAAAATTCTTATGCTTTCTATAGAGTGATGACAATATATAGATATTATGGTATAATTTCTATACTAATTGAATCGCAGTTGTAATTTATTGTTCATCTATAAAATTAAAATAAAAAATGTAAAGAATTAGGAGAAAAATATGAAAAAATTATTAATTGTTGTACTAATACTTGGAACTATTAATTTTACAGGATGTGACCAAAAAAGTGTAGACGATAAGGCAGTAAAAGAAACAACTACAACAACAACAACTACTACTACGGATACTAAAACAAACAATACTAAAACTGATGCAGTTAAATCTGATACAACAGCCACTACAGCTAAAACTGATACAGCTAAAGCAACAACTAGTGATGCCAAACAGTTAGGTTATGTAAAAAAGTTGTATGAAGAAAGTGGAAGTAAGTATATTTCAATACAATATGTACAATGGTTGTCAGGAGAAGAAGCTATTAAGGCTATAATGGAAGATGATAAATGTACAAGAGAAGAAGCACAGTCTAGATATACTAATGATCATTATATAAGATATAAAAACAAAGAAGTAAAAAAAGTAAAAGTTTCAAATAATGCTACTTATAGTATAATTAAAACTGGTGCTGAAGCAACTAAATCAAGCTTTGATGAAGTAAAGAAAGAGCTTGGAGAAACAATACAAGGAATTTTATGTGATGTAACTATAAAAAACAATGAAGTTACAGATTTGAAACAAAAATTTCAACCATAATAAATTATAAAGTTAATTTGTTGGATAATATAGTAACAATCAAACTTTCAATTCTCGAGTTTGATTGTTACTGTTTTTTTAGATTTCAAAGATAAAGTATATCTATTGAGAATTTAAGATGGATACACTTTATTTTTTATTGTAATAAAGTAAAGTTTGATATTTTTATGTATGCTATAATTTACTAAAAAGTAAATAGTAATTTGCAGAGCAACTTAACAGTGATTTAAGTAACTATGGAATAAGGTTACAAGTCAGAAATTACCTTATTACAAGGAGGATAATATGTTTCCAAATAAAGAAATGGCTGAAAAAGAATTAGAAATAGCAGGACAATTAAACCAAGGGCTGTGGACAGAACATTCTATCAATGTAGGATTAGCGGCTCAAATGATTGCAGAAAAATGTAGTAATATTAACCCAGTTAAAGCATATGTGTTAGGACTTCTTCATGATATAGGTAGAAGATATGGAGTAAGTGCTAGAAGACATGGTATAGATGGATATAAATTTATGAAGGAAAAAGGGTGGGATGAAGTGAGTAGAATTTGCTTGACACATTCATTCCCAGTACCTGACTTTGACAAAGAAATAGGGAAAAATGATATGAGTGATGAAGAAAGCGAATTTGTTAGGAAGTATCTTAATGACATAATTTATGATGACTATGATAGACTGTTGATTGTTTGTGATGCACTTGCAGATGCTCAAGGTTTTTGTATGTTAGAAAAGCGGTTTGTTAATACAACAAGACGCTATGGAACATTTCCATTTACTGTGGAGCGTTGGAATGCAACATTTGAAATGAAAGAGTATTTTGAGCAACAAATGAATTGTTCTATATATGATATTCTTCCAAATGTAAAAGAGAGTACATTTATAGATGTGCCGCTATGGAAACTACCAGTGAAATAGACAAATTCCAATTTAAAGTTAAACGTTGTAAATATATTTCATAAAATACTGATATTGTTAAAATTTTGTGAAACATTTCAATTATAACATTGACATATATAAAAATTGAGGTGAAATAATATGGAAAAATATACAATAGAAGAGTTGGACAAAGTCTTACAAGTTATATCCTCAACTATCTTTAATTGTGAAAAAATGCAGCCCAAATTTGCTGAGGGTACATCTCAGCACACACTGCTTAAGAATAGAATAAAAGCTCTATATATTTCAAAAGCATTGGTATCAAATGAAGATATTATGGATAAATATACAAAAGAGGAATTGATAGACTCCCTAAAACCTGTAGCTTCAGTTATCAGTAAATGTGAAAAAGGGCAGGCAAAATTTGAGGAAGGTACTTCCTATTATACTCGTTTTAATAAAATAATAAATGCCATGTATATTTCAAAAGAGTTAATAACAGAGGAAATTAATAAAAGAAGTTAATTTCTTAATTTTTGAAAGATATTGTAGATGAATATATTAGTGGCAGAAGCAAATTCAAATAATCATTGATGAGATAGTAAAGAAATTATAGACATAACTATTTTATATATGTTAAGTGAAACTACAACATATCGTAAATTAATTTATTTCATTAGAGGAGAAAATGTAATGAATAAAAATAATATTTCTATACAAAAGTCCCAAAAAGAAGAATATGATGGCCTACGAAAGGTTTTTTTAAATACAAGACAAGAAAGTTTTAAAAGGCTTGGAGTAGGCAAAGCATTGATAAATGAATCTGTAAAAGCAGTCGGATTACCATTAACATTAAAATGCATAAAGGCAAATGTAAATGCTTTGAATTTTTATTTATCCCAAGGGTGGACAATCGAAGAGGAAGTTACAGAAAATGAACCTTATTGTTTAATGAAATATGAAGGTATAAATGTGTTAGAAAAATAATCATGACAATTAGTTGTATCAAGCCTAAATTTTCTTATTTTATGTAAGAATAAAATAAGAAAAATTTATAGAGACACCACATAATTTTAAGTTAAATTATATGGTGTTTTTGCGTCGCATTTCAAAGATAAAGTGTAGCCATTGAGAATTTAAGATGGATACACTTTATTTTTTAGTGCAATAAAGTAAAGTTTGATATTTGTAAGTATGTTATAATTTAGTAAAAGATAAAATTGTAATATTATAGTAATTTGGAAGGGATGTTAATATGATTGAGATAAAGATAATAAATCAAAATTTTTCAATATGTAAAGTTGAAGATTTATCACAAATAGATTATTCAGATAAATTTTGTTTTATTAGTAAGACAGATGAAGAATTATCATTAGTGTGCAGTACAAAATTAGTACCTGAAAATGCAGTTGAATGTGATAATGGCTGGAAAGGATTCAGGATACAAGGTATATTGGATTTTTCTCTTATTGGGATTTTATCAAAAATAGCTACATTATTAGCGAAAAATAAGATTGGAATATTTACAGTATCAACTTATAATACAGATTATATATTTACTAAAGAAGAAAATTTCGAAAAGGCAATAAAAGTTCTTGAAAATAATGAATATAAAGTAAGCTGATAAGTTTTAAATTTAGATTCTAGTATTATAAATTCCAATTTAAGGCTGAGTATGGTGTAACATCAACAAATGATATTAAAATTTATTTTGCAACCATAATAGTAAATTATTGTGAATGAAACATTCTTTATATTTTCTTGAGTGGAGGTAATTATAGATGGAAAAAGAATTGTCAGAAATGACGCTTGAAGAACTATGGGAGTTGTTTCCTATCATCTTAAAAGAGCATAATACAGATTATAAAGATTGGTATGGAATTGAAAAACAACGACTTTTAAATTGTATTGATAAGAAAAATATTCTGCGTATTAATCACATAGGAAGTACAGCGGTTAAAGGCTTGATTGCTAAGCCAACAGTAGATATTTTATTAGAAATAAATACCGAAACTGATATTGAACAATTAAAAAATATTCTACTACATAATGGTTGGTTATTAATGTCATCTGGAAATAAGCCTTTCATGAAAATGTCATTTAATAAAGGATATACAAAACAAGGATTTGCAGAAAAAGTATATCATTTACATGTTCGCTACTATGGTAATTGGAATGAATTATATTTTAGAGACTACCTTATAGAACATAAAGAAGTTGCTAAGGAATATGAAAAACTAAAGTTGGGGCTGATAGAAAGATATGAGCATGATAGGGATGGTTATACAGATGCTAAATCTGATTTTATTTTGAAATATACACAAAAATCAAAAGAAGAATATGCTGACAAATATAATCCAATAAAATATCTAAAACGGTAATGTCATTACGATTTTTCTTTAAGAAATTAGAACCATAAATCCTAATTTGAGGTTAAGTAGTGTAAATTGGTAATTTATATAGTAAGTTTTGATAGAAATTTAATAGGAGAGCATAAGATGGGTGAAGTATATATTAATCCGCAAGAATTTAAAAATTACTTTTAGCAAAATAGGTCAAGTAAAAGTCCATAAGAATATGTTATGCTCTATTCAAGAGGTGAGAACATGGAAAGTTGGGAAAAGATAAATGCGGTATATCGTATGCAAATTTATATTGAGAATCATATAACCGAATCAATAACTCTTTGTATGCTTGCAAATGCAGCAGGATATTCACCATGGCATTCTACAAGGATTTTCAAGGAATTAACAGGTAAAACACCATTTGAATACATTCGAGCACTTCGTTTATCTAGGGCGGCTGTTAAATTGAGAGATGAGAATGTTAAAATAATTGATGTTGCACTTGATTTTGTATTTGGATCGCACGAAGGTTTTACAAGAGCATTTTCCAAGCAGTTTGCTATGACTCCTCGATACTACTGCAAAAATACTCCTCCGCTGAAACTTTTTATGCCCAGTCATATCCGTGATTATTACCTTATGCTACAAAAAGGAGAGGATAACATGTCTAAAAGTTCTAATGTGAAAACAGTTTTTGTGCAAGTGGTTGACCGTCCTGCAAGAAAGTTAATTTTAAAACGTGGAATTAAAGCTACACATTATTTTGAATATTGTGAGGAAGTAGGGTGTGATGTATGGGGAGTGCTTTCTAGTATCAAAGAAGCCATATATGAACCTATTGGAATGTGGATGCCCGAAAACTTACTCAAATCAGGTACGTCAGTATATACTCAAGGAGTAGAAGTTCCATCCAATTATGCAGGAGAAGTCCCAGAAGGTTTTGATTTAATTGATCTCCAACCTTGTAAGATGATGGTTTTTCAAGGACAGCCTTATGATGATGAAAAGTTTGATGAAGAGATAAAGGAACTATGGGACATTATGAAAAATTACAATCCTGAGCTTTATGGCTTTAGATGGGCAGATGAAGATGGACCAAGATTTCAATTAGCACCTATGGGATACAGAGGATATATTGAAGCAAGACCAGTAAAACAGTTAAATATAAAATAAGTCATATAATTTTTATTAATATTCACAACCATTAAAAATTTAAAGTTAATGCCATAATATTCAGAAATGAGTTTTATGGCATTTTTAGTTTGCAATTCGAAGATAAAGAAATGGATAGCATATATAAGTTTGAATTTATATATATATTGAAAATTATGTATTGTTATTTATTATTGTGAGTATATAATTTTAAGTACAGAAAACAAAAACTAGGAGGTATCAGGATGCAATCAGAAATGACTCAAAGAGATATTATGTTTCGGCACTTTCAAATGCATAAATTTAAAAGTGAAAGTATGGTTCCAACTGTTGCAATGACAGTTAACATCAATACAACTAAGTTGACAGAATTAAAAAGTAGAGTTAATAAAATTAATGGTCATATTTCGCGCATTACAATTACACATATTATAACTAAAGTAGTTGCAGATACACTGGTAAGATACCCAATATTATATAGCTTCTTTGATGGTAAAAACATTATTGAAAACCCTGAAATTGTATTAAACATTCCCGTTGATACTGAAAATCATGTTGAGTATATAGTAATTCATAATCCAGAATTAAAGTCTATAATGGATATATCAATAGACTTTAGAGACGAACTAAAGGATATTCGTAATGGTCATGGTAAATTTATGAGTTTCCTTCAGCAGATGAGTATGGATCAATCTCACTTATCTGTTGATAGTCCCATTGAATTTTTGAGACAACATTATGGTAATTTTGTGATATCAAATTTTGGTTCCCTTAATATTGATAGTGGTTTATTAGCATTGGCTCAACCAATGATCTCTGGATTATGCATAGGTAGTATTACACCAATTGTACGTAGAAAATCAAATCAATGGATTGAAATAATGAATCTTCCCATAACCATATCTTTTGATCATAGGGCCATTGATGGCGCATATGTAGGAAAGTTTTTAAATGAAGTAAAACAATTACTAGAAAATCCAGACAGAATCTTTAATTTTCCAGTATGATTAATGGAGGTAGTCTTATGGAATTACTTCAATTAAAATATTTTCAAGTAGCAGCTAAAATTCAGAACTTTTCTCAAGCAGCTGAGAAACTAAATATAAGTCAGCCATCTCTGAGCATGACTATTTCACATCTGGAAGACGAACTAAATGTTAAGTTATTTGATAGAAAAGGTAGAAATATTGAGCTTAACAAAGTGGGTTTAGCATTTTTAGATAGAGTTAACAGAGTTTTTTGTGAACTAGAAAGTGCAAAAAATGAAATTATGGATATTACAGGCAAACAATCTAACCATATTTCTCTTGTAACAACAAATCCTCGGTTGTTGTCAGGAGTTTTAAAAAGATACCTTATGCTGCATAGCAATGTAGTTATCAACCAAAGATGTGAAATATATAAAACTGCTGAAAGGCAACTTCAATCAGGAGAAATAGATTTTTGCTTAACAGTTCCAGCTATAAAAGGGGCAAATATTGAATGTAAAATACTAAAAGAAAATGAAGTAGTATTAGTAGTGCCTAATAGTCATAGATTTTCAGGAAGACAATCTATTCGACTTAATGAAGTTGCAGAAGATCCTTTTATTACATTAGTCCATAATTATAGTTTTAGAGCTATAACGGATTCTATATGTCAATCAGCAGGTTTTTCTCCCCGAATAGCTTTTGAGGTTGATGACATCCTTATGGAAGAAATGTTAGAACTTGAAAGAGGTATCGCTCTTTTGCCTTTATATTTGATAAAACGTCCTCATTTGGGCACAAGAAATCTTTCAATGCTAAAAATTGAGGAGCTAGATACTCGTATATCAATTGGACTGTCTTGGCTTAAAAGTAAATATCTATCACAATCATCAAGGTGTTTTAGGGACTACTTAATTGAAAATTATAATAATTATTTATTGTAAAAGTGTTTAAACTAGATTCTTGATGCTATGTAAACATTGTATTATTCAAAGTGAATTCTACAGTGTTTTTTCGTTGTATTACGACTATAAAGTGTGCTTACTATTAGAATAAAAAAGTTGACATATATATACATAAATATTAAAATGAGGTGTCATATGAATATTAATGAAAAACTACAAATATATGAGGGTGAACAAATGGATTTTAGTTTAGACATAGGTGAGTTAACAAATACAATAAGTCAATATGAAAAGGTAATAAGGGATTTAGAAGAACAAAAAGAAAACATAAATAAAGCAATTAAAGAACTTACTGACTTAGGATGGTCAGGTGAGGCAAAAGATAAATTTATTGAAAATCATATTAAAAAGCAGGAATTTTACACAAATTTAATAGAAAAAATGAAATATGCGAAAAATGCTTTGGAAAATGAAGAAAAGCCAAGAGCGATTCAATTAAAGAAAAGATGTGAGGGCTTTGAAGAATGTATAAAAAGAAGTGCTGGAGGAGCAGCACTTACCAATGATCATACAGGAGTTATTTCACTTCAATATGGAGGACAATTTCCAATAAATAATAATGTTAGTGAATGTACAGATAATTATTATAGGCAAATGAATTTTAAATTTGTAGAAATATTAAATTTAACAAACAGCTTAAGCTTTACAACATTTCCTATAGGAGGAGATGTCGAAAGTGCACAAAATTCACTAAAGAATCAAACAATGAGCTTGACAGAGTTTGATAATTCATTTAATGCATACTGTAATGGTGTACGAGATATGGAAGAAAATATATGTTCAGTATTTTCAAAGATATCAGGAATAACTGAAGGAATATCTAAAGTCAGAGGCATGTCCATTATTTCAGAAAATGGACAAGTAGATAAAAATAAAGTAATGCAGTTAATGTTAAAGAATCCAGCAGACCTAACAACAGAGGAAAAGGAAATACTAGAATATGCAAAAATTGTTTTGGGGGATGATTATAATAGATTAAAAGAAATTAATGGTGAACAGCTTGAATGGAATGATGAAATAATGAAATATGTTAAAAGTACTCCTATATATCAATGGTTTACTAAAGAAACACAAGAGGGAGAATTACATATGCTTTTTGATATAGGAGGATTTGATAGGGATGAAAATGGAGTTTATCATGCCAAACAGGATGCACTACAACAATATGGTGGTTACAATGACATTTATGACGATATATTTGATTTAGCTTGTAGTATGAAGAAAAAGAAATTTGATTTTTCAACTGGAAATCAAACATATATAATTTGGTTATGGAAAGGGGATTACTTAAATCTGGGGGCAGGAGCAGAGATAGGAATATATTATGATGGAGGTCCTCAGTGGCTATGTGATACTCAAGATAAAATGCCAATGACCATATCTTTAGAAGATAAGAAAGGAAACAGAGTTTATGATTGGAAGCCCAAAAACGATAATTGGTGGTGTACTGGATTTAATCCTAAATATCAGAATGAGGAAGCATCAAATCTTACTGTTCATGGAAGTATAGATTTTTCAAAGCATCTAGATTTATGGAATGCTTTTTACAAAAAATATAATGGTTGGTCATCATGGACATTTGATACCGAACACCATATTGCTAAGTTGAAATGGTAAGGGGTAGTTTAAGATTGTGTGATGTAGTGGTATCAAATCTTAAACTTGAAATTACTTCACTGAAGAAAGAGAATTCTAGTAAAAAAATTTAATCAAAAAGGAGAAAATCATGAATATAAAAAAAATAATATTACTTATAACCATAATGGTATTTTCTTTAGTTCTAGTATCATGTAATTCTGCCAAATCTATGATGCATGCCAGAGAGAATGAGTTAAATACCAGTAATGACAATAAAATTGCAGATACACATTTCAATAAGATTATGGAAGCTTTAAAAAATGAAGATAAAGAAGGATTGAAAAAAATATTCTCTCCTAATGCATTGAAAGAAGCCAAGGATATTGATGGTGGAATTGATTATATAATGAAGTTTTATAAAGGAAATATTAAGTCAAAGGATGTTGCACATGAAGTATCAGAAGAGAATGAACATGGAAAAAAGACAAAAGAAATTAAGGTTTCCTACACAGTTACAACAGATAAAGGCACATATATAGTGTTTTTTATTGATAAATTAGTTGACACAAAAAACCCTGATAACATTGGTCTTTACATGTTACAAATAATTAAGGAGTCAGATAAAGAAAAAGAGTTTGATGGAGGTGGAGATAAGACAAGGTGTTCAGGTATTTATCGCCCAGATACTTTAAAATAGAACATATTGAATATCATAGCAAAGATAATTATTAATATTGTAATCTAGGTGAACACTGCATTATTCGATTCTGAATTTTGGAGTGTTTTTAGTTGATTTTTGATATTAATATATAAATTCATAATACAAATATAGAAGGAAGTTTTGGATTCTGTAGATGAGGTAGATGAAAATGATTTGTTAATAGAGAAAATTAATAAATCAGGTACTGATAAGTTAGATGAATTAAAGAAAATGATGAATACTCAAATTAAAGACTCGTTAAATTGCGATGAAAACGCTAAGAATAACATGATAAATCAACAAATTCAATTAACAAAATCTCTAAAAGAAAATGAAGAAGTTAAACGTAAATTTATTAAAGGTATTGAAACAACAAAGCAACTAATAAAGATAATTGGGCCAATTCAAAAAGATTTTGAAGAGTATTTATGTATACTTAATGAAGATTATAAAAAATACAAAGAAAATACAACTAAGATGTTGTCTGATGTTAATGAAGCAGTAAAAGATAAATTAGGATTTACAACAATTGAATTAATAAAAACATTTGATCAAGAAAGTTAGGAGATATTCTTTCTATGCTATCTTACAACTTAGAAAAACAAAGAATTTTTACACAAATTTATCCAATGTAGAAGTAAAGTACTCCTCAGGATTGCAGACGATAATCTTGTTAAAATGAAAAATATCAATTGATTAAAAGGCAATCCTTGTATATTAAAGGCATTACTTAAAAAAGTAGCGGTTGAATGTGGTATGAATTATAAAAAGGATAATAACCTGAGAAAAAAGCATTTAGAAAGTTGAGAAAATACTTAACTAGTTTATGAGTAATTTGAAAATTATATGCATTAATCTATAAGTCTAAATATATGGATGTTCTTTGAAAATGAGATAATGTGGTGTTTGAAAAAAGAAGTATATAATTTTTATACAAGTACCCCAGTAATAATATGTTATATATGTTAAGCGAAACTGCAACATATCGTGAATTAATTTATTTCATTAGAGGAGAAAATGTAATGAACAAAAATAATATTTCTATACAAAAGGCCCAAAAAGAAGAATATGATGGACTACGAAAGGTTTTTTTAAATACAAGACAAGAAAGTTTTAAATGGATGGAATATGATAGTATAAAATTAGACGATTTTGATAGTAATACAGAAGGAGAATTAATATTAACAGCAAGAGTAAACAATGAGATTGCTGGATTTGTTTCAATTTGGGAAGAAGATAAATTTATTCACAATTTATTTGTTTCATCAAGTTTTAAAAGGCTTGGAGTAGGCAAAGCATTGATAAATGAATCTGTAAAAGCAGTCGGATTACCATTAACATTAAAATGTGTAAAGGCAAATGTAAATGCTTTGAATTTTTATTTATCCCAAGGGTGGACAATCGAAGAGGAAGTTACAGAAAATGAACCTTATTATTTAATGAAATATGAAGATATAAATGTGTTAGAAAAGCAATCATGACAATTAGTTGTATCAAGCCTAAATTTTCTTATTTTATGTAAGAATTAAAAAAAGAAAAATTTATAGAGACACCACATAATTTTAAGTTAAATTATATGGTGTTTTTGCGTCGCATTTCAAGGATTATATGAAAAAAATATAAAAATGGATTTATATTCAATATAGTCCCATTTTTATTTAACCTGCTTTACCATCTTAGAAAACAATTCTATTAAATTAATCATTTCTTTATCATTTAATTTATAAAATTTAATTTCTAAATTACGTATAATGAAAAAATGTGACATGAATGCTGAGAATTAAAATATGAACGATGATTTTTGAAAATGAAATAATGCAGTGTTAAAATATCTATGTTTTTATAAAATAATGAAAATATATAGATGTCATGTTATAATTTTTATTGACTTAATTAAGAATTCCATAAGACAGTTTAAGGAGGATATATAATATGCTTGATATAGAAATTTTAAATAATATTGATAAGGAAGATATGGATAACATATTGGATGTATGGGAATCTTCAGTAAGGGCAACACATACTTTTTTAAATGAAGAGGATATAATATCAATAAAACCTCAAGTTAAAGAAGGAGCTTATTATGTTAGCAAATTTGTATGTGTAAGAGATGATGAAGGTATCATACAAGCATTTATGGGTGTATATGATGGTAAGATTGAAATGTTATTTGTAAGAGATGAATTTAGAGGTAAGGGCATAGGAAAAAGGCTTGTAGAATACGCAATAAATAGTTTAAATATAAAATATGTAGATGTAAATGAGCAGAATATACAGGGTGTAGGATTCTATAAACATATGGGATTTAATATATTTAAAAGGTCAGAACTTGATGAACAAGGAAATCCATTTCCTATATTTCATATGAAGTTAAGTAAATATATTTAACTGATAATTTTCCTATCTAAACGAAACAATAAAAAAAGCCAACAATTTTTATAAACACTGCATTATTCCAATTTGAATTCTACAGTGTTTTTGCGTCGCATTTCAAAGATTTAATCAAGCCCAAATTTTAACAGTAAGGTGGAGGATGGTATGGATATTAAATATGAGGAGAAATAAAAGGATTAGCTTATTATATTAAATATATATATAATAAGCTAATCCAAAATTATAAATTTATTTGTGTTCTGTTTTTATTATTCTTCTGGGTGTTCTATTTTTATTCTTACGATTTTATTATTTTTATCTTTATACCACACTGTTATATTTGAAAAATATTGTGTGTTCTGAATCGAACTTAATATTGAATCAGGAACATTTTCAAGATATCTAATTTCATTGTTAACTTCCATTTCTAGCTTATTTGTGAACTTGTCTTCTTTATTATAATAATAGGAAATAAAAATACTCGTTGGTTGTCCTGAACATATTCCATTGGGACATTTAGAAGTAGAACTCATAAAATATCCCCCCCATTTTGTAAACTTTAGTTATAGTTGGAGTTCATACTATAATTATATGCACAAATAGAAGTTTTGGTTCTTACATCATCATACAAATATTAAATCAAACCCAAAATTTAATATTTGAGCAAAGGGAGTGATACATTTGTTGATAAAAATTACAAGTAATACCAAGCTGCATAACAATGTAAAAGATATAAGCAAATTGATTAATAAAAGTTTTGAATCAAAAGTATATGAAACTGGATTAGCTGTAATAAGGACAAAGGAATTTGGCGAGATTGCTATATTTAAAGATGAATATGTAATTATATAAGTATTTTAGATATTAAAATCCAGAGGGGGAATAGGTTAAATGATAAGCCAAGAGCAGTTTGAAAAATTAGAACTGGAACATGGAACGTATGCTGGGAGCATGCATGTCCTTGTGCTATAACAACTGAAAATAAAGGACTTCAAGAAAGCATATATAATAGCTTGAGACAGGAAGCCGAAGAAGTTGCTAGAGAATGTGATAATGATGATTTAGAATATGAACCTATGGCATATTGTAGAGAATGTGGTTGTTGGGAAAGAGAAAGTGATTTAATAGATGGTCTGTGTATTAGTTGCTATGATGATTGGGAAAATGAGTGTGGAGAAGATGCGGAAATAGATTGTCTTGGTTGTACCTTAAATAAGGAAGAAGCTTGTGCTGATTGTTGTAGGGATTGGGATAATGAGGAGGAAGATTAATGCTAATTAAAGAGTTGTGAGAAAAATTAGAGTTAATGGACGGAGAATCAGAGATGCAAGTAATGGATACTACAGGGGAAGTTTATTCTATTGAAGATGTTCAGCACTATCCAAAAGAAGACTGCTTTATAATTAGGCTTTAAATTAATTTATCCATATATACGGATAATACGGTAACTAAACAATCCAAAAATAAAGTGTATCTATAGTTTATGTAGATTATGGCAATGTTTATTGAAATATTCTACAATTAATTCAATTTAGCTTCTAAAGACCTAGTGAGTCTTCTAGCCATTATGTGTGCAAAAAATAAGTTAGCCAAAAATATAATCATACTTCCTATGCTCCACATTATTCCAGGTAATAGCATCATATTACTGCTCTTATATATAAAGCGTATAGCATAAATTGAATATATTACGGCTGGAATTACAGTTATTATAGCTGGTATATATTTTTTATATATGGCCCATTGAACTATATGAATTATCAAATGAATAAGAAAAGTTACTAAAGTACCAAGCCATAAATAATACCATCGAAATACAATTGCTGTTAAGGAAATTATTAGTAATACAATGAATTCTTCACTTACAGCAAGTGCAAAACCTGCAGTACTAATCTGCTCATATTCCTTGACAACTTTAGGATACTTTTTGAGTAATGATAACCTTTCTTTATTAAACCACCACTCCTGAAATATAATTTCTTCAAAATCATGAACCATAAATATAAGTGGGAACAACCAAATTAAGCTTATAAATTCTACATTTTCCATCTTATTTACTCTCCCTTATCTAAGAAATAATTTTTAAATCTTCATAGGAAACTTACATGCAAGTATAATATAATATAAGCGTTACTTTACTTTCAATAGCTTTTTAGTAACTTATTAATATGTAAGCATTGGAGTGTTTTAATTGAAAAAAGGAATAAAGGGAACAGAAACAAAAAATAAATTACTACATATTGCAATTCATGAATTTGCCAGTATGGGATTTGAGAATACCAAAGTAGATACAATTGTAAGGGAAGCTAATCTTACCAAACCATCTTTTTACTTATATTTTATGAGTAAACAAGCTATATTTGATGAAATAGTAAATATTTGCACTATAAAGTTGGAAACTGAAGTTAAAAAGATAGGATTAACAAAACTTAATAACACATTAAAAAAAGAAAGAATAAAGAATGTTTTAGAGGACTTTTTTGAATTTGTTTTAGAAAACAAAGAGCTGATGATTATCGGAATAATATTAAATAAAAATAGTGATATTATTATAAATAAATTAACAGACATAGTTAAAGACAATTTAAGAATTGAAGCCAATATAAATTATATTAAATCTACTTTTGATTCTAATGTATTCGCTGACATCTTAGTGACAAACTCGCTAATGTTGTGTAAGAATTATTTGCTGAATGGGAAATCTTCGCCAAAAGAACTAGTCTCAATTTTATCTTCACTCTATAGTGAGAGTATATTTAAATAAAATCTAGATATCTAGAAAAGCTCACATACAAATTCTAATTTGTAAGTGTATAAGAGAAAAGGTCATAAAGTAGTATGGATAAAGAAATTACAAATAAAAAGTTTTGGGAAAATGTTGCAAAGTGGTATACACCAATGCAGGAAAGAAAAAACGCAAAACTATACAAAGAGTTATGTGAGGTTATATCAAAATTGTTAGATAAGGATATGCAGGTATTAGAATTGGCTTGCGGAACCGGACAACTTACATTTTCATTATATAAAAAAGTAGCTGGTTGGGAAGCAACGGACTTTTCAGAGAAAATGATTGAAGAAGCAAAAGCAAGGGCAAGAGTATTTAATTTACCTATTACTTTTACTGTACAGGATGCAACTAACCTACCATATGAGGATGGAAAGTTTGACACAGTCGTTATTGCGAATGCTCTTCATATTATGCCTAATCCTGATAAGGCATTAACAGAAATTCAGCGTGTACTAAAAAAAGGAGGTTTGTTGATTGCACCAACATTTGTATATGATGGGAAAGTAAATAAGGTGAGAATTTGGTTGATGGAGAGGATTGGATTTCACACTTTTTACAAATGGAAGTCTGATGAATATGCAGAATTCGTATGTAACAGAGGCTTTAATATAATAGATAGCATTGTAATTGCAGGAGAAATGTTGCCAGAATGTATATTAATTTGTAAAACATAATAGATTTTCTAAGGGAAAAGTATGCCCAATATTTGATACAGATAAAGAAATAATAAAGGCTAAAAACTTTATACTTCAAAGCAATGTAGCACATTCGTATATCAAAATAAAAGACTTAAAAAATAGAGAGCCAATGTATGTATAATATGTGTTAAAATTTGTAAATTATGATATAATAAGTGTTATTAAAAACTATAGTTTAACGAACAATAGTAAATAGTTGTGACGGAACTGTGAAATTATATAAACTTATTTTATACATAATGGAGGATATTGATTTGGGAAAGAGAATTTTAATTATTAACAGTAGTTTTAGAAAAAAGAATACATATAATGTTTTATTGCAAATTGGACAACTATTAAAAAGAAATAATTTTGATTTTGAAGTGATTAATCTATTCGATTACAAAATTGAAAATTGTTTAGGATGTAGAAAATGTGTAATAGATGGAGAATGCTATTTAAAAGATGATATGAATTATTTGATGAAAAAGATGATAGATAGTAGTGGTATAATTTTAAGTTCCCCGATATATGTGGGTACTATAAGTGGTAAATTAAAAACAATGGTTGATAGGACATGTATGTGGTATCATAGGCCTGAACTTGCAGGTAAACCAACTCTCTTTGTAGCAACTACAGATGCAACAGGAATAAAAGAGACAAAAAAATGCTTTGAAAACATTGCAGTTGAATGGGGGACTCAAAGGGCTGGATTTATTGCAAGGTCATCTCGAAATATTACATCTCCTGTACAAGAAAGGGAATTAAGTCAATTTCTTAAATTGCTTAATGAGAAAAAAGGTTACTATAAACCATCATTAATAGAAATAAATATATTTCAGGTACAAAAGGTGTTGGCACTTAAAACCAATGAACGGGACAAATTATTTTGGCATGATAGAGGATGGCTTGACAAAGACTATTATTATGATTGCAAAATGAACCTTATGAAGAAAATATTTTCAAAAGCAATTTTTAGACTCTTATATAAGAAAGTATAACTGTAAGAAATTATCATTCCACAGCACTATAGAAAGTTGAAAAAATGAGAAGTAAATATATTTTGGAAGGTGTACAATGAATTACAATTTCAATGATATAACAATTTCAAATACATGGATAAAAATTAAAAAAATAGAATATGGTTGGTCATCTGATGAAAAATATTACATAGAAGATAACAAAAATATGAAATACTTACTTCGTATATCTACTGTTGATACTTATGAACAAAAAAAGAAAGAATTTGAAATTATTAAAAAATTTAATACACTTGATTTTCAAATGTCCAGGGCTATAGAATTTGGGTATTTTAATGAACATAAAAATGTTTATATGCTTTTAAGTTGGATAGAAGGTTATTCACTTGAAGAAAAGTTACATTCGTTACCTGAAATAGAACAATATCGACTTGGCTTATATTCAGGTGAAATTTTAAAACAAATTCATAGTATTCCAGTTGAACCACAAGATGTTCCTTCAGTAAATAAAATTTGTAAAAAGTTATTACAATTACAAAGGTATGAAGATTCATCTGTCCGAATTCCAAATGATGAAACTGCTATAGCATTTGTAAAAAACAATATTGATATGTTATGTAAGTCAGCACCTGTTTATGAGCATGGTGACTTTCATGTGGGAAATTTAATATATACACCTGATAAAACAATTGGAGTTATAGATTTCAATCGCTTAGAATGTGGTGATAAATATGAAGAGTTTTACAAGATTCAAAGTTTTGACGTAGAACATAGTATTGCATTTTCAGTAGGAGAAATTCAAGGATATTTTAATGGAGAACCTCCAATTGATTTTTGGAAAATACAAGCGGTATATGTGGCACATGGGTCTTTGTACTCAATTAAATGGGCAGAAAAATTTGGACAAAAAGAAGTTGATGGAATGACCAAACGTTGTCTTGAAGCGTTCAATCATTATGATAACTTCAACTTAATAATTCCAAAATGGTATTTACAAAATAAAGATAAATATAGATTATAAAAATACTGTTAAATTAGCTACAATGAAATGGAAAGAAGGAAAAGTTAAATGAAAGATTGGTTTACAATAGATCATATTGATAAGGATACACATATCATCAGTGAATATCGACATTGGGAGGAAACACATGCATATCTTTTAAACGGTACCGAAAGAAGCTTATTGATTGATACTGGTCTTGGAATCTGCAATATTTATGATGAAGTGATAAAGTTGACTGACAAACCGGTAACTGCTGTGGCAACTCATATTCATTGGGATCATATCGGTGGGCATAAGTTTTTTCATGACTTTTATGCTCATGAGTATGAATTAAACTGGCTGAATGGAGAATTTCCACTAACTTTGGAACAAATCAAGGACATGGTAGTAGATCGCTGCGATTTGCCGGAAGGTTATAATGTGGACAATTACGAATTCTTTCAGGGTACGCCTACAATGATTCTAAAGGATAATGATGTCATTGATATAGGAGGACGTTCTATTCAAGTATTACACACACCTGGCCATTCACCGGGACACATGTGTTTTTTTGAAAAGGAACGTGGCTATCTTTTCACAGGTGATTTAGTTTATAAAGATACTTTATTTGCTTATTATCCTTCCACTGATCCGAAAGCCTATTTGAAGTCAATTGAGAGGGTTGCAACACTTCCAGTAAAAAAGGTTTTTCCAGCGCATCATAGTTTAGATATACATCCAGAAATACTTATTAGAATGCGGGATGCTTTTAGACAGCTACAATCGGAAGGTAAATTGCATCATGGCAGTGGTACTTTTAAATACAAAGATTTTGCTATTTGGATATAATTACAAATTATAAAAAACGGAATGAGTATAGCAAAAAAATAGAAATATATTCATGTTAATACTAATAGATAATTTGTTTTATTTTGAACAATTATTTTTATTTTTTATAAAAAAGTCAACAAAACTCTCAATTGAAAATGGAAAAATACAGTGTTAAAATATTAGCTAAGAGCGATTTGATTTAAAAACAAAGGAGAAATTGTTCATGGAAATACTTAAATCATTATTTTATTTTGTATTAGCAGGAGTATTTGAAATAGGTGGGGGATATCTTGTATGGCTTTGGTTAAGAGATGGTAAGAGCATATGGTACGGTTTAGCTGGAGCTATAGCTTTAATTATTTATGGTGTTGTACCAACATTACAACCACCAAATTCTAGTTTTGGACGAGTATATGCAGCGTATGGAGGAATATTTATTGTTCTTTCAATTTTATGGGGTTGGAAAATAGATAATGTTATCCCAGATAAGTTTGATTTAATTGGAGGAGCTATTGCACTTGTTGGAGTCCTAATAATTATGTATTACCCTAGAGGATAGAACTTGCAGTATACAAATTTATTTTATATTTATAACATTAACCTAAAAGTTACTGATTAATTAAAATACTATATTATTCAAAGTTGAATTCTATAGTATTTTTTTGTTTTACAATAATATTATATAGTCAAGTAATGTAATTTTTTACAGCTTCATGATATAATATAACCTATACAGAAAACAGATTGTGGTTGTAATATTTTTAGATATCTATACGATTACAAGATATTTCTAAAGGAGTTTAGTAACAAAATAAAAATATTAAATGTATAGGAAGGAGAAAATTTTATGAACTTAAAAGGAACTAAAACAGAAGCTAACTTAAATGCAGCGTTTGCTGGAGAATCTCAGGCAAGAAACAAGTATACTTATTTCGCATCAGTTGCAAAAAAGGAAGGTTATGAGCAAATAGCTGAACTCTTTACAAAAACAGCTGAAAATGAAAAGGAACACGCAAAGCTTTGGTTTAAAGCTCTTGGTGAGCTTGGTGATACAGCAGCAAATTTACTTCATGCAGCTGAAGGTGAAAACTATGAATGGACAGAGATGTATGAACAATTTGCAAAGGATGCTGAAAAAGAAGGCTTTACCACTCTTGCGGCTCAGTTCAGAATGGTTGGAAAAATCGAGAAATCTCATGAAGAAAGATTTCGTGCACTTCTTAACAATATAGATATGAAAGCGGTATTTGAAAAGAGTGAAGAAACAATGTGGGAATGTAGAAATTGTGGACATATTGTAATTGGCAAGAAAGCACCTGAGGTTTGTCCTGTTTGTGCACATCCTAAAAGTTACTTTGAAGTTAGAAAAGAAAATTATTAATTTATCCAAACAAATTGATTATATGGAAAATAATAAAAAATACTACCCATAGATTATTTGTTAATAAAATTTAAAACATATAATATGGGTATCGCCAACATTTCCGACAAAACCCACGCTAATACAAAATTTAGTTATAAGTTGGTGCATTTATAGAGTGAAATTAAACACTCTATTTTTTTATGAGTAAAATGTTGACATAATAGACAGATCGGTCTATTATTGTAATATAATAATAAATTAACAAAATAAATAAAAAGGCAGGCTAGTCTATGGTTAAAAGTACAAAAGGAGAACGGACAAAAAATAGAATAATTGAAACTGCAGCAGAGTTATTTTTTATTAATGGTTATAATTCAACGGGTGTAAATGATATCTTAAGGGTTACAGAATTGCCTAAAGGATCTTTTTATTTTCATTTTAAGAGCAAAAAGTCGTTAGCTATTGAAGTTAATTTCTATTTTCAAAAAAAATTAGCAAATTGGATTTTAGAAACTTCCAAAAACAAAAATTGGGAAGAATTTATAACAAATTTAGTTGATGATATGATAGAAGGTGCATTATATGGAAAATATTTCGGATGTCCATTAACAACATTAGGGCAAGAACTGGCATTTTGTGAGCCAGATATAGCAAAATATTATAGTGATTCTTTAAATAAATTAATATGTATTTTTTCATCGGTTCTTAAACGTTCAGGAATTGATAAGGAAAAAATTGATATAATTGCAAATCGTGCATTTATTTTGTATGAGGGATACTTAGTATACTACAGAATAAGCAAAAACGTTGATATCTTAAGAAATATGAAGAATGAACTTATATCTATATATAATCAATAAAAAAATAAGAATGGAGTGAATTAATTATGAAAATCTCAGCAGTTCACATGGATACTATTTTAGCAGATGTAAATGCAAATATGGCAAATGCAAAAATAAGAATTGAGGAAGCAGTTAATGCTGGTACTGAACTTGTTTTATTTCCTGAATTTTTCACTACAGGTTTTGCTTTTATGCCTAAACTTCTTGATGTTGTTGTAAAGTGTGAAAATCCACAAATAAAACTTAGTAAATGGGCAAAACAATACAATGTAATAATTGGAGGCTCTTATCTTCAATATAATGGAAAAGATGTTCTAAATACTTTTAGTCTAACTTTCCCAAATGGAGAAGTATTTACACATAGCAAAGACATTCCCACTGTATTTGAACATTTCTGTTATACATATGGTGATAAAAATAATGTTTTAGAAACACCAATTGGAAATATAGGTGTAGCACTATGTTGGGAGCAGATAAGGTATGATACGGTAAAAAGAATGATTGGAAAAGTAGATCTTCTTCTAAATGGTTCTTGCTGGTGGGGTTTTTGCGAAGATGATACAAGAGATTTACATGATACAACAAAAGAAACCCAGACTGTTGCATTGAACGCACCTATTGATCTTGCAAAAATATTACATGTTCCTGTTGTTCATGCGAGCCATTTCGCTACATTTACAGGATTAAATTTTCCTAACGCAGATAAACCTCAAACTCGGATGATTATGGGAGCAACACAAATTATTGATGAAGATGGAAATGTAATTAAAAGGCGTTTATACAATGAAGCAGCTGGAATAATAACTAGTGATGTTAAATATAATAGACTACCTAAAAATGCTGAACATATTGAAACAGACTCATATTGGATACCTAAAATGCCAACTATATTTTTAAAGGGATGGAATGTTTTAAATCCAATTTGTGAAAAATATTATCAAAATGTATCTAAGCCTTATTGTATAAAATTATATAATAAACTAATGAAGTAAAAGTATAATGTTCTTATTTTAATTTTTCGATAACCCAAAAACAGTCGTTTTTGGGGCTAAAAGAGTTAGTAATTAAGTTTTTTCTTATATATGTATATACCATAACTAGTCCATGCCAATAAATAAAAAACAGTAGCAAAAAAGTTGAAGTAAGATACATTATTATCAATATTAAATTCTAATCTCAATCCACATATTTTAAAGAGATTAAGTATTAATAACATACTGTTAGGGGGATTAATAAATGGGGAAAATAGAAGAAGTTGAATATATTATTAATAATAAAAAAGTTACCATAAGAAATGGAAGAGTGCAAGATGCAGAAAAATTGATTAATCTTATTAAAAAAGTTGGCAAAGAAACAGATTTTTTATTAAAGAATCCTGATGAATTTAATCCAACTGTTAAAGAAGAGGAAAAGTTTATCCAGAGTCAGATAGATTCAGAAGTAGATTTATTGATTGTAGCAGAAACTGATGGAGAAATAATTGGAATATGTGGATTGAATGGAAACATGAACAAAAAAATTAGACATTCTGCTGAATTTGGACTAGCAATTGAGCAAGAATCTTGTGGAATGGGTATAGGAAAAAAATTAATGAAAGCAGGAATTCAATGGGGAAAAGAAAATGGTATATCTAGAATTACACTTAAAGTTGATACAAACAATTATAGAGCAATAAGTTTATATTTAAAGTTGGGTTTTGAAATAGAGGGCACATTAAGAAATGACAAGATGCTAGTTGATGGTAGCTATATAAGTGGTTATACAATGGCATTATTATTATAATCAAGTATTTTACATATATATATTAATATTGGTTATCTTACAACATTCTTATTTAATGCAACAACTGAAAAAAACGAATAATTTACATGAACACCGCAGTATTCAATTTTGAAATTTGGGGTGTTTTTTCGTCGTAATACAAAGATAAAAGGAAGCTTTGTACAAATTTATCAGCTACAGCTATGGAGTATTCCTATAGGGTCGTAGCCCATAATCTTGTTCAAAACAAAAATAATAATTGGTTAAAAGACAATCCTTGTATATTAAAGGCATTACTTAAAAAAGTAGCAGCTGGATTTGGTATAAATTACAGAAAGGCTATTAGCGTGAGAAAAGAAGCACTTAGAAAGTTGAAAAAATACTTAAATAATTTATGAGTAATTTGAAAATTATACGAACTTGCGAGGTAAAATAATTTACGTCCAAGAAATATTATATGATTGTTATGGCAGTAAAATATTTTGTTTTAATAAATAAAATAAGAATGTAGTTTTTATGGATAATAGAGAACTTGAAGATACTTTGTGTGATGGAAGAAGGTATAATATTGCTAATATATCGTTTTTGATTATATTATATAGAACAATACATTTAAAATTAAAATATCAAGAAGGCCTATAGCAAAATTGCTATAAGCCAATATTTACCGATAATTAACATCATTCTTAATGTTTAATATATAATTTTTTTTATATTATTTTTTGCAACATCTAGTGAATGGCGGAATGCTCTGAGGGAATCTGAAAATGTTATGCGGATCGTATTTGGCCTTTACCAGAGTTAATCGGTGAAAGTTGCTACCGTAGTATTCCTCAGGCCAGTTCTTGATTGATAGATCCTGAGTATTAACATAAACACCTTGAGTAAATGGAAGCATAGCTCGGCGGAAATTCTCTACCCAGCGAATACCTAGTGAAGCATCTTCCTCTTTGTCCCAAGTAGCAAAGATTGATAAATTTGATAGAGCTTTACGCCAAAAATAAGCTGTAGCTTTGCTTGATACTTTGGCAACTTCCCCGCCAAGACCGTGGAAGTATAAAGTCACTGAAGAAGTTGGTGCTTCATTAATAAAATGCCTTATTGTAGCAATACCCTTATCTGGCAGCAAGTTATAAAGGTATGGTCCCACACTCTTGAAAGGTAGTGGAGTAGCCGGTTGAGTTGCAGCTATTCGAGTAGCAGCCTCTATCCAAGGCAGCTCTTCAATAGTAAAATTCTGTACTGAACCAGCTCGAAGCAAAGGTTGTAACAACTGACTCAACTTATTAGCAGAACCAAGGAATACTCCCTGCATTAATATTGAAGACTGCTGACCCGAGGATACTAAAAGAATAGGAGTAAACTTTTCGTTAGCACAAGGAGTAGTATATTCCTGCCAGACTCGTAATACAGCTTCTAGGTCCTGTATATCCCAGCTGATTTGGGCAAAGCCTACTGTATCAATGTGGTGTGTTCGGAAACGAAAAGAAGTGCAGATACCAAAGTTTCCGCCGCCACCTCCGCGATAGGCCCAAAACAAATCAGGATTATGGTTAGCACTAGCGTGTATCACACGACCGTCAGCATTTACCATTTCAAGTTTCAATAGATTGTCTAAAGTCAGCCCCCAAGGTCGTGATAAAATACTGTGGCCGCCACCTAAAGTAACTCCGCTTACACCGGGGGTTGGACATACGCCACTTGGTACTACTAAACCTTCTGGCCAAAGTGCATTGTATAATTCCATGTTACGTAGACCAGTTTGTATAGTGACAGTGTTACGTTTATTGTTTACATCCAGAACCTTTTTCATTTCACTGACGTCAATTACGATGCCTGCGTTGAGGACCGATAATGCTTCATAGTTGTGACCACCGGAACGAATGCGGATTGGTACGTCTTTATAACGGGCCCATTGCACGGCGTTGACTACATCTTTCGTTTCCTGGGCATAGATAATTATCAAAGGGAACTTGTTAAAGAAGCTATTAAAATCCTGGCGATCCGCGTTGTATTGTGGGTCTCCTGGTAAAACTATACGTCCAGTTAGTTTTGGTTTCTTATAACAGTTCATAGAAACATCTCCTATATTCTTTAGTTACGTTTAATATTTGCAATATATATTATGTTAATAAGGATAAAAATGTACTAAGAAAAAAATAGCAAAACTAATATAATAAAAAGGTGTTTTTACGTTGCATTTCAAAAATAGAATGTGCTTATTGTAAGTTTTAAAGTTTCTTCTGATTAATTAATAATTTAAAAGAAATTATATTATTGTAGTTTATTTATTAAAGCTAGGGTATTTCTATTAGTAATGTCAATATACTTGGTGGAAATTATGATTACAAAATAATTAAAGAATGAGATAAGATACATTAGTAAAATGAAAATTCAATATTGTGGTGTTTAAAAATAGTAATATATATTTTCTTAAAAGGATTATGCAATAGTATTATAAATATGGTATAGTTTTCATATATTTAGTTAGCAATTGTAAAAAATTATGTAACGAATTACATTAGAAAAGAGTGATAATAATGGCTGTTAAGAAAGTATTTTGGGAAAATCCATATTTAACTGAGATCGAAGCAAAGGTAAAGAGTGTTGATAATAATGTCATTACTCTTGATCAAACAATAGTCTTTGCCTTTTCAGGAGGGCAACAATCTGATTCAGGAACAATAGGTGGAGTCAAAATTATTGAATCAAGAAAGGAAGGAAAAGAAATTTTCTATACTCTTGAGCAAAATCATAATTTGAAACCAAATCAAAATGTTATGGTTGAAATTGATTGGGAAAAAAGATATAAGCTAATGAAATTACATTTTGCCGCAGAAATTGTTTTAGAGTTAGTTTACCAGAATTATAATTATCCCGAAAAAATTGGTGCAAATATTACTGAAGAAAAAGCAAGAGTAGATTTCTTTTGGAAAGGAAATATATCTGAAATTTTTCCAGAACTTATGAATAAAATAAACAATCTCATTGATTCAAACTTAGACATAACAAGTACTTTTGAAGATGAGCAAACTGAAAGAAGATATTGGTTAATAGAAGGATTTGCTAAAGTTCCTTGCGGAGGAACTCATTTAAAGAAGACAGGAGAAATAGGTTCTATATCTTTGAAAAGAAAAAACTTGGGTGGCGGAAAAGAAAGAATTGAAATTTATCTTCAACCTTAATAATAACTTTAAGTTAATACACAATATGAAAAAAATGCGATGTAACTATTAAAAATTGAAATACGAACAATGGTCTTTGAGAATTGAATAATGTGGTGTGAAGAAGTAAAGGATTTGTATTTATTGGGAATATAATCGGCTTTTATTTGTAAAAGTTATGATATAATTACTATTAATAAAGCCAAAATAGTAAAATATTACGTCGCAGGTAATACAAATAATAGTTATATTAAGAAACATAAAAAATTGGCTTGTAAGTTTCGTCAATGTTGTAGTTAGGTGTCCTTAGGGATAGTCTAATACGCAAAAAATTGTGATTACTTTGTTGCCAAAAATAAGTGGCCTTATATTTAAGGCCATAGGTGAGGAAACTATTGCTTTTTTTCAGCATCACAAGTCGAAATTCCTAAGATATCACTAACAGGGCAATAACGAATCAAACCTGTTATTATTGGTGCGAGGCCAATAAGTCCCCACCAGCTTCTGAAGTATAGACCCAAAAGAATGATTAATACACCGATAACAATTCTAACAATTTGTTCGGTTCTACCAACATTACATTTCATTTAAATCACCTCAGAGATATTTTGTTCAATATGTCTGGATTTAATGCAGTTTATATAAGATGTATCCTTCACTTAGGACATAGACCGATAAGGCTTTGAAATTTGGAACTTGAGGGGAAACAATTGAAGTTTATTAGTTATTAGTATTAAGTCTGGTTGATTTATCAACCTAACATGGCATTCACAAAACTTACTAAGATGAAGGTGGTAAGACGCTTCGTAAATGTCCAGAATGTTAAAACGTATTTTTCTTATTTAGCGTAATAACTGAAAAAACGAACAATTTATCTGAACACTGTATTATTCAAAGTTGAATTCTACAGTGTTTTTGTGTCGCATTTCAAAGATAAAGTGTACTTATTGTAATTTTTATTCTGATTAATTAATAACTTAAAAGAAATTTAAAAATTAAATAATGAAGTGTTAAACAATAAATTTGTTATATGAATTTTAAGAAATCAAGTTGAATATAATGATATAATTACCAATAAATAAGAATATATGGGGGTATAATTATGTCTAGTATGATGCCGATGATGATGGTCTTTATTAATCTAATAATTATTTTAATTTTATTAGGTATTGGAATTTATGGATTTGTATTGTCTGTAAAAATGCTTCAAGGACCAAACTTGACATATACCAAGTGAATATTTTTGTTACCTATCTATATTATTTTATTTATTACATATAGGACTATTTTATGTAAAAATGATAAAAAGGGGTTAATGTGAATGATAATGGTTGATGTACCTGGTTACAAGAGTATTAAAGTAAAAAATGTTGTGTTTGACTTTAATGGTACTATGGCTGAAGATGGCATTATGATTGAGGAAATAAGGGGAAAAATAAAAGAATTGTCCAATAAAGATGTTAATATTTTTATACTTACGGCAGATACTTATGGTACTGTAGTAAAACAATCTAAAGATTTGCCTGTTACAGTAGAAGTTTTTAATAAAGAAAATTCGTCGGAAGATAAAAAAAGAATAGTTGAAAATCTTGGATGCGATATAACTGCTACAATTGGTAATGGAAGAAATGATATAGAAATGTTCAAAAAAAGTACTCTTTCTATTGCTATTATTGGGAAAGAAGGCTGTTTTTCAAAAGCAATATTTGAAGCTGATATTATAGTAAATAATCCAGTTGACGCTATAGATTTATTGTTGAAGCATAATAGAATTAAAGCAACTTTGAGAACGTAATAGAATTTGTTTTGTCTTATCTGATTGCTACCATTGATTTTATTCACAAGTCTTGACTAAGAGTACTAACATATAGTATAATGAGCCCTATAAAAATGAATAAATATAACTATGTACGGTTGGGCAAATTTTATAATTTGTTTTCAAGCAATTTTAGTTTCTGGGGTGGGAAACTCAATTAGAGTGTCCCACTTTTTTTATTGAAATTTTTCAGACAAGAAATTCCATAGATGATTCACTCTAAAATATTTTATTTAAATTAAGTTTTTAGGATATATTTAATATTAGAAAGGAAAATGAATATGAAGAATAAGTTTTATAATAAAGTTGTTAATCCACTTATATATTTTTTTAAGAATGAGTCTTCTAGCGGTTTAATACTTTTAATTTGTGCCATAATAGCAGTTATAATTGCTAATTCCAGCTTAGTTGAAACATATGAACATATACTTCATACTTATATAACTATTGGGTACAGAGAAATTTCTATATCTATGTCAGTTCTCCACTGGATTAACGATGGTCTAATGGCTATATTTTTCTTTGTAGTTGGTATGGAAATAAAACGAGAATTAGTAATTGGAGAACTCAAATCTATAAAAAAGGCACTATTACCAATATGTGCTGCTATTGGAGGAATGATTGTACCAGCAGTTATTTATGTACTATTTAATTATAGAGAAGCAACTGTTACAGGATGGGGAATTCCTATGGCAACAGATATTGCATTTGCTTTAGGAATACTTTCTTTAGTAGCTAAAAAAGCACCTAAAGGAATTGTAGTTTTTCTTACAGCTTTAGCTATAGTTGATGATTTGGGAGCTATTATCGTAATTGCTATATTTTATACTAATCAAATTTACTGGGGAGCTTTAGCTATAGGGTTAGTTACTCTTATTGCTCTTATATTGGTTAATAAATTTAATGTTAAAGCTGCATCTATATATATTATTGGTGGCATTATATTGTGGATTAGCTTTTTAAAGTCAGGTGTGCATCCAACAATTGCAGGTGTATTGCTTGGAATGTGTCTGCCTGTTGGAAAAAATGTTCATGAATTTAAAACATCTACATTGCATAAACTTGAGCATGCTTTAACACCGTGGTCTGCCTTTGTAATTATGCCGATATTTGCTTTAGCGAATGCAGGTGTAACTATTAACATTAATAACTTATCAGCAATTATATTAACACCTGTTAGTTTAGGTATTATATTTGGACTTTTTGTTGGTAAACAGCTAGGTATATTTGGAGTTTCATATATTTTGGTAAAGTTAAAAATTGCTAAACTTCCATCTAAAGTAAATATAAAACACCTTTATGGTGCAAGTATTCTTGGAGGCATTGGATTTACTATGTCATTGTTCGTATCATCTTTATCATTTGTAGATAAAACTATATTAGCTGCGTCAAAAACTAGTATTATGATTTCCTCAATTTTAGCTGCAATAGTAGGTGTAATAGTTTTTAAGGTTATAGAAATTCAAACTAAAAAATAAACGTATTGAAAAGATGGGATTAGCAATGGTAGCGATGGTATAAAAAAGAAAGAGATAAAAATCTTGAGACCTCAAAGCTGTTCAATAAGGTCCAGAGGGAGCATCTCTGCAACCAGGACCATAACAGCGAAAGTTCCTCTTAAGTTCTAGGCAACCATTCCGGCTTATTAGAACCCCTAGGAACCAGAATAGGGTCTTCCCAATTACCAGGAGTTTTCGATAGCTCTACTGGGGAAGCTAAACGACAAATTTTGCCTAAAGCTGTTTGGCGAGTCATGATGTCCGGCGGTAATAAATGATGCGCTGTATCTGAAAAATCCAATTCATTACGGTTCAATGTGCCTAAGGAACAGCACCACATGGCATTACTGGTGAGATTGACCTTCACATGATAACTGCCGCCTTCCTTTGCCCGTTTAACTAGAGCTGCCAATGCGCCAACAGCACCGAAATACCCGGTGACATAGTCATTGATCATTGTTGTACATGGCATCTTTGGCATTTCCGGACTTCCTTCCACAACTGTTAGACCAGATGCCGCAGTTCCTTGAGTATCAAAGCCAGCCCGTTCGCCCCAAGGTCCGCCATAACCATAACATTTTACAGATACGTAGATAATCCCAGGATTTTTTTCCGCTAGTTCACTAGGGGTAAATCCAAAATGCCTCATCACGCTAGTGCGGTAATTTTCTACAAATACGTCGCATTCGGTGGCCAATTCATGGGCACGTTTATTTTGCTCGGGCTGGTTAAAATCCAACCAGGTTGAACGTATACCAATATTGGCTTCATCATAAATCATTTCATGTTCAAAGTCGTTTGGAGTGGTTATTTGTAAAGCATCGGCCCCATACTCCGTTAAACTTCTTACAACGGTTGGTCCCGCTATAGCGTGGACCGGAGCCAAAACACGAATTCCAGAAAGCGGACGTTTTGCAGGCAGAAATGGTTGCGGCTCACTCTCTCCTATTTTTTCAATAGTGATTAACGGTTTATCTTTGAGATATTTCCCCGCAGGATGTTGTAACCATTCTTCAGGTGTTCTGCATATAGAAATCGATAGTTTTTCGGCAGACGCTGCATCTTCCAATTCTTGTGCATTCCAATGAAGTATGGCTTCAGTAACCGATTCTTTATTTGGCTGACACTTTAAAAAGTTCAACCATTTTAGCATTAAGGAAGGATATACAGCTGTAGGTATTACATAACGCCCATCCCGGGTTCTGTACATTGTTTCTAAAAAAGGATTTCCCATTAACGTTGCTGTGGGATAGCGAAACCCGTTAATAGTTGGACTAAATTTATAGTTAGGATTTATATTGTGAATAGATTTACGCAAGTCTACACTCAAATCTTGACTTTCCCCGGTACGCATTTTCCAGATAGTCGCAGCTCCAACAGCGCAAGCCATGGTCGGTAAAGCGCTGATGGCTCCCAGATGCAGCACATCATCATAAATTGGATCTGCACCTTTGAAAGTAATTTTACCCCCTACATCTGCGCTAGAAAGTCCTACTTCCTGGAGTATACGGTTTAATTGCTCTTGAATATTAAAACTCATATTTGACCTCCTATAAATTTTGATTATATTATAATATTAGTCTTGAAATTACATAGCGTCAAATATATAATTTTATATAAATACATTTATATTTGTATATGAATAAGGAGGTCCCAAATGGATATTCTTCAGCTAAAATACTTTCAAACCGTGGCAAGATATCAACACATAACAAAAGCAGCTAATAAACTTAATATTTCACAGCCTTCTCTGACCATCATCATCAAGCGACTTGAAAAAGAACTTGGCACACAACTTTTTAAACATACTGGACGAAATATCGAATTAAATGAGGCTGGAAAGACATTTTTGAATCATGTTAATCAAGTATTCAGCGAACTGGACATTGCTAAATATGAACTCAAAAAATTATCAGGGCCTCAGGATAATAAAGTTTCATTAGCAACAACCAGCAGCCGGTTTTTATCCGGTTTACTTAAAGATTTTTTATTGACCAATCAGGAAGTCGGTATTCGGCAATTTACTGCTTCGATTGAAATAGTGCGGGATTTTTTAATTAATGAAAAAATTGATTACTGTATATCTTCTCCGCCGATTGAGGGGTCCGGTATTGAATGCATCGAATTGCTCAATGATGAAATTGTTTTGTGCTTACCTGCAAATCATCCATTGGCCCATAAAAAAAGCATTCATCTTCGGGAAGTCGCTGATGAAAAATTCATAAGCCTAATTGATGGCTACAGTTTCAGGGAAGTAACGGACAACTTGTGCAATATCGTTGGTTTTAGCCCAAATGTTATTTGTGAATGTGATACCGTGCTTATGTCGGAATTACTTCAAATTAATAGAGGTATTGCCCTTATTCCAAAGTCAGCGCAAGAAATATTTCAAAATCCGGCATTAGTATTTTTGCAAATTGAAGAACCAATATGTAGACGTAAAATTGGGTTATCATGGTTACAAGGCAGATATTTATCGAAAGCTGCGCGAAACTTTCAAGAATTAACCATTCATTATTATAAAAATATGAAGCCGTGGAAAAATGGAATATCTGGCAGTTAAATTTATATCGCGCCACGCAAATGATTTTCGATGATTCCACACTTTTCCCTATTACAAACATGGTTTTAGATGTTAAGTGTCGATTTTTAAATTAAAGGAGTAGTTTTTTCAAATTACATCAGGCCTGGCAGTGAATATTTTCACATTATGTTATGCTTAAGGTTGTAAGCCCAAGTAAAAAAACACCACACCAAGAAGTGTGATGTTTTGGTTATAGCATTGAAATTTGAAAGACCTTTAGCATTTTTATGATAAAGGTTGGTTCTCCTTTTACCTATACTATTCAATACTGTTGAATTTAGATGTTGTGCTTTAAACAGCTTGTCTCTATGATATTTTCCATAATGCCAGATTAATTCCTTTAAGCTTTTTTTAGATAGCACAAAATCTATCATCTGGTGCAGTGGTATCATGCATTTCTAAAATGATAACATTCTTGCCCTCATTGGAAAGTTCCATTACTGTTTTTTGTATATTAAATAAAAATATTTTTTTGATGCTTCTACCAGGTCATAGTTTCCTCCTGTTGAACTCCAGTTTACAGCTAATCCTAAAAATGCAGATGCAAAACAATATGATAAATCTTCAGCGGAAATATCAGCGTCAATTTCCCCTGCTTCTTGTCCTTTATGCGTATATTCAATAACCATTTGTCGCAATCTTTTCAAATTAAGGTCAAAATCATTTAACACAAAACTAAACATATGATTTTGCTGTTCCATATCAATTATAATTAAATTTTTTAATATATCTGCATTTAAATTTGCAATACCACTTATATAAATTTGCTTGATTTTCCAACACTTATCAATCCATGTTGTTTCTTTATCTATATCCTTTAAAGTGTTTTCTATATCTTCATCAACTAAAGAAAAATGATCTAAAAGTAGAGTTTTCTTTGAATCATAGTGGTAATAAAATGTCCTTTTTGTAATATTGCAGCTTTCACAAATTTCATTAATAGTCACATTTTTAAACCCATTTTTCTTGAAAAGTTCAATTGCTTTAACCAAAATTGTATGTTTTATATTTTCTATCACTTTTATCCCTCCGATGCGTATATGCCATTATATCATAATTATTAAAATATATAAATTGTTATTTGTGAAAGTATTGACACAAAGTATACCGCGGTGTACAATTGATGTATACCGAGGTAACAAAAATTTTTAAATTATAAGAGAGAGGTGCTTTTTATGAAAGGTAAAATTGATGCATTGTTTCAACCTATGAAAATAGGTACAATGGAAGTAAAAAACCGAATAGCAATGGCTCCAATGGGTTCACATGCAAAAAATCCTGATGGGAGTTTTAATCAACAAGGTGTGGATTTTTATGTTGCACGTGCTAAAGGCGGTGTAGGATTAATTGTGACAACAGGTATAGCATGCCAGAATAAACTCGACTCAATGCACGCTACATTGGCAACAGCAGGTGATGCTTATGTAGAAGCTTCCAAAAAGCTTACCGACGAAGTCCATAAGTATGGTGCTAAAATTATAATTCAAATAGCAAACGGTGCTGGCAGAAACCGTAAAGAGGGTTTCTTTATAGATAATGACCCTATTTCTTCATCAGAAAATCCAAATGTCTGGCATCCTGAAATGATGCATCGTGCATTAACAACAGAAGAAGTTCAATTTCTTATACAATCTTATGCTGATGGTGCTTATGCTGTAAAACAGGCGGGCTTTGATGGGGTAGAAGTTCATGCGCTTCATGAAGGGTACTTAATGGACCAATTTTCTATGGAATGCACTAATCGTCGTACAGACCAATATGGAGGAAGCTTAGAGAACAGACTTCGTTATGCTACAGAAACAGTAAAAGCAATAAAAGAGAAATGTGGAAGAGATTTTCCTGTTTTGATAAGATATAGTGTTAAAAGTTATATGAAAGGATTTGGTACTGATAAAGGTGCCCTTCTTGGAGAAAAATTCGAAGAATTTGGCCGTGATTTAGAAGAGAGTGGTAAAATAGCAAAAATTCTTCAGGATGCTGGCTATGATGCTTTAGATGCAGACAATGGCACATATGAATCATGGTATTTTGCACACCCACCAGTATATATGCCGAAAGCATGTAACTTGGCAGATGCTCAATATATAAAACAGTTTGTTGATATTCCTGTTATATGTGCAGGCAAAATGGATGATCCTGAAATATCAGCTGAAGCTGTTGCAAGTGGAAGTATAGATGCTATTTCTGTTGGACGAGCACTGCTTGCTGACCCTGAATGGGTAAATAAAGTACAAAGTGAAAATTTAGATGATATCAGACCTTGCATAGGATGTCATGCAGGATGTTTGGAAAGATTTTTCTCTGGAAAGTATACTTCATGTGCAGTTAATCCACAAGTTAACATGGAAAGAGAATATGAAATTAAGCCTGCTGATATTAAAAAGAATATTATGGTCATTGGTGGTGGTATAAGCGGTATGGAAGCTGCAAGAGTCAGCGCACTTAGAGGGCATAAAGTAGATTTATATGAACGCACAAATAGTCTTGGTGGTGTTTTCATTCCTGCATCTTCTATGAGTTTTAAAGAAGAAGATAAAAAGTTAATAAAATGGTATGAGAAACAACTTAAAGATACTGGTGTGGCTGTTCATATGAACACAGAGGTAAATGAAAATGTTATTAAAGCTTCTAAGCCAGATTCTATTTTTGTAGCAACTGGTTCCACTGCAAGAAAGCTAAATGTAGATGGAGCAAATTCAGAAAAAGTTATAACCGCAGTGGAAGCACTATTGGAGACAAAACCAATCGGTGATAAAGTGGTTATTATAGGCGGCGGACTTACTGGCGTTGAAATTGCGTATAGCCTAACAAAAGATAAAGGAAAACAAGTTGAAATACTTGAGATGCTTCCTGACATTTTACAAGTACAGGGCTTAAATGCAGCCAATAAAATGATGCTTCAAAATCTTGTATCTTCTTATAACATTGGTGTTCATACTAATACAAAGGTTACCGCAATCACATCGAAAGGTGTACAGTTTGAAGAAAACGGTAATACTGTTGAATTAGATGCCGACACAATTATCACAAGTATTGGATACATCAGCGATAAATCTTTATATGAAGCAATAAAAGATTGTGGTGCTGAGGTGAATTTGATTGGAGATTCATCAAAGGTATCTAATCTAATGGGAGCTATTTGGGATGCATATGAAATTGCTATGGCAATTTAAAAAAATATATGTAGAATAGTTTTTTAGAATATAAGATGCAAAAATGCTTCATTTTTCATGGATTAGCTTGTTGCAGGCTCGATTCCACCAATAAAACCCCTCGGCATTGCTGTCGAGGGGTTAAATTAACTAATATTTTATATGTAATGTTCTATAATGTTAATCAATTCTGTTAATAAGTTATTCATAATATTTTTTTAAGTCTGCTGGTAAACTTTTAAATATGTTCTCAGCCATAACCTCTGGACTTATTTTCACATCAAGTTTTATCCAATAAACCAGAAGATTTGTAACCCCGTACCAAAAAAGCCTCAATTGTATCAAAAGATTAAAGTCAAGTCGTTTGTTACCTATATGTTCTTTAGCATAATTCATTTGAAGATTAAAGTAATCGTTTATGAATGAGTTAGGACCTGTAAGACTTAAAGCATTTATATAAAAATTATTGTGTTCATTCATCTTATTTAGTGTTAGAATGAAACATTCTTTAATATCTTTATTTTTCGAGAAAGCATTTAACGATCTTTTCGCATTGTAATTATGAAACCATAATACTAAGTCATATATATCAATAAAATGCCTATAAAAGGTTTGACGTGACAGATTGCACCTATTCATAATATCACGAATACTAACACGTTCTAAGGATTTGTTTTTTAATTCTTCTTCTAACGCCTGAACGATCAAAAGTTTAGTTTTTTCTTGACTCCTCATTTTGATAATCACCACCACTAGTAAATATTTATAATCTAATTATAAATATTTAAATAAATAAGTACAAGGTTTACATACTGTTAAAAATGTATCATTTGTTCATAACATTTTAAAAAATATGTAAATTGAAAAAATTTCGTGAAATATGTAACATTAAATTATATAGTAAAAACAAATTATTAACAAAAGAAGGGAGTAATTGTATGAACTTTGAAAAAACTTTCAGTCCTATGTATATAGGCAAAATGATGGTAAAAAACCGTTTGGTAATGCCTCCGATGGGTTCTTGCCTGTACGAAGAATTAGGAAAGATATCCGATGCAACAATTAATTATTATGCTGCACGTGCACGTGGAGGGTTCGGTTTAATCTTTGTTGAAGTTGCCGCAGTGGAACGCGATGGGTTGGCTATTCCCGAAGAAATCGATATTTCTGTAGATGAAGCCATTCCGGGTTTAAGAAAACTTGCATCAGCAATCAAACACTACGGTTCCAGAGCATGCATTCAGCTTCATCACGCCGGCCGTCAGACCAACTCTGAGTTGTCGCATGGCTTGCAAGTTATATCGTCTTCTCCGATACCGTGTCCTATTTTCAGGACCACTCCCAAAGAAATGACAACAGAAGAAGTATACGTTATGATCGACAAATATATTGCAGCGGCTGTACGTGCCCAAAAAGCTGGATTCGATATGGTCGAAGTACATTGTGCTCACGGTTATTTGGCAGCAGAGTTTTTAAGCGGTCGTTATAATAAGCGCATTGATGAGTTTGGTGGCGATATCTATAGCAGAACTTTATTTGTCAAACTGATTGTAGAGGGGATAAAAAGAGAGTGCGGTACGGATTTTCCAGTATCTGTACGTATGAGTTCAAATGAATACTTAAGAGGAGGATATAAAGAAAATGAAGCAGTTGTTATAGCAACTTTGCTTGAATCCTACGGTATTGATGCGCTTCATCTTTCTGCAGGTACATATGGTGCTTATGAATATATTTTACCAACAGCGTCCCAGCCGCCCGCATGGAATATTGAGGCTGCGAAATTATTTAAGAAAGCACTGAAAATACCGGTTATCACAGTTGGACGTTACAACGAGCCACATGTTATTGAATACGCATTGCAAAGGGGTGATGCGGACTTTATTGCTTTAGGACGCCAGTCTGTTGCTGATCCGGAATTCCCGAATAAAATGTTTTCAAACGAACTTATGGAAATCCATCCATGTATTAGCTGCGGTCAGCGTTGTCTTTCCAATCATGCAGGACCTGCGACAGGAGTTGCCGATTGGGCAGGTGGCGACTATGGAATGAGTTGTCTCCAAAACCCGTTAGCAAATGAATTGCCTAAAAATCAGATTGTTGAGACGAAAGACCCCAAAAATGTAATGATCGTTGGCGCAGGCCCCGCTGGCTTAGAAGCTGCATGGATTGCGGCAGCTAGAGGGCACAAGGTATCATTATATGAAAAAAATCCACGCAACCGGGCAGGTGGTCAATATTTGATTGCTTCTTATCCACCAAATAAACAAGATATTACACGCGTCATAAAGCATTATCTGTATATGTGCGAAAAACACAATGTTGATATACACTTCGATACTGAAGTAAATACAGATTTTATCAAGCAAATTAAACCTGACGTGCTCATAGTAGCAACAGGAGGTATACCTTTGAAACCGGATATAGTAGGTATTGATGGCAAAAATGTTAAGATTGCCACAGACGTACTTCTTGGCAAGCAAAACGTTGATGGCAAAATATTAGTATTGGGAGGTGGACTTGTAGGTCTTGAATCGGCGATGTACTGTGCGGATTATTGTGAAAAGATTACCGTAGTTGAAATGATGCCAAAACTTATCCCAACTCTCCCTAATGCTACGAGAGTAAGCTTGCTCAAGGAAATTAAGAAAGAAGAGATGGAGATTCTCACAAGCACCAAAGTGCTTGAGTTGTTTGAAAACAGCGCGATTGTCGAAAAAGACGGTGAACAAATCGAGCTCAAAGGATTCGATCATATCGTCGTTGCACTCGGTGCGCGTTCAAACAAATGCCTTGGTGATGATGTCAGCAATCTGGCACCTATAGTTGAGGTTATTGGTGACGCTGTCAGAACGCGTACCGCAGTGGAAGCAATCTTTGAAGGCGCAAAGGTTGCGTTACGTATTTAGAAAAAGACAAAGATAAGCACAATAATTTATATAAGAGTGTCAATGCTATTTTTGCTAATGATGCAGTGTTCGATTTAGCCGAATCATTTTTTATGGAGAGACCGCGAAACGTTATTAATTTATTTTTGAAGGAGGTAGTTCATTATGTCAGGTTTAATCTATCCAAAATTTTTCCCAATATTGAATGATAAGGTAGTCATTGTTACAGGTGCGGCGATGGGTATGGGAGAAGCTACAGCGAAACTATTTGCAGCGGCAGGCGCCAAGGTGCTTTGCGCCGACCACAATGAAGAAGAAGGCAGACGAACAGTAGATGAAATAGTAAAAGCAGGAGGTACGGCTACATTCCAGTTTACTGAAATAGCTAATTCCAGTGATGTGCAGGCGATGGTAAAGGCAGCAGTCGATATATACGGACATCTTGATGGAGCTGTCAACAACGCCGCACATATACAGGATGACAAAAGAGCGTGGGATTTCGACGAGGACTACTGGGATGAGTTGGAAGCTGTCAATATAAAGGGCACGGCTATGTGTATGAAGTATGAAATACAGCAGATGATCAAGCAGGGAAATGGTGGTTCCATCGTTAACGTATCTTCCATCAACTCTGTACGTCCAAAAGACTTTAGCGTTGCTTACACATCTTCGAAGCATGCTGTTATGGGCATGACCAAGGTAGCCTCAATGGAGGCTGGACAGTATAATATTCGGGTATCCTGTCTTGCACCGGGCGGAATAAATACCCCAATGCTGCGGGATGCTGTCGTAAAGGTCGGAAAGAAAGTCACCGAGCTTGGAGGTATGTCCCGATTGGGCCGAATTGGAGAACCGGAAGAAATCGCAATGGGAAATTTATTTCTGATATCCGATATGTCAACGTACGTTACAGGGACTACACTCTTCGTGGATGGAGGGCATTCAGTCCTATAAAGAAAAACAACATACAATTGGGGTAGACCGTACAATCACAATTATTTAAAAATTGAAGGAGTATTTATATTATGCATATCTTAGAAAAGTATATTGCAGCGCTTAACAATCTAGATGCAGATAGTTTGGCTCAATGTTTTTCGGAAGGCGCCATTTTTGAAGACAAAGCCGCGCCAACCGTTTGGCGCTATGAAGGACGTGAAAACATAAGAGAAATATTCAAGAAAGCTCTTAACCGTAAGCCAGGTGAAATGATTGCCACAATTTATTCACTTGAAGGCAACACGATGGATTATGTTTGTATATCCTACAAAGGAACGCCGAAAGAAATCATTTCATGTTGCACTGGAACTGCCCTGCTCAAAAACGGACTGATTGATGAGTATTATGTTCGAAAATGTGAAAAAAAATAATCAAATAAAAGATACTGTGAGAAAAAGTTCATAAAAATGGCTTCCTATGATAAAATAAGATTATCATAGGAAGCTTTTTTATGTTCCTAGAATGGAAGGACGCACGTGGGACAACTTGGGAGAGATAGAAGATGTTAAGTACTTGTGAAGTGGAAATTTTTGATTTCCTATCAAGTTAATACAGATTTTAGATTAAGTCATATCATCTCTAAGCGCATCAATGATATTTTCTTTTTTTATTTTGCGAGTGGCATACAGCATTGTAATGAACACGATAAAGAGCACACTGAACACACTAATTGCCATACTGCTCCAAGGAAATACAAAATGGAAGTTATCCAACTTTTCTGTGGACACTAACCCTTTATAAATCAGCCAAGAAGAGAGTGTTGCTATTGGAAGCCCAAATAGTAACGTCCTCATGCCATAAAAGATACATTCAAAATTCATCATCTTTTGGAAATCGCGTTCAGACATCCCAATTGAGCGGAGCATGGCGAGTTCCCGTTTGCGCAGCATGATATTTGTGGAAATTGTGTTAAACACATTAGCAACCGCAATCAGCGAAATCATGATTACAAAAACATATGTGAAAACATCAATAACAAATGTTAAACTACGGTATTGTTCAACCATTGTATACACATTTTGTAGGGTATATGCAGACGTAATTCCTGAGTTCTGAATCATAGTTTCCATCTTAGCTACTGATTGCGAAGGCTTTTTTGACAGAAAGCTCAGGCCTATATCCGTATGGATATTTGGTGCTTCAAACTTCTCTTTCAGCGAATATGGAGCAACCACCATAAAAACATATTGATTTTTCTCGGAAGACTGATTTATTGTCTTAAGAGGGTCTACTGGATACGTATCTACAAATGTAATGTTTATACTTTTACTCTGTTCTATCTTGGATTTGTCATTTGTTTCGGGAGTAATATTGAAAGTCATTGAACTACTGGCAAACATATTAAATAGTTCACTAGGACCGTTTTGTTTGATAACTAGCTTTTTGGCAACAGCAATCATTTTTGCATTCCTTCCAGTATATTCTTCTTTAGACAAACCTAATTTTTTGATAAAACTTAGATATTCGCTGTCCTCAATAAACTGAATGTCCATTGGAAGATGAACTGTTTGATCCGGTGCAGTATAACCCGCAGATTTTCGGTAACGGTCTGAAAAATCGCTTGCCTTAACCTGGCATGAATACGCTAAAATTGATTGGTATGAGCTTTTGTAAATTCCATCTGCAGTTTTTAGTTTGTTGTAAAGTGGGAACATTTCGCTGTCATTCATGCCCTGAGTAGTAAAAACGATATCATAGTCAAAGTCCATTATGGATCGTTCTGCAATTCGTTTCAAAGTTGTTCCAAAAGCGTTTCCCGATATAAACAGTACGACGCTTAAAACAAGAGATAGCACAATGCTGCGATAACGTTTTTTGTTTCTCTTAAAATTCTTTAGTGCAAGAGTTCCCTCCAAACCATAAATACGCTGCGCTAGTTTTGATATTTTTACGTTTTTCGATTCAACTTTGATCTCGTTAGTTTGGCGAATACTCTCCATAACGGGAGTGTTTGCGGCTTTTCTGGCTGGGATATAGGCTGAAATTAAAATGGTAACAAAACTAATCAACGCTGCTGCAACAATAGCAGGAACAGACAACGACAAGGTTAAAGGCACTGCGGTTGGTATAATATTCTCGAACTTCATGGCAACAATAGGAATTATAAGTCCAACACTGCCTATACCTACAATAATACCAATAGGTATGCCGATTGCACCAATGCAAAGTCCCTCGAACAGCACTGAATTTCGAAGTTGTTTTGCTGTGGCACCCACTGACGCAAGAATTCCGAATTGGCGTGTACGTTCATTAAGCGAGATATTGAAGGAATTATAAATCAGAAAAATCGAGCCTACCATTATTATAGTAAGTAAAATGCCCCCAACCGTGTATAAAAGCGTGTTGAATATATTATCCTCCGAAAGCCCCATGAAGCGAAGCACATTATCGTTAAAGACATAAGTATGGCCCATAGCTGTGCTGATTGCATAAGCCTTAACTTTGCTTGGGTTTTTAAGTTTGACAAATATGCTTAAGCTATCCACTTTGTCCTGAGCATCTGCTTTTGTTATCAAAGTGTATCCTGGTGCAGAATGTTCTTCAAAAGCTGGTCTTTCGCAAAAACCTACAATCTTGTAGGTTTTCTCTGCTTTTGGCACAAGAGTTTCTTTTCCAGAAATATAAGGGGTATGTTGACTTAAATTCTTGTTTTCATTCATTCGGCTTCCAACATTAAGTGAAAGCGTATCGCCAACCTTGAATCTAACGCCGCCTTTTGCTGCCACATGGCTTGGTACAAGAACCTCATTGCTGTTTTGGGGCAATCTACCTGAAATCATGATTAAAGGTAAGGTATCAAAGGCTTCTTTGTTAAATCCGGCTATAAAAAGATAGGGTTTTTCAGGGCTTTTTCCACCTTCAAGTTTTGCGTAGCCAATATTTTCAAATGTTGCTGTGTTTTTTACATCCTTGTCCTGAGTTAGTTTCTGTGCGAAAGAGGAATTAACATCCAAAAATTCAACGTGCCAATCGCCATGTTTCACAATAGAACCCTTTACCAGAAAATTTAACAGGGAAGTACCAAAGGTAGCTACTGCCGTAATCATGGCAGCAGACAGAATAACTCCGATAATCGTCACAAGTGTTCGTGTACGGCTTTTTTTCATGCTTTGTAGTGTAACTTTGTTGAAAATGTTCATGGTCTCACCCTTTCATCTCGCACTACTTTACCGTCTGATATACCAATAATACGGTCTGCTTGTAGGGCGATATTTTCGTCATGGGTGACAACAATAAGTGTCTGTCTATATTTTTGATTACTTAATTTCAGCAAATTGATAATTTCATGTCCATTTCGGCTATCCAAGCTACCAGTAGGTTCATCGGCAAGCATTACTGCTGGGGCATTCATCAAAGCACGTCCTATGGAAACACGCTGCTGCTGACCACCTGAAAGCTGATTGGGTAAATGGTTTTTTCGGTGTTGTAAGCCAAGTAGTTCCAGCAATTCATTCAGCCTTTCCTTATTGACTTTACGTTTATCCATAAGTATAGGCAAGGTAATGTTTTCTACCACATTCAACGTGGGAATGAGGTTGTGAAACTGGTAAATTAGTCCTACCTGCCTCCTGCGGAAAATGGCTAGCTTTTCATTGCTTTGGGCATATACATCCTGACCATCCAAATACACCTTTCCGCTTGTTGGCACATCCACTCCACCAATGCTGTGAAGTAATGTGGATTTTCCGGAGCCTGAGGAACCTATAATTGCGGTAAATTCTCCTTTTTCAATTGTAAGTGAAACATGGTCAAGAGCTGTAACTTGGTTTTCGCCCTTGCCATATACTTTACATAGATTGTCAACTTTTAAAAATTCCATTATGTGAGTCTCCTTTCTTATGGTTTACCTATATAATAGAACCTTCAAATTACATTTGTGTGACTTTTAGGTGAGAGATTCGTCACTTTGGGAAACGAATAGAAAATATCGCACCGCCCTGTGGATGGTTTTTGGCAGTAATCATTCCTCCCTGACGTGTTATAATCATCTTGCAGAGAGCTAATCCAATACCGTATCCTGTGGCGCCTGAATTTTTTCCACGATAAAACCGTTCAAATAAGCATGGCAAATCTTCTTTTTTAAAGCCTACACCGCTGTCGTGAATTGCAATTTCAGTAAACAGTGGGTTGTCTTTGCATGTAATGTCAATTTTACCATTATTACCTGCGCTTTCAATGCAATTTTTAACAATGTTTTGAATCGCTTCTGAAAGCCAACCTAAATCACCTTGAATCATCAGCTCTTTTGGAACATCTGTCTGTAAAGTAATATTATGCAGATCCATTTGAATCAGAAAAGGACGAAGAGCTGTGCATATCAAATTATTTACATCTATCTGCTTGCTTTGAAACACCACAATACCTGCGTCCAGGCGAGATAACTTCAACAGGGAAGTAAGAAGCCAATCCATCTGTACAAATAATTCCTTTGTTTCCCGTATCAATGATTTCCGTTCATTTTCGTCAGGGTTATTTTCTAATAATGATAGAATAAGGTTTACAGATGTGAGAGGGGTGCGTAGTTGGTGAGCTATGTCGGCCAGCGAATCAGCAAGATGTTGTTTTTCTTTTTTTAGTTCGCTGTTTTGCTCTCGAATACGCAGCGTCATTTTTGTTATTTCGCTTTGAAGAATTGAAAGTTCACCCTCGTCCGATTCAGCAATATACAGATGGTCGATGTTATGAAGTACAAGATCTATTTGATCTGAAATCTTTGCAATTCTTTTGTATCGAGCTTTGGTAAATGAAAAAAATACTATTCCAAAGGCTATAGAAGAAGCAATGGCAAGGATTCCAGCTGCCGTATTGATTGTAAATCCCAGTATTACAACAGTAGCAGCAATTAAGGAGAACAAAATGGCAAATTGCTTAATTTCTTTATTTCGAAGCATACTTGCCACCTAATCTATATCCCGTACCTCGAATAGTTAAAATTATTTGCGGATTAGCTGGGTCATTTTCTATCTTTTCCCGCAAGCGTTTGATATATACGGTTAATGTATTGTCATTGACAAACTCTCCTGCTGCATCCCACAATTCATCAAGCAGCTTACCTCTCGTAATAATGTTTTTAGGGTTACTAATAAACACCAGCAATAATCGGTATTCTAATGCTGAAAGAAAAACTTCCTCGCCATTTTTTTTCACAACTCCGCTTGCTGTGTCTACATTAAGTCCACAGATTTCAAAATTTGATGGGGAGCGTCCGCTTTTTCGTAATGCGGTTCTGATTCGTGCAATCAGTTCACGAGGACGAAAGGGTTTGGTAATATAGTCATCTGCCCCCATATTTAGTCCAGTGACAACACTGGATTCATCCCCAGAAGCTGTAAGGAAGATAACTGGAACATCCTGTGTTTCTTTGATTTCCGTGCAAACTGTAAAGCCATTTCCATCTGGTAAAGAAATATCAATTAATGCTAAGTCAAATTTATTCTCAGCAAGTAAAGTAAGAGCTTCATTCCGCGTAGGGGCATGGGTTACTGCAAATCCCTCTGATCGAAGTAAGAGTATAAGGTTTTTAGCAATTGCTTTATCGTCCTCAACTAAAAATATACGTTTCATTTATTTTCACTATCCTTTATTTTACTGTCCCTGTATTGTCTATCAGCTGTTTTTTCAACATCTACAAGGTTATTAATTTGTCTTATAGAGTAATGGTACATTACAATTCTATATGTGATTCCTAAATTTTTCAATGCTTCTTTTGTCGTTATATAATCCACGCATAACATTTTTATAGCTTTATTATATTTTTTTGACGAAAATATACAAGTTGAGGTATTAGCAATGGTAACAATCGGATAAATATACTAATAATCTAATGAGTTACACCTTGCCATACCTTTGATTTAGAAAATATTAAAGTATCAGGAAAAAATTATTAAATATTTAATAATGGTAACATATGATGCCGAATTTATATGAAAAAGTATATATAATATATACATATTGGAAATTTAAAATAACTACATTGAATAGGGAGGAATTTATAATGAGTATGTTTTGTTATCAATGTCAAGAAACTGCTAAAGGGACAGGTTGTACAATAAAAGGTGTCTGTGGAAAAGTAGACAAGGTTGCAAATTTGCAAGATTTAATGATTTACACATTAAAAGGTATTGCAATACTTCAAAAGAAGGGTTTAGATGTAGGTATTAAATTTACTAAAGCTAATCATTTTATGTTAAATGGTTTATTTATGACTATTACTAATGCTAATTTTGATGATACAGCTTTTGTTAAAAAGATAAAAGAAGGTATAGAGCTTAGAGAAGAAATAAAAAAAGAATTAATAGAGAAAAAAGTTGATTTAAGCGAATTACACGATGCAGCTACTTTTGTTATAAATAATGATTCAGAGCTTTTAGCAAAATCAGAGTCCATTGGAGTAGGAGTATTAGCTACAGAAAATGAAGATGTACGTTCACTAAGAGAATTAATCATTTATGGAGTTAAGGGTATGGCTGCTTATGCTGAACATGCACTAAACTTAGGAAAAGAAAATGAAGAAATATATGATTTTATTGTAAAGGCATTAATAGCTACATTAGATGACACATTGACTGCAGATGATTTGGTAGCACTTACATTAGAAACAGGAAAATTTGGTGTAGATGTTATGGCTATGCTTGATGCTGCTAATACAGGAGCTTATGGAAATCCTGAAATAACAGAAGTTAATATTGGAGTAAGAAATAATCCTGCAATATTAATATCAGGACATGATTTAAAGGATTTAGAAGAACTTTTAGAACAAACAAAGGATACAGGAGTAGATGTTTATACACATGGGGAAATGTTACCAGCTCATTATTATCCTTTCTTTAAAAAGTATTCAAACTTTGTAGGTAATTATGGTAATGCATGGTGGAAACAAAATGAAGAATTTGAAACTTTTAATGGACCAATACTATTTACAACTAACTGTATTATACCACCAAAAGATAGCTATAAGGATAGAGTTTATACTACAGGAGCTACAGGTTATCCAGGCTTTATACATGTAAAAGAAAGAGAAGATGGTAAAGCAAAAGACTTTAGTGAAATCATAGCTCATGCTAAGAAACTTCCAGCACCAAAAGAAATTGAAACAGGAAAAATTGTTGGAGGCTTTGCTCATGCGCAAGTATTTGCTTTAGCAGATAAGGTAGTAGAAGCAGTTAAATCAGGAGCTATAAAAAAATTCTTTGTTATGGCTGGTTGTGATGGAAGAATGAAATCAAGAAATTATTATACTGAATTTGCTGAAAAACTACCAAAAGATACAGTAATTTTAACAGCAGGATGTGCTAAATATAAATATAACAAATTAAACTTAGGTGATATTGGAGGAATTCCAAGAGTTTTAGATGCAGGACAATGTAATGATTCTTATTCATTAGCAGTTATAGCTTTAAAATTAAAGGAAGTATTTGAATTAAATGATGTAAATGAACTTCCAATTGCTTATAACATAGCATGGTATGAGCAAAAAGCTGTAATAGTACTTCTAGCATTACTTCATTTAGGAGTAAAAAATATTCACTTAGGACCAACTCTTCCAGGTTTCTTATCACCAAATGTAGCTAAAGTATTAGTAGAGAATTTTGGAATAGCAGGAATAGGAACTGTTGACGAAGATATAAAAATGTTTTTAGAGTAATATAATTAATGACAGCGCTGTGAAAATGTAAATATATGATCTCAAGAGTACAGCCTTGAGATCATATCTGTTAATTTATAGGCCTTTAATTTTCTTTATGCACTGTATACGGTTTTTTACTTCCAACTTTGCATATATATTACCAATATGAGCTTTTACTGTCCTTAGCGTTATTCTCAGTTTTTCTGCAATTTCTTTGTTGGTGTAAGCATTGATTATAAGCTGTAAAACTTTTTTTTCCATAGGTGTTAGAAGACTTTGAAGTATATTTGAAGATGTAGGAATTATAAAATGCTTTACAGCTTCTTTTGTCTGGGCAAGTAGATCTTTTGCATAAACTTTCAGGTTGCTTATTTTTTTATTCTTACTTATATACATTTCTAGTAAAGCAATCATGGGAGTAAACTCATCTACAAAGCTTCTCACATAACCTTCTTTAAGTCCTATGGAAAGAGCATCTTCAAAGTGTTTTTCAGCAATTTCTTCATTAAGGTTTTTTAGTGCTGCAATAGCAAGAAGGTTTCTTATTTCAACTATACTGTGATTTTTTCGCTGTCCTATAGCAAATTGTAAAAGTCGGTTCAACAGAAAAGTGGCATCATTATAACGATGTTTATAGATTAAAACTCGACTAAGCACAATCAGTTCATATTCATGTATCTTAATAATATCCTGGTAAACATTCAGTCTGTTTTCATTCATCCATTTATCTATTGATGTGGTATCATCCAAATCAATATAAAGTTGTACTTTAAAGGCCTTTAACATGTAATTCCAGTGAGGTTTACGAAATTCTAGCACCTTTCCTTGACATTCCTCAATAATCTTTAAAGCACCTTGTATATCTCCCTGTGCTCGCTTTATTTTTGCTATAGTAACCATTGCAGGCACTAAAGCTCCTGCACAACACGCATTAATAGCTTCGTCAATTGAAGCAAAAAGCTCTGGAAGAGCTTCATTAAGCTTTCCGCTTTCATAATGAAATTCGCCTTTAATCAGTGGTGCATATCCGGGATTTGTGTTGATAAGAGTTCTATAATTACTGACAAGCGAATCATACTCAGCAAAATTTCTTTTTAGTATTTTTATTAATGGATGATATGGTGCACGGAAAATAGAAACATCAAATAGGTTAAGATCCATATATTCTGTACTCATAATATCACTTATACCACAGGCGGCAGCTTCAATAATAGGCTGTAAGATTTTTTCAACATTACCTTGTCGTATAAAAAAATTAGATTTAACTAGAAAATAGATTGTATTGAAGTCTTTAGAAGTTGAGTTTTCCTTATTTAACAACAATCCAATTCGTTCTATACATTTCCAAGCTTTATTGAAATCATCTTTTTCTACAAGATATGTTGATTTTACAAGTAGAATCATCAAAGAGTTTTCAATATATTTTTCTGGCAATCGTTCAATCCATGAAATAACTTTTGAATATTCTCCTTTTCTTACTGATTTTTGGCTATTCTTTTCTATAAGAGGCAGAGCGATTTTGTAATGAAATCCTTTCAAAAAGTGATCAATTGCTTCATTAAAAAAGCCTTGTGCTTTGAACCATTCTCCTGCTTTAAGGTGTAAGGCTTGAATTGAGGCAGCATCCCTTTTCAATAGTTTTTTTCTTAGAAAATCTAAGAAAAGGGGATGGTATCTAAACCATATACCTTCATAATCCAGAGATATAAGAAAGCTATTTTGAAGATACAATTCTTTTACTAAGCAATTGCCATCATAGCCTGTGATTTCTTCACAAAGAGGACCACACAACTTGTCCAATATCGATATTTTTTCCATAAAATCCTGTTCTTCTCTTGACCATGTATCATAAACATCTTCAACAATATAGTTTTCTATGTATAAATTACTGCTTCCAAAATGGCTTATGATATTATGTATATTACCTTTATCTTTAAGGGACAGAGCTACAGCAACCAGTGCAGCAGCCCATCCTTCTGTATAGCACTCAATTTTATGTATATCTTCTTTTTGCAGAAAATATCCTCTTGTTTCATAATATTTACAAATTTCTTCAGTTTCAAAACGGAGTTCCTTTGCCTGGATTCTTACTAGCTCCTCCTTTAATCCAAGTTTTGCTAGTTTCAAAGGAGGGTCAGTCCTGCTTATCATTGCAATGTGCATGTTTGAAGGCAAATAAGTTATAAAGTAAGATAGAACATCAATAATGTCAGGGTTTGTAATTAGATGGAAATCATCTAGTACAAGCAAAAAATCTGAGGGTATATCCGATAAGCTATCGATCATAATGCTCAGATGGGTATTTGCTTTAAAAAGCTCCTTTGATTCAAAAATATATTCTGTAGCTTCACCAATGTCATTTGAAACGCTGCTCAGAGCAGCACAAAAATAGTGCCAGAATACAAATGGGTCATTGTCGCCTTCATCGATGGAAAACCAAGCAGAGGGAAGTGAAATACCTTCAAGCCATTTAAGCACAGCGGTAGTTTTACCATAGCCTGCAGGAGCTGTTATGATAGTAAGTTTATGGCTCAAAGACTCTTCTAGCTTGTGACTTATGGTATTACGTGTCAGCAGATGCTTATTTATTACAGGTATGCTGTATTTTGTTTTTAATAATCCAACATTAGCAGGGCTTTCTCTTATCATCAAAATCATCTCCTAGCATAACTGCTTTAATATAATTAAAAATATAATTTAAAATATCATTATATAATAATTCATATTATACTATTTTTCAAATGTTACAACAACACAAATATGTAAAGATTGCTATTTTTTTAGTGCTTATGAGTAGTGTTCATCTTGTAATATTGTACCAAAGTACAATATACAATATTTAAGTAAATTGTCATAATATCAATAAGGGATATTTTTATCATTTGTACCAGGAAAATATTTCCATGAGGTTTTCTATTATAGGTTGCAATATCTGGAATATAGGAAACAATATGAGGGATTTTATGGAGGATACAATTAATCCAACAATAACAGTAGACGCAAATAAAATAAAGTATGAAGGAGTGAAATTAAATTATACATTCAAAAGACCTCCAGGATTTCAAAAAAATCCACTTACATATAGCGATTTTAGAAACAGAAATTATAAGTAAAGAAAGGAGATTATAAAAATGTTTAAAAAGTACAAAGCTATAATACTTGCTGCTTTTTTGGTAATTTTATTTGGTATTTTGCCAAATAACTTTATGACCACAGTGAAGGCAGCAGACTCAAAAGCCTGGATAAATGTGGGAACACCTGGACTTTTATCAGGTATATATCCCAAATTATTTATCGCTGATGGAACACCTTATGTTGTTGTTCTTATTAATAATAAAATTGCAGTAATGAAGTATAACGGCAGCGACTGGGAACAACTTGGAAATATACCTACGATTGGTAACGATATGGGCATGTCATTATATGTGTATAACGGAATACCTTATGTTTCCTTTTGTGATTGTGGAGGTGGGAGTCAAATTAAAGTATCAGTAATGAAATATAATAATGGCAACTGGGAATCAATTGGAACTCCTAATTTTTCATCACAATATGTATCCGAGACCTCCATATGTGTATATGGTGGCGTACCTTATGTTACCTTTATTGATAATCGTCAAAATATAACCTTAGAGAAATATGATGGCGGCAAATGGCAAACAGTAGGAGGTGCCCAATTTGCAAAAGCAAGCTCCAATTCCACATTAGCTATATATAATGGAATACCTTATGTTGCCTTTAGAAGTGGGTATGATGCTACCGGAAAGTTAATGAAATTTGATAAAGGTAGCTGGCAAACAGTTGGAAACTCATCTATTTTACCAGCACCAGCTTACCCAAGTTTTTTGTCCTTAGCAATAGATTCTGATGGAACACCTTATGTTTCATTTACTAATGAAAGTACCCATGTCTTAACCGTAAAGAAATTTAATGGCAGCAGCTGGGTGACAATAGGAAATGCTGGCTCCTTAGGAAGTAATACAGAATACAGCTCAATATCAGTATATAACGGAACACCTTATGTTGCATTTAATGATAATAGCAATGGCGGATCAACAGTAATCAAATATAATGGAACTGCTTGGGAAACAGTAGGATCAGCTGGACTTTCAGTAAATAATATATTCACTACCGCATTATCTGTATATAATGGAACGCCTTATGTTGCATTTTGTACTACTAAGTCTAATTTAACAGTAATGAAGTATACCACCGTAGACCCCCCACCAACTGCAAGCCCTGCTAGTGGAACAGTTTCCAGCGGAACCTTAGTAACCTTAAGCAGCTCTATTTCAGGAGCCGACATATACTACACTCTGGATGGTACTAACCCCTCTGCTACAAGTACCCGTTATACCTCAGGAATAGCAATAAACACTCCTGTGACAATACGAGCTATATCAGTGAGGAATGGAATTACTAGCACCGTCATGAGTGCAGCCTACAAAGTAAACTCAAGTATAACACCCACCAGCGCAAGCTTTGATAAATATTCAGGTTCTTCATATTATGCAGATATAAATGCAGCTATGACCCTAAATGGAAATACTTTATCTAGCATAAAAAATGGAGCTACTGTCCTTACAGCTGGAAGAGATTACGTATTATCAGGAAGTAATGTTACAATAAAAAAGGAATATCTAAAAGGACTAGCTAATGGAACTGTAAACTTAACCTTCAGTTTCAATGTTGGAAATACTCAGTCCTTAAATTTAACTATAAAAGATACTACCCCTGCTAACTCAAGTATAACTCCAACTAGCTCAAGCTTTGATAAATACTCAGGTTCTTCATATTATGCGGATATAAATGTAACTATGACCCTAAATGGAAATACTTTATCTAGCATAAAAAATGGAACTACTCCCCTTACAGCAGAAACAGACTACGTAGTATCAGGAAGCAACGTTACAATAAAAAAGGACTATCTAAAAGGACTAGCTAATGGAACTGTAAACTTAACTTTCAGTTTCAATGCTGGAAATACTCAGTCCTTAAATTTAACTGTAAAAGATACTACCCCTGCTAACTCAAGTATAACTGCAACTAGCTCAAGCTTTGATAAATACTCAGGTTCTTTATATTATGCAGATATAAATGTAAATATGACCTTAAACGGAAATACTTTATCGAACATAAAAAATGGAACTACTTTCCTTTCATCTGGAAGAGACTACGCAGTATCAGGAAGTTCCGTTACAATAAAGAAGGACTATCTAAAAGGACTAGCTAATGGAACTGTAAACTTAACCTTCTGTTTCAATGCTGGAAATACTCAGTCCTTAAATATAGCTGTAAGTGATTCAACTCCTGCAAGCTCAAGTATAACTCCAACCAGCTCAAGCTTTGATAAGTATTCAGGCTCTTTAAATTATACAGATATAAATGTAGATATGACCCTAAATGGAAATACTTTAGCAAGCATAAAAAATGGAACTGCTCCCCTTTCAGAAGGAGCAGACTACGTAACAACAGGAAGTTTCGTTACAATAAAGAAGGAATATTTAGAGGGACTAGCTACTGGAATTGTAAACTTAACCTTTTATTTCAATGCTGGAGCTAATCAGTCCTTAAATATAGATGTAAGTGATACTGCTCCTGGTAACTCAAGTATAACTCCAACCAGCTCAAGCTTTGATAAATATTCTAGCTCTTCATATTATGCAGATGTAAATGTAGATATGACGCTAAATGGAAACACTTTATCCGACATAAAAAATGGGACTACTTCCCTTTCAGCGGTAACAGACTATGCAGTGTCAGGAAATACAGTTACTATAAAGAAAGAATATTTAGAAAAACTAGCTACTGGAACTGTAAACTTAACCTTCTGTTTCAATGCTGGAGCTAATCAGTCCTTAAATATAACTGTAAGTGATACTACTCCTGATAACTCAAGTATAACTCCAACCAGCTCAAGCTTTGATAAATATCTTGGCTCTTCATATTATACAGATATAAATGTAGATATGACGCTAAATGGAAATACTTTATCCGATATAAAAAATGGAACTACTTCCCTTACAGCAGGAACAGACTACGTAGCAACAGGAAGTGCAGTTACAATAAAGAAGGAATATTTAGAAAGACTAGCTACTGGAACTGTAAACTTAACCTTCTGCTTCAATGCTGGAACTAATCAGCCCTTAAATATAAATATAAGTGATACTACTCCTGGTAACTCAAGTATAACTACAACCAGCTCAAGCTTTGATAAGTATTCAGGCTCTTCAAATTATGGAGATATAAATGTAGATATGACGCTAAATGGAAATACTTTATCCGATATAGAAAACGAAGGTACTTCCCTTACAGCTGATACAGACTACGTAGTATCAGGAAGTACAGTGACTATAAAGAAAGAATATCTAGAAGGACTAGCTACTGGAACTGTAAACTTAACCTTCTGTTTCAATGCTGGAGCTAATCAGTCCTTAAATATAACTGTAAGTGATACTAATCCTGATAACTCAAGTATAACTCCAACCAGCTCAGGCTTTGATAAATATTTAAACTCTTCAGATTATGCAGATATAAATGTAGATATGACCCTAAATGGAAATACTTTATTAGGCTTAAAAAATGGAACTACTTCTCTTTCATCAGGAACAGACTATGTAGTGGCTGGAAGTACCGTGACAATAAAGAAAGAATATTTAGAAGGACTAGCTACTGGAACTGTAAACTTAACTTTCTGTTTCAATGCTGGAGCTAATCAGTCCTTAAATATAACTGTAAGTGATACTAATCCTGGTAACTCAAGTATAACTCCAATCATTTCAAGCTTTGATAAATATTCTGGCTCTTCACATTATGCAGATATAAATGTAGATATGACCTTAAATGGAAATACTCTATCTGATATAAAAAATGGAGATAATTCCCTTACAGCGGGAACAGACTACGTAGTGTCTGGAAGTACAGTGGCAATAAGGAAAGAATATCTAAAGGGACTAGATACTGGAACTGTAATCTTAACCTTTGACTTCAGTTCAGGAGATTCACAAATATTATTGGTGACTATAGGGGATTCAACAGCAGTGGCACCAACTATAACAACTGGGCCAGCAGCACAGGCAGTAACAGAAGGACAAAATGTAAGCTTCAGTGTAACAGCTGCAGGAACTGACCCTTTAAATTATCAATGGAAAAAGGATGGAGCAGACATAAGTGGAGCAAATTCATCAACTTTAAGCTTAAATAATGTACAGTTATCAAATGCAGGAAGCTATTCAGTAGCAGTATCAAATAATGCTGGAAGTGTAACAAGCAGTGCAGTGACATTGACAGTTTTACATTATGTGACACCAACACCAACACCAGAGGTGGTAACAATACCTGTTACGGATGGCAGCAGTGGAGATACAGTTTCTCAAACCACAATTGAAAGAACTACCAATGCAGATGGTTCAAAACATGATGGTGTTCAGTATACAGAAGATAAAGCAAAGCAAACAGTAGATGTCCTTAAACAGCAAGGTAAGGATACAGCAAGAGTAGTAATACCAGATACGAAAGATGAAGTGTCAGAAACTAAGGTGGATGTACCAAAGGCTACTACTAGTGTACTAGCAGGAGGAAATATAAACTTAGAAATAGATACTGAAAATGCTAGAATTACACTTCCACAGGAAGCTGTAAAGCAGGTAGTAGATGAAGATTTATATTTTAGGCTAGTACCAATAAAACAACCTCAGCAGCAGCAAGAGGTTAAACAAAGAGCACAGCAGGAAGATATAGTAAGGAATGCAGCGGGAAATAGTGAAATATCAATAGTAGGAAGACCAATGACAATAGAAACAAATATGAAGCAGACTAAAACTTTTATAACTTTACCATTAAAAGATGTAGCTATGCCATCAGATCCTGTGCAAAGAGAAGCATTTTTAAACAGCCTTGCAGTATTTATAGAGCATAGTGATGCAACTAAAGAACTGCTAAAAGGTGAAGTGGTAGACTATAAAACAGGAGTTTTAGGATTAAGGTTTCCTATTACAAAGTATAGTACCTTTACAATTATAAAAATGGACATACAAAATTCCACAATAAGTCCAGTTCAAGCAGAGTTTGATAAAAATGCTTCTAAACAAGCAGATTTAAGTACTACGTTAACACTTAATGGAAACAATTTAGTAAGCATTAAAAATGGAGATAAAACTTTAGTAAGTGGAACAGATTATGCAGCAACTAGTGAAGGAGTAACTATAAAGAAGGAGTATTTAGCACAGCAAAGCACAGGCACAGTAAATTTAACTTTTAATTTTAGTGCAGGAATTAGTCAAAGTTTAACAATAGCAGTAAAGGATACAACTTCACAAAATTCCGTTATAAATCCAACTACTGCAGGTTTTGATAAGAATACAGCAAAACAGGCAGATGTAAGTACTTCACTAGAACTAAAGGGAAATACTTTAGTAAGTATAGCAAATGGAACTAAGGCTTTAGTTAATGGAACAGATTATGTAATAACCAATGGTACAGTAAATATAAAGAAAGAGTATTTAGCAGCACAAAGTATAGGAACAACAACATTAACCTTTACCTTTAGTGCTGGTAATGCACAAGCTTTAGTTATTACAGTAAAAGACACAACACCATCTTCCAGTGGAGGATCAGGTGGAAGTGGCGGTGGAACACCAGCACCATCACCAGTGCCAGTTCCAGAAAAAACCACAATAGAAAGAATATATGGACAAGATAGAATAAGTACAGCTATAGCTATTGCAAAATCAACATATAAGGATAAGGTTTCAAAGGTCATTCTTGCAGCTTCAGACAACTATCCAGATGCATTAGCAGGAAGTGTACTAGCTTATAAGGAAAAAGCACCTATACTATTAGTAGGAAAAAATGCTGAAGAACAAGAAAAAGTAATAGCTTATATGAAGGAAAATATGAATTCTACAGGAAGTGTATATATTCTTGGAGGCATAGGTTCAGTAAGCAAGGATATGGAAAACAAAGTAACTACAGCTGGTTTTGGTAATATCAGTAGAATAGGTGGAGCAGACAGATATGAAACAGCATCAAAAATTGCTGATACAGTAGGTATTAAAGAAGGAACTCCAGTAATTATTGTATCAGGGGACAATTATCCAGATGCAATATCAGTAAGCAGTATTGCAGCAGTAAAACAATATCCTATATTTATGGTAAATAAAGATGAAATTCCTGAAGTAGTAAAGAAAGAAATTTCAGCTATAAAACCAGGTAAGGTATATATTATAGGATTACAAGGTGCCGTAAGCAAAGCTGTTGAAGATAGGTTGTCTCAATCAATAGATAAGACGAACATAGTAAGAATAGGTGGAAGTGATAGATTTGAAACTTCCCTTAATGTAGCAAAATACTTTAATTTATCAGGAACCAAAGCATGTGTGGCATCAGGAAAAGATTTTCCAGATGCATTAGCAGGAAGTAATTATGCAGCAAATAGCAATTCACCTATAATTCTTGTGGATAACAGTCTTACAGAAGAGCAAAAGACATATTTAAAAGATGACAAAATAAAAGAAATTACTATTTTCGGCGGTACAGGAGCTGTAACTAATGAAGTTGAAAATGTAATTAATGAGTTAATAAAAAAATAGTCTAAAGGATAAGAGGAAGATTTTAATGTCTTCCTCTTATCCTTTATTATAACTTAAGAAACCTTTTAAATTCAGAATTTCTTTAGATTTTCTTTATTAAAATCCCATAAGTTATTGTTAAAATCAATGTATAAGGTCAATTACTTTTGATTTTAAAATCAAGTTAGTTTAAAGGTAGAAGGGTAATTTTTGATATACCTTAGGCTAAGAGAAAGGGATGTTAATGAATATGAAAGATTATAGTAAAAATATAATGAAAAAAAGTTTTTGGATTATGATTTCTTTATTATTTATAGGAATAGCTGTAGGATATATCAAGTATAATGCGTATATGTCAGTTCCTAAAGAACGTCTTGGTTTATCAGACTATTATACTGAAATGCCTCCTGATTCTAAAAACATATATATAAAATTACCTATAGATCATAATAATAGAAGTCTTGGAGAATACAAAGGCTTTTACAGGTTAAGTCCTAATTTTACTCCTGGAAAAGATGTAATATTTTATCTTACAGATGGTCAGCAAAATAAAGTTCATACAAAGTCTACCTTTGATATATTTGAAAAAAAGCTTCCAGGTTTATCTTATGTAGTTATGGGTAGAAGAGGGTCTTCACCATCACTATTTCCAGAGGTTTATACTAATACAAAAGCTGTTGACTATAAAAAAGCTATGAATCTTTATGGAACAGATCAACAAATTGAAGATATAGAAATGGTACGTCAGGATCTTAAAAAAAGGGGATACTTATCAGGCGATGGAAAAATAATGTTATTTGGAGGTTCTGGAGGAGGTATATTGGTACAACAATATCTTGCAAAGTATGGTGAACATGTTTCTAGAGCTATGCTAGAGGCCACCAGTGCACCAGATATTATGATGGATAATAAGTCAAATATCACAGGATACAATTTTAATATTATTATGAAAGAAAAAAATCCTGCAGCATTAGAAAAATTAGATAATATAGTAAGAAACAAAAAAGTAGATAGAGATCAATTATGTTATATGCTTTTTAAGATAAGTGTCACTGATATTGATTGGGTAAATACTTGTTCAATTCTTATTGATGAGATTAATCAAGGAAATAAAAAAACTTACTACAAAAATTTGTTTAACCCAGAATATAATTTTTCTTTATGTAAAATCATAATGAAATCACCTATAGTAGAATCTACAAAAGTTAGAATGTTTGAAGTTGTTGGAGAACAGATAATTAAATATTCTAAAACACCTAACACTGATATTAATGTGTGCTTTGAATGGTCTAAGGAATTGTTAAGGGATTATTTAAAGGAAGCTGAAGCTGGTACTTTTAATGTTAAGCCAATTAACCTTTTAGAAGATAGAAAAAAATATAGTGGTGAAGTGCTATTTTTTATTGGTGATATGGATATAGATTTTTCTACAGATGTAGCCTCCAAAATAGCACAAGATTATTCAAAATCTAAAATTGTGGTGGTTCACGATAATCACGGAATGGTGATGGAAGGGGAAAAGTACCAAAGCTTAAGAAATGAATTCTTTATTCATGGGTTGTTTAGTAATAAATTACAGAATATAATAAATGACATAAAGATAAAATAGAAATCTGAATTATATTGAAAGTTTGGAGAGTGGATATAAAATTGCTTTTAATTAAGGTAAAAAAACTAAGATTCAAATTAATAATTATGTTTTTAATCAGTTTGATTGTTTCAATATTTTCAGGATTTTTTATGGATGAATTGTTTAAGAAGGATGGCAATGATTATTATGTACAAACTACGCACTTTACTAAACAATGTAAAAACATAGAGAAAAAAATTACAAATGCCAAAGATGATAAAGAAATATATTCTATTATAAATAATAATATAAGATATGCGGATATCTTTGTTTTAAATAAGAATGGAGAAGTTCTAATAAAAAGCAAGAATTGTAAGGAAAGCAGTTTTGATTTAGATTCACTTGCAAAGAATAATAATGATATTGATACTGAAGAGTATGCAATTAAATATAACCTTATTGATAAACTTGATAATAATAGATATATATTATTTAGTGGAACTTTAATTAGAACAGAACATTCTATACTTATATTAATCGTTCCTATAATTATATTTATAGTTTTATTTTTTATATTAACTAATAAGGAAATTGTTTATATAAAAGAATTATGTTTAGGCTTAAAGGAAATTTCTAAAGGTGATCTAAAATATAGAGTTAGAATTATGGGAAAAGATGAAATTTCAGAAATAGGAAGTAGTATAAATGACATGTCTCAAAAATTATATGAGTATAAGCAAAAAGAAAAGAAAATAGAAAAAGATAAAGAATTGTTTATAATGAATATATCCCATGATTTGAGAACTCCATTAACATCAATAATAGGTTATGTGAATTTATTAAAAAGTAAATATAGTTGTAATGATGATATAAAAAAATATATAGATATAATAGATTTAAAAGCAGCTAGATTAAATAAGTTGATTAATGATTTTTTTGAGTACAATAAGTTCAATAATTGTGATATTAAATTAAATAAAATAAGCATATCTTTAAATGAATTTATGAGGCAAGTTGTTACAGGTATTATCCCTTTGTGTAGTGAAAAAAACTTAAAAATAAAACTTTTATTTCCAGAATATGATATAGATATTAACATAGATCCAGATAAAATGTTTAGGGTCATGGAAAATTTACTAATCAATGCAATAAGGTATTGTAATATAGGTAGTGAAATTCAGTTGAGCATAAGCAGAGAAGAAAATATCATAATTTATATAACTAATGAATGTGATGATTTTAATGAAGAGGAAATAAATAATATATTCGATAAATTTTACAGAGGAGATAAAGCAAGAATTTCAACAAAAGGCGGTGCAGGGCTTGGATTGTCAATTGCTAAAAGTATAGTTGAGCTTCATAATGGGAAAATTTTTGCAGAGTATAATGGGAAAAAAATTTGTTTGAAATTAGTTTTACCCCATAAATAAGAAGAAAAGAGGTGAGCTTTAGTAGGAGTTTGGTACTTATTATACACTCTCTCACTAAATATAATTTATGAATAAAATAAATATATTAGTAGTAGATGATGAAAAAGAAATTAGAGATTTAATAGAAATATATTTAATAAATGAAGGATATGGAGTTTTTTTAGCAGAGAATGGGATAAGAGCATTGCAAATATTAAAAGAAGAGGATATTAAGCTTGTGGTATTAGATATAATGCTTCCAGATATAGATGGAATAAGCATATGTAAGAAAATTAGAACCTACAAGGATACTCCTATAATAATGTTATCTGCTAAAAGAGAAGATAATGATAAAATATCTGGAATATTAAATGGAGCTGATGATTATATAGGTAAGCCGTTTAATCCATTAGAACTTATGGTTAGAATTAAAGCTCAATTAAGAAGATACCTTAAAGTTAAGCCGAATAATGTAAACGAAGATGAAATAGTTATAGAAAATTTAAGAATTAATTTCTTGAAACATCAAGTGTATTTAGGTGATGAAGAAATTCACTTAACGGTAAAAGAGTTTGAAATATTAAGATTGTTAGCTCAAAACAGAGGAAAAGTCTTTAGTAGTAGAAATATATATGAAAACATTTGGAATGAAGAATTTTATGAATGTGATTCTACAATAATGACTCATATGAAAAATTTGAGAATTAAATTAAAGGATAACTTTAAGAATCCAAATTACATCAAAACAGTTTGGGGAGTGGGATATAAGATAGATCAGTAACATTCCCTGGATAAGTTCTTCTAAGACTCAAATGAAGAGAGGTATTCCTAATAAGCAAACTCCATCTGAATCTTAGAATCACTTGATTTTGAGAATTTTTATTATAGAATATATAATGTATTTTGTTAAATTCATGCATACTAAAATCTATCAGCATTTTCTTTTAATTTGTCTTGAGAAAATCTATATATAGTCATGGTATCTACACTAGTTGCACCAAGTTTCCTATAAAAATTAATGCTTGGCTCATTCCAATCCAAACAACCCCACTCCACTCTTTTACAACCTCTTTTAAGTGCAAGCTTTGATATAAAGGCCATCATAATTTTTCCAAGTCCCTTTGATCGCACACTTTTATCAACATAAAAGGCATCTATATAAATACCTGATTGTCCTATAAAAGCTGATGAATTATAACAAAAATAAATAAAAGCAACAGTTTGTCCATCATAATCACCGAAAATTGCTTCTCCTTTATTTTCTGATAAAAGTTTATAAACATTTTCTCTAGTTGCTGTAATTTTATCCGCCATTTTTTGATATGTACCCAACTTTATCATATATTCCACAACTAAGCTCGCATCCTCAGGTGTTGCAAATCTAATTGTAAATTTTGAATTTTTTGTTTTTATTAAATTCATATTATTCACCTCTTAAAATAAAATTATATAATAAATAGTAGATATAAAATATTAATTTGTCAATAAAACAAGTAAAAAAACTCTGAAAAAGAGATAAATAGAATTTTACAAAGAATAAATGAGGACTATGCTACTACTAGAAGAGCCTTAATAGAGTATGGATTTATGGAACGTTATGATGATTGTAGTAGCTATTGGGTAAAAGAATAAGAAGGATTTTACAAAGTGTTTAAAGTTCTAAAATTTTTATACTTTAAATTTCAAATAGCACAATAGATTAACTTACTATTTTTTCAGGCTGCGCCATAGGATATTATTAAATTAGCTGGAATATACATAAACTAGATAACAAGTATTATGAAAGCTACGCTTTTTATTTAGAGCCATATGAGAAAGTATTATGTATATACGTAATGCACTAAGAAGTAACTTTCAACTGTATGGAGACTGATATATGCTGTGAAGTGAGTTTTCCTTCACAGCATATATCAGCCGGAATACAGTTGAAAGTTACTTCGCTTACATATGCATAAACTGCGAAATTTGAGTTTATGCTAAATTTCCATCTACATCATGAAGATCTTTTTGTTGATTTTTCTTTTTTGATTTAACTATCTTATAAATTATACCAAGCATTATAAACCATATAGGTGTTACAAATAAGGCTACACGAGTTTCATTATTTAGTGCCAAGGTAACTAAAACAAAAGCAAAGAATGCTAGAATCAAATAGTTTATAATTGGATAAAGTGGCATTTTGAATTTGCTTTTAGCTGCAAGTTCTGGTTTGTTTTTACGATATTTTATATGACAGATAATTATAATTGCCCATATGAATATATAACAAAACGTTGATATACTTGTAATGAGTACGAATACTCCTTCAGGCATAATGTAATTTAATATAACCGAAATCAATATGACAGTTGCAGAGAATATTGTAGCATTAGAAGGTATGTGATTAGAAGTTAATTTTTTCATTGATTTAGGTGCATTATTTTCTTTAGCAAGAGAATAAACCATACGGCTTGTACTGAAGATACCACTATTGCAAGCAGATGCAGCTGATGTTAGTACAACAAAGTTTACAATACTTGCTGCTGCTGCTACTCCCACTGCAGAAAATACCTGTACAAATGGGCTTTTAGTTGGATCAATTGAATTCCAAGGGTATATACCCATAATAATAGTAAGTGCTCCTACATAGAAAATAATAATTCTAATTGGAATATTGTTAATAGCTTTTGGAATAACAGATTCTGGGTTTTCAGTTTCACCAGCTGTAAGTCCTACTAATTCGATTCCAGTAAAAGCAAATACAACCATTTGAAAAGAAAGTATAAAACCACTTACCCCATTTGGCAACCAGCCACCGTGATTCCAGAGGTTTGTAAAGCTAGATGCACCAGCATTTGTAGAAAATCCTTTTATAATCATAAATGTACCAACTATAATAAGTGCTAAAATTGCGATAACTTTAATTAGAGCAAACCAAAATTCCATTTCACCAAATAATTTTACTGCAGTAAGGTTCATAATTAGCAAAACTACAAGAACTATAAGGCTTGGAACCCACCTGCCTACATTTGGAAACCAGTATTGTATATAAAGCCCAGTGGCAGCTACATCGGCCATAGCAAGCGAAACCCAGCAAAACCAGTATGTCCATCCAGTAATGAAGGCTGCTCCTTCTCCTAGGTAATCATATACAAACTCTACAAAAGAATGGTAATTCAAATTAGAAAGTAATAATTCTCCAAGAGCACGCATAACAAAGAAGAGCATTATACCTGTTATCATATATGCAAATAAAATAGATGGACCAGCTAGGTGAATTGATCTACCTGAACCAAGGAATAATCCAGTACCAATTGCACCCCCAATTGCTAGTAACTGGACATGACGATTTTTTAATCCTCTTGATAAGTTTTGATTTTCTGACATATATATTCCGCCTTTCTAAATATCACTGTTTTTAAATTTGTTTCAGTGTAAGTATGTTTTTAAGTTATTATTTTGAAATAAATGAATAATTTTACATTAAAATAGTGTACAAAAAGCATCATTGATGTTAATGCTAATACAAAGTATAACTTCAATAGTACCTGCTATTTTAGTGCATAATTATCTAAAACTAGTAATATCACCTTTTAATTATAATTTTATTGATTTTTCTCAAAAATAAGTTTTAGAGTAAGAAACAATTTGAACAATTGAAGTAACCCTAGAAGTATGGTGATTTAGATTCCAGTTCTCATTAATGGTATTAGAAGAGGAATCCTCCCATATGATAGAATTAATTTGAGTAAGTAGTTTTGTTAATTGATCCATTTTATCCCTCCATTCTAGTCAAAAGGCATGTACTAAAAATACCTTTTACTATAAATATTTTGTAATTGGAGATACAAATGGGAATAGATAAGATCTAAATGAAGTAATTGATAATATATTACTTTTGTAAGATATGTTACCTGTCCCCTGTCCTTTTACCTGAGAGTTTCGCCTTTGCGGCTTTCTCCTTCGGTGCTCTATTAAAGAGTCTCTCCAAGGTTTCATCCAATAGCGGTCATCTCTAATTTAAATTAGGTACCTGAAAGATTTACTTCTTCGGTGAATGGCAACAGCCATAACTCTCCCACTATTTTCATCTGAGTTATTAAATTTATGATTATATACTAATACATATTTTATAAAATTGCAACAATTTCTTCGTTTTGAATTAAAATGAAAAGGATATCTTGTCATGGTTGCTAAAAATATCTATAGTAAAATAGGTAGATTAATGCATATATATTTATAAATGTAAAGGTATAAATATAACTTATAAATGTGTTGGAAAGAATAATTAATAATGATTAGACCGATAGTATTTTAAATGTTAAAATTAATTAGTAGATATCAACAAAATAATTTAAGATTATCTATAAAATGACACATAATAAAAAATATTATGAATTTATTTTTAAAATTATATGTTAATTACTTAACATATAATTAACAGTGAATAAAGGAGGTTTGTATTGATTATTAATGTAAATATTATTTCTGGATTCTTAGGAGCTGGAAAAACTACATTTTTAAAAAAAATCATTCCTAATATTAAGGGTAAAATTGCTTTAATTGAGAATGAATTTGGTGATATTGGCATTGATGGAGACTTGATTAATGACAAACTACCTATTAAAGAAATTTATGCTGGCTGTATTTGTTGCAGCTTAGTAAAAAATTTTAAAGATAGTATAGAGGAATTAGCACTAAAATATAAACCTGAACATATATTTATAGAGCCATCTGGAGTAGGAAATTTATCAGATATTGTAAAGGTTTGCAAGAAAATTTCTGAAAATTCGGATTTACCAATAAGGGTAAATCATCTTATAACTATTATAGATGTAAGTGCGTTTGATGATTACTTAGAAAACTTTGGTGGATTTTATTTAGATCAAATTCAAAATGCTAATGTTATATTTTTAAGTCATATAGATAGTGTAGATGACTTAAAAGTTGAAGAAGTAATTTCTAAGATAAAATTAAATAATGAGAAAGCATGTATAATTAAGGATGATTGGTATTCTTATGAAGGTAAAGAAATAATTGAAATATTAGATACAATTAAAAACATTGAAGTTGATTTAAAAGAAAAATCTCTATCAATACCAGCAAGTAAAGTATTCAGCACAGTATCTATTGCTAATCCTAAAAGTTTTACAGAGGAAGAAATAGATAGAATATTGAATTCTCTAAAAGGTAAGGATTATGGCTATGTTTTGAGAGCTAAAGGAATTTTAGAGCTTGACACAAAAAAGTTTATTTATTTTGATTTTACTCCCCATCATTTTCATTGGGATTATGTAGAGGGATTTAAAGAAACTAAGTTGGCTATTATAGGTAGTGAGTTGAAAAGGCAAAAAATATTACAATGCTTTAAAAATAAACATACATCAAAAGCTTTAAGTAGATATCCAAAATTTTAAATTAGAGAGATATATATAATTTAAAATGTCTGATTACTTATTTTATAAAGGGAGAAATTAACATGAGTAAAATTATTGATTTTAATTGTACGTATGATAATTCTGAAGGGATTAATGAACAAGTTACAAAAAAAACAGGCTTACAGTTTCCAGAGGCATATAAACATTGGGACAGCATGGCTACATTGGCAGAAGAATTAAAGAAATATGATAACGCAAATTTTTGTGGGCTACCATTCTGTCATACCGTTGAGGGAGAAGCAATGGGTGGAATAATCAACCTTGGAAATGAAAAAGCTGGTCCAAGAGCAAAGGAGTATATTTGTACAAAAGCACAGGAAATATTAGATTTACCTGAAATTGATTATTCCAAAGGTCGTATATCAGAGGTTTTAAAAGCCTGTAAATATTTAAGAGATAAAGGTGAGAATGTACTTTTATACATTTCAGGTCCATTTACAATTATGAATGTCTTAATTGATCCACGTCATGTTTTTAAAATATTTAGAAAAGAACCAGATACAATGAAGGCTATTTTTGATAAATTTCAAAAGGAAACATTACGCTTTGTTGAAGAGGCTAAAAAAGTAGGAGTTAACATGATTAGTTATGCTGACTCTTCTGGCGGACTAAATATTTTAGGACCTAAATATGCAGAACAGACTGTAGAAATGTTTACTTATCCATTATTGAAAAACATTGAAGAAATCATTGATGATGAAATGATAGTATTACTTTGTCCTAAAACTACATTTTCATTATTAGGAACAGATAAAGCTGTATGGAAGGACATTAATCTAGGAGGATCTATAAAATATTCTGAAGCTTGTGAAAAGGTTATGGGAAAAGCAAAATTTGTTGGACAAATGTGCATTAAAAATAAAGATTTTGAACTAAAAGATGGAATAATAAAAACACTTGATTTACTTTAATTATTAATATAAATAAATTTAAAAATTTGGAGGGTAATATATGCACAAGAATGATCAAATGACACCAAATCAAAGATTAGCTGCATTTATGACAGGAAAACCTATGGACAGAATTCTAGCTATGCCAGTTGCCTGCTCTATGTCTGGACTAGCACTTGGAATGACTCATAAGGAAAAAAGAAGTAGTGCTTTAAATGAAGCTAAAGCACAGATAGCTTGTTATGAGAGGTTTGGCAACGATTTAGCTGTTGTTGAATATGGATTACATGGCGTAGGTGCAGCTTTAGGAAGTGAAATGAGTGACCCAGAAGATTCAGTACCAGCAATTATGAAATACGTTTTAGATGATTTGAATGATGTTGGTAAGCTAGATATGTCAAAATTAGAGCTAAAAAATGATAAAGCATTCCAATTACATTTAGAAGCTGCACGTATCTTAAAAAAAGAGATTGGAAATGAAGTTCCAATTGGAGTTTTAATAACTGGACCTTTTACAGCTGCTTCAAGTATCTACAAAACAGAAAATTTATTAAGAGCAACTAGAAAAAATCCTGAAAAGCTACATCAATTAATCAGATTCTGTACCGATGCACTAAAAATGATCTACAAAGAATTTATAAAAGAAGGCCTTCTTATTCTATTATGTGATCCTATTGCATCAGGAACAATTCTTAATAAAAAGCAGTATTTAGAATTTGTTTTACCATACACACAAGAGTTAGTAAAAGAAATACATGATGCAAAGGGAATGGTTTGTTATCACATTTGTGGAGATACAACAGCAATTGTAGAAGAAATGGTAAAGTCCGGCTGTGATATGTTGAGTATTGATAACAGAGTAGATTTAGCATATACAAAACAAATGGCAGGAAATAAGGTTCCTATACTTGGAAATGTAGATCCTGTAGAAAAGCTCATTCTAGGAAGTACTGATGATGTAGATTTAGCAGTAAAAGAGTGTTTACAAAAGGCTTATGACAGCCCATGTGGATATATATTAGCCTCAGGCTGTGATCTTTCTGGTGCTGTGCCACTAGAAAATATCGATCAATTTATGGCTTCAGCTAGAAAATATGGAAAATGGCCACTAGATCCAAAAAATTTCTCTTAGAATATAGATTAATAATTTAGGAAAAAATGGAGGGAAAACAATGGCGTTATCGAAAGAAGAATTATTAAAAAGATTATCTGATGGTGTATTTGAAATGGAAGAGGAAGATACAATTGAGGCATCTAAAGAGTATGTAGAAGCGGGATATGATATACTTGATGGTATTATGGAAGGTCTTGTAGATGGTATGAATCGTGCAAGCAAATTGTATGAAGAAGAAGAATATTTTGTTACGGATTTGTTATTATGTTCAGATGCAATGTATGAAGGTTTAGCGATTTTAAGACCTCATCTTCCAGCAGATGAAGCAAATAGAGAAAAGCCAAAGGGAGTAATTGGAGTTGTAGAGGGAGATACTCACGATATAGGAAAAAATTTAGTAAAAATTATGTTAGAAACAGCTGGATTTGATATGATTGATTTGGGTAGAGATGTTCCTCTTCAGAGTTTTGTAGATAAAGCTAAAGAAGTTAATGCTTCATTTGTTTGTATGTCAACCTTGATGACAACAACAATGGGTGGAATGAAAACTGTTGTAGAGTTATTGAAAGAAGCTGGAATAAGAGGAAATCTTAAAGTTGTTATAGGAGGAGGCCCGATTTCAAAGAAGTTTTCTGATTTGATTGGTGCAGATGGATATTCTTCTAATGCAATTGAAGCAGTTAAACTAGTAAAAGGATTACTTAATATAGCATAGAAAGAGGTGAAGGCTATGTTGTCGCCAAAAGAACGTTTAAATAAGGCTTTTAATGGAGAAAAGGTTGATAGACCACCATGTATTTGTCCTGGAGGCATGATGAATATGGTCACAACAGAGTTAATAGAGGAGGCTGGAATACAGTTTCCTGCAGCACATACTAATGCAGAAATGATGGCAGGTTTAGCAGAAGCAGTGTATAAAGAAGGTTGTTTTGAGAATTATGGAGTTCCATTTTGCATGACCATTGAAGCAGAAAATTTTGGAGCAAAAGTTGACATGGGAACAAAGATTTATGAGCCTCATGTTATAGAATATGCAATTGATTCTGTTAAAGAATGGAAAAAGATTTCTCCAATTAGCTATGAAGAAGGAAGAGCAAAGGTAGTTGTTGAGGCAATTAAGTTGTTAAAAGCAAAGAATACTAATGTTCCTATTATAGGCAATTTAACAGGACCTATTAGTACAGCAAGTTCTGTAATGGAACCATCTACTTTTTATAAAGAATTAAAAAAGAGTAATAAAGAAGCACATGAATTTCTTAGTTTTGTTACAGATGAATTAGTTACATTTGCAAAAAAACAAATAGAAGCAGGTGCAGATATAATTGCTATTTCTGATCCTAGTGGCACAGGTGAAATTTTAGGACCAAAGCTATTTGAAGAATTTACTGTTAAATATATTAACAGGATTGTTGAAAGTGTACAAAAAGAGAATAAAGGTACAATTGTGCATATATGTGGACAAATGAAGAGGGTGTATTCAGAAGTAAATAAAGTGAAAAGTAATGCTTTAAGTTTTGATTCTATAGTCAATATGAGTGATGCTAGAAAAAATTTAGAAGATAGAGTATTAATGGGGAATGTGAGCACTTATGCAATTGAGTTTGGCGAACCAGAAAAAATTAAAGATCTAACTAAAAAGTGTGTAAAAGATGGATCAAATATTATATCCCCAGCTTGTGGACTTGGAATGAAATCTCCTTTGAAAAATGTAAAAGCAATGCTAGAATGTTTATCAAAAGGGGATGGAGATAGTAATGTCTAAGATTTATATTAAGTCACAAAATAAAAGCTTTGAATATATACCTGATAAAAATTTGTTACAAATTTTACTTGAAAATGATGTTTTTATAGACAATCCATGTAATGGAAAAGGGTCTTGTGGAAAATGTAAAATCAAACTTTTAGAAGGAAGTTTATCTGATATTTCAGAAACAGAAGAAAAACTTTTAAAAAAGGAAGAAATTGATTCAGGTATAAGACTTTCCTGCCTTGTAGTACCACAAGGGGATATTATAATTGAAATTTTACAAAAAGAAGGAAAACATGACATACTTACTACAGGCTATACACCTGATTTTGAATTTGATCCTTTAATTCATAAAGAGGTTTTTGAAATAGAAAAACCTACATTAGAAAATCAAGGTTCTTTTGAAGAGCTTATATGTAAAACATTTGATGTTGAAAAATTTGATTGGAGATTGCTTCAGCAGCATGAATTCATAACTGGAAAAGTTACAGGAGTTTTTAATGGAAGAGAATTGATTGCAATTGAGAGTGGAGATACCACAGGTATTCTCTATGGAGTTGCAGTTGATATTGGAACTACAACTGTTGTAACAGCGCTAATTGATATGAAAACAGGTGAGGAATTAGCTACAGCTTCTATGATCAATGCTCAAAAGAATTTTGGATTAGATGTTTTAACTAGAATAACTTATGAAGTGGAGAATCCTGAAGATGGAAAGGAAAAATTGCAATATGCAATTGTAAATTCCATTAATGAGATGATTGGAGATATATGCAATAAGGCAAAAGTAGATAGAAAAAATATTTATGAGATTTCTATTGCAGCAAATTGTACAATGATGCATCTTCTTTTGGGAATTGATGCTACATCCATTGGAATGTCTCCATATTCACCAATATTCACAAAGTCAAAGAATGTATTGGCAAAGGATATAGGTTTAGAGGCAGCATCAGGTGCTAGATTATACTGTCTTCCATCAGTTTCGGCTTATATAGGTGCAGATATTGTAGCAGGAGCATATGTTTGTCAGTTGCATAAAGCTAAGGAAAATGTTCTGTTTATAGATATTGGAACTAATGGAGAAATTGTTCTATCCAATCATGGAAAGTTGTTATCATGCTCTTGTGCAGCTGGCCCAGCTTTAGAGGGAATGAATATTAGTTCTGGAATGAGAGCAGCAGAAGGCGCAATTGAGGATGTTAAAATTACTGAAAGCGGAATTGAAGTTCAGGTTATTGGAGATAAAAAACCAATAGGAATATGTGGAAGTGGTATATTAGCTGTTGTAAAAGAGCTGCTCCGCACAGAACTTGTAAAAAAAGATGGAGCATTTATAAAGAAAGAAAAATTAGAGGAATCAGATTATCGCTATGATATGATCCAATTGGACGGCAGAAAACGACAGTTTATTTTAGAAAGTAATCCAGACCAAATACTAATTACACAAGGAGATATTCGCCAAGTGCAATTAGCAAAGGGTGCTATTCTTTCTGGCTTCTATGCTCTATTAAAAAAGGCTAATATTGATATGGACAATCTTGATAAAGTCATTGTAGCAGGACAATTTGGAGCTCACTTATCAGCTGACAGTTTGGTAGGAATAGGAATTTTACCAGAAAAAGTTCAGGATAAGTTAGTATATGTTGGAAATTCATCTAAAACAGGTGCATATATGGCTCTTATGTCTGGTAAGGTAAAGGAAGAAATTGAACAATTAGGTCATCAAATAGATTATATGGAATTAGGAGCATCTGAAGGTTACGAAAAACTTTTTGCTGCATGCCTTATATTTCCTGGTTAGAACATTTACTTAAAGTATAAATAAGGCTGTTGTATTGAATTCAATAGCCTTATTTTTGTGATGTTTTAAACTCAATTTTTACAGTTTAAGAATAATACTAAAACAATTTAGATAATATGATAACATACTTATCATATATCACTGCATAAAAGTTAAAATTCAAACTAATAACTTCAAGCGTGCACATATAATTAAATTGTCATATATTCAATGCGGACTCAACCAAAAAAGTCGTGTGGCAATGTACTTATACTAAGTTGAAATTTTCTATGTTATAAGCTTGAGTAACACAATTGATGAATTACAAAAATAAGTATGTATATCAGTAACTATGAATGGAGAAAATAGAGCTGAGGTGATAACATATGAAAAGGATTGGTATAGAACAAGGATTGTCTATGATTGCAGATTATTTGAGTTCAAAAGGATATTCAGTAGAAACTTTAAGTGGAAATTTTGAAAATAATACTTCAAAATATGAAAACTTGGATGCAATTGTCACAGCTGATTATAATACAGATATGATGGGTATTAGTGATACTTCCACAAAAGTTCCAGTTATTAATGCTAGTGGTTTGACACAAGAAGAAGTGGAGAATATGATTGAACAGAAAATCACAAGATCATAGTTAATATAAACGATTGCATAATTATTTATTGAGAAGTTTGCCTGTAAAAATATAGATGATTATGCAGTCATTTATACAATTAGCAAAACATATTTTGCCGGTTATTTTTTATAAATTTCTTATTTATTAATATTAAGGTATAAGCGTTAACAACTCCTTGGGTGAATATGTATAAAAATATTGAAATTTACAATTAGGAGTGTTATTATGATAGTATAAAAAAGAATCCGTGCTAATGAAAAAAGTGCGGATAAATTTATTATATGGTAAAAAATATTATGGATTTATTTGGATTTAAGTAGAATTAAATGTAGTTTTTAATCCATATTTAAATTTAATATATATTTGTTTTTATAAGCATGTTAAATTTAAATAAAAATTAAAAATTATTGTGAATTATTTTTGATATAATTAGAGATGTTAAATATATATAATGACCTTAAATTACATAATATATCATGTTTTTAGACTAAATATTTTATTTAGAATTAATAATTTATGTTTATGTTATAAGGTAAAAAGGGGAGGTTAAATTAATGGATAAGGGGAAAAAAAATATATTAGTAGTTGATGATTCTGCAACTATTAGAAACTTTATAAGACTTATTTTAGAAGAAGCAAATTATAAAGTATCTGAAGCTGCTGATGGTGAAGAAGGAATTGAGGTGTATAAGAAATCAGGTAATATTGATTTAATAATTACTGATATATATATGCCGAAAAAAAGTGGCCTTGAACTTGTGATAGAATTAAAAAATGAATATCAGAATGCAAAAATAATTGTCCTTTCAGATGGCGGTGAAAAGAATTTTGCTAATGAGATGGGCATTTGTGAAACACTTGGCGCTACCTATTTTATTAAAAAAGATTTAATAAAGGAAGAGTTGGTCAAACTAGTAAATAAGGTGTTTTCAGAATAGATAGTACATAAATTAATACGGAGATTATACTATACAAAAAGGTTGGAATGATGTTCCGACCTTTTTGTATAGAAAATTTAATGAGTGTTAATATAGCACATATAATTACAGGGGGTAACATTATTGACAAATAAGTATGTAATAGGAATTGACTTAGGGGGGACAAAAATATCTGGAGCTATTGCTGATTTTAATGGAGATATAGTTTCAAAGTATATTATTCCTACAAATTCAAATCAAGGAGAAAAAGTTGTACTAGATAGAATAACTATAGTTATAGAAAAAGTAATAGAAGAATCCAAGATAGATAAAAATCAAATATTGGCTATAGGAGTAGGATCTCCAGGACCTTTAGATGCTAAAAAAGGTATAATTTTAACAACTCCTAATCTTCCTTTTAAAAATTTTAATATAGTTGAACCTTTAAAAAATAAGTTTAATATACCAGTCTATTTAGATAATGATGCCAATGCGGCAGCTATAGGGGAGTATGTTTTTGGTGCTGGGCAAGGAACAAATAATATGGTATTTATAACAGTTTCTACTGGAATAGGTGGAGGTGCTATATTAAATGGAAAAATTTATAGGGGAAATACTTGTAATGCATTAGAAATAGGGCATACAACTATAGAAAAGGATGGACCAAAATGTAATTGTGGTAATTATGGTTGTGCAGAGGCTTTGGCATCAGGTACTGCTATAGGGAGATCCGCAAAAGAAGCAGTAGAAAGAGGGGAAAAGACGTCACTTTCCTCTTATGAAAAGATTACAGCTTATGAGGTATTCAAAGAAGCTGAAAAAGGAGATGCTGTAGCACAAAAGGTACTTGATAAAGCATTAAATTATTTGGGAATATGTGTAGCTAATATAATTGCTTCTTTTGACCCCGAAATGGTGATAATTGGAGGAGGGGTTTCAAAAGGAGGAAATATAGTATTTCAGAAGGTAAAAGAAGTAGTTGATAAAAGGTGCTTTAAAGCTATGAGTGAGAGTACTAAAATAGTACCAGCAGCTTTGGGGACTGATGCGGGAGTTATAGGAGCCGTTGCTCTTGCCATAATGGAAAATAAATAGTTAAAAGGGTCTTTTGAATTAAAAAATTTATTTAAAGCATTTTTAGAGGACAGTGAAGGAAGATTTTTGATTAGCAAAAATCAACTTTTACTGTTAATTTTTTAAAATTTTATTATATAATTTTAAAAATAAAAAAATAAATTTTTAAAAATACTTTTAATAATAATGAATATGGTTAATAATGGTTAAGAAATGCTCAAAAAATGAACTGTGTTCGAAAAATGAACAATATTTTTTAAAGGATTTTGTGCAAAAAATGAGCAAAAAAAAATAAGTTAATTGAAAACTCAGTAAATTAAATAAATTGAATTTGTGGCATGGATATTGCTAATAATAGTTAACAAGTAAGTAAAATTTTTTTATTGTTAAACAAAAATTAGGGAGGTACAGTATGTTAAAAAAGTATTTGATTGTTAATGGTGTTAAAAGAACTATTATAGCAGATCCAGAGACATCTTTGGCAGATGTTTTAAGAAAACAAACATTTCTTACTGGAACTAAAGTTGGATGTAGAAAAGGAGAATGTGGTGCCTGTTCTGTAATTTTAGATGGTAAAGTTGTAAGGTCTTGTATAACTAAAATTAAAAGAGTTCGTGATGAGGCAGAAATTACAACAATAGAAGGAGTTGGAGATCACAATCATCTTCATCCACTGCAATTAGCTTGGATGATACATGGCGCAGCACAATGTGGTTACTGTACTCCAGGATTTATAGTTTCAGCTAAAGTATTACTTGAACACAATAGCAATCCAACAAGAGAAGATGTTAGAGCTTGGTTCCAAAAAAATAGAAATGTATGTAGATGTACAGGATATGTACCATTAGTTGATGCTGTTATGGAAGCAGCAAGATTAATGCGCGGTGAAGTAACAAAAGAAGAACTATGGTATAAGCTTCCAAAGGGAGAAAGCTTATTAGGTTCAGATGCTATACGTCCTTCTGCTCTTGCAAAAGTAACAGGTACTTGGGATTTTGGAGCAGATTTAGGATTAAAGCTTCCAGAAGATACATTACACATTAAACTAGTGCAAGCTACAGTATCTCATGCAAATATATTGTCTATAGATACTTCAGAAGCGGAAAAAATGCCTGGAGTTTTCAGAGTTTTAACATATAAAGATGTACCTGGTACAAATAGAATAAACGGATTGGCTTTCCCTACAAATAAAGGTGATGGATTGGAAAGACCTATATTATGTGATAAAAAGGTTTTCCAATTTGGTGATGCAATAGCTATGGTACTTGCAGATACACCATGTCAAGCAGAAGCAGCTGCAGCAAAAGTAAAAGTTGAAATAGAAGAACTTCCAGCATATATGAGTGCACCAGCAGCTATGGCTGAAGATGCAATGGAAATTCACCCTGGAACACCAAATATTTATTTTGAATGTGGGACTATAAAAGGCGAAGATACAGAGCCTTTAATGGATTCACTAGAATATGTAGTTGAAGATGATTCATATGTAGGAAGACAACCACATCTTCCATTAGAACCAGATGTTGGATTTGCGTATATTAATGAAAATGGAAAGTTAATTGTACATTCAAAGAGTATAGGATTACACATCCACGCTGCAATGGTAGCAGATGGTATAGGTGTTCCACTAGATGACTTAAAGATAGTTCAAAATCCTACTGGAGGTACTTTTGGATATAAATTTAGTCCAACTATGGAAGGACTTCTAGGAGTAGCTGCATTATTAACAAAGAGAGTTGTATACTTAGAATTTAACATGTATCAACAAATTACTTATACTGGAAAGAGATCACCTTTCTTTATGCATCTTAAATTAGGTGCTGATAAGGATGGTAAATTTAAAGCATTAGAAACTGATTGGTCTTGTGATCATGGTCCATATTGTGAATTTGGTGATCTTGTAACTACAAGAGGTTCACAATTTATGGGTGCAGGATATAATATTGAAAATATAAGAGGAGAAGGAAGAACTGTTGCTACAAACCATGCTTGGGGTTCAGCATTTAGAGGATACGGTTCACCACAAAGTTTATTTGCTTCAGAAGTTTTGGTAGATAAATTAGCTAAAAAAATGGGAGTAGATCCTCTTGAATTAAGATATAAGAATGTTTATAGAGAAGGAGATAAGACTCCTACTGGTTGTGATCCAGATGTAATTGCACTTCCAGGTTTGATTGAAAAAATAAGACCTCATTATAAAACTGCTAAAGAAAAAGCTGCAGAAAAAAATGCTAAGGGCGGAAATATGAAATATGGAGTAGGAACTTCTTTATTGATTTATGGTTGCGGTCTTGATGGTCCAGATACTTCAAATGCATGGGCAGAATTAACTAAAGAAGGAGTTACTATAGGAAACTCTTGGCAGGATCATGGCCAAGGAGCTGATATGGGAACTTTAACTTTAGCTCATGAAACTTTAAGACCAATAGGAATAGCTCCAGAACAAATTAAATTACTTATGAATGATATGGAATTTACTCCAGACAGCGGTCCTTCAGGTGGAAGCCGTTCTAACGTTTTAACAGGAAATGCTACTAGAGTTGCCTGTGAAAATTTATTAGCAGCTATGAAAAAATCTGATGGTACTTACATGACTTATGATGAAATGGTAGCTGCAGGTAAAGAGTTAAAATATGATGGAAAATGGACAGCACCTTGTACAGCTCCAGATCCAGCAACTGGTCAAGGAAATCCATTCCCAACTTATATGTATGGTGTTCTATTGTCAGAGGTAGAAGTTGATACTACTACAGGAAAAGTTAAAGTAGAAAAACTTACTTTAGCGGCTGATATTGGAACTATAGTAAATAAGTTAGTATGTGATGGTCAAATGTATGGTGGATTAGCTCAAGGTATAGGTCTTGCTTTAAGCGAAGATTTTGAAGACTTAAAGAAACATGTTACACTTACAGCTTGTGGAATACCACAAGTAAAAGATGTACCTGATCATATAGAAATAATTTACCAAGAAACTCCAAGACCACTTGGACCATATGGTGCTTCAGGTAGTGGTGAAATGCCATTGTCAGCGCCTCATGCTTCTATAATAAATGCAATTTATGATGCTACTGGAGCGCAAATAACAAAATTACCTGCACGTCCAGAAAAAGTTTTAGCAGCACTTGAAGAATTAAAAAAATAGTAAAATATAATTAAAATTGACTCCCTAAAGGAATCAGAAACGATTAAATCCTATGTTTTAAGTGCCACGTACCTCTTTAAAGTTTCTGATTCCTTTTCATTTAAAGGAGGGGAAAGAATTTTATGGATTTAAATAAATTATTGAGCAAGCAGGACTTATGTATTGAAGATAGACCTTCAGCTTGTGTAGCAGCTTGCCCCCTGCACATGAATGTAAAAAACTTTATAGAGGAAATAGAAAAATCAGATTTTAAAAAAGCTTATAAGATTATGGCAAAAAAGGTTCCTTTTATAAGAATAATAGGTAATATATGTGATCATCCTTGTGAAAATGCTTGTGTAAGAAGCAAATTAGGTGGATCTATAAATATACATGAACTTGAAAAAGCCGTAGTGAAACTAGGCTTTTCTTCTAATAAGAGAGTTATTCCAATTCCTAAGAATGGGAAAAAGGTTGCAGTAGTGGGTGCAGGTATAAGTGGTATTACAGCTGCTTTTGATTTAGATAGAAAAGGTTATGAAGTTACTGTATATGAAAAAAGTGATAAAATAGGCGGAAGGCTTTGGGATTTTCAAGGAGAACAACTTTCAAAAGAGATTATAGAAGAAGAGTTAAAGGTAGTAAATAAAGGAAATATAAAAATGAATTTAAATCATCCAGTAGATCCAGTAGAAATAGAGAAAATATTAAGTATGTATGATGCAGTTTATATAGGAACTGGTTCTTGGGAAAAAGCTTTAAACATAGATATGGAAACTTTTCAAGTAGAAGATACTCCTCTATTTGCAGGTGGTAGAATTGCCAATAAAAACGATTCAGTTATATTTTCTATAAGTTCTGCAAGAAGAGCTGTAGTATCCATGGATAGATATATACAAAAAATTTCTCTTACAGTATCAAGGGAAAATGAAGGTGCTTATGAAACATCCTTAAGAATTAAATTAGATGATATAGAAAGTGTAGAAGCAATTAAAAAAACTTCTTTAGAATATAACGAACAGGAAGCCATTAAAGAAGCAGGCAGATGTATAAAATGTCAATGTAAAGAGTGTGTAAAAGTTTGTACTCATTTGCAAAAATATGATATTAAGCCTAAAAGTTATATAAGGGTGATAAACCATAATGAATCTATAATATTAGGTGATCACTATGCCAACAAAATGATAAATTCCTGTACTCTTTGTGGACTTTGTAAGGAAGCCTGTCCTTCAAGCTTAAATGTAAAAGATATAATACAAGAAACTAGAGAAAGTATGGTGCAAAGGGAAAAAATGCCTGTATCTGCTCATGATTTTGCATTAAAGGATATGGAGTTTAGTAACAGCAATTATTTTTCTATGGTAAAAAGCCAGCCTGGTTATGAAAAGGTAAAATACATGTTTTATCCAGGATGTCAACTTCCTGCTTCATCTCCAGAGTACATTGATAAAATATATAAATATCTTATGAGCAATTTAGAAGAAGGTGTTGGCATTATGTTAGGTTGCTGCGGTGCACCGGCTGATTGGGCAGGAAGACAGGATTTAATGCAAAAAAATATAGAAGCCATAAGAGAAAAATGGAACAGTATGGAAAAACCAACTTTTATTTTGGCTTGCTCCAGCTGCTGTAGTATATTTGAAAAATATATGCCAGATATAAGTTTTATTTCTCTATGGGAAGTTATGCAGGAAAAAGGAATTCCAACTGATAATAAAGAAAAAGAAAATTTGGTATTAAATGTTCACGATGCATGTACTACTAGATATAATAAAAAAATTCAAGATAGCATAAGAAATATAGCAAATTCCTTAGGACACAAGGTAGAAGAATTAAAATTTTCAAAGGAAAAGACTAAATGCTGTGGCTATGGAGGACTTGTATACTTTGCTAATAAAGAACATGCTAAAGAGTTTGCTAAAGATAGAATAGAAGAGGGAGATTTAGATTACTTAGTTTATTGTTCTATGTGTAAGGATTTATTTATAGATGAAGGTAAGAAAACTTTTCATATTTTAGATTTAATTTATAGTGATGATTTGGAAAAAGCTGCTTCAAGAAAAATGCCAACTCTTTCGAGCAGACATGAAAATAGAATGCTTGTTAAAAGAAAGCTGTTAAAAGAAATATGGAATGAAGAAGTAAATGATTTAGCAAAAGACTATAATTTAAAATTGACTATACCTGAAGATGTGCAAAATCAAATGGAAAATAGATTGATTTTGATTGAGGATGTAGAAAAAGCAGTGGATAATGCTGAAAGAAATAAAGAAAGATTTTTTAATCCACAAAATTCACATTATTTATGTAGACTTAGAATTATTAATGTGACTTATTGGATAGAATATGAAAAGAATGAAGATGAAATTTTAGTTAAAAGTGTTTATAGTCACAGAATGGAAGTAGTGGAGGAATAATTATGAAGATTAATAAAGACGAAAAAACTCCATGGATTTGTGATAAGTGCAATAAGGAATTAGAACTTAAACAAGTAAAAGTTCGCTATCTTGGAGGAAATTTTGAAGTAGAGCTTATGCAGTGTCCTGAATGCAAAATGGTAATTATAAATGAAGATTTAGCTTTAGGAAAAATGCTTGAAGTTGAAAAGGGGCTGGAGGATAAATGACAAATTGCTGTAATGCATATGAAAGTGAACATATGAGGAATATTACAGGTGCAACTTTAAGGCCTGGTGGATTTACGCTTACAGATAAAGCAGTAGAGTTTTGTAAATTTTCTTCAAATGATTCTGTAATGGATTTAGGATGTGGTATGGGGGCTACATTAAATCACCTTTATGAAAAATATAATATAAAGGCTGTAGGTATAGATCCTTCTGAAAAATTAATAGATATAGGGAAAAAAAATTATGGACATTTAAATTTTGTAAGAGGAAGAGGAGAAGAAATTCCTTTTGAAAATGAAAAGTTTAATGGAGTTTTTGCGGAATGTACACTTTCTCTTATGGAAAATTTAGATGGTGTCATAAGTGAAGTATTTAGGGTATTAAAAATTGGAGGATGGTTTGTTTCCACAGATGTGTATGCTAAAAAACCTGAATTCATAGATGAACTTCAGGGAATTTCAGTTAACAGCTGTATGAGAAGTTTGCATAATTTAAAATTGCTTAGAGAAAACATAGAAAAAGCTGGCTTTGAAATAATGCTTTTAGAAGATTGCAGCGATATGTTAAAGGCACTCATGGTTAAAACTATATTTTCTTATGGTTCCATGAGTGTATTCTGGAATAAGGCTGCACAATGCTCTATAGATGGTAATGAATTTCAAAATTTGTTAAAAAATTGTAAACCGGGGTATTTTATAATGATAGCAAGAAAGGTGGATGAATGTTGTGAATGATACTGCTTTTCGTATATATAAATTGGCTTCCAGCGGCTTTTGCTGCACTCAAATAATGCTTAAATTAGCACTAGAGGATGAAGAAAAAGAAAATACAGATTTAATAAGAGCTCTAAATGGACTTTGTGGAGGAATAGGAGCTGATAACAAAACCTGTGGCGTTTTAACTGGAGGCATAGCTGTCATAGGACTTTATGCTGGAAAGGGAGAGGCTACAGAGTATCGTAAAGAAAATTTTCAAGCTATGTTAAGTGAATATATAGATTGGTTTGAAGAGGAATTTGAAAGTACAGAATGTAGGGACATAATAGGAATACAAAAAATAACTGATGACAATGGAAATGTAAGTTATCCTGTAAAATGTGGGGACATACTAATAAAAAGCTATGAAAAAGTTCAGCAGATAATATTTAAATATGGTTATGAATTTGGAGATCGTGAAGATATATGAAAAATGTAATTTCTAGAACAGAAAGTCTATGTCCCGTTTGTTTAAAAAAAATAGAAGCAGAAAAGGTTTTAGAGGGTAATAAAGTTTACATGGAAAAGCACTGTTCAGACCACGGTAGTTTTAAAACTATTTTGTGGAAGGGAAGTATTCCAATGGAAAGCTGGATTAGGAATAAAGAAAGAGCTTATATAAAAAAGCCTTATACTAAGGTTGAAAAGGGATGCCCTTTTGACTGTGGTCTTTGCAGCGAACATAGGCAGCATACTTGTACAGCTTTAATAGAGATAACTGAAAGATGTAATTTAAAATGCAAATTTTGTTTTGCAGATTCTTATAAAGATAAGGAAAAAGACATTTCTATAGAAAAAATAAAATTTATGTATGAGAGAGTATTAGAGGCTTCTGGTGCATGTAATATACAGCTGTCAGGAGGCGAACCTACATTAAGGGATGATTTGCCTGAAATAATAGAGCTAGGAATAAATTTAGGCTTTAAATTCATACAATTAAATACTAATGGCATACGTATGGCACAAGATGAGGAGTATACTAAGAAGTTAAAAGAATCGGGACTTAGTTCAATATTTTTGCAGTTTGATGGTACAAATAATTTAATATATAAAAAATTAAGGGGATCAGAACTTTTAGATATAAAAATAAAGGCAATAGAAAACTGTAAAAAGTATGATATAGGTGTAGTATTGGTACCTACTGTAGTTCCTGAAGTAAATGTGGATAATATAGGAGAAATCATAAATTTTGCTTTGAACAATATACCTACAGTAAGAGGGGTGCATTTTCAACCTGTAAGTTATTTTGGTAGGGTACCAGCTATTCCTAAGGATGAAGAAAGGATTACACTTCCTGAAATTATAGAAAATATAGAAAAGCAGACAGAGGGTAAGGTTAAACTTGATAGTATGAAACCACCAGGTTGTGAAAATGCATTATGTTCTTTTCATGGTAATTATATATATAAAAATAAAAGTGAATTAATAAATGTTACAAATAATAAAAGTAGCTGCTGTTGTACAAATGAAAAGGCAGAAGAAGGCGCAAAAAAGGCAAAGGAGTTTGTCTCACGAAACTGGTCTTTTAGAAAAGCATCTGATTCAAATGTAAAAATAAAATCTAATAAAGTAAGCAGCTGGGATGAAATATTGTATAGTATAAGAAATTATTCCTTTAGTATATCTGGTATGGCTTTTCAAGATGTGTGGAATGTAGATTTAGAAAGAGTTAAAGATTGTTGTATTCATGTAGTGAACAGTGAAGGGAAACTTATACCATTTTGTATGTATAATATTACAGATGCAAATGGAAGTTACATTTATAGAAATTGCAAGGTTAATATGGAGGATGCAAAATGAAGTTGACACCGCTTGAAACGTGGATAGTAAGCGAAACAGAGATAAAAGAAAAAACTAGAGCGGATCTAGAAGAATATCAGTTGAGTAAAATAAAGAAAGTTATAAAGTATGTAAAAAAATATAGTGAATTTTATAGTGAATATTTGAAAGATATTGATGAAGCTGATATAAAATCATTTAAACATTTTCAGAAAATTTCTTTTACACTACCTGAATATATAAGAGAATTTTCTAATAAGTTTTTATGTGTACCTCAAAGAGAAATTTCTAGAATAGTTACATTAAAAAGTTCAGGAACAAGTGGAGAAGAAAAAAGAATATATTTTACTGAAAATGATTTAAAGCTTACAGTTGAATTTTTTAAGTATGGAATGAGATCTCTAGTAAATGAAAATGATAGAGTACTTGTTCTTTTGCCTGGTAATAGTTATGGTAGTATAGGTGATTTGCTAAAAAAGGCTTTAGATGAAATAAATATAGGGTGTTATGTATATGGAATACTCTCAGATTTAAAAGATGCTGCAGAGTTTATAAAAAATAGAAAAATAACTTGTATAGTGGGAATCCCAACACAAGTTCTTCATTTTTCAAGGATAGAAAGTGAAACCTTTAAAAATAATATAAGAAAAATTCTTTTAAGTACTGATTATGTACCAGAAACTTTGATAACAGAAATTACAAGTAAATTTCAATGCAAGGTTTTTACACATTATGGCATGACAGAAATGGGTTATGGCGGTGGAGTAGAGTGTGAAGCTCTAAATGGGTATCATATGAGAGAGAATGACTTGTATTTCGAAATAGTAGATCCTTATACAGGTGAGGTAGTAAAAGATGGAGAATATGGAGAGATAGTATTTACTACACTTACAAGAGAAGGAATGCCTTTGATAAGATATAGAACTGGAGATCTGGCACGTTTTAATATAGATAGTTGTGCTTGTGGCACTTTTTTAAAAACTATGAGCAGATCTCTTGGGAGAATAGAAAATAGATTTGAAGTAGGAGATAGTGAATTTATATATATGAGAGACTTAGATGAACTAATTTTATCTTATGAAGAGGTAATAAATTACAAAGTCTATGTCCAAGAGGGAAATTTAATATGTGTATATATTGCTGTAAAAAAAGAAGAAGATTTTTATAAAATAAAACAGATACTTGAAGGCAGTATAAAAGAACTTGTGTCAGCAAATAAAAAGAATTTAGATGTTTCTATAAGATACTTGAAAGAAACAGCTCAGGTTAAGAACAGTATGATAAAGCGTAAAATATGTGATTGCAGGAGGGATGGGTGACTATGAAAGACATATATGAATCTATGATTGAGCTTTTAGAAAGTAAGGAAGATTTTGTATTAGCCACTATTTTAGAAAAGCATGGATCTGCACCTAGAGAAGAAGGGGCAAAGATGATTATAAAAAGAGATTTTTCAATTGTAGGTACTATAGGTGGAGGTATATTTGAGGCTATGGCTATAAAATTATCTTCAAAGGTTTTTCAAGATGGATTTTCCATGGTTAAAAGTTTTTCGTTAACTAATGAAGGAGCTGCAGCATTAGGAGCAGCTTGTGGAGGAAATGTTAAACTGCTTTTAGAATATGTAGATTATAATGATAGTAAAATGGTGGATATATATAAAAGTGCATTTCAAATTAAAGTGAAGGGTGATAATTTTGCAGTTATAACTAAAATACCTAAAGAAGATATCAGTGTAAGGAAAATAGATAAATGGATTTGTGGTGAATCATCATTTTATGGAGAAGAAGATAACACAGTTCAGTTAATATGTAGGAGAATAAGAGAAGATTTTAAGAATATTGCTATGAAAAACGTTAATTTAGAAGGAGAACAGTATTTAATAGAACCTATTTTAAATAATGAAATTGTGTATATAATAGGAGCTGGACATGTATCACAAAAAATTGCACAGATAACTAACATGTTGGATTTCAAAACTGTTGTTATAGATGATAGAGATGAATTTGCAAATAGAGAAAGATTTAAAACTGTTGAAGAAGTAAAAGTAATTTCTTCATTTGAAAATATTCTACAACATATAAAAGTGAATAATAATAGTTATATTATAATAGTCACAAGAGGACACGCATATGATAAAGATGTATTATCACAGGTATTAAGAACTGATGCTAAATATATAGGGATGATAGGAAGTAGGAAAAAGAGAGAATTTGTTTATAATAGTCTTTTAAGCGAAGGATATACTTCAGAGGATTTAAAAAAAGTGTATAGTCCTATAGGTGTTTCTATATTTGCTCAAACTCCTGAAGAAATAGCAGTAAGTATTGTTGCAGAATTAATTAAAGTTAAAAGAGAGCCGCTTAATGAAAGAAGATAATTTTGGAGCTATAATTATATCTGCAGGATATTCTTCCAGAATGAAGGGGTTTAAACCCCTTTTGAAATTTGGAGAATATACTGCAGTAGAAAATGTTGTTAATACTTTTAAAGCTTCAGGAATTAATAATATTATAGTAGTAGTAGGGCATAGAGCGAATGAAATAATAGAAACCTTAAAGAATTCAAAAGTTAAATGTGTAAAAAATGAAAATTACTCTGAAGGCATGTTTTCTTCTATAGTAACAGGTGTAAAAGCTTTAGATAGTGAAATTAATGGATTTTTCATGCTGCCTGTGGATATACCACTTGTTAAATCACATACAATGCAAAGCTTAAAAAATAAATATTTGGAATGTGACAAAGGAATTATATACCCTAGTTTTAATAGTGAATTAGGTCATCCACCTCTTATAAGTTGTAAATATAATGAGCCAATAATAAATAGTAATGGAGAAGGTGGATTAAAGAGTATATTAGAAAGATATAAGGAAGATTCTACAGATGTTCCAGTTTTTGATAAAAGTATATTGATGGATATGGATACTAAAGAAGATTATGAAAAATTACAAGAATATTTTAAATTTAATTCGCCAGCTATAGAAGAATGTTATTGCATTTTAAGATTATATGGTGTACCTTATAATGTAATAAGACATTGTGAGGAAGTATCGAAGATTTCTTTGAAAATTTTGGGAAAATTAAACGAAATAGAATGTAATTTCAATAAAAATGTCATGAGAGCTTCAGCCCTTTTACATGATCTAGCTAGAAATGAAAAAGATCATGCTGAAGTAGGAGGAAAAATATTAAAAGATTTAGGCTATGAACATGTTGGAAAGATAATATCAACTCATATGGATATTGAAACACATGAAAATAGTGGAATTACGGAAAATGAAATATTATATTTAGCAGATAAACTCGTAAAAGAGGATAAATATGTAGAACTTCAGGAAAGGTTTTCTGAATATTCAATAAAGTTCCAATGTAATCCCCAAGCTTTAAAGAGAGTTAAAAAAAGGTTTAATGAAGCTGAAAAAATTCAACGAAAGATAGAAAAGCTAACAGGGGAAAAGTTTTATTTATGAATAGAAAAATTTATTTAATAAGACATGGAAAAATAAATATGGGTAGTGAGAAAAGATATATTGGAATTACAGATATACCACTAAATGCAGAAGGAGTTCTACAAGCAAAAAAAATTAAAAAATTTTTTTCTAACATACATTTAGAAAAGGCATATTTAAGTCCATTAACAAGATGTGTTGAAACTGCAAATATAATTTTAGAAGATAGAAATGTTGAAAAAGTTTTTGCTAAAGAATTGATAGAAATAAATATGGGAAAATGGGAAGGGAAGACTTTTAATCATATAAAAAATTATTTCCCAGAGCAATTTAAAGAAAGAGGAAGAAATATAGATAGTTTTACACCTGAAGGTGGAGAAAGTTTTAATGATGTTAGAGAAAGGGTTAAACATGTTTTGGAATCCATTATAAAAAATACGCATGGAAACATACTTATAATTGCTCATGCAGGAGTGAACAGAGTAATAATAAGCACCATTTTATCATTGCCGTTAAAACGTATGTTTGATATAGACCAAAACTATGGCTGCATAAATGAATTTTCTTGGGATATAGAAAATGAAAAATGGAAGTGGAGACAGTTATTATAGTTATAATGGAGGGGTTATAATGAATATACTTACTTCTAAGTCAGATATAGAACTTTCGCATGAGAGATGTGAAAGATTTAGCATTGATTTACATCAAGTTTATAGTAAAAAAATTATATCTCATGGAGAATTGCAGAAGAAATTTACGGATAACAGGAATTTAATAGTAACTGCAGCACCATATATGGAACAACTAATTAATTTTGTAAAAGGATTTAATTTTTTTATGCTTCTTACAGATGGGGAAGGATGTATATTAAATGCTATAGGTGATGAAAAGATACTTTCAAAAGCATTTTCTTTAAAAATGCTGCCTGGGGCTTTTATGAATGAAGAAAATATTGGAACTAATGCTATGAGTATGGTTATAAATAGCAGAAAGCCAATTCAAGTTTCAGGAAAAGATCATTTTATAAAAGCATATCATAATTGGACTTGTTCGGCAGCACCTATAAAAGATAGTCATGGACAACTTATAGGAGTTTTAAATCTTACTGGATATATTGAATGTGTACATTCACATACATTAGGAATGGTTATAGCAGCATCTAATGCTATAGAAGAGATGTTGAAGGTAAAAGAATATAATAGAATTCAGAATATAAATAATAAGCATGTAAAAAATATATTTAATTCTATTCCTGTTGCTATAATAACATCTGATATGAATGGAAAAATAAAAATTTGTAACAATAAGGCATTAGATATGTTTGGCAGTAATAGTATCAATAAATTAAAGGCATACGAAATGAATCAACTTATAGAAAACTGGAGTGAAATAAAAAATGCTATATACTTAGGTGAAAGTTTTTCACGAGAAGTAAATATAAGGACATTGAGAAACAACTTTAGATGTAATTTAATGGTTAGTTCAATATATAATTGTGAAGAGGATGATATTGAAGTAGTATATGTTTTTGAAGAAACTAAAAAAATAAAGAAGAAAAATGATGGTCAGGCTTATTATACTTTTGACAAGGTAATTGGACAAGATGAGAATTTTATGAAGGTTGTAGAATATGCTAAGAAAATTTCTGATAGCAAATCAACTATACTTATAATGGGAGAAAGTGGAACTGGGAAAGAGGTATTTGCACAATCTATTCATAATTACAGCAGCAGAGTCGATGGACCTTTTATAGCCTTAAACTGTGGAGCAATTCCAAAGCAGCTTATAGAATCTGAACTTTTTGGATATGATGAAGGTGCTTTTACAGGTGCTAAAAAAGGTGGTAATCGTGGAAAATTTGAACTAGCAGATGGTGGAACTATAATGCTAGATGAAATAGGAGAAATGCCTCTTGATATGCAAACAAAACTTTTAAGAGTTGTACAAGAAGGTGTAATAACAAGGATTGGAAGTTCAAGGTCTATACCTGTAGATGTAAGAATAATAGCTGCTACAAATAGAGATTTAAAAAAAGAGGTGGAACTTGGAAGGTTTAGAAAGGATCTATATTATAGACTTAATGTATTACCACTATTTTTACCTCCTTTAAGAGAAAGAAAGGGTGATATACCTCTTATTATTAGATATTTGATTAAAAATATATCAAAAAGATTAGAGAAGAAAGAACCTTCTATATCAGAGGAATGGTTGAAAGAAATTATTAGCTATAGCTGGCCAGGTAATATAAGAGAATTGGAAAATGTTGTTGAATTAATTATAAATACTGAATCTATCCCTGCAGGTTACTTCCAAAAGGGAAACTGCTATAATGAGGTATTGATAAATATTAGTGAGGATTCACTAAAATTGGATTTTGCAGAGAAGGAACATCTGATTAAAGTGTTAAAGAAATTTAAAGGGAATATTACTCATTCAGCAGAAGCATTAGGGATAAGAAGAAATACCTTATATAGTAAGATAAAAAAATATAATATAGAAATTTAAGTGTATTGCGACACAATATTAAAGAGCAATGAAAGTTTGTATTTTAAACTTTCATTGTTCTTTAATATTGTGTCATACTATGTTTACAATGAATCAAGTTGCTTCGAGGTGTCTTGACAAGTATTATGTAAAAAATGGAATTTAGTGTATGGCCACTGTTGTTAAAACAAAAATGCTGTTGTATAATAAGTCAATATATGAGTTTTGTAAAATAAATAAGAACATTTGTTTTTATTTTGAGTTTTTGATAAAATGTATACTATTAAGAATAAAATTATGGAGGATACGAATGGAACAGAGAGAGGAAAAAGTACAGGTTTATGATGTCACTGCATTGACTTCTCTAGAAAAATTAGAACCAGTTAGGGTAAGACCTGGTATGTATATAGGTTCTACGGGAAGTAAAGGACTTCATCATTGTATATGGGAAATTTTAGATAATTCTATAGATGAAATATCCAATGGCTTTGGAGATAAGGCTATAGTAATTTTAAATAAAGATAAAAGTGTAACTATTATAGATAATGGTAGAGGAATACCTACGGGAATACATCCGGTGAAGAAAAAGTCTGGTGTAGAAATGGTATTTACTGAACTTCATACAGGTGGTAAGTTTAATAATGATGTTTATAAAACTTCTGGAGGACTTCATGGTGTTGGTGCTGCAGTAGTTAATGCACTTTCAAAATGGATAGTAGTTGAAATAAAGCAAAATGGACATATATATACCCAAAGGTTTGAATATGCCTATGATAAGTCTTTAAAAAGAGAGATGCCAGGTACGCCAGTGACTGCACTAAAGGTAGTAGGCGATACAAAAGAAACTGGAACAAAGGTGACATTTTTACCAGATAAAGATATATTTTCTAATACAGAATTTAAGTTTGATGTAATAGATGAAAGGCTTCAAGAATTGGCTTTTCAAAATAAAGGTATAACACTAAAAATTATCGATAAAAGAGAAGATGAAGTGGTAGAAAAGGAATACCATTCAGAAAGAGGTCTTTTAGATTTTATAGAATATTTAAATGAGAGTAAAACAGCGCTGCATACGCCACCAATACTTTTTGAAGGAGAAAGAGAAGTAAATGGTATTAGCATGTACAGCGAAGTTTGTGTTCAATTTACAGATTCTACAACAGAGTATATAGCAAGTTATGTAAATAATATTCCGACTACAGAATCAGGAACTCATGAAAGTGGATTTAAAGCCGGGATGACAAGAGCTTTTAAAGAGTGGACTAAAAAACTAAATCTATTAAAAGAAAAAGATAAAGAGTTTGAAGGTGACGATTTAAGAGAAGGAATGACTGCTATAGTCAGAATAAAAATAACTAATCCTATATTTGAAGGACAAACAAAAACAAAGCTTGGTAATACTGAAGCTTACACAATGATGAATGATTTAGCTTATACCAAGTTTTCTGAATGGATAGAAGATAACAAGGACACAGCTAGTTCGATTATTAATAATGCTATAGATGCAGCTGCAAGGCGTGAAAAAATAAAAAAAATAAATGAAGCTGAAAAGAAAAAAATAGGTAAGGGAACTGCTCCACTTGCTGGAAAAATAGCGGTTTGTACACTAAAAGATTCTTCTTTTTGTGAATTCATAGTTGTTGAGGGAGATTCAGCTGGTGGATCTGCTAAACAAGCTAGAGATAGAAGATTTCAAACTATAATGCCTTCTAAAGGTAAAATAATGAATACTGAAAAACAAAAGTTAGAAAATGTACTTGGGAGTGAAGAGTTGAAAATATTCAATACTGCAATAGGTACAGGGGTTCTTCAAAATTATAAAGAACAAGATCTTAAATATGATAAAATAATAATAATGTCAGATGCTGATGTAGATGGATATCATATAAGAACTCTATGGATGACTTATATATATAGATATATGAGACAGATAATATCTAATGGTCATCTTTATATAGCACTTCCTCCTCTATATAAGGTATATAAACAGAATAAGAACAAGGAAATTGTTAGATATGCTTATAGTGATGAAGAATTAGAAAAAGAAAAAAAACAAGTAGGAAAAGGTGCTTTAATACAAAGATATAAAGGACTTGGAGAAATGAATCCAGATCAGCTTTGGGAAACAACATTAAATCCTGAAACTAGAACCCTTCAACAGATTACCATAGAAGATGCTGCAAAAGCAGAAAAGATGGTATCACTGCTTATGGGTGATGTAGTTGCACCTAGAAAAAACTATATGTACAAGTACGCTGTATTTGATGATTAAACTATACTAAAAACTCACATTAGGAGGTAATTGATGTCTAAGAAAACAACAATTCCAGTAGATAATAATATAATAAAAGTTTCTATAGAAGAAGCTATGCCTGAGAACTATCTGCCCTATGCCGTAGAAGTAGCTAAGGATAGGGCTCTTCCTGATGTACGTGATGGACTTAAACCTGTACATAGAAGAATACTGTATGGTTCATATATGCTTAAGGCTTTTCCGGATAAGCCTTATTATAAATCAGCTAGAATAGTAGGAGACATACTTGGTAAATATCATCCTCATGGTGATACATCTGTGTATGATGCTATGGTAATATTGGCTCAAGAGTTTACTACAAGAAAACCACTTATAGATGGTCATGGTAATTGGGGAAGTCAGGATGGAGATAATGCTGCTGCTATGCGTTATACTGAGGCAAGACTTACTCCAATTGCTATGGAATTAATAAGGGATATAGATAAAGGTGTAGTGGATATGATGGATAACTATTCTGCTTCTGAAAAAGAACCAGAAGTACTTCCAGCTAAATATCCAAATCTTTTGGTAAATGGAGCCTTTGGAATAGCTGTAGGACTTGCTACTAATATACCACCACATAATTTAAAAGAGGTAATAGATGCAACTATTGCTTGTATTGATAAATCAGATATAGATACAAGAGAACTTATGGAATACATAAAAGGACCTGATTTACCTACAGGTGGAATCATAATAGGAAAAAAATCTCTTCTATCGGCTTATGAAACAGGAGAAGGTAGAGTTACATTAAGATCTAAAACCTCTATAGAAAGATTAGAAAGTGGAAGACTAGGTATTGTTATAACAGAATTTCCTTATAGAAGAAGTAAAGCGAAATTACTTCAAACTATATCTGAAATGACGGCAGATAAAAAACATGCAAAAGCTTTAGAGTCTATTTCTGATATAAGAGATGAGTCAGATAGAACAGGAGTTAGAGCTGTAATAGAATTTAAAAAGTCTTCAGATGAAGAAACTGTAGATAAAGTATTAAAATATCTTTTCAAGAGAACGGATATGCAGTGTAACGTTTCTTTTAATATGGTAGCTTTAGCAAAAGGAAAACCTCAAACTATGGGCCTAAAAACCATACTTTATCACTATATAGAGCATCAAAAAGATGTAATAAAAAGAAGAACTGAAAGAGAATTGGAAATAGCAGCTAAAAGATTTCATATTGTTGAAGGCTTTATAAAAGCTATAGGTATAATGGATGAGATTATTAAAGTTATAAGAAGTTCCAAATCAAAAAAGGATGCAGGAAAAAATTTAATAGAAGGTTTTGGATTTACAGAGGTTCAGTCAGAAGCTATATTAGAACTTATGTTATATAGACTTACAGGACTTGAAATTGTAGCTTTTGAAAAAGAACATAAAGAACTTGAAAAAGAAATAAAAAGATTAAATAAAATACTTTCCAGCGAAAAGGAGCTTTTAAAAATAATAAAAAAAGAGCTTATAGAAATAAGAGAAAAATATGGTGATCATAGAAAAACTACAATAGTTGAAAATGATGATGAGGCTAAAATAAATTTAGAAGAACTTATAGTAGAAGAAGACATAGTTATAACTATGTCTAATGAAGGATTCATTAAAAGGATACCATTAAAAACTTACAATAGAATTAATGCTGAAGTAGGAGATATAGAGTATAGAGAAGGAGATTTTAATAAATTTCTAATTAACTCCAATACTAAAAGTACCCTAATGTTTTTTACTGATAAAGGAAACATGTATCAGAGTAAAGGCATAAATATTCCAGAATTTAAGTGGAAGGATAAAGGGGAAAGAATAGAAAGTATAATAAAAACACTAGATGTAAGTCAAGAAAGTATTGTGGCAGTTTATTCTGAAAATGATTTTATGGAGTCTCAGAATTTAATGTTCTTTACTGATAGAGGAATTGTAAAAAAGACAGGTGTAGATAAATTTAATACTAATTACACTAAGATTATGGCATTAAAGTTAAAAAATGAAGAAAAAGTTCTAAAAGTTATTATTGCACCAAAAGATAGGAAAGAGACCTTTATAAATATTGAAACAGATAAGGGACTTAAATTTGTAGTTGAAGAACCTAAAATAGAAGAATCAGATAGAAATATAATGGGATTGCAATTAGTAAATTTAAGTTCTAATGATAAAATAATAAATATAGATTTTACTACGGAATTTGAGTTTAAAACATTTAATTTAAGTATAAATAGATTTGGAATAATTAAAGCCAGTGACAAAAATAGAATGAGTAGTAAAACTTTAAATGTGAGTACAGATTCAAAAAGTAAGATTTTGATTTTTTCAAAGGACGGGACTGTATTTTCTACATCAGCTCTTATTCTACAGAATATTGGAGATCAGGGAATAAGCATAAAGGATATATGGGATGGTGTTGATAGGGATAATATTATAAATATTGCATCTGTTAGTGATTTTGATAATGGCAATATATACTTTTTTACAAAGAGAGGTATGGTTAAGAAGACATCTTTAAAGGAATTTGAAGGAGATTATTTTTCTACCATAGGTTATAAATTTAAAAGTGATAAGGATGCTTTAATAAATGTTCAACTATCACTAAATAGTGAAGAAGAGATAGTTATGATAACCAAAAAAGCTATGTGTATAAGATTTCAAGGAAATACTATAAATTCAATGGGAAAGATAGCTTCTGGTGTTACAGGTATAAGCTTGAAAGAAGATGATGAAGTAATTTATTCGGAAATTTTAAGCTGTAAAAAATGTTTAAATAATAGATTTTTATTAAAATCTTCACAAAGCATTACAATTGATGTGGATATTGATGACATTAAGATTCAAAATAGAGCAGGAAGAGGAAAATGCATAACAATATTGGAAATGGAAGATTACATAAAAGAAGTTAAAATTCAATCTATAAAATAAAACTCATTTTAAGTTTGATTATAGAAAAATGATGCAATAAAACAAGTATAAAATGTGATTTGATAGTGAAAAAAATATCAACATATAGATAAATTTAGCTAATTTGAACTTTTAAAAAATATTGATATATGTATATATATATGCTATTATTAATATAAGCTATTTTATAGAATAATGATTGTGGCAGAGATTTAGAGAGCCGCTTTTTGAGAAGCCTATGTGAGGTTTGTCTTAAAGTCGGCTTTTTTTATTGCCATATGTATTGGTATTTATTTTATAAAATGGAGATTTTATTCAAACCTGTTTGTAACCGGTTACAAACAAGTTTGGAAAATTTAATTAAGGGGGTAGGATATTATGTCAAAAATGATGGCCGAATTTCTAGGAACTATGATTTTGGTGTACTTAGGAGATGGAGTTTGTGCAAACTGTACATTAACTAAAAGTAAAGGTCAAAATGGAGGCTGGATAGTTATAACAGCAGGATGGGCTATAGCAGTTGGACTTCCTGCATATATATTTGGTGGTATAAGTGGAGCGCACTTAAATCCAGCACTTACCATAGGGCTAGCTGCTGTAGGTAAATTTCCAGCAGCAGAAGTACCAGGATATGTAATTGCTCAAATGTTAGGTGGTGTAGTAGGAGCAGCTTTAGTATGGTTAACTTATTTACCACACTGGGAACAAACAGAAGATAAAGCAGCTAAGCTTGGAATATTCTGTACAGCTCCAGCTATAAGAAATTTAAAAGCAAACTTTTTAACTGAGGTTTTAGCTACAGCTACATTGGTATTTAGTATTATGGGTATAGGTGCTTCAAAAGCTGCAGATGGATTTGGAACACTTTTTGTAGCATTTCTAATCTTTGCTTTAGGTGCATCTTTGGGAGGACCTACAGGATATGCTATGAATCCAGCCAGAGATTTATCACCAAGAATAGCACATGCTATACTTCCTATAGCAGGAAAAGGTGATTCAGATTGGTCTTATTCTTGGGTACCAGTTTTGGGACCTATAGTTGGAGGACTTCTAGGTGCTTTATTATTTGTTGCTGTATTTTAAATTTTGAAAACTTTGGACTCTTTTGATTTTATAACTTGCAACAAAATTCAAAAGTGATAAAATTAAAATATACAAAAAATAGAAAAATTAACAAAGGAGTCTCAAAGTAATATGAAATTAAAAGAAAGATTAATAGCAAATCCAATAATAGTAGCAATAAGAAATGATCATGATTTAGACAAGGCTTTATTAAGCAAGGCTTCCATTGTATTTGTATTATATGGAGACATTTTAACTATATCTAAAATATGTTCTAGATTGAAAGAAAAAAATAAAATGGTTTTTGTACATGTAGATTTAATTGAAGGGCTTAGAGGAGATTCTGCGGGTATAAGATATATAAAAGAGAATGTGAATCCTCAAGGTATTATAAGTACAAAAACGTCAAATATAAAATATGGCAACCAACTAGGCTTATATACAATATTGAGAGTGTTTATAATGGACTCACTTTCAATAAAAACAGGTATAAAAAATATTCATGAGAATAAGCCAAATGCAGTAGAGGTTATGCCTGGGGTTGCAAGTAAAATAATAAGTGTTATACAACAAGAAACCAATAGTTGTATAATAGCAGGCGGACTTATAAAAACTAAAAAAGATGTTATAGAATCATTATCTGCAGGTGCGGTAGCTATATCAACTACTGCATCTCAGTTATGGAACTTATAATGTTTTAAAATTCATATTATTAAATTAAAAATTATAGAAAACATTAGCATTTTATATAAATTTGAGGAGGAATGGATTATGGCGAAGTATGTAATGGCATTGGATCAAGGAACTACAAGTTCAAGGTGTATATTATTTAATGAAAAGGGTTTAATTGTAAGTGTAGCTCAAAAAGAATTCAAACAAATGTATCCAGAAGCAGGCTGGGTTGAGCATGATCCGATGGAAATATGGGCTACTCAATTTGCTGTAGCATCGGAAGCTCTATTAAAAGCTAATATAAGTGCAGATGATGTAGCTGCTATAGGTATTACAAATCAAAGAGAAACTACAGTAGTATGGGATAAGAGAACTGGATTACCTATATATAATGCAATAGTTTGGCAGTGTAGAAGAACTTCCTCATATTGTGATGAATTAAAAGCTAAAGGCGTAGATAAAATTATAAAGGAAAAAACTGGCCTTATATTAGATGCATATTTCTCAGGAACAAAAGTAAAATGGATACTTGATAATATACCAGGTGCTAGAAAAGAAGCAGAAGCAGGAAATTTAGCTTTTGGTAATATAGATACTTGGCTTATGTGGAATTTAACAAAAGGTAAAATCCATGTAACCGATTATACAAATGCATCTAGAACTATGCTATTTAACATACATGAATTGAAATGGGATAAAGAATTATTAGAGATTTTAGATATACCAGAATCCATGCTTCCAGAAGTAAAACCATCAAGTTGTGTATATGGCGAAACTGATGAAAAATTATTTGGAGCACCAATTAAGATAGCTGGTGATGCAGGAGATCAGCAAGCTGCTTTATTTGGGCAAACATGTTTTAAACCAGGAACAGCTAAAAATACTTATGGTACAGGATGTTTCTTACTTATGAATACAGGAGAAAAAGCTGTTGAGTCTAAAAATGGATTATTAACAACTATAGCAGTTGGTATAGATGGAAAGGTTGAATATGCTTTAGAAGGAAGTATATTTATAGGAGGAGCTGCTATACAATGGCTTAGAGATGAACTTAGAATGATTAAATCTGCTCCAGAATCAGAAAAATATTGTACAGCAGTAGAAGATACTAATGGGGTATACTTAGTTCCTGCTTTTGTAGGAATAGGTGCGCCATATTGGGATCAATATGCTAGAGGTACAATGGTTGGATTAACTAGAGGTGCTAAAAAGGAGCATTTTATAAGAGCTACAGTAGAGTCACTTGCATATCAAACTTATGATGTACTTAAAGCTATGCAAGAAGATTCAGGTATAGAACTCAAGGCTTTAAAAGTAGATGGAGGAGCATGTGCTAACAATTTCTTAATGCAATTCCAATCAGATATATTAGGCGTACAAGTTGATAGGCCTGAAGTAATTGAAACTACAGCACTTGGAGCAGCTTACCTTGCTGGTATAGCTGTAGGATATTGGAAAAATAGAGATGATGTAGTTAAAAACTGGGCTTTATCAAGAAGCTTTGAACCTAACATGGAAGAAGACAAAAAAGGAAAATTACTAGAAGGATGGCATGAAGCTGTAAAGAGATCTATGGGATGGGCTAAATAATAACCAGCCTTTGAAGCAAAAGACCTGCTAAGGTTTCTTTTATGAAACCTTAGCAGGTTTTTATTAGTAGAAATTTTAGAAGGGATTGATAAGTTTATGAAAAAAGCTATAGTTTTATTAGCAAAGGGATTTGAGGAAGTAGAAGCGTTAACAGTAGTAGATGTATTAAGAAGAGGTGGTGTGCACTGTATAACATGTTCTATAGATGGTGAGGAGGAAGTTCTTGGCTCGCACAGTATACATGTAAAAGCTAATAATCTTCTGGAAAAGGTGGATGTGAACAAATATGATGCGGTGGTTATTCCAGGAGGAATGCCGGGAGCTTCTAATTTAAGAGATAGTGAAAAAGTAATAGAACTTGTAAAAAAATTCAATAAAGAAAACAAAATCGTAGCAGCTATATGCGCAGGACCCATAGTTCTTGGAAGAGCAGGAGTGCTTGATGGTAAAAAAGGTACATCTTATCCAGGTTTTGAAGAACAGCTAGGAGAGGTTGTTTATAGTGAAGATATGGTTGTGCAGGATGGTAATATTATAACAAGTAGAGGACCAGCTACAGCCATACATTTTGCATTTAAAATACTTGAAAGCTTAGAAGGTATAAAAATTGCAGAAAATTTGAGAGAAGCTATGCTTTTAAATTTTGTAGAAAATGATATATTAAAAAATAAAATATAATAATAAAAAATGAAACTAAATTCATACACATTTAGTTTCATTTTTTTATTTTATCAAATATATATGATATTTATGTTTTATAACAAATAAGTAATGATTAAATGAAAAGTAAATATTCAATAGAGTTACAATTGCGAATGTTGAAATTATTTTTAATATATCGATATTCATTCTAGGACTAGCATTAATTAAAAAATAAACGTAATAGAAATTCTATATGAATAGACCACCAAATTTAAAATAAAATGAAGATAAAATGTAAGAATAAGAGCTATGACAAAAATATAGAATGATATATAATCATTCCATAATTAAAATATAACTTTGTAGAGGTGTAAAAATGGAGTTAAAGTTAGGTAAATTCCTTATTGGAAAAACTTTAAAAACAGACGAATTAAAAAATGAAAAGTTTAATGTATTTTGGGGACTGCCTATCTTGTCTAGTGATGCTATATCATCTGTGGCGTATGCTGGAGAGGCAATTTTGCTCGTTTTAATATCTACTGTGGGAGCTGAGTCATATAAGTATATGTTTTATGCAACTTTGTGCATAGTGACTTTAATGTTTATACTTGTATTTTCTTATAGACAAACTATAGATAGTTACCCAGATGGTGGTGGGTCATATATAGTAGCTAAAGATAATCTTGGAACTGTACCAGGTCTTGTAGCAGGGGCAGCATTATCCATTGATTATGTTCTTACTGTTGCAGTTAGTACCTGTGCAGGAACTGCAGCAATAACTTCGGCAGTGCCTTCATTAATTCAACATAAAGTTCCAATAACAATAGTTCTTATAATAATTATGACAATAGGAAATCTTAGAGGAATAAGAGAATCTTCCAGAATTTTTGGAGTACCTACGTATATATTTATATTTGCAGTTATCGGAATGATATTATATGGAATAATCAAAGTTCACGTGTTTGGATACACTCCTGTTGCTCAATATGCGATTCCACAGGGGACAGGCCATATGACCATAGCACTGTTCTTAACTGCCTTTGCTTCTGGATGTACAGCTTTAACAGGTATAGAAGCAGTTAGTAATGGTATCCCTAACTTTAAGGAGCCTTCACAAAAAAATGCAAAAGTAGTACTTGAATTATTGGCATTAACTATCTTTTTCGTATTTGGAGGTTTATCTTATTTAGCAACATTGTATCATGCAGTACCTAGAGCAGATGTTACAGTAGTAGCACAAATAGCTACTCAGGTTTTTGGAAAAAACTTTTTCTTCTATTTAATTCAAATAACAACAGCAATCATACTTATTATGGCTGCTAATACTGCTTATAGCGGATTACCATTATTATTAGCTCTTATGGCAAAGGACGGATTTGTGCCAAGACAATTTGCAAAAAGAGGAAAAAGATTAGGATTCTCCAATGGTATAATATTAATATCTGTATTTTCATGTATTCTTGTTATAGCATTTAAAGGAGATACTAACTTGTTATTACCTTTATATGCAGTAGGAGTGTTTATATCTTTTACATTGTCTCAATCAGGAATGTTTCTTAAATGGGTAAGAAGCAAAGAAGGTGCATGGAGACATAAAGCTTTTATAAATGGATTAGGAGTTATGGTTTCTTTTGGTACAGCATTAATAATTGGAGTAACCAGATTTAAACATGGTGCTTGGATAGTATGTATTGTAGTACCAGCTCTTGTACTTTTGATGATAAAAATAAAACATCATTATACAATAGTTGCTGAGCAGCTAAAATTAAGTGTAGATTTGAGACCAAAGGAAATAAATTTTGCAGAACAAAAAAGATATGTAATACTACCAATTGATACTTTAAATAAGGCTTTTTTAAAGGCATTAAATTATGCAAGAACTATATCAGATGAAATAATAGTATTTCACGTTTCTGTAGATGATGCAGCAACAGCAAAACTTATTAAAAGATGGGAAGAGTACAATGTAGGTATTCCTATAATTATAAAGAAATCACCTTATAGAAATATAGTAACACCATTAGTTAAGTTTATAGAATCAGAAGAATATGCAGCAGGTCCTAAAGATACTGTAACTGTAATAATGCCTCAGTTTGTAGTTGGAAAGTGGTGGGGTAATATACTTCACAATCAAACAGCATTATTTATAAAGACTATGCTTTTAAAAAGAAGAAATATAGCAATGATTACAGTACCATATATAATTCAAGAATAGTAAAATAAAGAGAGAGGATATCTCTCTTTTTATTTTTATAAATAGAAATACTTAAAGAAGGGTGTTTTATTATGAAGAAAATCACATTAGAGAATGGAATGAAATTGATATATGAACATAGAGAAGGAGATTTATCCTCTTTTTGCATTGCATTTAATGGGGGAGCGCTAGAGGAAACAGGAAAATTTAAATTAGGTACAGCTCATGCAGTGGAGCACATGATATCAAAAGGGACTAAATCTAGGAATGAAGAGGAAATAAATAAAATATGCAGTGAGATATTTGGATTTGAAAATGCTATGACTAATTTTTCATATGTAATTTATTATGGAACCTGTCTTTCTGAGGATTTTGAAAAAGGAATAGATGTTTATTCTGATATAATTTTAAATCCTACATTTCCTGAAAAAGGGTTTAAAGAGGAAATGAACATTATTTTAGAAGAACTTAAAGAGTGGAAAGATGATATATATCAGTATTGCGAAGATAGTTTATTGTATAATGCCTTTTCTAGCAAGAGAATAAAAAACAGAATAATAGGAACAGAAGAAGATATAAAAAATATTACATTGGAGGAAATAAAAGAGTTTTATAATAATTATTATAGCCCTCAAAATTGTTCTATAGCTGTATGTTCTTCCTTTGATTTAGAATATATATCTAAAGTAGTGAATAAGTTTTTTAGTAAATGGAATAAAAGTTTTCATGGAATTGCAAATGTAACTGAAGAGAAGAATAAAGAGGGAGTGTTTGTAGAAAAACTTGGAGACATAAAAGGAGCAAAAATACAATATCTCTTTTCCATAGATGAATTAAATGAAGAAGAATGCAGAGTTCTAAATTTGTTTAATTCAGCCTTTGGAGAAGGTACTAACAGTTTAATATTTGATGAAATAAGAACTAAAAATGGATTAGCATATGATGTTAAGAGTTATATAAAAAATGAAAGAGGAGTAAAAAGTTTCATTATAAGCATGGGGACTTCTGCAGAAAATGTGGATAAGGCTATAAATCTAACTAATAAGAAAATTAGAGAAATAAAAAATAAAAAAGGCTATTTTAGTAAAGAAAAAATAAAAATTCTAAGTAAAAACATAAAATTAAAAAGACAGTTAAAACTAGAAAGAGCTATTCAATTATGTAAAGAATTAAGTACATATGAAATAATGTACGATAATGCAGAAAAACTTTATAAGGAAGTTGAAGGATTGGAAAATATTAATGAGGAAAAAGTAATTGAGGTTATAAATAAAGTTTTAAATAATCCTAGTATTCAAGTGCTAACTAGTAAATAAGAGATATGAATAAAGTAATTTTTTAACAATATACGAGTTTTATGTTATAATAGTTGTGAATATATTTGAATTTTGAGAAAATTTTTGGAAAGGCAGATGGTTTGCTATGAATAAAGAAGTATTAAAAGATTTTTTAAAAGCTAATGTGTTTAAGGAATTAGATAATATTAAAACAGATCAGGAAAAGGAATTGGCTCAACCAGCAATTCAGAAAAGTTCTCCATCTTCAATTCCTTTAATTGATTTGGTACCCATTCAAGATATAAATTTGGAGGAAACCAGTGTTTTTCAAGCGTTGAAACATAGAAAAACAAGGAGAGTTTTTTCAAATGAACCTTTGTCGTTAGAAGAATTATCATTTTTGCTTTGGAGCGTACAAGGAGTTAAAAAAATAGTTAATAAAGGATATGCTACATTGAGAACTGTGCCTTCAGCTGGAGCTAGACATTCATTTGAAACTTATATAGCTGTTTCAAAAGTTGAAGGTTTGGAAAAAGGGATTTATAGATATTTACCACTTGAACATAAGTTATCTTTTTTGTTTTCTGTTGAGGATTTACAACAAAAACTAGATGATGTTGTATTTAATCAAAGATTCGTAGGAAAAAGTGCAGTAACTTTTATTTGGACTACTATTCCATATAGAATGGAATGGAGATATGATATAGCGTCTCCTAAACTAATAGCTTTGGATGCAGGTCATGTTTGTGAAAACTTATATTTATCAGCAGAGTGCATAAATGCAGGAGTATGTGCTGTAACAGCATATGATCAGGAGAAGATTGATAAACTTATAAATGTAGATGGAAATGAAGAATTTACAATTTATTTAGCTGCCGTTGGTAAGGCAGAATAAAAAACTTTATAAAATAAAAAAAGTTTTTTCCAACTCATATTCTGCATAATAGATTAGAAAATTGCTACATTTATTTTAAACGTTTCTTCTTTAATAAGTGCTATTCAAAGTGACTATGGATTGTTCTAGTCACTTTGAATATTTTTTATTCTTAAATTTTGTTACATTGTGCGGAAGGATTTTAGTAAAATACCTAGAATACCTTTTATTAGGGTTAAGAAACAATATTTACCAAGGGATGATGTAAGGATTCAGAGGGGTGAAAATGATGGTAGCTATTGTAGGTTATATTTTAATAATTGTGGTGTTAACTACTATAATTTCTTTAGGATTAAATGCAGAGAGAAATAGAAAGCTTAAGGAGAGGCTAGAGAGTTGTTGGGGAAAGGATGCAGATGAAAAACTAAGTAGTGATGACTTAAAAACAATAGCAGAATACTTCAACAATAGAAAACAAGATGAAAAAGGAGCATTTTTTATTGATGAAATTACCTGGAATGATTTGAGTATGGATAGCATTTTCGAAAAAATAAATACTACTGAAAGCAGTCCTGGTGAGCAATACTTGTATAATATTTTAAGAGAGCCTTTGTATGATGAAGAAAAACTTAAATATAGGGATAAGTTAATAAAATTCTTTCAAACTCATGAAAAAGAGAGGAAAAAAATACAATATATTCTTGCTAAATTAGGTAAAAAGAGAAATTGTTTTATATCAGACTATTTTTATAATTCTGAAGGAGAAAAAAGGAAATCTAATTTGAATTTTTACAGAGCTTTAGCAATATTACCTATAGCAGGTATATGCATTACATTTCTAAATCCATATATTGGTTTATTTATAGTCTCTGTAGCTTGTGTTATAAATGTGCTTGTGTATTATATTGACCAAAATAATATTAAATATAAGATTGAGTCCTTTAAGTATATAGTGCAAATAGTTAAAATTGCAGATTTAATTTTAAAAGAAAATCTAGAAGAATTAGAAATTTGCAATAAGAAATTAAAGGAAGCTATTACTCTAATAAAAAGTATTAAAAATGCTTCGTTTACTTTAGGGAATAATGGCACAGACGTTGGAGTTATGAATGAATATATTAGCATAATTTTTCTTTTGGATTTAATTAATTACGAAAAAATCTCAAATACTCTTATAGAAAAAAGTGAAGAATTTAAAATCATATTTGAAGCTGTAGGTATTATAGATAGTTCAATATCTATTGCATCATACAGAGAAAGGCTTAAAGGCTACGTTACTCCAGAATTAATTAAATGCTTAAGTAAACAAGATGCAACTATTATTTTTAAGGATATAAATCATCCTCTTATGAAAGAACAAGTATCTAATTCTATGAAAGTTTCAGATTCTATTTTAATTACAGGATCTAATGCTTCTGGAAAATCAACTTTTTTAAAAACAGTGGCTATAAATATTATTTTAGCTCAAACTATATATACTTGTTTAGCTAAAGAATTCAAATGCTGCTATTTTAAAATATATACTTCTATGGCTTTAAAGGATGATATATTCAATAATGAGAGTTATTATATTGCTGAAACTAAATCATTAAAAAGAATTATTGATGCATTAAACTCTAATATACCTACTATATGTTTTATAGATGAAATTCTTAGAGGAACTAATACTGTAGAGAGAATATCAGCTTCTTCACAGGTTTTAAAATATTTAACTTCAAATAATTGTATATGTGTTGCAGCAACACATGATGTAGAACTTACATACATATTAGAAAGATATTTTTCTAACTATCATTTTGAGGAAAAAATTATAGATAATGAAATAACATTTGATTATCTAGTACACCAAGGAAGATCCAATACACAAAATGCTATAAGGCTTTTAGGCATTTTGGGATATAGTGATGTTATTGTTAAAAAAGCAGAAGAAAAGGCATATAAGTTTTTGAAAGATGGAGTATGGGAAGCAGAATAAAAAATTTCATAAGAAAATAGTTATATGATTTTGTAAATTATTATTTTATCTTAAGCATTTTCAAAGAATAATAAGTCCATATGCTAGTCTATTTTGCGTCATGCGGCGTTGGCAGAACCATTAGATAGATTTACTATCTTACTATCTGTGGAACCTTCCTTATTGCCTGGCACAAAATATCCGCCGCATTTGGACTTATTATTTTCTTTCAGATGTTTTAAACATAAATTTTTTCTATTTCAATAACTTTATATCCAACATTTGATATAGCAGATTTAATTACATCATTATCAATAGATTTATTACTTTCTAAAAATGCAATTTGAGTTTTCAAGTCTATATTTACAGAAGTTACTTCTGAAATATTCATTAGAGCTTGGTAAACATGATTTACACAGTGCATACAACTCATTCCATCGATTGTTAATTTCTTTTTCATCTAAAGTCCTCTCTTTCAATTTTTATCATAGTATACATTTTGTACATTTTAATGAATTTTATAACAAAGTTAGTATTTAACTTAAAATATTGTGGGAAATTAAAGCTGAAGGCATAATATAACAGTTATATATACTTTTAACTTTCTGCTTTAGAATATATAATATAATATAGTAAAGAAAGAGGTGGAAAGTTTGAAAAAAAAATGGATGTTAAAAAGGTGTAGAGGAGATGCAAAGGATATAGCTAAAAGTTTAGGAGTAAGTGAAATTTTAGCATGCATTTTAATAAATAGAGGAGTAAAAACTGAAGACAAAATAAAGAAGTTTATGAACCCTTCATTGGAGTATTTATATGATCCTCTACTTATGAAGGATATAGATAAGGGAACAAATATTATAAAGAATGTCATATTGAAAAAAAATAAAATAGTGGTATATGGTGATTATGATGCAGATGGGATTATAAGTACATATATTTTATATTCTGCTCTTGTAGAATGTGGAGCTGAAGTAAAATATCACATACCAGATAGGGTTACAGAAGGTTATGGTATAAATAGTGAAAGTATAAAAGCTCTTAAAGAAGAAGGATACGATACTATAATAACTTGTGACAATGGTATATCAGCCTTGGAACAAATAAAAATTGCCAAAGAACTTGATATGACAGTGGTAATAACAGATCATCATGATATACCATTTACAGAAGAAGCTGATGGAAATAAAAAATTTGTTATACCTGAAGCAGATGCCATAATAAATCCAAAACAAGAAGATTGCAATTATCCTTTCAAATCATTATGTGGTGCTGGAGTAGCATTTAAATTTGTACAAGTACTTTATAGCAAAATGGGAATAGACGAAAAAAAATCATACAAATTCATAGAATATGCAGCCATTGGAACTATATGTGATGTAGTAGACTTATTAGATGAAAATAGAATTATTGCTAAAAATGGTTTGGACATGTTGAACGAAACTAAGAATATTGGATTAAAAGCACTTATAAAGGAAACTGCTTTAGATGAAAAGAAAATAAATTCATATCATATAGGGTTTGTTATAGGACCATGCATAAATGCTACAGGAAGATTAGATAGTGCTACATTGGCTTTAAAGCTTCTTTTATGTAATGATGATGAAGAAGCTGAATGTCTTGCAAAAAAACTTCATGAATTAAATGTACAGAGACAAAACATGACTATGGATAGTGTGAATCAAATTATAGATACTATTGAAAATTCAGATATGAAAAATGATAAAGTTTTGGTCATTTATAAAAAAGATGTTCATGAAAGTATAGCCGGTATTGTTGCAGGAAGATTGAAAGAAAAATATAATGTACCATCTATTGTAATTACAAAAGGAGAAAAAACGCCTAAAGGATCAGGTAGATCTATTGAAGAATATAATATGTTTCATGAGCTTACAAGATGCAAGGATATGTTAAAAAAATTTGGAGGTCATCCTTTAGCGGCAGGATTGTCTATAGAAGAAGAAAATATAGACAAGTTTAGGAGCGCTTTAAATGATAATTGTTGTCTCACAAAAGATGATATAACACCTAAAATAAGAATAGATAAACAATTAAGTTTAAATGAAGTTAGTTTTGATTTAATAAATGAAATTCAAAAATTAGAACCATTTGGAAAGAGCAATTCTCATCCTTATTTTGCAGAAAAAAATATAAATGTATTTAGAATATATTTTATTGGTAAAGAAAAAAATATAGTGAAATTTTTCTGCAGAAATACAAATAACTTTGAGAAATTAGATGCTATTTGTTTTGATGGTGGAGATAAGTTTAAACAGATCATAGAAGAAAGTTATGGGGAGAAAAGACTTAAAGAAATTTTGCAAAGCAATATAGCTAATTTGAAATTGGACTTTATATTTTCACCAGAAATAAATGAATTTAAGGGGAACAAGTCATTGCAATTGGTGGTAAAGGATTTTAGGCTATCTATGTGAAAATGTACTACTATACTATCAAGTGATTCTTAGACTTAGGTGGAGTTTGTCATGGGGAAATTAGCAATGGTAGCGATCGGATCAATACAATAAGGGGAACTTTGTGGTAAATAAAGAAATTAATTATGTTAAATATATAATCTAATTTATCATAATTGTGAATTGGGGGAAATTTATTAATGAATAACTCTATAAATGATATATTCAGTGGCAGCAATTTAACGGAAAAACTAGTAGAAGCATTTCCGGATTTTTTGTGTGTAACGAATAAAGATGGGGATATAATTTATATTAACGATAAGGGGAAAAATATTCTACTTAAATATCAAATAAATGATTTTAAAAATTTTTTTGATGCTTCATGTAAGTATAGACTTTCTAAGGGAAATAATAAAAAAGTTGAAAAAAAAGATAATCCATTATACAGAGCTATAAAGAATCAAGAAAATACAAAAAATAGAATTTTAAAGGTTAAATGCAATTCTGAGATTAAAAATATTTCATTAACATGTTTTCCTTTAATAAAAAAAAATAAAGTTGAAGGTGGAATTCTAATATTTGCAAGTACAGTAGAGGATTGTTTGTATAATGCAAAAATTAAGGATGAGAGAAAAAAGTTTTTAGAATTGTCAACGGAATTAAAGACTAAGTGTGACATTATAGAAATATTGCGAAATAGAGAAAAGCAGCATCTTATGCATTTAAAGGATGTTATAAACAATATTTCAGAAGGAATAATGGTTTTTGATACTAATGAAAAATTAAGTTTGTGTAATAAGGCAGTTTTTAAAATACTAAATTTAAAAGTTATACAATTAATAGATGAAAGCGCATTTTCAAAAAAGTATAAAGCAATTTACATTAATGATGAAGGTCAAACTATTGAAAAAACCATTTATGATTATATTAAAGTAAAAAAAGCTATGAGAAATATGATATTTAAAATTGAGGATAGAGTCACTTTTGAAATTAAATATCTAGAATTGAATATATCACCCATATTAAATAAAAAGGATGAAATAATCTATACTATAATGACAATAAAAGACGTTACAGAATCGAGACTTCACCAAATAAATGCAGAAGAGCAAGCTGCTTTTATAAAAGATGTAGTAAATACTGTAGATGTACCTATAGCTGTAGTAGATTATCCAGGTATAAGCTATAGACTTATAAATAAAAAGTATGAACAAATACTTGGGTATAATAATCATATTCTGCTTGATGAAAAGGCTCTAGATTGTGAAAAAGGAAATTTTGAATGTGTTAATGAAAATATATATAAAATATTAAACAATGTAGGAAAAAAGAATAAACCCTATGCTGTTAATCATTATAAAGTAAAAGATGATAAAGGTGAAGAAAGATTTTATAAGATAAAATTCACACCATATAAAAATAAAAATAACAATACTAGAATACACATTTATGGATCTGATATTACAGAAGAGGTAAATCATAATATTGAACTTGAAAAAATAACAAAATTAAAGGATGAATTTTTTACTATAATTTCCCATGAATTAAGGACTCCATTGACCATAATTTATTCATCATTACAGTTAGCTTATGATGTTTATAATAAAGAAATAACTCCAAATATGGATAAAACACTTTCTAGAATCAGTCAAAATTGCAGTAGATTGTTAAAACTTATTAACAATATATTAGATATATCAAAAGCAGAAGCAGGTTTCTTAAGTTTAAATAATACTGATTTTGAAGCAGTCTATGTAAGTGAGGTTATTATAAACTCTTCTAATTCTTATGCTGTAAGTAAAGGTATAGAACTTATTTTTGATACTGATGAAGAAGAAATTAATGTAAGGTTAGATAAAGATAAATATGAAAAGATTTTACTGAATCTTCTTTCCAATGCTATAAAATTTACTCCTGAAGGAAAGAAGATTATAGTAACGCTTAAAAATGAAGAAGAATATTTTTATTTAAGTGTAAAGGATTTTGGTATAGGTATACCTAGTGATAAAATAAATTCTATATTTGATAGATTTTCACAGTTAAATAGTTCATTGACTCGAAGAGCTGAAGGAAGTGGTGTTGGACTCGCTTTAGTAAAAAAAATAATAGAACTTATGGATGGAAAAATTGAAGTGATAAGTGAAGTTGGTAAAGGTACTGAGTTTATAGTGAAATTAAAAAAGGTTAGTAAAAAAGAAAATCATATAAGTAAATATGCCATTTTAACACAAAACATAAATGATAGAATAAATGTGGAATTTTCAGATATAAACTAAGAGCTATAAGCTTGTGGACTAAAGAATATTAAAGTAGTATTATATAAATTAGAAATAAGGGATTATATTATTTGGAATAAGTGTTGGGAGGAAAAGGGTTGAAAAAAATAATAATGACTGGTGGAGGTTCAGCGGGACATGTTACACCAAACCTTGCTTTAGTACCGAAACTAAAAGAACTAGGATATGAAATAAAATATATAGGAACTAAGGATGGTATAGAAAGAAAAATAATTGAACAAGAAAAGATTGATTATTATGCAATATCTAGTGGAAAGCTTAGAAGATATTTTGATATAAAAAACTTTACAGATCCTTTTAAAGTACTAAAAGGAATATGTGAAGCAATATTAATAATGAAAAAAGAAAAACCTAATATAGTGTTTTCAAAGGGTGGATTTGTAGCTGTACCAGTGGTTATAGCAGCTCATCTAAATAAAATTCCAGTTATTGCTCATGAGTCTGATATGACTCCTGGGCTTGCAAACAGACTTTCAGCTCCGTACTGTAATAAAGTATGTGTAACTTTCCCTGAGTCACTGAATAAGGTAAAAGACAATAAAGCAATACTTACAGGAACACCTATAAGGGAAGAACTATTAAATGGAAGTAGAATATTGGGACGTAAAATTTGTGGATTTGGGCAAGAAAAGCCCATACTTTTAATAATAGGGGGAAGTCTTGGATCTAAATTTATTAACGATATCATAAGAAACAATATAGATAAATTCTTAGAAAACTATAATATTGTTCATATATGTGGAAAAGGAAATCTAGATAAAGGATTGATGGAGAAAAAAGGCTATAAGCAATTTGAATACGTAAATGAAGAGTTGCCACATATTATGAATGCAGCAGATATAGTTTTATCAAGAGCAGGTGCTAATGTAATATTTGAGCTTCTAGCCTTAAAAAAGCCTAATATACTAGTTCCACTTTCAAAAAAATCCAGCAGAGGAGATCAAATTTTAAATGCAGCTTCTTTTAAAAAAAGTGGATATAGTGTTGTAATACAAGAGGAAGAACTAAATGAAAATGTTTTAATGGAAAATTTAAGAGAACTATGTAATAATAGAAGTAAGTATATAAATAATATGGAAAATAGTACAGTTAAAAATGGAACTGAAGCTATAATAAATACTATTAAAAAGTACACAAAATGAAAATGTTTAAAAAATATCAAACAGTTAATTAAATATAGAAAAACAGATTTTTAAAGATTGTGTTAGGTCAATGATTTCAGATGATAAGAAAATTAGTACAGTTAAACAATAAATATTTAACAGCAAAAAAAAATTTTAATTAATACTTGAATAAAAGTACCTTTCTATAGTAATATAAAATAAGAGATTGATAATATGTTAAAAAGCTATTTAAATGGAGTTTTACAATAAAATAAATTTGTTGTATAGTAAAAAAGTAGGATTAATAGAAAAATTTAAATATAGTTAAAGAAATAAATACAAATTTCAACTTATTTAGATATATATAAACTAAAAGAAATGACATAATATCATTTATTATGGCTATAATTAATATGCAGAAATTATCTGCATAATCTTTTTATAGATTTAAATATAAGAGAAAGAAGGGAAATTTTTTATGAGAAAAATGAAGACTATGGATGGAAACACAGCTGCAGCTCATATTTCATATGCATTTATCGATGTAGCAGCAATATTCCCTATAACTCCATCATCACCAATGGCTGAACATGTTGATGAATGGGTAGCACAAGGAAGAAAAAATATTTTTGGACAAACTGTAAAGGTTATGGAAATGGAATCAGAAGGTGGCGCAGCAGGCGCTGTTCATGGTTCATTACAAGCAGGTGCATTAACATCTACATATACTGCATCACAAGGTCTTTTACTTATGATACCTAACATGTATAAAATAGCTGGAGAACTTCTACCAGGAGTATTCCACGTATCAGCAAGAGCTCTTGCTACAAATTCACTTAACATATTTGGAGATCATCAAGACGTTATGGCTTGTAGACAAACTGGTTTTGCACTTCTTGCAGAAAGTTCAGTACAACAAGTTATGGATCTTTCAGCTGTTGCTCACTTATCAGCAATAAAAGGAAGAGTTCCATTTTTAAATTTCTTTGATGGATTTAGAACTTCACATGAAGTACAAAAAATTGAAGTTTTAGAATATGATGAGTTAAAACACTTAGTTGATATGGATGCTGTAAGTGCATTTAGAAGAAGAGCATTAAATCCAGATCATCCAGTAACTCGTGGTACTGCTCAAAATGCAGATATATATTTCCAAGAAAGAGAAGTTTCAAATAAATATTATGAAGCAATTCCTGAAATAGTTGAAGGCTACATGGCTGAAATGACTAAAATAACAGGAAGAGAATATCACTTATTCAATTATTATGGAGCACCAGATGCTGATAGAATGATCATAGCAATGGGTTCTGTCTGTGATACAATTGAAGAAACTATTGATTACTTAACAGCTAAGGGTGAAAAAGTTGGTTTATTAACTGTTCACTTATACAGACCATTCTCATTAGATCATTTCTTTAAATATATACCAAAAACTGTAAAGAAAATAGCAGTTCTTGATAGAACTAAGGAACCAGGTTCAATAGGAGAACCATTATTCCTAGATGTTAAAAATGCATTCTACGGAAAAGAAGAAGAACCAGTAATAGTTGGAGGAAGATTTGGATTAGGTTCAAAAGATCCTGTACCAGCTCACATTCTTCCAATATTTGAAAACTTAAAATTAGAAGCTCCAAAGAGCGGATTTACAATTGGTATAGTTGATGATGTAACTAATACTTCATTACCAGTTGGAGAAGATATAGATACAACACCAGAAGGAACTAAGGCTTGTAAGTTCTGGGGTCTTGGATCAGATGGTACTGTTGGAGCAAACAAGAGTGCTATCAAGATTATCGGAGACAAGACAGATATGTATGCTCAAGGATATTTCTTCTATGACTCAAAGAAATCAGGTGGAATAACAGTTTCACACTTAAGATTTGGTAAGACTCCAATCAAGTCACCATACTTAATAAATAAAGCTGATTTCGTAGCTTGTCATAATCAATCATATGTTTATAAATATAACGTATTAGAAGGATTGAAAAAAGGCGGTAAGTTCTTATTAAATACTATCTGGACTCCAGAAGAAGTAGAAGAACATTTACCAGCTTCATATAAGAAATTTATAGCTGAAAATAAAATTGAATTCTATACATTAAATGCTGTTAAAATAGCTCAAGAAATTGGTCTTGGCGGAAGAATAAACATGATAATGCAATCAGCATTCTTCAAACTTTCTAACGTTATTCCAGTTGATGACGCTATCAAATATTTAAAAGATGCAGTTGTAACTTCTTATGGTAAGAAGGGACAAAAAGTTGTTGATATGAACAATGCTGCTATCGATAAGGGTGTTGAATCAATAGTTAAGATAGAAGTTCCAGCTTCATGGGCTAGTATCGTAGAAGAAGCTGCTGCAACTACTGAAATTCCAGAATTCATCAAAAAAATCGTTAACCCAATGAACAGACAAGAAGGAGATAAACTTCCTGTAAGTGCATTCTTAGGAATGGAAGACGGTACATTCCCACAAGGAACTGCTGCTTACGAAAAGAGAGGCGTAGCTATAAGTGTTCCAGAATGGCAAATGGACAAGTGTATACAATGTAACCAATGTGCATTTGTATGTCCACATGCTGCAATAAGACCAATCCTTGCTACTGAAGCAGAAGTTGCTGCTGCACCAGCAGGATTTGAAACTAAGGACGCATCAGGAGCTAAAGGACTTAAATTCCATATGGCAGTATCACCACTTGATTGTTTAGGTTGTGGAAACTGTGCAGATATATGTCCAGCTAAAGAAAAAGCTCTTGTTATGAAGCCTCTTGATACTCAATTAGAGAAGTCTGCTGCATGGGATTATGCTATGACAGTATCGCATAAAGAAAACCCAGCTAAGAAATTCTCTGTAAAGGGAAGCCAATTTGAAAAACCATTACTTGAGTTCTCAGGTTCATGTGCAGGTTGTATGGAAACTTCATATGCTAAAGTTGTAACTCAATTATTTGGTGACAGAATGATGATAGCTAATGCTACTGGATGTTCATCAATCTGGGGAGCATCAGCACCAGCAACTCCATATACTACTAACCACAGAGGACATGGTCCATCATGGGCTAACTCATTATTTGAAGATAATGCTCAATTTGGTCTTGGAATGTTCCTTGGAGTTGAACAATTAAGAGATAAATTAGCTATGAACGTAAAAGAAGTATTAGGCGGAAATGCAAGTGCAGGCTTAAAAGCAGCTCTTCAAGACTGGTTAGACAACATAAATGTTGGAGAAGGTTCAAGAGAAAGAGCTGATAAGGTAATAGCTGCAATCGAAGCTGAAAAGACTGACTGCGGTTTAGTAAAAGAAATATATGAAAATAAAGATTTCTTAGTTAAGAGATCACATTGGATATTTGGTGGAGACGGATGGTCTTATGATATCGGATATGGTGGATTAGATCACGTTTTAGCATCAGGAGAAGATGTAAATGTATTTGTATTTGATACAGAAGTTTACTCAAATACAGGTGGACAATCATCAAAAGCTACTCCAACAGCTGCTATAGCTAAATTTGCAGCTAGTGGTAAGAAGACTAAGAAAAAAGATCTTGGTATGATGGCTATGAGCTATGGTTATGTATATGTAGCACAAGTTTCTATGGGTGCTGATAAGAACCAATTAGTAAAAGCTTTAGCTGAAGCAGAAGCATATCCAGGACCATCATTAGTAATTGGTTACTCACCATGTATCAACCACGGCTTAAAAGCTAGCATGGGTAAGAGCCAATTAGAATCTAAGAAAGCTGTTGATTGTGGATATTGGGCATTATACAGATACAATCCAGCATTAAAAGAAGAAGGAAAGAATCCATTCTCATTGGATTCAAAAGAACCAACTGGAGACTTCAGAGAATTCTTAATGGGCGAAGTAAGATATGCTTCACTTTCTAAACAATTCCCAGAAGCTGCAGAAGCATTATTTGAAAAAACTGAAAGAGATGCTAAGGAAAGACTTGCTGGATACAAAGAACTTGCAGCAAAATAATATAAGAAAAAAAGAAGTGCTTAGGCACTTCTTTTTTTATGGGATAATTGACAGAGAACAATCATCCTTAACTGTACTCTGTCAATTGTACTCTGTCCTCTGAAAAAAATTTATGTCATAAATTAAAAAAATCCTTTTAAAATTCAGCAATTAAGGGTACAATTAGAACATAACATATTTAAGGAGGATTTTTATTTATGGATAAAGAAAATTTACATGACTGCGGTTGTGGCTGTAATGATGAAAGTTGTGGATGCGGAGAACATAGTCATGAACATGAACATGAACATGAACATGATTGTGGCTGCGGCTGTGGAGAACATGAAAGTATAATAGTTGATTTAGAAGATGAAAACGGAAATACAGTTCCATGTGAAGTAGTTGATGGATTTGAATATAAAAATAGTGAATATGCTATAGTACAACATCCAGATAATGGAGCAGTATATTTATTTAAAGTAGTAGGTGAAGGAGAAGAAGGAGAACTTGTAATTCCTGATGATAAGGAATTTGAAGAAGTATCAGCTTACTATGAAGAAATGGTAAAAAATGAAGAAAAAGAACAAGAATAGTTGAATTTAACTAAATATTTTAATGCAACTAAAGCTTGAAAATTTTCATGTATTAGTTAGAAATTTAAATTAGATTAAATAAAGGAAAGCCGCTGCATTATTGCAATGGCTTTCTTTATTAAACCGATTTTTGTGGTTTAAGCAAAATGCGACGCAAAGCTTTGATAGTTAATTATTAACTAAAAAAGTTGCTTCGCAATATTTTTATATTAAGTACGAATTTTTTATATATAGAAAAGTTGAATTACTAACTAGAAGGGTAGTGTTACTTTGGAGAGATTAGCAATTTTTGATGTGGATTATACTTTAACCAAGAGAGAAACTCTTATGGAATTTTATTTGTTTATGCTAAAAAAGGATCCTAAGCTTATAATGCATCTTCCTAAGAGCTTTATATCTGTATTATTTTATGCATTTAAAGTGTTAAATGCAGGCAAAGCAAAGGAAAATTTTATATCATTTATAGATGGAATAGAAGAAGTTAAGATGAAAAGGCTAGTTGAAGAATTTTATAGAACTAGACTAAGTAAAATATTTTATAAAGATGCAATAGATACTATTAAGAAATTAAAAGCTGAAGGTTGTAAAATATATTTAATATCAGCATCGGCAGAGTTTTATTTGGATGAACTATATAATATAAAAGAAGTAGATATGGTTATAGGTACAAGGTTTACCTGTGAAAATGGTAAATACAGAAGAAAAATTGTAGGAGAAAATTGTAAGGGAGAAGAAAAAGTAAAAAGGTTAATGGAAGTTTTGAAGAAAGAAAATGTAGAAGTAGATTTTAAAAATTCATATATGTTTTCGGATTCATTGTCAGATATGCCGCTTTTCAATTTGGTAGGAAACCCATTTCTTATTAATTATAAAAAAGCACATGATAAAATTAAAATATTAAACTGGAAGTAAATATGATATAATAATTGTTATAAAATAAAAATTATTTAATGGAGTGATTTTAATGAGTGAATGCTTTAGCAAATATTTTATATGTAATTCAGAAGTTAAAGAATCTGAAGAATTTGATGATAATATATTGCATAAAGGCAAATCCTTGTATGAAGTTATAAGAATAGTAGATGGAAAACCTTTATTCTTAGATAAGCACTTGGAGAGAATGGATAATTCATCTAGAGTGTCTCAATTAAATTTATGGCTTAGTAAAGACGAAGTAAAAGAAAAAATACTTCAACTAATAAAAATAAATAAAGCTAGGATAGGTAATATAAAATTTCTATTCAATTTTCAACAAGAAAACATAAATATTTTTCTGTGTTATTTTGTTAAGCATCATTATCCTAATTTACAAGATTATGAAAATGGAGTTCATACAATACTTTATCATGGTGAAAGAGAAAATCCTAATGCAAAAATTATAAATGCAGATTTTAGAACTATGGTGGATAAGGAAATAGTAATTGGTAATGCTTTTGAAGCAATACTAGTTGATAGAAATGGATATATAACAGAGGGAAGTAAATCTAATATATTTATGATTAAGGAGAAAAATGTCTTAACAGCACCTCTTAAAGATGTTTTACCAGGAGTTACCAGAAACGTTATAATGAGCTTATGTAAAAAAAATGGTATGGATGTGAAAGAAGAGAAGGTTAGCTGTGATAGTTTGGAAAATTTAGATGCACTATTTATATCAGGAACTTCCCCTAAGGTTCTACCTATAAGATCTATAGATAAAATTAACTTTAAATCTGCAGAAAATGAAGTAGTTTTAAAAATAATGAAAGCTTATGATAAAGCTTTAAAAGATGATATTTCAAATTTCATATAGTAATCGGATAAATTTCTTGCGATATTTAATGTACTGTGAATGAGCTTATACTTTTAAGCTCATTTTATTTAATATTTTGTCATAAAGTACAGAATAAGTATTTTATGTAACTATATGCACATGGTATAATAAGAGCATAAATAATGTTTTTTTATGAAAGAAAATTTAAATAATGTAAACATTAGATAAAGTGATGGGAAAATAAAACGATAATATTAAGAACCTTTTGAAATTTTAAAGAGTTCGGTTTATATGTAATATGGGGGGGAAGATCAATGAAAAAAGTATATGAGGAATCTTCTTTAGAGAAGTGCATAAAAAAGGCTTGTGAAGAATTTTCTGTGAATACAGAACAATTAAAGTTTAAAGTTTTAGATGAAAAGAAATATTTATTTAGAAAAAGGGTGACTGTAGAGATAGAATTGCCTGATGATATAAAAATTGAAGGCAGTAAGCAAGATGAGGAAGATAAAGAAACTGAAAATGATAATGAAAATTTAATTATAGATGAAAACGATGGTATTGTAAAAATAGTAGATGGTAAGATAGTTGTTAAAAATCCTAAAGAAAATGGATCACCTGCTTCTATAGCAGCAAGCGATAGTATAAAGGTGTTTATAGATGGTGAACAAGTTAGAGGGAAAAAAGAAGTTTTTGTGGAAAGTAAAATAGAAGTTTTTTTTGAAGAAAGTAAAGCTCAAAGACAATTAAAAATTAGTTTATCTGACGATGCAATGGAAGCTTATGCGACGATTATATATAAACCTGAAAATATTTATAAGTTAAAAGATATATCAGAAACTACAATGGCAGTTTTAAAAGCAGAAGTTATTAAGAGAAATTCTCCTCCTAGATATAACATTGAAGAACTTAAGCAAGAGTTATCCAATAATAATGTAGTATATGGTATAATAGAAGAAAATTTAAAATCCTGCGTAGAAAATCCTTGTAAAAATTTTGTAGTTGCTAGAGGTCAACAAGTAGAGAATGGAAAAAACGATTTTGTAGAAATAAAATTTAATACTGATGAAGATTTAAAAAAATTAAAAGAAGATAAAGTTGGAAACATAGATTTTAAAAGTATAGGTTCTGTAGCAGCAGTAGAAAAAGGGGATTTAATAGGAGAAATACATTCCGGAGATGAAGGTAAAGATGGCTGTGATGTCAATGGAAGAATTAAAAAACATAAACCAGGAAAAAAATTAAAGATAAAGGTAGGAGAAGGATGTACAAGTAGTGAAAATTTGATATTTGCAGCTATAGCAGGTAAGCCGTGTATAAAAAATAATGCTTTTTATGTTTATCCAATTCATGAAGTTAGAAGTGATGTAGATTTAAAGACAGGAAACATAAAGTTTATGGGAGACATAATTATATATGGTAGTGTAAAAGAAGGTATGAAGGTAGAATGTGGAAACTCATTAGCTATAGAAAAGGATGTTGAAAGAGCTAATATAAGATCAAATGGAGATATAAATGTTAAGGGAAATGTAATTGCTGCTGAAATATTTGCTGGTGGAGAAGATGTAAGCAAGCTTAAAACTATAAAGGATTTAGAGAGTTTTAAAGAAACATTAAGTAATTTAGTATCAGCAGTGGAAGAAATAAAAAAGTTCAATCTTCTAGGACCAGATAAGAAGGATGGAGAGATAATAAAAATTCTCATAGAAAATAAGTTTAAGACATTTTCAAGATTGTGCATAAATGTTATTGCAGATTTAAATAGCCAATTGAATAATTATGAAGAAGAAAATTTAGTAAAGCTTATAAAAACAAAGTTAATAGGAATAGCTCCTATTGGTATACAACATTATTCAATATTATACAAGATAGTAGAAGCTGTAGAAGAAAAGCTAATAGGTTTTCAAAATGACCTATCCATACCTGTGAATATAAAGTTATCTTACTGTCAGGATTCAAACGTGCAAAGTTCAGGTGATGTTGTTATATCTGGAAAGGGTGAGTATATATCTAATATTATAGCAAATGGAAATATATATTTTATGCAGGAGAGAAGTGTGGCCAGAGGCGGAAGTTTAAATGCTAAAAATGAAATTAAATGTAGAATAGTTGGAAGTACAGCAGGTGTGTCTACAAAATTAAAAGTTGAAAAAGATGGACACATATGGATTGATGAAGCTTATCAAAATACAGTGCTTTTAGTAGGAAACAGGGAATATGTACTGGATATGCCAAGTAGAGGACTGCATGCATATTTAGACAGTAGTGGTGACATAATTGTAGACAAGCTAAAACTGTAATTGAATAATTTAAGCGCATATTTTGTAAAGTTTTAAACTGTATTTAGCAAAGTGAGAAGGAGTTGTGAAAAATGGACAGTAAAGAAGCTAAAATATTGATATTTAACATAAATGGAGAAGACTATGCTACAGATATTATGGAAGTTGAAAGAATTTTGGGATATGAACAACCAACTAAGCTTCCTGATTCTCCAGACTTTGTAGAAGGAGTGATAAATTATCAAGGTGATGTATTACCAGTGATTTCCTTAGCTAAAAGGTTTAATTTGAAAAAAGAAGAAAAGAAAAATGATGCTAAAATAATAGTGTCAAAGCAAGAAGACAATAAATTTGGAGTGATAGTCGATGTAGTATCAGAAGTGAGAAATATAAATGAAAGTGAAATAGAAGCTCCACCTGAAATAGCAGTAGGAATTTCAAAGAGATACATAAAAGGTCTAGTAAAAATACAAGGAAGAATAATTATATTCTTAAACCTTGCAAGCATATTGACAGAAGATGAAAAAAAGCTTATTTAATTTATAAATGAAAGGTGCATATATATGGAGATAAAAGAGATAAAAGTAGGAATTGCAGATTTAAATACAGCTTTTTCTCCTGACAGAATAATAACTGTGGGATTGGGTTCTTGTATAGGAATAGCTATGTATGATAATACAAAATCATTAGGTGGACTTGCTCATATAATGCTTCCAGATAGTACTCAATTTAATAATGTAACAAATCCGCTGAAATTTGCTAATTTAGCAGTTCCTATATTAATAGAAAAACTGGAAAAGCTAGGAGCATCAAGAAGAAACCTTAAGGCTAAAATAGCTGGAGGAGCTTCTATGTTTAACTTTTCAGATAAAAGCATGATAATGGATATTGGAAATAGAAATGGTATAGCAGTAAAAAACGCTTTGAAAGAGTATTCAATACCTATATTAGGAGAAGATATCGGGGGCAATAAAGGTAGAACCATGATACTTGATACTAGTAATGGAGATGTAAAAATAAAAACAGTAGGAATGGGAATAAGGGAACTTTAATTTGATGGTAAAAATATGCCATAGGCTTAAGTAAAAAGAGGTGGTAGTTTGAATAAGATTAAAGTTTTGGTTGTAGATGATTCTGCTTTGATGAGAAAATTTATATCAGATATGATAAATGAACAATATGACATGGAAACTATGGATATTGCAAGAAATGGAGAAGATTTACTGATTAAATTATCAAAAGGTAGTGTGCCTGATGTTATAACATTAGACCTTGAAATGCCTAAAATAGATGGGATTACTGTTTTAAAGGAATTAAAAAAAAGGAACATAAACGTGCCAGTAATAGTTTTAAGCAGTATTTCAAAAAGAGGTCCTGAACTTACTATGGATTGTCTTGCAGCAGGAGCATTTGATTTTATACCCAAACCTTCTGGACAAATATCTCTTGATATAGATAAAATAAAAAATGAACTGATTGAAAAAATAAGATTGGCATTAAAAAAGGGGTTGCCAAAAAGTAAAATGATTAATGAAAATATACAAGTTGAAAATAAAATTGAAACAAAAATAGAATATAATAATTTAAGAAGTAGATCAGATAAAATTGAAGCAGTAGTTATAGGAGCATCTACTGGAGGACCAAAGGCAATATATACAGTAATTACAGCTTTGCCAGAAAGTTTAGGAGTTCCTGTATTTGTTGTTCAGCACATGCCTGTGGGATTTACTAAAGCTTTTTCAGAAAGACTTGATTCAAATAGTAAAATACACGTTGTAGAAGCATCAGAAGGTATGAATGTAAAAAAAGATATAGTATATGTAGCTCCAGGAGGATTTCATATGGAGGTAGGAGCAGATTATAAAATACATTTAAATACAGAACCTCCTATATGGGGAGTACGCCCAGCAGTAGATAAATTATTTATTTCTGCATCAAAAGTATACGGTTCTCAAATTATGAGTGTAGTACTTACAGGAATGGGAAAAGATGGTGCTGATGGAACTGTAGAAATAAAAAAAAGGGGAGGTATAACTGTAGCTGAAGACAAGTCAACTTGTACTATATATGGTATGCCTAAAGCAGCTTATGAAACAGGTATGGTTGATATAGTACTACCAATAGATAATGTAGCACATGAAATAATAACAGTAGTATCAGGAAATAGGAGGTAGATTTTATGGATATGAGCTATTTTGAAAAATGGGTACTTAAAGAATTTAGTATAAACCTATCTGCCTATAAATCAAACCAGCTTCATAGAAGAATAAACAGTTTAATGTCAAGAGTAGGAGCAAGTTCTATAGAACAATATATAGAAATGCTAAAAAAAGATCCAGAACAAAAACAAAAGTTTTTAGACTTTATAACCATAAATGTTTCAGAATTTTTTAGGAATCCCGAAATATTTGAAGAACTTAGGGACAAGCTTAAAAGTGAACTTTTAAAAAACAGCAGTTCTTTAAAAATATGGAGTGCAGCATGTTCCATAGGTGCAGAACCTTATTCTATAGCAATGTATTTAGATGAAATTTCACCTACAGGAAGACATAAAATAATAGCGACAGATATAGATAATACTATAATTGAAAGAGCTAAAAGAGGCGAATACATAGAAGCAGAAATAAAAAATGTAAAAAAGCAATATTTGGATAAATATTTTACGAATCAAGGCGATAAATATATTATGAGCTCTAAAATAAAAAATATGGTAACTTTTAAAAAGCATGATTTAATACTTGAAAACTATGATAGAGACTTTGATTTAATTGTATGTAGAAATGTGGTAATATATTTTAATCAAGATATAAAGGACAAAATATATAAAAAATTTAGTGAATCGTTAAAAAAAGGTGGACTACTATTTGTGGGAGCAACTGAAAGTATATATAATTATAGAGATTATGGATTTGAAAAGGCTTCTACATTTATATATAGAAAGCTGTAAGGAGGGGATAAAATGGACACTTCACAATATATGTCTATGTTTCTTGAAGAATCTATGGACAACTTACAAACATTAAATGAATCATTACTTCAACTTGAACAGGAGCCAGAGAATATAGATAAATTAAATGAGATATTTAGAGTTGCTCATACAATAAAAGGTATGGCTGCTACTATGGGCTTTAATGAAATGGCAGAGCTTACTCATAAAATGGAGGATGTGCTATCAGAATTTAGGGAAGGAAAGCTTAAGGTTACTCAAAAAGTTGTAACTGTGTTGTTTAAATGTCTTGACACTTTGGAACAAATGGTTAACAATATATCTGATGGAGTTGAAGATGAAGTTTCAATTGTTGATATAATGAATGAGCTTGAAACGATTAAAGAATTTGCAGATGAAAATCCACAAATGGAAGGCAAAACTGAAGAACCTGTAAAAGAAGATAGTGCAGCAGGCAAAAAAATTAATATAGAACTAAATGAATATGATATTAATGTAGTAAAGCAAGCAGAAGATAAGGGATTTGGGTGTTATCAGATAAAAATATTCCTAAGTGAAAATACACTTTTAAAATCTGCTAGAGCTTTCCTTGTATTTAAAAATCTTGAGGATTTTGGAGAAATAATAAAATCTGTACCAAGTACAGAAGAGATAGAAAATGAAAATTTTGACTTTGAAATAGACCTAATACTTTTATCTACTAAGGAAAAAGATGATATAAGTATTAGCTTGATGAATATATCAGAGGTGGATAAAGTTACTATCGATGATGTGGATGTAAAACAGGAAAAAGCAAAGAGAATAGAAGAAAAATCTAAAGATGATGAGGTAAAGGCTAAAGCGCATGAACAGAAACCTGCAATACAGCCAAAACCAGCAGCAACAAATACACCAGCAAAGAGTGCAAAAGCACCTCATAAAGAAGCAGCACATAAAAAGGCTCACCAATCTGTAAGAGTAGATCTTGAAAGATTGGATAAGTTTATGAATATGGTTTCAGAACTTGTTATTCATAGAACAAGGTTAGAGCAAATAAGTAGTAATTATAAATTGAATGATTTAAATGAAACTTTAGAGCAGGTAGCTAGAACCACATCAGATCTTCAAGATTTAGTTATGAAGATCAGAATGCTTCCAGTGGATACTGTGTTTAATAGATTCCCAAGAATGATAAGAGATCTTTCTGTAGAATTAGACAAGGAAATGGAACTTATTATACAGGGTTCAGAAACTGAATTAGATAGAACTGTAATAGATGAAATTGGAGAACCTTTGATTCATTTATTAAGAAATGCAGCAGATCATGGTGTTGAACCAAAAGAAGAGAGATTAGCTAAAGGTAAGAGTGAAGTTGGAAAAATAAAACTTATAGCTTATCAAGAAGGAACTAAAGCTGTAATAAAGGTAGAAGATGATGGATCTGGAGTACCTGTAGATAAAGTAAAAGCTAAAGCAGAAAGATTAGGAATAAATACAGAAGGTATGTCTGACAATGATATAAGAAACTTAATCTTTATGCAGGGCTTTAGTACTAATGAGCAGGTTACGGATATTTCTGGTAGAGGAGTTGGTATGGATGTAGTAAAAACTAAAATATCGGCTCTTGGTGGTACCGTAGACTTAATAAGTGAAAAAGATAAAGGGTCATCCTTTATAATAAGGCTTCCATTAACTCTTCAAATAATTCAAGCTTTACTTGTTAAGGTTGGAACTGAAACTATGGCTATATCATTAGGATACATAGATAGGGTTATAGATTATAGTGATGATTTAGTTAAAATGACTAACAATAAAGAAGTTATAATACACAATGGCAATGTAATACCTCTTGTAAGGTTAAGTAATAGACTTAACTTATCTAAAGAGGATACTGCTAAAAACTATATAGTAATAGTAAATGTTGGAGAAAAAACTGTAGGACTCATGGTAGATGGATTGTTTGGACAAAAGGAAATAGTTATAAAACCTCTTGGAAAAACACTTCAAGGATTAAAAGAATATATAGGAGCAACAATACTTGGAGACGGGTTAGTAACATTAATACTAGACGTTGCTGCTTTAGTGTAGGGAGGTAAAATAGTATATGAGCTATCAAGACATGACGCCATTACAGCTTGATGCACTAAGGGAAGTAGGAAATATAGGTACAGGGAATGCTGCTACAGCACTGTCACAACTTATAAATAGAAAAGTGGATATGACAGTTCCTGACATAAATATTGTACCTTTTGATGATATTTTTTCAAGTATAGGTGGAGACGAGATAGTTGTAGGAGTTATAGTGAGAGTTTTAGGTGAAGCACCGGGTAATATATTATTTGTATTTGAAAAAGATACTGCACTAAATTTAGTGGAAACCTTAACCGGTGAAAAAGAAGAATTTTTAAACGAAATGGGTAATTCTGTAATATGTGAAATAGGTAATATAATATCTAGCTCATATATGAATGCTATATCAAGATTTACTGGACTAGCTATAATGCCTTCTGTTCCAGCAGTAAGTTATGACATGTTAGGGGCAATACTTTCTACAACTTTTATAGAATCAGGACAATTTGATGACTATGTACTTGATATAGAAACTATGTTTATTCAGGGTGAATCTGAAATGGAGATAAGTGGACACTTTTATTATGTACCAATGCCTGGTTCACTTGAGAAAATGTTAAGTGCATTAGGAGTTTAATAATAACAACAGGAGTAAATAGATTTGGAGGGAATAAAATGTCAAAAGTATTAATTGTTGATGATGCTGCTTTTATGAGAATGATGATAAAGGACATATTAGAAAAAAATGGATTTGAAGTAATAGGTGAAGGAAATAATGGACTAAAAGCTGTAGAATTGTATAAAAAGGAAAGACCAGATGTAGTAACTATGGATATAACTATGCCGGATATGGATGGAATAGAAGCTGTAAAAGCAATAAAGGCATTTGATCCATCAGCTAAAATAATAATGTGTTCAGCTATGGGACAGCAGACAATGGTTATGGATGCAATAAAAGCAGGAGCAAAAGATTTTATTGTAAAACCATTCCAACCAGATAGGGTACTTGAAGCTATTAAAAAAGTAATAGGATAGAAATGTAATTTTTGGTGGCAGATGACAAAATAAGTTATCTGTCACTTATAGAATTGAGAATTGGAAATAAAAATTTAGCTAAAATTTATTTATGGCATATAAAGATATTATAAATTTAGACGAGAATTTATTGAGTGATATTAAATTTTATATTAAAGTTTGCATTAATTCTCCATGCTAAATTTTCCATTCTCAATTAAGTTATGATGGAATTGAAATATAGAGAAGTTAAGAGTGCTGCAGTAAAAACAGTATTTTGCGGCAATTAATGTGGAGGTGTTAAATAATGCAGGTTGTTGTATTTAAGTTAAATAACGAACAGTTTGCAGTAGAAACTGCAAAGGTTCAAAGTATAAATGATGCCATGGAAATAACAAAAGTTCCAAATGCACCAGGACATATAAAAGGACTCATAAATTTAAGAGGTAATGTAATATCACTTTTAGATATAAATCTTTTATTAGATGTATCAAAATCTGAAGAAAAACAAAGTAATATAATTATATTAGAAATGGAAGATGAATTAGTAGGAATAACAGTTGATCAAGTGGATGAAGTTTTAGAAGTGGAAGAAGGAATAATAGAAAAAATAAACGATGGTAAAAAAGCTTATATCGAAGGAGTTATAAATTTTAAAGATAGAATTGTAACACTTATAGATATAGATAAACTTCTTTCAAATTAGAAATTCTTTAATAGGAAATGAGGGAAGAGAATGGCAGATGTATTATCGCAGAGCGAGATAGATGCTCTTTTAGCTGCCTTGTCTGCTGGAGAATTAACTCCAGATGAAGTACCAAAAGAAGAAGAAAAACAAAAGGTTAAGCCTTATGATTTTAGAAGTCCTCAAAAATTTTCAAAAGATCATATAAGGACGCTTGAACTTATTCATGATAACTATGCTAGAATAATTTCAAATTATTTAACTGCACAGGTAAGAAGTAATGTAAAAGTGAAAATAGAGTCTGTACAGCAAATAACTTATGAAGAGTTTATTCACTCTGTGCCAAATCCCACAATCCTTACTGTGTTTAAGATGCCGCCTTTAAATGGATCTGTATTGTTTGAAACAAATCCACAATTTTCTTTTGAAATAATAGATGTGCTTTTAGGTGGAAAGGGAACGGGAAAATATAAAGCAAGAGAATTTACAGACATTGATAAAAACATTATGATGGTCATAAATACAGGACTTATATCTAATTTGAAATTAGCCTGGGATGACGTGCTTGAAGTTAATACTGAAATAGAAGGATTAGAAACTAATCCAGCATTAAATCAGACTTTAGCGCCGAATGAAGCAGTAGCCTTAATAACTTTTTCTGTAGAAATGGGCAAAAGCAGCACCTTTATTAACATATGTATACCTTATTTAAGTATAGAAAAAGTATTAGATAAGCTTGTAGTACAATATTGGTTCCAAGATAGTAACGATGAAGGAATATTAGAGGAATCTAGAGCGAAGTTAAGACAAAGATTGAATATAGTAAATATGAATCTTACTGCAGTGTTAGGTACTACAAATATTACTGTAGATGATTTCTTAAGATTAGGTGTAGGTGATGTGTTGACCTTAAATGATAAAGCAAATATGCCTATTAAATTAATGGTGGAAGATAAACCATATTGCTATGGAAAACCAGGAGTATTGGGGAAAAATATGGGGGTTCAGATACTAGATATTATAGATAAGGATGTGGAAAATTATGAGTAATGGGTTTCTTTCACAAGAAGAAATAGATGCACTTTTAAATGGGGGAGGCGAAGACACACCACCTGAACCATCAGAAGAAACAAAAACTTCAGAGGAAACACCAGAAGCATCAGATAAATCAGAATTACCTGCATTAACGGATATAGAAAGAGACTTATTAGGGGAAATTGGTAATATATCTATGGGTTCTGCATCCACAGCACTTTCTACAATAATCAATCAACAGGTAAATATAACTACTCCAATAGTAAGCATAACCAGATTAAAGGATTTAAAAGATCAATTTGAAGTTCCAAATGTTGCCTTGGAAGTTAAGTATGTAAGCGGTATAGTTGGAGAAAATCTTCTTGTTATGAAAATTACAGATGCAGCTGTAATTGCAAATCTCATGATGGGTGGAAATGGAAGTGTAGAAGGTGATCCTAAGGAATTATCTGAAATAGAACTTAGTGCTGTATCGGAAGCCATGAACCAAATGATAGGTTCTGCAGCAACATCTATGGCTACCATGTTTATGAGAGAAGTAAATATATCACCACCTGTATCCACAATATGGAATGATTTAAAATCCCCTGTGGCTAAAGGTATATCGGATGATGAACCAATAATTAAAGTGTCCTTCTCTTTAGCAATAGGTGATTTAGTAGATAGTACTATAATGCAGATATTGCCAATAGCTACAGCGAAAAAGATAGTATCAATAATGATGGGACAGGAATCTCCTGAAGGGGAGGCACCAGTTCAGCAGGCAGAGCCGCAAGCAGCTCCACCACAGCAAGCACCAGTGACACAACCGCAAGTGCAGCAAAGTCAACCACAGCAGCCACAAGCACAACAAGTTATATATGAAAAAACTATAGAAGCACCAAGCGCTCCAAATGTTGAAGTTAAGCAAGCAGCATTTCAGCCTTTAGCCCCAGTAGGACCAAGTGGAGAAATGCCTAAGAATATAGATTTAATATTAGATGTACCTTTAGATATATCTGTAGTACTAGGAAGAACAAAAAAGAATATAAAGGATATATTAAATTTAGGAACAGGATCTTTAATAGAATTAGATAAATTAGCAGAAGAACCTGTGGAAATACTTGTAAATGGAAAAAGAGTAGCTTATGGTGAAGTAGTTGTAGTAGATGAAAATTTTGGTGTAAGAATTACCAGCATTATAAGTAGCGAAGAAAGAATTAGATCTTTAAAATAAAGTAAGCAGCCTTAAAAAGGCTGTTTTTTATTTAATTTTTAAATTTAAAATTTTAATAAAATTTATGTTCTTATTAAAGTATCTAAAAAAAGGGATTTTGAAGTAAAAATAAAGGTTTTTCTTTTATTATCAGGTATAAACATTGGATTTTTATACCCGATAATACTATTAGCGATGCATAGAAAAGAAGTTGTTTCACTTGATAAATGTTAGGAGTGTATAATTATGAAAGTGAATGGAATTAATCCGAATAAAGTTATAAATCTTTATTCAGAACACAAGAAAAGTATAGAAAAAAAGGATCAAGTTCAAAAGAATGATACTGTTCAGATATCCTCAATAGGTAAAAGCTTGAGCTCCTATTCATTAGATGATAAATTCATAAATTCTAAGGAAAAAATAGCGAGATTAACTAATGAAGTAAAAAATGGTACTTATAATATAGATTCAAAATTAGTTGCAGCAAAGATCATGGAAGAAATGAAAATATAAAATGGAGGTATATGATGAACGCGTCTGAATTGAATTCAGTAATGAATGAAGAACACAAAGCACTTCAAACACTGCTATCTTGTTTAGATGAACAGTTTCAATATTTAACGAAGAGGGAAGTTTTTGCACTGGATGCTGTAAGGAGCAAGATAGAACAAAGCAGTAGAGTGTTAGCTTCCCTTGAAATGAAAAGAAGAAGTTTAACTAATGGTAAAGAAATGAGCGAAATAGTTTTGGAGCTTAAGGATGTAGAACTTGAAAAGAATTATAGAAACATAAAGAAGCTTTTGGATATGGTAGTTCTTCAAAAAGATACAAATGATGTTTTAATTAAGCAGCAGCTTGGTTTTACAACTCAAATGCTTAATTTTTTAAATCCTAATAAAGCACCTAAAACTTACAATTCATATGGAAGAAGAAAATAGGGAGGAAACACAATGTCTGGTTTATTTGGAACTTTAAATATATCAAAAAGTGGAATGTTTACTCAACAAAGGTGTATAGATGTAACATCCCACAATATAGCTAACGCTAATACAGATGGATATTCAAGACAAAGAGCGGAATTACAAACTACTAAGCCATTTCCTATGCCTAGTGCAAATAATGCAGTAGGCCCAGGACAACTAGGAACTGGTGTTGAAGTAACTGCAATAAATAGAATAAGAGACAGTTTTCTCGATTATCAGATAAGAGTAGAAAAAGGTGTTGACGGACAATATAAAGGTAGAGATAAGTTTTTAAGTCAGTTAGAAAATATAATGAACGAACCTACAGATACTGGTATATCTAAAGATATAGGAAACTTCTTTGATGCATGGAATACTTTAGGAACAAATGCAAAGGAATCAAATTCAAGATCTATAGTTGCACAAAACACATTAACTCTTACTACTGATTTAAATCATACTTATAATGAATTAGAAAAATTAAAAGAAAATACTCAGACTGTTATAAAGGACGATGTATTTGACATAAATAGTAAATTAAAGCAAATAGATCAATTGAATCGAGAGATAATACAGGTTAGAGTAGCAGGAAATAGTCCAAACGATTTAATGGATAGAAGAGATTTACTTTTAGATCAGTTAAGTGAAAAATTTGGAATAAACATAGATAGAAAACAATTTGAAGGAAATAATGTAACAACATCTGATGATGCAAAATCTAAAGAAGCAGGAGATGACGGAAGACCTCCTTTAGCTGCTGATGGTACAACTAACCTTAATCTTGTACAGGCACAATACCCTGATCAAGCATGTAGATTTTCTTATGTAGATACTATAAATCCACCAGAAGGCAAAAAAGCTGGTGATGCAGGTCAATATACTATAGTATACTATAAAAATGGAGATAAAAAAGATAGCAACAATGCTGTAACTATAACTGTAGATATACAAGATAGTACAGATGCAAATGGAGTCAAGACTACTGCAGCAGATAAGGTGAAACAATTAAGTGAATGTAGAGTTTTATGGGCAGATAATGATGGAGTAGCACTTAATGTCGATACTTCAACTAAGTCTCAAGGAATAGTATCAGGTAATCTTCCACAAGGAAGTTCGGTAAAATTTGAAAATCTAAAAATGTTTCAACCACCTTCAGGAGAACTTAAAGGATACATGTCTGTTCAAAAGGATATAGATACCTATGAAGGTCAAATGAATAAATTTGCAAAAGCCTTAGCTTTTTCTGTTAATGCAATATCAAGTCAAAGTTCAGATACAATTGCAGATATTACAAGTGGAGGTAAGGTTGTTGAAGTAAATAATTTCTTTGTAAATGCAGATGCTCAAAAAAAGGGAGTGTATACTGGTACTGATTTAAGTAAAATAGAAGAAGCAGAACAAGATATTACGGCAGGAAATATTACTATAAATCAAGCTATAATAGATGATCCAATGAAGATAAAAGCTGCAGCCAAGTATGATGGAAATAATAGACCTGTATCAGGTGAAAGTGATGGCAGCAGAGCTGTAGCAGTACAAACGTTGAGAGATAGTCTTATGACTATTCAAAATATAGATTCTGATAATGCTACTAAAAATAAGAAGTCAGATTTTGTTAGTGATGTGCTTACTTTAGATGGAAAGACAGGATTAAATGTAATAAAAAATAAAACAGGTGGAATGACTCTAGACAGCTACTTTAAAGATACTGTAGATAGATTAGGAATTCAGGAACAGGAAGCTAAAAAGACTGTGACAAACCAGGCAACTCTTTTAGCCGGATTTACTCAGTCAAGAGATTCTGTATCAGGAGTATCTTTAGATGAAGAATTTGCAAATTTAGTTCAATATCAACATTGTTATCAAGCCAATGCTAAGCTTATATCTACTGTAGACCAACTTTTGGATGTAGTAATAAATGGACTTAAGAAGTAGAAACAAATTACTTGTTACTAAAAAGATGAGGTGATTTTAATGAGAGTTACTAATAAGATGCTTGCGAATAATTATTTAACTGATATGACTACTAACTTAAATAATTTACAAAAAATTCAGCAGCAAATGTCATCAGGAAAAAATTTTACAAAACCTTCTGATGATCCTTTTAATGTAGCTAGGGCTATGCAAATGCATACAGCTATAGATGCAAATACACAATATAACAAGAATATATCTAATACGATAAACTGGCTGGACGTAACGGATACTTCTTTAAATGAATTAGGTGAAGTATTTCAAGGACTAAGGGAAAAAATAGTAGCGGCTGGAAATGCAGCTTATGGCTCTGATGAAAGAATTAAAATTAAGGATGACGTGAATCAGAAAATAGGACAAATTGGCCAAATATTAAATACTACTTTTGCAGGAGAATATATTTTCGGTGGTACCAAAGGAGCTTCAAAGCCAGTAGATGCATCAATGGATTCTTCAGTTGGAACAGTAAGTAAAACTTCTGGTGAAGAAGGAACTGTAAATGGAAAATTTTATGGTTCAGGTAATGCTAGTTTTAAAATAGAAATAGCAGAAGTAAATAAGTCTAATAAAGTTACAAAAGTTAATGTATTAAAAAGTACTGATAATGGAGTTACTTTTAAAGCTATTTCTCCATCAGCTATTCAAATTAGTACAGATGGTACTTTTAATGTAGGCAATGATTTAACTTTTTCAATAAAAGATGGTTCAGCTAATAAAGCAGCGGCATATGATAAAGATGGCAAAAAAACTACAGATGGAAGTACTTATACTTTTGACTGTACATCTTCAGGAAATGCAAGACTTATTTACTGCAAAGCAGATAAAACAGAATTAGATACAAGTGTGGCAAATACGGATCCAAGCTCTGAGGATGCACTTCAATTTGATATGATAAGTACAAAAAGACAAACAGAAATATCTCAGGGAGTTTTAGTTGACTACAATGTATCAGCTACAAGTGTTATTAAATATGGTGCTGCATCTGATGAGGATGTAAGAAGTTTGCTTTCAAGAATTGTAAATCATTTAGATGGAAAAGATGATGCAGGAAATGCAAATGAGGGTGATGCCACAAAGGCTTTAAATACTAAAGATTTATCAGATATAGATTTAGCTATGAAGCAGATTTTAAAAGTTCGTTCAGAAGTAGGTGCAAAGCAAGTTAGAATGGACAGTGCCAAATCTCAAAATGAAATGGGAAACTATGACATGAGTGAAATACTTACGAAAACAGAAGGTGTTGATATAACACAAAAAACTATGGAATTAGCTACAATGCAAACTGTATACCTAGCATCACTTCAAACTGGTGCGAAAGTTCTTCAACCAACGCTTATGGATTATATGAGATAAAGTTACAAATGAACAATTTGTAACTATAGTCATATATTTGTTGTTGCAATTTTCTAAAAGGGGGTGTGAGTGATTTTTATGAAATTAAATACTAAATATTATGGTGAAAGAGAATATAATGAAAAAGATGTGGTAACATTTAAAAAAGGAATACCAGGATTTGAAGATTTAAAAAATTTTATATTATTTTCTGTAGAAGATGATGAAATGTTTAATATATTGCAATCTATAGAAGATCCAAGTACAGGTATCATAGTAGCATCTCCCTTCTGTTTAGTAAAAAATTATGAATTTAAGTTAGATGATGAGAAAAAAAAAGAACTCCAAATAGGAAGTTATGAAGATATTCTAGTAGTAAATACAGTAACATTAAACTCAAAATTAGAAAATATAACTATGAATTTAAAAGCTCCCATAATAATAAATATAAAGATGAGGTTAGGGGAACAAATAATATTAGATAACCCTAATTATCCGATAAAATACCCATTATTTAAGGGGGGAGTTTAGTGTTAGTTATAAGCAGAAAGAAAAATGAATCACTTCTTATAGGTGAGAATATAGAAGTAACTGTAGTAAAAATAGATGATAGTTCAGTTAAGCTTTCAATATCTGCACCTAAAAGTGTAACTATATTAAGAAAAGAATTATATAAAGAAGTTGAGCAGGAAAATAAAAATGCTGCAGCTTTAGATATAAAATTATTAAAAAGTATAAAAGATAGAAAATAAAATTTATTAATTCTAAATAAGGAGTGTTAGCATGGAAGTTAGAAATGTAGGTCAAGGAAGACAGACAAATTTAGATTTTAATAATTCAGTGGATGAAGTAAAGAGTTCACAAAGTGTGCAAACAAGTTCAAATTCTGAAACTGATATAGGCAAAGTATCTGAAAAGGATGCAAAAAAAGCTGTAGATAAATTTAATAAGTTAATGGAAGATAAGTCTACTCATGCAGAATATGAAGTCTATGGAAAATTTAAAGATATAACTATAAGTATTATAGATAATAATACTAAAAAAGTTATAAAAGAGATACCTCCCAAAAAGATAATAGATATGATAGACAAATTTTGTGAAATGGCAGGAATGTTTCTTGATGAAAAAGTATAAATTATTAACTAGAAACTGAGGTTTATTATTTTCTTGTGATCTAAAACTAATAATTAGTTTTTTCTAGCTAATTATGAGGGGGGATTTTTATGGAATATAGGTTAAATAAAATTGATCCTGAGGTAAGGCAAAGAGTAAAAGATACAACTAAACCAGGAAAGGTTCATAATAAGACAGGCATAGCCATAAATAAAGACAACAAGGATAGAAATAAAAAAAATCAAGGTGATGCTGATTTTGGTTCAAAGCTAGAAAAGCAAAGAAATAAAAATAAAATTTCTGTAGATGCAGTAAAGGTAGATGAGATGCAGGTATCAGTTTATAAGGAAGATGTAGAAAACCTTAGTAAAGATGAAATAAAGGGTAATATATTGGATACAAGAAAATAATTTTAAAGGAGTGTTTATATATGTACGGAGCCAATGCATATAATACTTATAAAAATAATAGCGTAAATTTTTCCTCAAAAGAACAAATGTTGCTAATGTTAGTAGAAGCGTCGGTGAAGTTTGCCAAAATAGGAAGACAAGCTATTTTAGATAAAAATATTTCAAAATCACATGAAAATATAGTGAAATGTCAAAATATATTTTATGAGCTTATGGTTACTTTAGACGTAGATGCAGGTGGTGAATGGGCAAAAAATCTTATGAGAGTATATGATTTTATAACTAGGAGACTAACAGATGCTAATATAAAAAAAGATGCTGCAATTATGGATGAGATACTGCCTGTTATTGAACAAATAAAAGATATGTGGGAAGAAGCTTATAAGGTTTCAAAAAAATCCAAATAAATTAAAAGGTGAGTGATAAGAATGTCTAGCGTAAGTGGAGTGAGTTCATCAAGTGCTACTGCTGCTAGCAGTAAGCTTAGAGTAACTGGACAAGCATCAGGTATAGATGTAGATGCTGCAGTTAAGCAAATGATGTCTGGTGAAAATGCTAAATTAGATAAATTAAAGCAAGAGAGGCAATATACCCAGTGGAAGCAGGAAGCTTATAGGGATATTATAAAAGATATAAGGGATTTGAGAGATTCATCCTTTTTATCAGATTCTCCAGATGAAACTAACATGATAAGTAGTAAATCTCTTACAGGGACTTCAGTTATTGCAGGAAGTGCAACTTCATCAAATAGTAGTCAAAGTACCTTAGTAAATGGAACAAGTCTTCCTGGTGCTGCTACAGGTACTTATGTAGTAACTGTAAACCAGATGGCTAAAACAGCCAGACTGCCAAGTTCTGCACTAAAGGCAACCACACAAGTTACTACTAAAGTAAATGGTGCAGATGTAATCAATAATGTAGTTAATGATGCCACAACTACAAGTAAGTTATCAGATATAAATTCAAACATGAAAACTCAATTAAAATTTGTAATAGATAACCATGAAATAGTATTAGATAATAGTAATGGAGACAAAACTGTAAATGATCTTATATATGCCATAAATAATACCAAAGATAGTGCAGGAAATGCTTTAAGCGATAACTATAAAGTTGGTTTCAGTGAATTAAATCATAAAGTTATTATTGAAACAAGAAGCTCAGGAGCAGAAAAAAATATTTCTATCCATAATGAAGGTGTAGGATTATCCGGTTTGGGAATAGGTACTAGTGATGGTACTACTACAGCTACAGGTCAGGATGCTAAACTTACTATAACAGCACCAGGAGAATCAGCAAGTGAGGTTACAAAGTCAAGTAATACATTTACTATTGATAATATGACTTATAGTATTTTAAAGGATCCTGCTGCTACCCTAGATGTAAATGGACATCCCACTCCATATACAGAAACTTTAACTGTAAAAGCAGATTCAAAAGGTGCAGTAGATAAAATAAAAGCATTTATAACTAAGTACAACAAATTGGTAGATAAGATATATACTATGGCAAATGGAAAGAAGGATTATGATTACAAGCCTTTAACTGATTCTCAAAAAGAATCTATGACTGATGAACAAATTAAAACCTGGGAAACAAAGGCCAAGGGAGGTATTTTATCTAATGAAAATGAGCTTGATAGCCTTTTAAATAATATGAGAAGAGCATTTACTGACAAAGTGCAATCCTCAGGCTTAACACTTCAGGATATAGGCTTAGATACTTATGGATTTGATAGTTCGTCATCAACTATGGAAAAGCCAGGACAAATAAAAATAGCAAATGAAAGTAAATTAAGAGAAGCACTAGAAACAAAGGGAGATCAGGTAATGAATTTCTTCCAAGGAAGTCCTGATGAATCCATAACAGATTCTAAACAAAAATATAATAATACAGGTGTATTCCAAAGATTAAGTGACACATTCCGTGATAATGCAGTTACAGCAGACAGTATTCTTTTAAAGAAAGCGGGTTATGATGGATCAACCACATATTATACTAATGAGTTAACTAAACAGTTAACTAAAGAAGATTCAACTATAAAGGATATGGCTAAAAGGCTAAACGATAAGGAAGAATCCTATTATCAAAAGTTTTCTAAATTGGAAACAGCTATGACACGATTAAATTCACAAGCAAGTTGGTTGTCACAGCAATTATCAAAATAAATGATAAAGTAAGGTTATTCATATGATAGAAAATAATGTAAATGAAATTTTAAAAGAAGCTTTAACGAAATACAAAAATTGTACTTTGCAGCTTATAGAAGCCGTTGAAAAGGAAGATTATGATATCCTTCAGATCATGTTAGATGAAAGACAAGAAATAATAGATTCTATGTCAAATATAGAATATACAAAAGAACAGTTTGTAAATTTTACAGAAGAGCTTAATATAGTTGCATTCCAAAAAAAATTAACAGAACTTATGTATGAGAAAAGAAATAATTTGAAAAAGGAATTGTCTAAAATATCCAATAGTAGAATTGCCAATAAAAGTTATAATAGTAGATTGTATCAAACAACAATATTTAATAAAAGATTTTAACCTTAAATCATAAAATTATGCAAAAAAGTCTAAATAATTTAAAAAAGGTTATAAAGGTTTAAAAATTTTTTTCGAATAAATTAATGTGATTTAAAATAATACAATAATTTAATTAAGTTAGTAAGCTTAATCAAAGCTTAACTATAAATAAACGGGCATGGACGCCCAATAAAATTCAGGGAGGAATTTATTATGATAATTAATCACAATTTACCTGCGTTAAACGCACAAAGATTGATGGGAGCTAATAATACAGCTACATCAAAATCAATGGAAAAACTCTCATCAGGTCTTAGAATAAACAGGGCTGGAGATGATGCAGCTGGACTTGCAATCTCCGAAAAAATGAGAGGTCAAATCAGAGGCTTAGATCAAGCATCCAGAAATGCTCAAGATAGTATTTCTATGGTTCAAACAGCTGAAGGTGCATTAAATGAAACTCAATCTATTCTTCAAAGAATGAGAGAACTTTCAGTTCAATCCGCAAATGACACTGAAACAGATTCAGACAGAACTCAAATGCAAAAAGAAGTATCCCAGTTAAAATCAGAAATTAACAGAATAGCTGAAAACACAGAATTCAATACAAAAAAATTGTTAAATGGTAGCTTAAGTGCAGCAAAATCAGCACAAGGAACTGCTGCAAGTTCATCTGTATTTGATGCAGCAACAACAGCAGCAACAGCAGGTGCTTCTAAAGCAGGTTTAGCAGTAGTGCTAAGTAATGCAGCAGCAGGAACAACTGGTACAGGTTATTCTACTACAGCGGGAGCAGCTCTTGATGAAAGAACAATAATACAGACAGGTACAAATGATACTTTTAACATTAATATTAATGGAGTAGCATATACTGATGTTACTATAGGAGCAAGTACAACTCAAGGATATACTCGTTCAGAGTTTGCATCTGCTTTAAGTACAGCAATTAATGCAAAGATAGAAGCTACAAATGCAGGAGATTCAAAAATTGAATTCAACCAAGTAAATGTATCTTTAACTGGAGACAATCACCTTAAATTTACTACTGCAGCTACAGGAAGCAGCGCTACATTACAAGTAGCTATTTCAGCTCCTACTACTGCAGGTGCGAATAAAGGTGCAGTAGAAGCTATGGGATTTGACAATAAGCAAACTACTGTAACTGGTAATGTTGATTTGTCAGCAGGAATAACAGTTGCTGTTGCTGATTCTAGATTTAATGTTACTTTAGGTAATAAAAGTATAGCGGACGTAGATTTAGTTGCAGATGGAGGTTTGACTGCTGGTACCACATATACATTTGATGCACTTAAAACAGCACTTCAGACAGCAATGGATAAGAGAGCAGGTTCAGGAGCTGTTACAGTAGGTGATGATGGAAACGGTCACTTGAAGTTTACATCAAATGTTGCAGCAGGAGGCTTTGCTATTGCAGCTGCAACTACTGGTGCAGATGATGGTTCTGCTAATTTATTTGGTACAAGTTTAACATCTTCAGATGTTGCTCAATCTGCAAACATAACTGCAAAAGGAGTTAATACAGTAGAAGCTACAAAAGCAGGTACTTATATTTCTAAAAATGCAAATGATCAGTTTAATATTAGCGTAGATGGTGGTGCTGCACAAACAATTACATTAAATGCAGGAAACTATGCAACACGTGATGCTTTAGTTACAGAAGTTAATAATCAAATAAATAGTAATGCTTCACTTGTAGGAAAAGTAAAGGCACAGCTTGCTTCTGACAACAGCGGAAAAATAGAATTTGTTTCTACTTCTACAGGATCTACTTCCAATGTAATTGTAAGCGGTCCTACAGCTGCTAATCAAAGTGCATTAGGTGCTCTTGGATATGCAGGTGTAGCAGGAGGAGTTACAGGAACTGTTGATCTTAAAGCTGGTGTTGATTTAAGTGCCGCTGCTACAGCAACAAAGATGGATGTTACTTTAGGAAATAAAACTGTTACTATTGACCTTGCAGGAGCAACAGGAATTAATACTACTGCGACTGGTGGATCCGTTGTAAGTTCAAGAGATGCTATTGTTAAGGCATTACAATCTAAATTGGATACAGCTTTTGGCCAAGGTGCAGTAACAGTAAATACTTCTACTACAGCAGCAGGAGTAGATACTTTAAGTATTTCTAATAATACTCGTGGAGCAGCATTCTCTATTGCAGATGGTGCAAATACAGGAGCTACAGTATTATTTGGTGCTGCTAAAACAGCTACAGTAAGCGCTTCAGGAACTAATACAACTACAGCAGGTACAGATGCAATTGACAATACTATTGCTAATAATACATTAGTAACGGATTTAGCTGATGCAGATGGCAATAATCTAGGATTAAGTGCTGGAAATGTTATTAAAGTAAATGGAACACAAAATGGTTCTTCTTTTGAAGCTAGCCTTACAGTTACAAATACTACTACACTTTCAGATATTGAAAATACACTTAGAAATTTAGATGCATTTAAAGGTGCTACAGTTTCTTTAGATGCAGCAACAGGCAAATTAAGCATTCAAGGAGCAACTGGTTCTACTAAGGACATTTCAAACTTGAAATTTACAGCACAAAAATCTGCTACAGATACATCTACTGTACCAGGTTTCAACAAAGTATTTGGAAACTTTAATGTAACACAACAAGCACAAGATGCATCTAGTGATAACTCACTTGTTTCTCATATTGGAGCAAATCAAGGACAGACAATGAATATAGACATTAATGAAATGACAACAAAGGCATTAAAACTTGATGCTGTAGATATATCATCACAGGCAGGTGCAGAAAGTGCAATTTCTGTAATTCAAAATGCACTAGAAAGCGTTTCAGATGAAAGAGCTAAGCTTGGAGCATTCCAAAATAGATTAGAGCATACAATAAATAACTTAGGAACTTCATCAGAAAACTTAACAGCATCAGAATCAAGAATTAGAGATGTAGACATGGCTAAGGAAATGACAGAGTACTCAAAGAACAATATACTTTCTCAAGCTTCTCAAGCAATGCTTGCACAAGCAAAATCACAACCAGAACAAGTATTACAATTATTAAGATAATTCAATTAAAGAGGCTTTGTATTACAAAGCCTCTTTTAAAATAAAATTATTTATTTTATGAGGTGACTCTAACAATGAAAAAGAGAAAAGTACTTGTACCAGAATATATGAACGAATTTAAATGTATAGGAGCACAATGTGAAGATAACTGTTGTATAGGATGGAATGTTGCAATAGATAAAGAAACCAATATGAAATATAAAAATGTGAGGAACCAAGAATTAAAAGAAAAACTACAAAAATATATAAGTAGAAATCGTTCAAATGGAACCAATGAGAATTATGCAAAAATAAAAATGTTAGATAATGATTGTTGTCCATTTTTAAATGAAAAAAAATTCTGTAGCATTCAAGAAGTATTGGATGAAAAATATCTATCTAATGTATGTTCCACATATCCAAGAAGCGTAAATGTAGTAAATGGCAGTTTTGAAAGATCAGCTACATTATCTTGTCCGGAAATTGCAAGGCTGGCTTTATTAAAGGAAGAAGGCATTAATTTTTTTGAAATTGAGGAAAATAGCAATATTAGGAATATTATTGAGTACAATTTTAATTTTCAAGAGTTTAAATTTAAAAATAAATCAGAAAAATATTTTTGGAAATTGAGAACTTTTACTATACAGGTTTTAAAAGCAAGAGATTATACTATTGATGAGAGACTTATAATACTCGGAATGTTTTATCAAAAAATTCAAGAGCTTTATAAGGAAAATGAAGTGGAAAATGTATTAGCATTAATAGAAGATTACACTAAGCTAATTGTTACAGGAGAATTTAAAGATATATTAGAAAATATGCCAAGTAGTGATGCAATGCAGATGGAATTATTAAAAGAGCTTTGTGACATTAAAATTTTAGCAGGAAATAGAAGTAAGAAATACTTTAACTGTTACTCAGAATTTCTTACAGGAATTCTTTATACAAGAGAATCTACTATAGAAAAAATATCACTAAGGTATAGTGAAGGCTGCAAAAAATATTATATGCCTTATATGAAGGAGCATGAATATATATTAGAAAACTATTTGGTAGACTACGTTTTTAAAAAATTATTTCCTTTAGGACAGTATAATAATATGTTTGACAATTATGTAATGTTCATAGTTCATTATGCTATGATTAAAATGCATTTGATTGGCATTGCTTCATTATACAAAGAAAAATTTAATACAGATAAAGTGATAGAAGTTGTGCAAGCTTTTACAAAAGCAATAGATCATAATAAAGAATTTTTAAAACATGTTTTTAATCTTTTAAAAGGAAATGGATATGGAACTATGGCTCATATGACTATTTTAATCAAGAATTAACAAAAAGACGTATAAAATTTCATATATCTAATGTATTGTAAATTTGTTATGAAATAAGGTATAATATTCCTTGGTGCTTTTAACGATAAATGCTAATTTTTTACATGGAGGTAGAAATATGTTAGTTTTAGGCAGGAAGCCAGGAGAATATGTAGTTATTGATAACAAAATTAAGGTGAAGGTTATAAAAAGTTTAAAGGGTGAATTGAGACTTGCTATAGAGGCTCCCAGAGATATAGAGATAACAAGGGGAGAAATTTGACATAATATAAAAAAATATTTTTAAAAACATAAAAAATTTTACATAAGCTATAAAGTAATTTTTTAGTTTATCGAAAATCTTACTAGAACAGTAAAATTATATAAAGTAAGTAATCATGGACGATTAATAGACTTATCTAATTCTGCAGGAGGCAGAGGATGATAGGTGTGTTAATCGTCCATTTTTTATTGCTTCAAGGAGGGAGTAATATGTTAGTTTTAGGCAGGAAGCCGGGAGAATATGTAATAATTGGTGACAGTATAAAGGTAAAGGTTGTAAAAAGTGATGCAGGAGATTTAAGACTTGCAATAGAAGCACCAAAGGATGTAAAAATCACCAGAGGTGAAGTTTGGGAAGAACAGCAAAAAATTGCAGTAAAGTAGACAAGCCATTTATTACAAAATTGAATATAAGTAAACTCAGGAGGAGTGGATTATTTTCGCAGTTTGGCAGGACGCCATGTAAGCGAAAGAATGCACTCTTTTTTGATTGGATAATAAGCCGAAAAAGGCTTTATTATATAAGTGATTGCAAAAAATGGAGCTGGCCAGCTCAAGCAAATAACCGTTAGTAAGCTTTTTAGCTTAACTATAAATTAAAAAATAAGATTATGGTACACAAGGAAGTGTGCTGCAAAAATCAAGGAGGGAAATATTATGATAATTAATCACAACTTATCCGCAATGAATGCGCAAAGATTAATGGGAGCTAACAGCTCAAACACATCAAAATCTATGGAGAAACTTTCTTCAGGTCTTAGAATAAACAGAGCTGGTGATGATGCAGCAGGTCTTGCAATATCAGAAAAAATGAGAGGACAAATCAGAGGCTTAAATCAAGCTTCAAGTAATGCTCAAGACAGTATTTCTATGGTTCAAACAGCTGAAGGTGCTTTAAATGAAACTCAATCTATTCTTCAAAGAATGAGAGAGCTTTCCGTTCAATCATCAAATGATACTGCAACAGATTCTGATAGAACTCAAATGCAAAAAGAAGTATCACAATTAAAATCAGAAATAGACAGAATAGCTGAAAATACAGAATTCAACACAAAGAAATTATTAAATGGTAGCTTAAGTGCTGCTAAAACTTCACAAGGAACAGAAGCAGCAACAAGTAAATTCGGTGTTGGTGACATAGATGCTGTTGGAGCTATGTTAAAAGCAGGAGATACAATTACCAATAAAGAAGCAATTACTGCTGTTGAAGGAACTGGTTATTCTCAAACTGGAGGATTAGAAGTATCAGAAAGAACTACTATTAAAGATGGTGTAAATTCAACTTTTGATATAACAGTGAATGGAACTGCACTGGCTGATGTTAAAATAGCTGATAGTGCTGATGGTGGATACAGCAGAACAGACTTTGCAAAGGCAGTTCAAGATGCAATAAATGCAAATGTTGGTGTAACTGAAGCAAAACTTGAAAAAGTAAATGTTTCTATTACAAGTGATAATAAACTTCAAATAACTTCAGCTGAAACTGGAAGAGATATGACGTTTACAGTTGCAAAATCAACTACTACATCTGCCGATAATGCTTTATCAGCAATGGGTTTCCAAGCTACAGATAGAGAAACTGGAATAACTGGTTTAGATGTTAATAGTGCTAGTATAACATTTGGTAGTGCTACTACAGATCAGTTTGAATTAACTGTTGGTAGTACAAAAGCTACTATTGATTTAGGTTTTGCTGCAGGTGATAGTAAGACTGGTGCTGAAATTGTTACTGCAATGAATAGTGCACTAGATACAAAATTTGGAACAGGCAATATTGTAGCAAATGTGAATTCAGATGGCAAAATCGTTTTAAGTACTAAAGCTGGACTCAATGCAGCTACACTTACTGCTGCAGATGGTGGTACAGGATTTGGAGCTACAACATTATTTGGTAGTGCTACAGCGAATGCTACAGAAAAAGTTTCAGGCGTGGCTAATGTAATTAAGGCAGGTACTAGTTCAACTATGGCAAGAGGTGCAGGAAGCGTTATTGCTAATAACGTAAATGATCAATTCAACATTTCTGTAAATGGTGGAGATGCTAATACAATAACATTAAAGGCAGGAACTTATACTACAAAGCAAGATCTTGTTAATGAAGTAAATAGTGAAATCAATAGTAATAAAGATTTAGTTGGAAAAGTAAAAGCTAGCTTAGATTCAGATGGCAAAATTAAATTTGAATCTGCTACAAAAGGTTTGAATTCTTCTGTAGTTGTAGCGGCTCCAAGTACAGCAGCTAGGTCTGCTTTAGGAGCATTAGGTTTAGCAGGAAGTGCTGGAAATATAGATGTTGCAACAAATGGAGCAGATATAAAATCAGGTCATGATCTTATTACTACAGCAACAGATACAAAAACAACAGTAACTTTAGGAAATAAATCTGCAATTATTGATTTGTCAAAAGAGAAAGCTTTGGGTATAAATACTAATGGTGTAGCAGAAAAGAAATCTTCTAGAGATGCTATTGTTAAAGCATTACAATCACAATTAGACAAAGCTTTTGGTGCCAATGCTATTACAGTTAGTACTACAATTGGTACTAAGGAAACTTTAAAATTTACAGTTAATGCAGGAGCTTCAAACTTTGAAATGAAGGATGCTGCTGGTCAGACTTTTGTAAAGAATATTTTAGGGGATGCAACACAAGATACTAAAGCAACTGTGAGCCCAACTTTAAATAATACTGCTGTTGCTGGTGCTGATGCAATTAAGCAAACTTTGGACACTTCAACTAAGCTATCAGATTTAGTTGATAAAGACGGAAATAATTTAGGACTTACAGCAGGAAATGTTATTAAATTCTCAGGAACACAAAATGGTTCTGAAATTAAATCTACAGATTTTACTGTTACAAATTCAACAACAGTAGGTGATTTATTAAATTCAATGAGAAATACTCCAGAATTAAAGGATGCAGTAATCTCATTAGATGCTACTAATGGTACAATAAATATTACTGGTGCAGCAGGTGCAAAGAATGATTTAAGTAATATGAAATTATCAGCTCAAAAATCTGCTACAGATACATCAACAGTTTCAGGATTTAACAGAATGTTTGGTTCTGTAACAGTTACACAGGAAGCACAGGATGCAGCTTCTGATTCTTCATTAGTTTCTCATATCGGTGCTAACCAAGGACAAACTATGAATATTGATATAAATGAAATGTCAACGAAGTCATTGAAACTTGGTTCTATAGATATATCTACTCAAACTGGAGCTGAAACTGCAATTAGTGTAGTAAATAATGCATTAGAAGCAGTATCAAGTGAAAGAGCTAAACTTGGTGCATTCCAGAATAGATTAGAGCATACAATAAATAACTTAGGAACTTCATCAGAAAACTTAACAGCATCAGAATCAAGAATTAGAGATGTTGATATGGCTAAGGAAATGACAGAGTACTCAAAGAACAACATACTTTCACAAGCTTCTCAAGCAATGCTTGCACAAGCAAAATCACAACCAGAGCAAGTATTACAGTTGTTAAGATAATAATTAATAAAGGTCAGAGAGCTATCTCTGACCTTTTTAAATGAATATTATTTTATTAAGGATGTGTATTTAAAGATGAAAGAAATACTTGAGTTAAGTAGAGAAATTCAAAATGAAATATTTGAATATGATATTAAAAACGCTTTTGAAAATATAAATAGTCTAATAAATTCTCTGTCAAATGCATTAACTAGTATACCGCAAGAATATGCTGTTAATATGAATGAAATTTTTAATTATATGAACATATCTTTAGAAAATAAAGACTATTTAATATATAGTGATATTTTAAAATATGAATTAGAACCTCTTATTCATAAAATTGAAGTGTGTAAGTAGGAGGAAAATTGTATGAATCTTTATGAAAGAAATTTACGATACTTAAAATATAATAATAAACTATTATATAATTCTATATTAAAGGATGAATCTAAGTATTCTTCAAAAGTAGAGGTGGTAGAAGATAAGCTTAACTTATTAGTAGAGAATAATGGAAAAAAATGTTTTATTCATAGTTTGTATGATGAAAATAGAGAAATTTCTGAGATGTTTCGAAATATAGAATCAGATGTTGAAAACCTTGTTTTGTTTGGATTTGGATGTGGTATTGGAAAAGAATATATTGCGAATAATTTCAAAAAATTAAAAACAGTTATTATAATAGAACCAGATTTAAATCTTTTTAAAGAAGAGTTGCATTATATGGATATTGAAGATTTGGTTGGAAAATTAAACATAGTAACTTTTGTGGTAAACTTTAGAGAAGATCAAGTTATAAATATTATAGGAAAAAAAGTATTCGAAAATGTTTATGAAAAATTTAATATAGTTTATAATATATCTTATAGAACTCTTTATGAGGGTTATTATGAAAAAATTTATAAGGGTTTAAATAATTTTTTGAAAAATGTAATACTTAATTTAGGAACTAATGAGCATTTCTTATATGATTGGACTAAGAATAGTATAAATAATAGAAAAATGATGGCTTTGTCATTTAACTCATTTTGTAATAAATTTAGTAATATTCCAGCTATATTAGTATCAGCAGGAGCTTCTCTTGATAGAAATATTGAAGATCTAAAGCTTTTAAAGGATAAAGTTATTATAGCAGCAGCAGGTTCAGCAATAAAAATTTTAGATAGTAATGGTATTATTCCTCATTTTAGATTTGCAATTGATGGCACAGAAGAAGAAAAAGAAATATTTCAAAATATTAATACAGAAGCGTCACCATTATTTTTTTCGGATAGATTGTATGATGGAATATTACCTGAATATAAAGGAAAAAAAGTAAGAATGATTCTGAGTACAGATACTATGAGTAACTATTTTCAAAGTAGAATTGAGTCAAACTTTGAAACTATAATAAGTGCATTTTCTATATCTAATACAGCATTAGATGCTCTTGTTAAATTAGGATGTAGAAAAATTATATTATTGGGCCAAGATTTTTGTTATAAAGATAATCAGTATTATGCTAATGGATCATGGAGTAAATTAAATGGTATGGAGACAGTTGGAGTATTTCATTCTAACAAAACAAAAAATATTTTGGGAGAAGATGTTTATACTACAATACCATTATTAGGATTTAAGAATGTTATGGAAGAATATATTAAAGAGTGTACTGATGTGTCTTTTATAAATAGTTCATCTGGACTACTAATTGAAGGTGCTAAAAATAAAAAATTTAGGGATGTTATAAAAGAAGATTTAACCAATGATTTTCCAATTGATAACATTATAAATTCTATCTATGAAGAATTTGATGAGGAAAAAAATTTGCAAGAATTAATCAAATTGATGTTAAATGCAGAAGAACAAGTTGAGAATTTAACTCAAATTAACGAAGATAGAAAAAAAAGATTAAAAAAATTTCATAAATATAAAGAAAAAAAATTAGGCATAAATAGATTGATAAATGAATTAGAATATATAAAAAGTTATGAAAATAAATTAGAAGAGAAATCATTTTATAAGGAATATATAAAATCAGAATTATTAAAAACTAAGTTTAGCGCTATTGCTATAAAATATTCATATGTAGGTAAAGATAAGGTAAAAAAAATTGATTGTGAGGAAAATATATTACTAGGGTATACTGTGGAGTTGGAAAAATATTTAGAATTTTTAAATAAGCTACTTGTGAATAATATTAAAGAATTGAAGTCAAAGTTAATTATATAAACAATTCGAATGCAAATATAAAAATTTAATAAATATGTAGGTGATAATAAAAAATGGACAAAATAAGTATTTTGAATAAAGTTAAGGAAATATATTTACATAATGGCAATATAATAAGTTATTTAAAAAAAATAGATGGTGCAAAAAATAATTCAATTGAGGATATATTAATTAGTTATGATTTTCAATCTGGTAGCTATGATGAAGAATATAGTAAAGATCCCATATTAAATGATAAGTATAAATTGTATTGTTCATATATATCTAATATAATTTATAGCTTAGGTGAATACGATTCATTATTAGAAGTTGGCGTTGGTGATGGAACAACATTGGGAAATGTTTTGATTTTACTAAAAAAAATGCCACAACGGTGTTATGGATTTGATTTATCCTGGTCAAGAATTAAATATGCTAGAAATTTTTTGAAAAAGTTAAAGATAAATGATGTTAAATTATTTACAGCGGATCTATTTTCTACACCATTAAAAGATAATTCTATTGATATAGTATATACTTCTCATTCCATTGAGCCCAATGGAGGAAGGGAAAAAGATGCTCTTGTTGAGTTGTATCGCATAACAAACAAGTATTTAATATTGATAGAACCAGCTTATGAATTTGCAAGTGATAAAGCAAAAGAGAGAATGATAAAATGTGGATATATTACAAGATTATATTCAACGGCAAAAGGACTTGGATATAATATTGTTGAGCATAGATTGCTTGAGACAAGCTTAAATCCTTTAAATCCTACAGGAGTAATAATAATTAAAAAAGAATCTAATTTAAAAACTTCAAATCCATTATGTTGTCCAGTCACTAAAAGTAATATTATTCAAAAAGATAATGCTTATTATTCGAAAGATAGTCTTCTTGCTTACCCTATAATTGATGAAATTCCTTGCTTATTAGGACAAAATGCAATTATAGCAACAAAATTCTTAGACGATATTTAATTCTAAAATTTAACTGAAATTTTATTTAATAATTTTTAAAAATAACTAAGTAAATGAGAAATGATTTGACGGATTTTCAAAAACAAAGATTTGTATTTCAACAACGTAATCTATGAAAAATAAAGATCTTAATAAGAACACAATACCATATTATTTACAGGATAATTTTAAGAATGAAATAAAAGAAAATTAATATAAAAAAATAAATGGAGGGCCGACAATGATTAAATATTGCAGAAAATGTTTATTCCCAGAAACAAAACCGCACTTATATATAGATGAAGAAGGTATATGTAATGCTTGCAGAAATTATGAGGAACGCGTAGAAGTAGATTGGAATGAAAGAAAGAAAGAGTTAATAACAGTATTAGACAAATATAAATCAAAGGATGGAGCAAATTGGGATTGTATAATTCCTGTAAGTGGAGGAAAAGATAGCACTTATCAAGTAATAAAAATGATTGAGTTTGGAATGAATCCTTTATGTGTAACTGCAACTACCTGTGACTTATCAGATATAGGTAGAAAAAATATAGAAAATATAAAAAGATTAGGTGTTGATTATATTGAATTTACCAATAATAGAATTGTACGTGCAAAGTTAAATAAAATAGGTTTAAAACAGGTTGGAGATATATCATGGCCAGAACATGTCAGTATTTTTACTATACCTGTTAGGGCAGCTGTTCAATTTAATGTTCCTCTTATAATATGGGGAGAAAATTCACAAAATGAGTATGGTGGTCCAGCAGCAGCAAGTGAAAACAATATATTAGATAGAAGATGGCTTGAAGAGTTTGGTGGCCTTTTAGGAATGAGAGTTACAGATTTAATAGAATTAGATGGAATAGAAAAAAAACATTTAATACCTTATATGTATCCCACAAATGAAGAACTTAAAAGAGTAGGCGTTACAGGGTTGTTTTTAGGATATTATATTCCTTGGGATGGATATACTAATGCCTTAATAGCTGAAAATAATGGATTTACAACATATAATACTACGGTAGAAGGTTCAATTGTTGATTATGAAAATTTGGATAATTATCAAACAGGAATACATGATTATTTTAAATTTTTAAAGTTTGGATTTTGCCGAGCTACTGATATAGCATCCTTACATATAAGAAGAGGTAGACTTACAAGGGAAGATGCTTTGAAAATGGTAAAAAAACATGATGGAAAGTTTCCATGGACTTATTTGGGCAAACCTTTAGAGGACATACTAAAGCCTTTGGATATTACTGTAGATGAGTTTGTGAAAATATGTGATAAATTTACAAATAAAAAATTATTTTTAATTGATAAAAACGGTAAGTTGATAAAAGATAAAAATGGAAATTTAACTAAAATTAATTATGATAATGAATAATCTTATATTAAAAAGGTGTTGAACATGAAAGTATATATAATTGATTATGGCATGGGAAATTTAATGTCAGTTAAAAGAGCTTTTGAAGAATGTGAGGCTGATGAAGTGCGTATATGCAGCGAACCAGAAGAATTGTTTAGTGCTGATAGGATAGTTATTCCAGGAGTAGGTGCTTTTTATGATGGTATGAATAATCTTAATAGCAAAGGTTGGACTAAAGTAATAAAAAAAATAGCAATACAAGATAAAATTCCGATTTTAGGAATTTGTTTAGGTATGCAGTTGTTAGCTAGTAAAGGATATGAAGGAAAAGAAATAGAGGGATTAGGTTTAATAGATGGAGAAGTAAAAAAACTTGTCAGTAAGAATGAAAATGAAAGAATACCGCATGTAGGTTGGAATGAAATATATATGATTAATAATAGTGATTTATTTTTAGGGATAGATGAAAAAACAGATTTTTATTTTGTTCATAGTTATCATTTTATACCTAAATATGAACAAAGTATAATATCTAAAACTCCATATTGTGGAGGGTTTGTGTCAGCAATTTCCCAAAATAATGTATATGGTGTTCAGTTTCACCCAGAAAAAAGCCAAAAATCAGGATTTAGGATTATAAGAAACTTTTTAAGTATATAGTAATAATAGGAGAATAACTTATGTTAAAAGTTAGAATTATACCCACACTTTTATGGAAAGATGTTGGACTCGTTAAAGGAATAGGATTTAATAGTTGGAGAAGGATAGATACAGTTTTACCTGCCATTAAAGTTTATAATATGAGAGGAGTAGATGAACTTATATTATTAGATATAAGTTCAACAAATGAGAAAAGAGAACCTGATTATGAATCTGTAAAAGAATTTTCACAGGAATGTTTTATACCATTTACTGTTGGTGGTGGAATAAAGTCTATAGAAAATATAAAGAAACTTTTAAGATCAGGAGCAGATAAAGTTTCTATAAATACAGAGGCTTTCAATAACATTAATTTAATTAGAGAAGGAGCAAAAATGTTTGGAAGTCAGTGTATAGTAGTTAGTATAGATGCTAAAAAAGAAAATGGAAGATATTATTGTTATTCTCATTCCGGTACTAAGTGTACTGGGATTGAAGTTTCAAGATGGGCAAAAGAAATTGAAAAGAATGGAGCAGGAGAAATAATAATTACTTCCATAGAAAAAGATGGAACTATGGAAGGTTATGATATAGATTTAATTAATGAAATCACAAAAAATGTAAAAATACCAGTTATAGCCTCTGGTGGAGCTGGAAACTATGAAGATATGTTTAAAGCTATTAAGGACGGAAAAGCTTCAGCTGTTGCAGCTGCAAGTATATTTCATTTTACCGAAAAAACTCCTAGAGCGGCAAAGATGTTTTTGGCAAGTAAGGGTATACCCGTTAGAAAGTAAAGGTGATACTTAATGAATGTAGTTTGCATAGTACAAGCTAGAATTGGTTCTACTAGGTTACCAGGGAAAGTTTTAAAAAAAGTATGTGGTAAAACAGTATTGGAACATGATATTGATAGATTAAAAAGAGTTAAAAATATAGATGAGATAGTAATAGCAACTACAAATTTACAACAAGATGATATTATTGTTAAAGAATCAGAGCGATTAGGTGTAAAATATTTTAGAGGTTCTGAGAAAAATGTACTTTCAAGATATTATTACGCTGCAAAAGAAAATAATGCAGAAGTAATAGTTAGAGTTACAAGCGATTGTCCTCTTATAGATAGTGAAATTACAGAAGAAATTATACAATATTATATAGATAATAATTATAAATATGATTATGTAAGTAATACTGTTGCAAGAACTTATCCAAGAGGATTAGATACAGAAGTGTTTAGCTTTACTGCTTTAGAAAAAGCTTTTTGTGAGACAGTTTTAGATAAAGATAAAGAGCATGTAACTCCATATATATGGGAAGATACTAATACTTTTAAGTTGGGCTATTTTGTAAATGATATTGACTATTCTGATTTAAGATGGACATTAGATACAAAAGATGATTTTGAATTGATCAAGACGATATATGAACATTTATATTTAGAAAAAGGCAATGACTTTAATATGAAGGATATATTAAATTTATATGAAAATTATCCGCAATTAGCAGAAATCAATAAAAATATTGTGCAGAAAGAAATTTAAAGATTTTAAATATAGATGGTGATTAAAATGGGATTATTTTTAAGAAAAGTAAATTTAAACGATTGTGGTTTATTATTTGATTGGGCAAATGATGAAGAAGTTAGAAAAAATTCTTTTAATAAAAATAAAATATTATATGAAAATCATATTGATTGGTTTAATAGTATGATAAAATTAAACAATTGCATTATTTTCATATTATGTTATGATGACATTGATGTAGGACAAGTAAGAATTAACATTGAAAATAATTGTGGAATTATAGATTATAGTATAGATAAAAGGTATAGAGGAAGAGGATATGGATATAAAATTTTATATATGCTAGAAAAATATATTATAAGTGATTGTATTAATGTTAATAGATTGGTAGGCAATGTTAAAAATAGCAATATTAAGTCTCAGAAAGCTTTTGAAAAAAATAATTATAAGAAGATATTAGAAAAAGAATGTTTTATATATTTAAAGGAAATATAAGGTGATTATGTGAATATAATTATATCTACTACAAAAACATGGAATGTAAAAAATGCAAGAAAATTTAAAAATAAATACTTAAATAAATATAATGTTTTTATAATAAAAGAAAAAGAAGAGTTTACTTATGAAAAAGTTAAAAATATAAATCCAAAATATATTTTTTTTCCTCATTGGTCATGGATAATTAAAAAAGAAATATATATAAATTTTAATTGTATTGTATTTCATATGACAGATTTGCCTTTTGGAAGAGGGGGAAGCCCTCTTCAAAATCTTATAGCTTGTGGAATTAAAAATACAAAAATTTCTGCAATTAAAGTTGAGGCTGGAATTGATACAGGACTAATATATTTAAAGGAAGATTTAAATTTAAATGGGACTGCAGATGAAATTTTTATAAAGGCTTCAGATATTATATTTAATAAAATGATACCTTATATTATTGAAAATGCTATTATTCCAAAAGAACAAGTAGGAGAAGTTATAGAATTTAATAGAAGAAGGCCTGAACAAAGTCAATTAAAAGAAGAATTTTCTTTGGATAAAATCTATGATTATGTTCGTATGCTTGATGGAGAAGATTATCCAAGGGCTTTTTTAAAATTTGGTAAATATAAATTAGAATTTTCTAGAGCTAGTTTAAAAAGCGGAAAAATAATTGCTGATGTTGAAATAATAGATGAAGGTGATAAGGATGAATAAAAAAATTTTAGTTGTTGCAGCACATCCAGATGATGAATTGTTAGGAGTAGGAGCTACAATAGTTCATCATATTAAAAGTAATGATAAATGTTTTGCTTTGATTTTAGGTGAAGGAATAACTTCAAGATATGGTAAGAGAGATTTAGCAGATGTTTCAAATATAGAAGATCTTCATAAAGATACTTTGAAAGCGGCTAAAGTTATAGGATATGAAAAAGTTTATTTTGAGAATTTTCCAGATAACAGATTTGATTCAATAGATTTATTAGATGTTGTAAAAATAGTAGAAAAATATATAGAAGAGGTTAAACCTGATATTATATATACCCATCATAGTGGAGATTTAAATGTGGATCATAGAAAAACCTATGAAGCTGTTTTAACAGCTTCAAGACCTATTGAAAGTTATTGTGTTAAAGAAATTTATTCTTTTGAAACTGTGTCCTCTAGTGAGTGGAACTTTGAATATATTAATAGTTTTAAACCTAATTATTTTGTAGATGTAACATTTACTTTAGATAAAAAACTTAATTCTGTAAGTTTTTATAAAAGTGAAATGAGAAATTTTCCACATCCAAGGTCTATAGAAAATTTAGAAGTTACAGCTAAAAAGTGGGGGAGTGTAATTGGAACAAAATATGCAGAAGCTTTTGAAGTTGTTAGAATTATAAAATAAAAGGAAGTTGTACAAGGAAAGGTGATAAAATTATGAAGAAGAAACTAAAAATAGGTAATAGAACTATAAGTAATAATGATTCAGTTTTCATAGTAGCAGAAATTTCCGCAAATCACTTACATAATTTTAATAATGCAATAAAACTTATAAAAAAGGCAAAAGAAGTTGGTGTAGATGCAGTAAAATTACAAACATATACTGCAGATACTATGACTATAAATTGTGATAATAAATATTTTAAAATTAATCAAGGTACATTATGGGATGAAAGAACATTTTACGACTTATATAAAGAAGCATACACTCCCTGGGAATGGCAGCCTAAATTAAAAAAAATTGCAGAAGAAGAAGGACTTATATGTTTTTCATCACCTTTTGATAAAACAGCTGTGGATTTTTTAGATAATATGGATGTGCCTGCATATAAGATAGCTTCATTTGAAATAACCGATATACCACTTATAGAATACATAGCATCAAAAGGAAAGCCAGTTATTTTAGCTACAGGAATTGCTACTTTAAGCGATATAGAAGAAGCCGTTAATGCTTGTAGAAAAGTTGGCAATAATCAAATAGCCATTTTAAAATGTACAAGTGCATATCCAGCACCATATGAAGATATAAACTTGAAAACTATTCCTAATTTAGCGCAAACTTTTAATGTGATTTCAGGATTATCTGATCATACATTAGGCATTTCTGTACCTATAGCAGCTGTTGCACTTGGGGCTAAAATAGTAGAAAAACATTTCACCTTAAGCAGGTCTTATGGAGGTCCTGATGCAGCTTTTTCGCTAGAGCCAGAGGAATTAAAAACTATGGTTAAATCTATAAGAGAAACTGAGAAAGCTTTAGGAGAAGTTTCTTATAGGTTAACAGATAAAATGGAAAAGAGCAGAGAATTTTCACGTTCCTTATTTGTAGTTAAAGATATCAAAACAGGAGAAATTTTTACAGAAGAAAATATTCGTTCCATAAGACCAGGATTTGGACTTCATCCAAGATATTATAAAGAAGTAATTGGAAAAAAAGCTAATTATGATATTGAAAAAGGGGTTCCATTACAATGGAGTATGGTAAAGTTTTGAATAAAGGAATAGCAAGTTTAATGTTATAATGAACTAGTATGGTGTACTAGTTCTTAATTTTTAATAAAAATTAACGAATATAGAATTATAATGAAATAATTTGCATTTAGGAGTGTAAAAAAATGGGTTACTATACAGATAAAAAAGTATTAATAATAGGTGGAACAGGAACAATAGGGAAAGGTCTTATTAAAGAGTTAATAAAAGATAACCCAAGTGTAATAAGAATTTTTAGTAGGGATGAGTACAAACAATTTGTTATGGAAAAACAATTTAAACATGGTGAATTATTTAGATATTTAATTGGAGATGTTAGAGATTATGAAAGATTAGAAAGAGCCATGTGCGACGTCGATATAGTATTTAATCTGGCAGCTATGAAGCATGTACCTTCCTGTGAGTATAATCCTACAGAAGCCATTAAGACTAATATTGAAGGTATGGAAAATGTAATAAAGGCTGCTATGCATAATAATGTAGAATCTGTAGTATTTACAAGTTCTGATAAAGCCATAAATCCAACCAATACTTATGGAGCTACTAAACTTTTAGCTGAAAAACTTGTACAAGCTGCAAATTTTAGTAAAGGGTACGTAAGGACTAGATTTGTGGCTGTACGATTTGGTAATGTTATGGGTTCAAGAGGTTCGGTTATTCCTCTGTTTAAAAATCAGATAGAGGAAGATAGATGTATAACTGTTACGGACTCAACTATGACAAGGTTTATGATGACATTAAGCCAGGCTGTAAAGCTTATTATGACAGCAGGAGAAAAGGCTTATGGTGGAGAAGCTTTTGTTCTTAAAATGCCTATAGTAAAGCTGCAGGATTTAGCTGAAGTTGTATTGGAGGAAACTTGTAAAAAAATTAAGATACCACGTGAAGAAATAGATATTAAACACATTGGCTTAAGAGCTGGTGAAAGGAAATTTGAAGAACTTATGACTAAAGAGGAATCAGAATTTGCTTATGATCTTGGCAGCATGTATTCTGTAATACCTCCAACTTATGCTAATGAATTGGAAAGATATTATACTAATGAGATTAAGGCGGAAGTTGGAAGTTATAATTCTTCAAGTATGGATGTGATGTCTAAAGAACAATTAAGAACTATGCTTTTAGAAGAAAATCTTATTTAAATATAATTGAGCAAATATTAAGTAGGTGATTTTTTGGAAATAGCAATTCGTGCTGATGGAGGAGCTAAAATAGGCATGGGACATATTATGCGTACTTTAGTTTTAGCAAAAGAGTTAAAAAATAAGAATAATCATGTTTTTTACATATGCAGGGTAGATAATTTTACATATGATATTAAGAATTTAAATAACGAAACTTATGGTTTTAATCATAATGAATTTATAAAAAATTATGTTTCAGATAAATATAAAATGGGCATAGAAAAAATTTTATCAGTAGGCTTTAAAGTTTATTTTGTAAGAGAAAATTTTTTGATTAGCGATATGATGAACATAAAAGCAGATTTATTAATTACTGATAGTTATGATATTGATGAATATTATTTTAGCAAAACAAAGAATGCATTTTCTAGAACAGCTTATATAGATGATATGAATTTATATTATTATGATGTGGATTTTTTAATAAATCAAAATATAGGTGCCGAAAAGTTTAATTATAAGACCAATGAGAATTCAAAATTACTATGCGGATGTAAGTATGTTATGTTAAGAAAAGAATTTAAAAATATTGAAGAAAAATGTGTGCCTGAAACAGTGAAGAATATAATGATTACTGTAGGAGGAGCGGATCCAAATAATATTACATTAAAATTATTATCTTGGGTTAAGTCTTTAAATTATAATTTTCATGTAGTTATAGGACCTTCTTTTAATAATATAGAACAGCTAAAGGAATTTGAAAGTGCAAGGATAAAGCTGTATCATAATGTGGATATGTGTTCATTAATGCAAAAGGTTGATATGGCAGTATCAGCTTGCGGAAGTACTTTATATGAATTAGCAGCTTGTAAAGTTCCTACTATTGGAATTATAATAGCAGATAATCAACAAGGTATAGCTTGTGAAATGCATAAACAAGGGATAATAAGAAATATAGGCTGGTATAATGAATTAGATGAAGATACATTTATAAAAGCTATTGGGGATATAAGTGACAATTATGATTTAAGAAAAAATATGGGCTTAAAGGCTTCAAAGCTTATAGATGGCAAGGGAGCAGAGAGAATAAGCAATATAATTACAGCATAAATTTTATTCTAGTTATAACTGCAAAATTTTTGATATGGAGTGATGAGTAATGAATATTTTAGTAACTGGAGGAGCTGGATTTATAGGTCGTTGGGTAGTAAAAAGATTACTAGAAGATAATCATAAAATAGTGGCTTTGGATAATCTATCTAATGGAAGAATGGAAAACATAGAAGAGTTTAAGAACAATGAGAATTTTAAATTTATAATTGGAGACATAAAAGATAATAAAATTTTAGAACAAGTATTTAAAGAAAAATTTGATATAGTATATCATTTAGCAGCATCTATAAATGTTCAAGACAGTATAGATGATCCAAGAACCACATTTTTTAATGATACTGTTGGAACCTTCAACATACTTGAAAGAGCAAAAGTACAAATGTTTGGTAAGAATGGAAGAATGGATGGAGACGGTTGGATTCTAGATTCTTCAGAGGATACTTATCCATGTAAGGTGGTATTTATGAGTACTTGTATGGTATATGATATAGCAAATGAAACAGGAATTTCTGAAGATCATCCTATAAAGCCTGTATCTCCCTATGGAGGAAGTAAAATAGCAGCAGAAAATATGGTATTATCCTATTATAATGCATATAAGCTGCCAACTGTAGTTATAAGACCTTTTAATACTTATGGTCCATTTCAGAAAACTGGTGGAGAAGGAGGAGTTGTAGCAATTTTTATAAATAATTCAATTCATGGTAGAGATATAAATATATATGGATCAGGTGAACAAACACGAGATTTACTTTATGTTAAGGATTGTGCAAGATTCGTAGTTATGTCAGGCTATTCTGAAAAAGTGAATGGGCAAATAGTAAATGCAGGAACTGGAAGAGATGTTACTATAAATAAATTAGCAGAAGTTATTACAAAGGATAGAGTTTGCATAAAACACATAAAACATATTCATCCTCAGAGTGAAATAATGAAATTGAAGTGTAATTATGAAAAAGCTAAAAGTTCAATTGGTTGGGAACCACAATATACTTTAGAACAAGGAATTGAAGAAACAGAACAGTGGATAAGAGTTACTAAATTATTGAAGTAATAATTTATATATTGAATTTATAACAATTAAATGAAAGTAAATATGGTAAAATATATAGTGTAGAAAATATTGTTTTGTCAGCAAAATGTGAAATTCATACTAAATTTAGTGAAAAAGAAAAATAATTGTATATTTATTTAGTATGTTAAGTTTGTAAGAATATTAATAATTATTAAGTGTACATTAAGAGAAGAGTTGATTAAGTGATATATGAAGAAGATGAAAATTTAAAAAAGTTGCAGGAAGAGTTAGAGTGGGTAAAGTATAGAATCAAAATGCTTGATATTATGGAAAGAAAATTGTTAGAAATGAAGCGCATTGCACAAAATGCAGGGAATAATATTAGTATCAAGGAAAGAGAAGAATTAAATAAGAAAATCAAATATTTAGAATCACAAATTAAGGGTATTGATGAGGAAAGCAGATATATATAAATATAAAAGGTATACTTAAGATAATTATTAAATCAACGAAATATAGTAATAAGTTGGAAAAATTATTAAAAGGGGATGGGAATATGGATATAGCGTCATTAGCAGTTGGAATGAGTCAATGTAAGGTAATGGAAGAGGCTAGTATATCAGTGATGAAAATGGCTATGGATAGTGGAAAACAAAATGCAAAAGAAATGACAGAAATGATTTCAGATCCTAATGTTGGACAAAATTTTGATTCAAGAGGATAAAAGTGCTAATTTATCTATGTACAAGGTTAAATATTATCAATTAAGACTAACAATATGTATAGTATGCATTTTGTTAGTTTTTTGTTTAAAGAAAAGAGTATGTGGTAAAATATATAATAAGATGGGAGGAGAGTTATGAAACAGAATTTAAATATTAATATAGAAAAAATAACTGATTTTCTTGTTGAAAACATTAAGCCTTATTTAATATATTTATTTGGTTCAAGTGTAAATGGAGTTTTTAGAGAAGATAGTGATATAGATATTGCTTTTATGAGTGATAAAAAAATTACTGAATATGAAGTTTTTATGCTAGCACAGGAATTAGCAGATATACTAAAACGAGATGTAGATTTGATTAACTTAAAAAATGCATCTACAGTATTTAAGGCACAGATAGTGGGAAAAGGAAAAGTAATATATTGTTCAGATGATAAAAGAAGAATGTATTTTGAAATGTATGTGTTTAAAGATTATGCTTTATTAAATGAGGAAAGGGAGATAATTTTAAATAGTATAAAGCAGAGGGGGCATATATATGAGTAAAGATGTTATACTGAATAAAATATCAGTTATAGAAAGATGCATAAAGAGGATAAATGAAGAGTATGAAAATAATTTTGAGAACCTAAAGAATTATACAAAACAGGATTCTATAATTTTAAATATACAAAGAGCTTGTGAAGCATCTATAGATTTAGCAATGCACATTGTTTCTGAAAAAAAACTTGGAATTCCGCAAAATAGCAGAGATGCTTTTGAAGTGCTTTATAGTAACAACATTATAGATGAAAAACTTATGAAAAATTTGAAGGCTATGGTTGGATTTAGGAACATAGCAGTTCATGATTATCAAGCTGTAAATTTAGAAATAGTGAAGCAAATAATTGAAAAGCATTTGTTAGAGTTGAAGGAATTTGTTCAACTGATGCTTTATATATAGGTGAAATTTATATGTAAATCGCATATAATATAAACTTAATAATAACTAATGTTGTGTAAAGTTGACAATTGATAGAGTTTCTGAGGACAGAGGACAATTAATGTGAGTTTTATTCCTTCCGTCAGAAAATTAATTTCAAAGTTTGTTTTTCTAACGCAAAAGAAGCTTCAAATTTATATAAGTCAGGCAATGTTTCACTTTAGTGAAACGAAGAAAAACCCTCCTTTACTGTTCTCTGTCATCTCAAAAATATTGTGTTGTATTATTTTTAAACTGCGAAAGCTGAATTAATTACTATATTTTTCTACATAGCCTTATCTTTTTTACTTTCTAAGAACCTAATTGTATCTGCTTGAACCATAGTGAAATATTTTTTTTCATTATTATTATCAGTATAACTTCCACTGGCTATTTTTCCACTTATAGCCACTAATTTTCCCTTAGTGAGGTAAGAGTACATTTTGTCAGGATGATCACTCCAATATGCTATATCAATGAAGTCTGCATTGTTTTCTTTATTCTTGGCAAAACTTCTATCCACAGCTAATGTGAATTTTACAGCACCTCTTGAGCTATTTTGCAATTTTATAATTTTAGAATCTCTAGTGAGTCTTCCTATAAGCATTACTTTATTCAATTTATAGACCTCCCTATTAATTTTCTCATAGGAAATTATAACCATACGTGTAAATATTAATCACAACAAGGTGACATTATGAAAATATATTTTTTACAACTATATATTTTAAAATCATTATGGTGTATACGTATTAAAAATTTCATTTGTCTTTTATATGCCTATAAATTTTACATATTTAGTGTAAAATTATTGAATATTTTCTAACAATGTATATATATTGTTAAAAATAAATAAAATTTTTATTAAATAAATTATATTTAATTGACATATTCAATTGACATAGAGGTAAATTAGTTGATAAAATAAAATTAATGAAGTTTACTATTATATACTAAGTTAAGAATATAAAGGTGGTAATGTAATTTGGATAATGAAGGAAAAATGTACATAGATAGACAGCTTATAGAAAAAGTAAGGAATGGTTTAAGTACTATAAAAATTACAAGCAAAGAAAAGAGTGTAAGAAAAGAAGCGGAAAGATTATTTAATCTGTTAGAGGAAGAGTTAAGTATAAATAGTCTATCTCTTGAGGAGAGAATATTAAAGAAAATGAAAGAAACAAAAACTACTGATCCGGACATGAATGCTAATCTGTATATTTTACACAGAAAATTGGTAAATAGACAGATAACTGAAAAGCAAGCTTTGGAAATGTTTGAAGTGTATGTTAAAATAGAACCTTATGAGACTAAGATGTTTTAAATAAAGAATTTAAATCTAGGATAAGATGCTTGTGCATATTCCTAGATTTTTTTGATGAATTTTGTAATATGTGGTATAATTATCCTCTAAATAGTGATTAAGGATAATTAAACATTGTTCGATAATAATATAAATAGAGTATGTTTTTTGATATAAATTTATATTTTACATTTGGAGGAAAAAAAGTGATTAGAAGAAGGAAAAATATAGCAATTTTAATACTGACTTTTGTTCTAGGTACTGCATTTCCACATACAGTACAAGCATCATTTCCTACTATGAAAAGATTAGGAGGAAGTGATAGATATGATACTTGTATTAAGGTAGCACAAGATGGGTGGTCATCTTCTTATTATGCAGTTATTGCTTGTGGAGAAAATTATCCAGATGCTTTAAGTTCAGTTCCTCTTGCTAAAAAGTATGATGCTCCGATACTTTTAACTTATAGTAATTCTATGCCAGCAAATGTTATGGATGAAATTAAGCAGCTTCATGTTGGAAAGGTATTTTTAATAGGTGGACAAGGCTCTATAAGTGGTTCTATAGAAGCACAATTACAGAATCAAGGTATACAGACTGAAAGACTATCAGGGTCAGATAGATATGAAACTTCAGTAAAAATAGCTGAAAAGTTTGGTAAAGTAGAAGCACTTACAGTAGCTACAGGAGAAGATTACGCAGATGCTTTATCTATAGGACCTGCTGCTGCAGCTATGGGAGTTCCTGTGCTTTTAGTTCCTAAGAATTATGTGCCTGATGTGACAAAAAAGTATATAAGAAGTCTAAATACTATAAAAAATAGTGAATATGATAATAGTAGCAATAGTAGTTCAAGCAGCAGCAGTGCTAACACAAGTTCAGGAACTTTTAGAGATTACCATGTTTTTGTAATGGGAGCTAGTGATGTAGTAACTGATAATGTAGTTAATGAATTTGAAGGTGAAGGAAATAATGTGGAAAGGATCGAAGGAAAGGACAAATATTATAGAAATATAAATGCCATAGCAAGATTTATGCAAAAATCCAATGGTACAAGCACACAAAATAAAGACAGCAGTGATGATAATAATAAACAAACTCAATATTTTGTTAAAGGTGATATGTTAAGTATTAATAATTTGTACTTAGCTTCAGGAGAAGGTTTTGCAGATGCATTGTCTGGAGCAGCACTTGCTGCCAAAACAAAATCTCCTATAATACTTTCTGCTTCGTCTAATTCGGGGATAATAAAAGATTTTATTTTAAGCAAAATTCCTAATTATGGAAGTGATTCTGTAAATCCTGAATATCTCACAGTTCTTGGAGGAGAAGGAGTAATGCCAGGAACAAGAGTAAGTGAAATTTTTGGTAACATAGCTTTTGATAATGTGATAGGATTTAAATCGGATTCAGATTCTGTTAAATTTCCAGATAAAGCTTTTGAAAAAGTTATAAGAGACAAATTGAACATTCATGATAGAAATATATATTTTTCAGATGTAAAAGGAATAACTTCTTTAGATCTCACTAATCAGAATATATTAAGTATTTCAGGACTTGAAAATTTAATCCATCTTAAAAGTTTAAATTTGAGCTACAATCAAATAAAGGATATAAGTCCTATTGTAAGGTTAGATGAACTTGAAAATCTTAATTTAAGTCATAATAATATAGAAGATATATCTTATATTTCAAATTTAGTAAATCTTAAAGAAGTTAATTTGAGTGATAACCAGATATCTGATCTTGACCATTCAAGGAATATGTACAAGGAAGAAAATGCTACAGAATATGGTGAAACTAGTGATAATGTTTTTAAAAAGTTAAAGCATATTGTTTCTTTAGATCTAAGTAATAGTATTTTGGATGATTATTCTAGCAATAAAAATAGAATAACAAGTCTTAGTAATTTAAAAGATATGACAAGCTTAGTATCTTTGAACTTAAATGGTAATTATGTTGGTAGTTTGGATAGCTTAAAGGATTTAACTAATATGACCACATTAAAATTAAGTCGTTGTGATTTATATGATTTGGATTTTATAGAAAAATTGACAGGTATAACTTATTTAGATATAAGCTATAACAGCTCTATAGACAGTGATGATTTAAAATCCTTAAAAAAATTAACTGATCTTAAATATTTAAATGCTAGCAATGATAAAATAGATGATGTATCTGCCCTTAGTGGACTTACACATTTAACTACTCTTTATATAGAGGATAATCCTATAAAAGACTATACACCAATATTGGATATTACAAAATCTCTATATTATAAAGATTTTGATGTATCATCAATTATAGGTACTAACTCATATGATAGTGATGCTACAATTGATGCTCAAATTAAGGATGAAATTTCCAATTTTCAAAGCATGTATAACTATGGAAATTATACTAAACTTAGATATAGAAAACTATACCATGCATATGATTTAGGAACATATGATGGTCAATTGCAAGATCTTTATAGAAACAGAGATTGGATTACTTATGGAATGTCTTTAAGTGGTATGAATCAAGGGTATATAGACAGCTTTAAAAACCAATTAAATAGTATTAACTATAATGTAGAGGAAATGAGTAAAAAAGATTCTATGAATAAAAAGGTTAAGGATTTGGAAATACAACTTTCATCTGCATCTAAACCTATAGAAAAAGAAAAGCTAATAGGAAAAATAAATTATATCTATTCAGATTATAGATATGATTATTATAGAAATTTAGTACAAAAATACAATAACGATGTGGAAAAGATTAAAGAACAGCTTCAAGAGGCATCATATGAAACGCCAAATTATTCAAGTAACAAGGATATAAAAAATCTTCAACATGCACTTGAGGAAATTCAAAAGGATAGTGATTTAGCTTCACAAAAAATAACAATGTACCAGAATTATAAAGATTTCTTTAATGCTGTAGATGCAGTTTTAGAAGAAATTTAGAAAGGAGTAGTAATATTGAAAAGCAAAAAATTAACTTTTATTGTAGCAGTTGTAGCAGCCAGCTTATGTTTTTCAGCTTTGAAGGTTAAAGCTGAAACTATAACAACCAGATATAATGGGGCAGACAGATATGAGACTGCAGCTAAAGTTTGTCAGGATGGTTGGAAAAGTTCTCAAAATGTAGTTATAGTAAATGGTGAAAATTTTCCGGATGCTTTGGCAGCAGCGCCTTTAGCTAAAAAGAATGATGCCCCTATTTTACTTACATCTAAAGATATTCTAAATCCTTATACTTCTGTAGAAATAAATAGATTAGGTGTTAAAAATGCATTTATAATTGGAGGTAAGGGAGTTATATCTCAAGCTGTAGAAGATTCTTTAAAATCCAGAGGAATTAAGATTACAAGGCTTGGGGGTGCTAATAGATTTGATACGGCAATACAGATAGCAGGAAAAGTTAGCAAATCTAATGAAGTAGTACTTATAAATAGTGATGATTTTAGAGATGGTATGTCTATTTCAGCTATAGCAGCAGCTAAAGGGATGCCAGTAATTCCTGTAGATACCTATAGTATGCCAGCTTCTGTAAGTAAATATCTTCAAGGATATAAAAAAGCAGATCAGATATATGTAATAGGTGGACAAGATAAAATAAGCGATTCTGTAATATCAGGGCTTCCTAATATAAAGAGAATAGGTGGTGGTGATATTTATAGTTCTAATATAGGTGTAGTTGATGCTTTTCTAGGAGAATTAAATATAGATACTGTATATATTTCATCAGCTAAAGATTTTCCTGATTCTTTAGGAGCTTCAGCACTTGCTTCAAAAACTACTTCACCAATTATATTTGTGGATTCGCCTATGTCATATGCTACACAGAATTTTTTGAAGTCCCATATAATTAATGACATAAAAGTTTTAGGAGGACCAGGAGCAGTTAGTTATGAATCTGAGCAAATTGCTAAAAATTTACCAAGTGCAGTAGCTAATATTGACAATCCTACTGATACTATAATTCAAAATGAAAAATATACACCAAGACCAACTATGATTGTAACTGCCAGTGATGGAAGTAAGAAGGAAGTTAATGTAGATTGGAATCTTACTAAAATAAATACTTCCAAACCAGGAATATATACTTTTACAGGAACTATTCGTGGTACTGATAAAACTGTGCTTGCTACACTTAGAGTTAAGCCAATACCTTACAAAATTGATGATTTAGTAAAAACAGCAAGCAGCAGGCAGTTCTTTAATGTTCCAAGTACTATAGAGGCTCAGATGACTGATGGAACTAAAATTCAAGTACCTATTACCTGGGATTATGGAAGCCAAAGTGGAAATAAACCAGGGGTGTATGTTTTTTATGGTACTGTTGATAACTATAGTAAAAAGGTTAAACTTACTTTAACAGTTAGTGATAATGGTACAAGTTCAAAAACTATAAAAACTATAAATAATATAAAAATTACTGTAGCAAAAAAATCAGACTTTACGTTGCCAGCTACTTTGACAGCTATAATGACTGATAATTCAACCCAAAGTGTGTCTGTAACCTGGGGAAGTGAAACTAAATATGCTACTGGAGTTTATACTTATGAAGGAACTGTTAATGGATATAGCAAGAAAGTAGGGCTTATGCTTATTGTTACAGGTGAAGGTGGAAAGGATCCTAAAGATCCAAATTATCCTGACAATCCAGATAATCCTACAGATGATATAAAGGATTTAGGAGAATTAGCAGCCATAATTCAAGGATCAGATTATCCAACAACAGTGATGGATCCAACAACTAAGAAACCAGTAAAAGTAACATGGACAAAATCAGTAAATGTAGACTCTACATTTATTGGAACCAGTGAAAATGATTTAGTAGATGATTGCAGAATTTCCAAGGTTACTTTGGAGGGAACTATAGGAAACAATACTAAGGTTAAAGCTAAAATTGGAATAATTCCAAGAATACAAGCGATAACAACGGCTAAAGCATGGGAAACAAATAAAACTAATCGTCAATTACAAGTAGTTATACCTATACCTAATACTGGGGTTTATGATATGTCACAAGCTACAGAGCAACTTAGAGCTGTTTTAATAAATCCGATTGATGGAAAGTTTATTATAAGACGAGTTAGAGTAAATCTTTGGAATCCTGCTTATTTAACTTTAAGTGATGGAACTTCTCAGAAATACAAAGCTACAGCAAATATAAATAACTATATTAATTCAAATGGTACTAATACAATAGATGTAACATTACAGGTTGATCGAACTAGTAACTAACTACTAGATGAAAGATGCTAATATATGTTATTTTATATATTTAACTCTTAAAAATTAGTTAGAAAAGAGCAGCTTATCTGCTCTTTTCTACTAAAAGTTTCTAATAAATATACGAGTATAATAATATATACTTAATTTGTTTATTAATTCAAGATTAATTGGATTTAATATATGTGAGGAGGAAGATTAATGAAAAGAACCAAAATATTAGTTATGACTGCAGTCATTGTGCTTGGGCTTGGTTCAGCAGTACAAGCTAAATTACCGAAGAATTCAATAATGGTTGGCAATAATGTTTATGATGCAGCATATCTTAATAATTCAAGTCATTTAGCAGATATAAATGATCAATTAATGAATAATTTGGGAGTTATATACTATGTGGATAGTACAGGAAAGGCACAGGATATATTTACTGGTTCACCAGTAGATGATAGTCAAATTGTATCGAAAGTTGGAGGTACGTTAACTTTTTACACTGCCACAGGAACAAAACAAAAAATTGTTGCAAATGCTAATAATGAGTATACAGATCCTACTAATGCAAACACAAATATGTTTGCTATAGTAAATGTAACATATAAAACTATTACTACAGGACTTAGCATGTATACAGTTAAAGCATCAGTATCAGGAGTAAGTAATGCATCTTATTTTAAAGTTGGAGATAGCCAAACTACTCCGCTTACAGATGTAGCAACTTTTATGGGAAATAATTTGTCAGGAACAGGAATTTCTTTTGGAGTATATGCTAGTGATGGATTAACTGAACTTGCAGAAGGATATATAAATCTAAATCAAGGAAATTCTACATCGGGAACTTTAAATACTTCTTTAATTTTAAATCCAACACCAAATAGTAATCCAGATGATGATACAGTACATGGAAATACTGGTATAAATATAACTAACAATGGTTTTGCAGCTATAGATAAGACTGGAAGTTGGATATATTATGAAAACACAGCAGATGGTAACAAGCTTTATAAAAAAAGTGTAACAGGTGTAGAGGATTATGTTATAAGTGATGATAGTGTTCAATATATAAATGTAGTTGGAGATTGGGTATATTATAGTAATTATAAAGATATGGGAAGAATATATAAAGTAAGAACTGATGGAACTCAAAGACAAAAAATTTCTGATGATATGGCTGCCTGCATAAATGTAGTAGGAAGCAAAATATACTATATAAATAACTCCGATAGAGGAAGAATATATGTATATGATTCTCAAGGAAGAAGACAACTTATATCGGATTCTGCTAAATATTTAAGTGTAGGAGATAACTTTATATTTTACGTAAATGCTTCAGATAATAATAAACTATATAGTTGTAACTTGTTAAACAATGCTTCAAAAACGAAATTAAGTGACATAAATACTGAATTTATAAGTGCATCTAATGATTATTTAGTTTATTACACAGGAAAAGATGGTAAACTTTATAGATCTATGGGTGGTAGTACTTATACTAGCAATCCAACTCCATTAAGTATAGTTACTAACATTCCTCAAAAAGGAAATGGAACTACAAATTTAAAGGGCGTTACAGATATAGCTACAATAGTATGTGGTGTAGATGATAATAATATCTACTATATAAGTAATGTTGATGGAAAAAGAATATATAAGTTAGATAGTACAGGAAATGGTTATAAAGTAGTAAATGATTCAGCAGATTATTTGAATTTAGTAGGTGACTCACTTTACTATATGAAGTCAGGAAAAGCGTCTACTATTTCCAAAGATTCAGATGGAACTACAAAGGGAACAGCCATTACAAAACCTAAGCTAAATGATAAAGTAGTTAGTGTAGAGCCTGGGAAAAGCTATTCTACTGATGATATATCAAAGTTTAATTTTCCAGATTATGTTTCTGCTACAATGAGTGGTGGAAATCAGCGTCGATTAGTTGTAAATTGGGATAGAGCTAATCCTAAGATATCAAAAGGATCATATACTTATACAGGAACTATACTTGGATATGGTACAAAGGTTACTATGACTGTATCTATCGATTCAGGTACAATAGATGTAAATAATATAACTGTTGTAAATGAAGTAGGAAGTAAAGATAGTGTAACAGTAAATGGAGTAAATACAAAGTTGAATCCAGGAGATGTAATAAGTGTTTACACCAATATATCAGATACAAAACCAGTAAAAACAGCGGTGGTAGATAGTAATTATAAAGCAGTTGTATCAGGACTAAACTTTGATCCAAATGGAACTACTATATATGTAACTGTAACAGCAAAAGACAAAGCAGAGGGAAGTAAGGTAGGAGTACCTTGTCCAGCAGAAGCACCAGTAGGTTTTGCTATAAATGCTCAGGATCAGAAAATTACAGGTTTAAAACCAGGAAAATCTTATAAGGTTTATATAAATGATGAAAATGCAGATGGAACTATACCAGATCTTCCTACAGATTATATAACTGATACTGCAACCGATAAGGGTGAAATAACAGTAAATAATATGCATACTAAGATAACGGGACCATTAGGTACAGATAATAAAAAACAAATGCTTAGAGTTGTACTTGCAGGAAATGTGGACAGTAAGCCATCAACTCCTATAGAAATAGGTAAAGCTGTAGTTCCAGGTAACATATCTATAGATTTGAATTTTGGAAAGATTATTGGAAGTGCTGCAGGAATGCAATATAGATACAACACAGATGATTGGAAGGATTGTCAGGGAGGAAGCACATCAATTTCAATGACTATGTCATTACAAGTACAAGTTAAGGTTAAGGCAAGTGGACCATTAATGGAAAGTGATCCTGTAACCTTTGGATTGTTCCCGGTTCCTCAAGTAACTGGAATTGAAAGTGGAAAGATTTACTCTACCAGACCAGTAGATCCTAGTGATCCTAATGGTAAATCTACATTCCCAGATGTAAGTTGGAATACAGGTACTATAGGAAGTATAACTTATTCAGCTAAGCTAACTAAGAAAGATGGTACTGTAATAGATAACAATGTAACTCCATCAACATTATTAAGCGATTTAAAATTACCATCAGCAGGAAATGGAGATTATATATTGACTGTAACGGCTAAGAAACATGATAGCAATATGACTCCATCTGATGCATATAATAGTAAGGCTATTAGTTTTACTATCAATTCTTCAGCACCTGCATCCGTTGATATTAGCATGGTGGAGAAGGCTGGAACAGTTAAGGATACAGTAACAAATCCTGATAGTGTGGATACTTATTGCAAAGCAACACCATCATGGACAAACTTAGCAGGAACTTATAGTTCAGCTACTATCAAGATGACAAAAACAGCTGCTGGTAATCCAGGAAGTGTAACTTATACACCAGTAACTAATCCAGCAACAGTAGCTTTTGTACCTGGTAATACTGTAGAACAAAATGGAGAATATGAACTTACTGTAACTACAACTAGTAAAGAAAATGGTGCAGTTAGTACTACTAAGCAGACATTTAGAGTTGATTCTATAGATAAAGCACTTTCACCTGATGTAACAGGAGTATTTAATGGAGGAACTTATAAATCAGCAGTAACTCCAACGATTGTGAACAAATTAAATTGTACTACAGTGCCATCTATATCTTTAAATGGAGCAACAACACCTTACCAAACAACAGATACCACAGATCCAACTACGCACCTAATAACTCAAGTTGGAAAAGAATTAACAGTTAATGGAAGCTATTCGTTAGTATTAGATACTACAAATACTATTAATGGAGATACAAACAATACTAAAATTTCATTTACTATGTTAGATACAAGTAGTGGATCTCAGGCACCAGTAAATATATCTGTAACAGATAATGCTTCTGGAGATGACAAAGTAGTTGTAGGTAATAATACAACAGAAAAAATACCATATGGTTCTATAATTAAGGTATACAGTGCTTCAGGTAATTTAATAGGTACAGCAACTAATAATGATGTAGCAGGACCTGTAGCAGTAACTATAACTGGTGGATTCCCAGCTAATGATACTGTTGTATATGTAACAAGAACAGATTCAGGAAAGCAGGAAAGTAATAAGACATCAGCAGCATTAACATTAGTACCAAGCATAAAATCAGTTTCACCAGCAACGTTTATTGAAACATCAGCTAATGATGGAACTATATCTGGAACAAATGCAGATGGAACTCCAACTGATAAGGTAGTAGTAGAAATACAAAATGGAAAATTTGCGGATAAAGTTGCAGCAGATACTGATGTAAATGGAAATGATAGTGGATATGTAACTCCAACTAATTTACCAGTAGGCTTAAAATATACTGTAACAAAATTAGATGACACTCATTTGGGAATTACTTTCTCAAATAAAGCAACTTCAAATGATGTTAAAGATAGTGTAGACAATTTAACATTTAAGATAAATCATACAAAATTAATAAATGCAGATGGAATTACTACAGCAACTAATGATATTACAACAACTCCTATTAGTATTAAGTTTAATGGAGCACCAGCAGCTGTCCTTAATATAGCAGCTTATGATGTTGGAAATAACAATAATGGAAGTGATTTACAAGTAACCTTTGATAAATCAACAGGTGAAACATCAAATGCAGATACAAATCAAGTACAAGGTTACAGAGTTATTGTGGTTAAGAATTCGAAACCAGCACTTGATTTAGCAGCAGCAAATTCAATAACGAACTATACAAATGTTTCTAAGACAGGATCAAACTTAGTTGTAAAATTGGATGCTTCAGCTAAAGATAGTGATGGAGATGCAATTACAAATAGAGATTACAAGGTTTATGTATTAAGTATAGCTGATGGAACAAATGCTAACTTAAATTCATTATCAGCTTCAGTTGGTGTTAGTCTTACTTCAGCACCAATAGTGGCACCAGTAGCAAAAGTTACAGCAGCATCAACAGCTGGTGGAGATGCGTTAGTAAGTGCAAAGGAAAAAACAGATGGATTTAATGTGGTAGCACAGAGCAATAAAGGTAATAGTACATTATATGTAGTGCCTTCTGTAACAGCAAGTACAGCATCAGCTATTACAGCAGCTAGTATAGGAAGTGCTGCAGTTACTGCAGCTGATACTGATACAACAATAGCAATAACAGCTAATAATGCAAAAGTTACAGATGGAACAGCTTATGTAGTGTATGCAGTTGATTTAGCAGGAACTGTATCTGCTGCAGTACCAGCATTTACAGCAGATTTAACTGCACCAACATCAACAGTACCAGCAGGGCCAACAGGACCTACGAATAAGGCAACTACTTTATTGGTAACCTTTGATTCACCATTATATATAGGCGGTAGTGCTGTAGGAAATGGAATAGATGTTAAATCATCATTTACAACTAGTAATGTTACAATAGATAGTGCGATTTATAATTCAACGACTCACACAATATCATTCACACTAAGTGGTGTTAATGATGCAGCTACTATAACACATAATGGCTCACTTACAGATCAGGCTGGAAATCCTTATGCTGCAAAAGTTTATTCGTATACAGCGGCAGGTACATTGTGGTCATCTAACTAATTTAGACATTATGGAATACATGAAGTTTTAAAAATGTTTAGTTATTGAATACTTTGAAAGTATTTGTAACTTTACCTTTAAAGATGTATAGATAAAAAACAATTAATAGGAGGGAGGAAATACCTTCCTCCTTAAACTATGATAAGAAATATTAGCATTTTAAATTTAGGGTTGGTAGTAAAAATTAAGGGGGAAGAGAATTGATAAGAAAATTTAAAAAATGTATTTTTATAGCTCTTTTTATGCTTATATCATTAACATTTAGTAGTATTAGTGTTTCGGCTAATGATGATAGTGTTTTAAATTTAGGAACTAGAACTATAACTGATGTAAATAAAACTTGGACAATAACTTTTAATAATGATATAAATTTTAATTCGGTACTTGGTAATGTGCAAATTAAAGATATTACATCAGATAAAAATCTTTATATAACGCCTATACAAGGAGAAAGTAAATCAGTTGTTAAAGTGAAGGCTCCATCAGAAGGTTATGTTGTAGGACATAATTATCAAATTACTATAAGTAAAAATATAAAGTTAGTAAACGGAGCTTTCTTATCCAGAACTACTGCACTTAATTTTATAGTTGCTCCAAAAGGTAATAGTGCATATACTGTATCTGCAAGTGTTGTAGTATCACCTCTTATTGATGCTTTTAAGCAAATAACAATAATTTCTACCAATATACCAAATGCATCGAAATATAAAATAGAAGGAAACAATAATTTATTTGATATAGGCAAACCTATGGTGTCGTTAGTAGGAGGAAATACTGTTAAAGTTTATATATGTGATTCAGTAGGAAGTGTACTTGGAACAACTAATATGGATGTTTCTACAAGTAAAAGTAATATGAATTTAAATCTGCAGTAATGACCATAAAGAAATAACTGTGTACTGACGATAATAAATAAGTAATACTTTAAAGGAGGAATAAAAATTGAAAAAACTTATAAGAAGAGCAGCCTTAATTTTAACTTTTGTAATGATTTGTTGTGTTTCTTATGGTGCTTTAGGTGTTTCGGCAGCAGAAGATTTTAATGATATGGGAAATAGAGCTATAAGTGATGTAAACAAAATATGGACATTGCAATTTAAAACACCAGTGGATATTAGTTCTTTAAATAATAATGTTACTCTGCAAGATCTTACAGATGGGAGTACTGTTGATGTAAGTATTTCCGCAGGAGATAATGAAAATTTGGCAAAAGTTAATCCACCTTATGGAGGATATAAGATGTCACATAATTATAAATTGAATATAAGCAAAAATGTTAAATCTAAAAAAGGAGAAAGTTTGCCTAAGGCTGCTGTGTTGAAATTTAATTTAACTTCTAAGGATAATAATGGTTATAATGCTTCAGCAAATGTATTAGTTGCTCAGATGATCCCTAGTTTTAAACAAATAACTATATTTACAAATTTGCCTTCTGCATCAAAGTATAAAATAGAAGGGAATAAGAATTTCTTTGATATTGGTACTACTGCAGTTTCAATTATAGGAGGAAGTTCAGTAAAAGTTTATTTTTATGACAATAGAGGAAATTTACTTGGAGATTCTACATTAGACGTAAATTCTACAAAAAATAATATTAATATGAATATAAGTTTAGCAAACTAAATGTAAAAATCAATTTATATGATTTGGAGTGAATGGTATGAGATTAAATCCTAATTTGGCATCTTTAAGTGTTTATATGAATTATTCGAAAGCATTAAATAATGAAAGTATTTCATCGGGAAGAGTATCTTCTGGGCAAAAGGTGAATAATGCTAAAGATAGTCCTAATGGAATTGCCGAAAGTGAAAGAATGAGGATGCAAATAAGAGGGCTTCAGATGGCAGCAAGAAATTCTCAAGATGGTATGAGTATGCTGCAGACAGCAGATGGTGGATTAAATGAAATGAATGAAATGCTTCACAAAATAAAAGAATTAGTTATACAATCAGGAAGCGCTTCGGCTACTCCAGAAGATAGAAAGACAATACAGAATCAAATTGATCAAATGGTAGATGGGATGGATGATATATCTAGTGATAGTGAATTTAATGGAGTTAAACTTTTAAGTGAGGATAAAGATATAGAGATGACTATTGGTGCAAATTCAGGGGAGAAAGTTATAATATCAAAAAGGGATGTATCATCTAAAAATCTTAAAACGGAAGATGGTAAAAGTTTGGCACAATTAAAGTCGGGAGAACTATATAACGTAAAAGAAGGCAATAATATTGATAATGCTTTAGGTATAATAGATAAATCGTTAAATATAATAGTTTCTGTAAGAAGTCAATATGGTGCTTTACAAAATAGATTTCAAGAAAATGTAAATAATGCTGATAGCATTTCCATGCAAATGCAGACAGCAGATAGTGAAATTAGAGATGTAGATGTAGCAGAAGAAATGGTTAAATATAGTACAGCAAGTATACTTGTACAAGCAGGAAATGCTATGATGGTTCAAACGAATAAGTTACCTCAAGATGCATTAAAAATACTCGAAAATGTAAGAAGTAAATAATATCTAGAAAACAGTACTAAGTTTTAGTTAAATTAAATTGGTACTGTTTTTTCTTTTTTTATTAAAAAATGAGTGCTAATTCTATTTATTCTGAAAATTCTACAAAATTAAACTTGCATAAAATTACATTTTGAAATTATATAGTAAAACATACCTTGATATTGTATAATAATAAGGACAAAATAGTATTATTTAAGTTAAGTTTTTAAATTTTAGAGTAAATAGCAAAAAAACATTAATATGTTTTTAAATGAAATTAAAACCTTGTGCTAAAAATAATAAAAAAATTACAATAAATTTTATAAAAGTTAACATTTATTTTAAATTTTATGATAAAATAGTTTATATTGAGTTGGTTTTAATATAAAGTAAAATTATATTAAAATTATAGAAATTTTGGAGAAATATATATGAAAATGGGGGATTGGAGTTGAATATAGGGAATATTTCTAAAGATCAGGAAGTTTATAATTTGATAAAGAAGGGGTTAGATGCTTCCACAGAAAGAAGTAAGGCAATAGGAAATAACATTGCCAACATAAATACAAAGGGATATAAAAGAAAATATGTAACTTTTGAAGAATCTTTACAAAGCAATATGAATGATTTAGATTTGAAAACTACAGATGGTAAACATATTAAGCTACAAGGAAATTATGGAGAAATAAATACAAAGACAGATAACTCTACCAGTATGAATGAAGATGGAAATAATGTAGATATAGAAAATGAAAAAACAAATCAAGCTGCAAATACACTTATGTATATGGCTCTATTAAATCAGGTTAATAGTAGATTAACTTCAGAAAAATATGTTATTAGTGGAAAATAATTTTGATAGTTAAGAAGGGAGAAATTTTATGATTAAAGCATTTAATAATCTAAGAATAAGTGCTAGTGGACTTTCAGCGGAGAGGCTTAGAATGGATACAATAGCATCTAATATAGCAAATGTAGATACTACTAGAGGTGCTAATGGACAACCTTATAGAAGAAAAATTGCAGTTTTTCAAGAAAATTTAAATACACAACTAAATAAGCAGAATGGACAGTATGAAGAAACTCCTCTTGGAGTAAAGGCTGTTGGAATTGTAGATGATCAATCTCCCCTTAGAAGAGTTTATGACCCATCTAATCCTGATGCAGATGCTCAAGGATATGTATCTAAACCAAATGTAAATATTTTAAATGAAATGGCAGATATGATGGTAGCTACAAGAGCGTATGAAGCTAATATAGATGCTATTAGTTCTGAAAAAACTATGTTTTCAAAAGCTCTAGAAATTGGAAGGTAGGATAGATTATTATGAGAATAAATGAATTTGTTCCTGATAGTAAAATTTTTCAGGAAATTGGAATTGGTAATAATGATAAAAATGGTAACGGAGAAACTCAATCAATTGGATTTGGAGAATTTTTAAAAGGAAAATTGGATGACGTAAATGCTCAGCAAATAAAATCAGAAGATACTACTGAAAGCTTTATAAAAGGTGATGAAACAAATATACATAAAGTTATGTTGGATACTGAAGAAGCAAAGATGTCATTAGAACTTGCAGTCCAAATTAGGAATAAGTTCGTGGAGGCCTATCAGGAATTAAATAGGACACAGTTATAGTAGGTAAGGAGTGCTAAGTTAATGGGTAAGCTATCACAAATTTTTAAAAATTTAATAGAAAAATGGAAGGGCTTAAGTAAAAAAAAGAAGATAGCTTTTGGAATAATTTTCACAGCAGTTATAGGTGCTTTTATATATCTAGGCATATACTTTGGTTCAACAAAATATGATGTTTTATTTTCTAACATGAGTTCTACAGATTCTGCAGCAGTTTATAAGCAATTACAAGCTGATAAGGTTAATGCAAAAGTTCAAGGCAATTCTATATTAGTACCTAAGGATCAAGTTGACAAATTGAGAATGCAAATGTTGTCAGAAGTTAATATGACTAATGGAAGCCAAGGGTTTGAACTTTTAGATAAAACGAAATTAGGATCTACAGATGCGGAAATGAAAATAAACTATCAAAGAGCTCTTCAAGGAGAGTTAGAAAGAACCATAAAGGGTCTTCCGGAAATACAAAATGCTAGAATAAGTCTTGTACTTCCAGATGATACACAATTCGTTAAAGATACTCAACCAGGAAGTGCTTCTGTAACTTTGCAGATGAAACAAGGACAAAAGTTAAATTCTGATCAAGTAAGAGCTTTAGTAGCCTTAATATCAGGAAGTGTTAAGAATGTACCTAAAGAAAATGTACAAATAATTGATGATAAATTAAATTTACTTTCTAAAGATATTTTTAATGATAAAAAGGATATAACCAGTGATTCTACTACTTCAGCAGAAAAGCAACAGCAGTTAAAACAGGAGTATGAAAAAGAGTTAGAAAAGAAGCTTTCCAATATGCTGGAGGCTGTTTATGGCAAAGATAAAGTTAAAGTTAAAGTTAATGCTGATTTGGATTTCGATGCCGTACAACAAGATTCTACTACATATGATCCTAAAAATGTTGTAGTAAGTGAACATAATGTAAAAGATACTTCTACGGGACAGGGAAATACAGCTTCTAGTAGTCCTGTAGATAATAATATGAGTAATACTACAACTACTAACAATGGAAATGGTGCATCAACACATGATGAAAGCACTAAAAATTATGATGTATCAGAAGTAAAACAAAAAACTATAAAGGCACCAGGTGCAGTTAAAAGATTGACAGCATCTGTAGCTTTGGATGGAAATGTAGATCCTACTACTAAAACCTCCATAAATAACTTGGCAATTTCAGCTATAGGTTACGATGCTAAAAGAGGAGATACTATAAATGTAGAAGGACTTCCTTTTGACACTACAATAAAGGATCAGGCTAAAAAAGATTTGGATGCTATGAATAAAGCGGCTGATCAAGCTAAGAAAAGTAAAACTTATATAATGTTTGGAATTTTAGCAGCAGTAATTCTTGGTGCAGCGATAGCTCTATTCTTGTGGAGAAGAAAGAAGAGAGAAGAGGAAGAAGATTTATTTGATGACGAAACTGGTGGAATTGACGTACTTGTAGGAGACGAAATGGAACCTACAAAACAACAATTTAAATTTAAGCCTGTAGATTTTGAAGAAGAAAATGAACAGACACATGTGGAAAATGAAATAAAGAACTATGCAAAGGAAAAGCCAGATCAAGTTGCAGATATTGTAAAATCATGGCTAGCAGAAGATGAGAGGTGATAAAATTTGGCTAGAGAAAATGAAAAGTTAACAGGTGTTCAAAAAGCAGCCATATTATTTATAACCCTTGGTCCAGAAGCTTCTGCAGGAATAATTAAGAAATTACCAGAGTCGGAAATACAGAAAATAACCTATGAAATAGCTAACATAGCATCAGTTAAGTCCGAACAGAAACAGGATATACTTGCAGAGTTTATAGAAATGAATAAGGCTAAAGATTACTTAACTGAAGGCGGAATGGATTATGCTAAAAATCTTTTATCTAAAGCGTTAGGTAGTCAAAGAGCTATGGAAATATTGGACAAGGTTACAGAAGCTACTCAACAATTTAGACCTTTTGCAATAGCTAGAAAAGCAGATGCTCATCAACTTTTAAATATAATAACTAATGAGCATCCACAAACTATTGCGCTTATATTATGTTATCTTCAATCAGATAAATCAGGACAAATATTATCTGCATTACCAGAAGATGTGCAAGCAGAGGTTGCTTATAGAATAGCTACAATGAGTAATACATCTCCAGTAGTGGTAAAGGAAATTGAAAAAGTTTTAGATGGTAAGTTATCTTCAGTAGTTAAGTCTGATATGAAGGTAATTGGAGGAGTTCAAACTATAGTAGATATACTTAACCAGGTTGATAGAACTACAGAGAAAAATATTACTGAAGGTCTTGAAAAAGAAGATGCTGAATTGGCAGAAAAGGTTAAAGAGTCTATGTTTGTATTTGAAGATATTATTACTCTTGATGATGTTTCCATACAAAGAGTTCTTAGAGAAGTTGAAAATAAAGAACTTGGTTTGGCACTTAAGGGTTGTTCAGAAGAAGTTGCAAATGCTATTTTTAGAAATCAATCTAAGAGGGCAGCAGCTGCTTTAAAGGAAGATATAGAATTCCTTGGACCAGTAAGACTTATGGATGTAGAGAAAGCTCAACAGAGGATCGTAAGCATTATAAGAAGATTAGACGAAGCTGGAGAGATAGTAATATCAAGAGGTGGAGAAGATGCAATCATCGTATAGAATTATTAAAAATACTAGCGTAGATAAAGATGACTTAAAAAAAATAGTAACAGAGTTTGAAACAAAAGAAGAAATTGAACAAAAAAATTTAGCAGAAACTAATGCTAAAACATTCATAGATAGTTATGAAAGTTTAGCGAAAACTATGTTAGAAAATGCTAGAAAACAGAGTGATGGATTGCTTTCAAAAGCTTTTACAGAAGCAGAAAGATTACAAAAGGAAGCTTATGAAAAAGGTTACGATGAAGGAATTCAAAAAGGTTATGATGATGGATTTAATAAATCTTATGAAGATGGTTATAAAAAAAATTTAGAAAAAGCTCAAGCAGAAGGACAATTGATAAAGGAAAATGCTGATAATGTATTGAGAAGCTGTAAAGAAGAAAAAGAAATATATTTAAAAGAAAAGGAACAGGAAATAAGAAATTTGATAGTAAATTGTGTAGAAGCTGTTTTGAAGAGCGAAGTTAAAGATGAAGCTTCATTAAATGATGTAATATTCCAGGCTTTAGCTGAAGTAAAAAATACCAAAACTTTCATAATAAAAAGTAATGAAATTTATTGTGAAGAGTTGAAAAATAAAGTAGAATTATGGAAAGAACAACTTCCATTTAGAGGAGATATTTTCATTATTCCCGATAAGGATGTAGAACTTGGTAAAGCCGTTATTGAAAGAGAAAATGGCAAAGTTGTAGTTGATGTAAATATAGCTATGGAAAAGATAAAAGATATAGTGCTCAAAGGTGAGTAGGCAGGTGCTTTTATGATTGATATAAACTTTAGTTCATTGAATAAAAAAATTGAAGAAACGAATTTTAATTATTCAGAGGGAATTGTAAGTAAAGTTATAGGACTTACAATAGAGGTAGAAGGAATAAAATCATTTGTTGGTGAGGTTTGCACAATATATAATGAAAGAAATCATCCTGTTACTTGTGAGGTTGTTGGCTTTAGAGAAAAAAATGTTATATTAATGCCTTTAGGAGAGTTGATAGGCATTGCACCTGGATGCAGAGTGGTACCAGAAGGAATACCTTTAAGTGTAAAATGCTCAGATGAACTTTTTGGAAAAGTCTTAGATGGACTTGGACAACCTTTAGATGGAGAAGAGATAAATATAGGAACTGTATATCCACTAGATACTGAACCACCAGATCCTCTAAAAAGAAGAAGAATAAAGGACGTTATACCTACAGGAATTCGTGCTATTGATGGTTTTATAACCTGTGGAGAAGGACAAAGAATTGGTATTTTTGCAGGTAGTGGTGTAGGAAAAAGTACAACTCTTGGTATGATTGCAAGGTATGCAGAAGCTGATGTAAATGTAATTGCGCTTATAGGGGAAAGAGGAAGAGAAGTTAAAGACTTTATAGAAAAAGATTTAGGTGAAGAAGGTATGAAAAAATCTATAATTGTGTGTGCAACTTCAGACAAGCCCGCTTTAGTAAGACTTAAAGGTGCTTTTACTGCTACAGCAATTGCAGAGTATTTCAGGGATAGAGGTAATAAGGTAATACTTATGATGGATTCTGTAACCAGATTTGCTATGGCACAAAGAGAAATAGGACTTGCTATAGGAGAGCCTCCAGCAACAAAGGGATATACACCTTCTGTTTTTGCAAAGCTACCTAGGCTTATGGAAAGAGCAGGTATGTCAGATAAAGGATCTATTACCGCATTTTATACTGTATTAGTAGATGGGGATGATTTTAATGAACCTATAGCAGATGCTGTAAGAGGTATATTAGATGGACATATTGTGTTATCTCGTGCTTTAGCTGCTAAAAATCATTATCCAGCTATAGACATACTTAGCAGCATAAGTAGACTTATGTCTGAAGTAGCAGAAGATGGGCATAAAAAAGCAGCTTCCTTTGCCAGAGATCTTCTTGCAACTTATAAGAATTCTGAGGATTTGATAAATATTGGAGCTTATGTAAAGGGGAGTAATGAAAAAGTAGATACTTCAATCCAGTATTATGATGACATAATAGGTTACTTAAAACAGGGGATGAAAGAACATATGACCTTTTCAGAAAGTGTTGAAAGTTTAAAAAATATTTTTCAATAAAGGCTAAAGGGGGATTTTATGAGTAAATACAATTTTAGATTACAAAAGCTTTTGGATATAAGGTTGGATAAGGAAGAAGAAAGTAAAAGAAATTTTACTGAAGCTCAAAACCAGAAATTAAAAGTGGAGACAAAATTAGAAGAACTTAATGCAAACTATGAAAAATATAGAAATATTCAGGGGAATGAATCAGTTATAAAACGTAGAATAACTCATATATACTTGAATGCAATAAATTATAGTATAAATGAAGCTTCGGAAGAGCTTCAGCAAAAGGAAAGAATTCTAGAAGATAAAAGATATGATTTAAAGCAGAAGCAAATTGATAGAAAAACAGTTGAAATACTCAAGGAAAAAGGTGAAAAGGCATTTTTAAAAGAGCAAAATCTTATAGAGCAGAGAAATAATGATGAATTTGCTTTATATGGATTTATAAGAAATCATGAAAGGAGGTGAAAAAAATGAATACAAGTATGAATGTTTTAAATGTGGTAAGTAATACTAACAGTTCTAGTAATAATGTTAACTACAAAAGTGATGCTTCAAAGAGTAGTAATACATTTAACGATGTCTTATCTAAAACAACTTCAGCAACACAAGATACTCAAACTTCCAATAAAAATAATAAGTCTCAGGATTTAAAAGATTCTAAATTTGAAATTTCTGAGGAAACTAAAAGAGCTTTAAAAGAAGCAGGTCTATCTGATAAGGACATAGAAAATATTAAGTCACCAGATGATTTGAAAAATGTTATAGTAGAAAAAATACTAAATAAAGATTCAAATAGTAAAATAGATTCAGATAAATTACTAATGCTTTTAGCATCTCTTTTGAAAGTCGATACTAAAGATTTGCAAAATTTAAAAGCTAATACTATATCTGATATAAAAGATGTTGCAAATTCTGTTGTTAAAGAAATAGGAAATGAAGGTAAAAATCTTACTGAAGATAAACTTTCACAAATTTTGAATTCTACTGGAGACAAGTTTAAAGAAGCTTTAGATAAAAATCTTTCAAAGATACAAGATCCTACAGTAAAGCTACTTTTAACAAAGGAAGTAATTTCGCAAGTAGAAAAAGAAGTGATACCACAAATGACTGAAAAGTTAAGTAAAGCTAATATGTCTACAGCTTCACAAGATATTGTAAGTAAACTTCAACAAGAACTCAAATCAGCCTTAAATGCAAGTTTGAATGATGCTAATTTACAGAAAAATGTAAATAAGAACAGCGAAACTAATTCTTCGGATTTTAAAGAAGCATATAAGGAAGTTTCAAATGACAAAAATGTTTATCAAACATCCGTTACTAGCAAGGAGCAGAATCAAAATACTGATGAAAATTATTCTTCTTCAAATAAAGAAACATCAAAAGAAGATAAGTTTTTGAAATCTCTTACTAGTGATGGGGATAGTGGAGACAAAATTTCAAAAGCTACAAATTTTATGGCTCAATTTAATAATATAAATAAGAATGTTAAAGTAGAAAATGTAGCTGATATGGTAATAAACAAAAACAATATGGCTAGTGATGTAATAAAAACTATAAAGTATATGGAAACTAATAATATAAAGAATTTAACAGTGAAAATTGCACCAAAAGAGTTAGGAGAAGTTATTATAAAGCTTACTGTGGAAGGTGGAGTTATGAAAGCATCTATCGGTGCTTCAAATAAGGAAGCTTTTAACATATTAAATTCTAATATGTCAGATATAACACAAAAGCTTCAAAATAATGATATAAAAATTAATAGTCTTTCTTTAAATATTTATAATGAAGATACTACCTTCTTCAAAGATGGTTCAAATCAAGGAAACAATGAAAATAGTAAAGACCACAAAAAATCTAGAGCTATAGATGCTGTGGATGAAGTAGCAAATGAACTAGAAGATGAGAATGTAATAGAAAGTAATTTAAATATTTTAGCATAGTAAAGGCTTAATGTTTTAAAAGTTAGGAGGTAAGGGTATGGCTGAAGTAAACGGTGTTACAAATACAAATACTGCTAATAATACTAATTCTAATGATATTAATAAAGCTAATGATGCTAATGCTACTAAAACTGGAAGAGGCACTAGAATAGTAAAAAAAGGTCAAGATATGGATAAAAATGCATTTTTTAAGATATTAGCTGCAGAGTTATCAAATCAAGACCCTTCAAATGCCAAAGACGGAACTGAATATGTATCACAAATGGCGCAGTTTTCAAGCTTGGAGCAAATGGTTAATTTAAATACAACTATGAAGCTTACAGGTGCCAATAATTTAATAGGTAAAACTGTAAATTTAAATAAGCTTGATCCAAATGGAAAATTCTATAATGGATTAGTAACTAGTGTAATTAAAAGTGGAGATACTATACAGTTAAATGTATTAGTGGGACAAAAAAAAGATGATAAGGGTAATGAAGTTCCTGATATACAAAAATTTGATATTGAGAATGTTACTGAAATAGATGATCAAAGTAGTATAAATAATTATACAAACACTATGAACAATACTAATGAATTTTTAAATGCATCAGCTTTAATAGGTAGAACAGTAGAACTAAAGGAGAAAGATAGTACCAATAAAAATTATGTTGGAGTAGTAAAAGCGGTATCAAGAGCTGATGGTGAAATAAAAGTAACTGTAGATATTGGGAATAATCAAACGAAAGATTTCCAATATGATGAAATAACTAATGTAAAATCCAGCTAATTTTTAGGAAGAGTGATATTATGGGATATAGAGTTATTAATGGTAAGCTTTGTTTAATTCAAGATTTTCAAGGTTATAATAGTAGCAATAAAAAAATTAATAAGAATAATAATTCTTTTAAAGATTTATTAAATAATAAGATAGACAATAAGGAAAGCTTTGTTATATCCAATCATGCAGCAGAAAGACTTAAGGAAAGAAATATAAGTTTTAATGAAAGTGACATGAAAAATATAAATGAAGGTATTAATAAAGCAGAGCAAAAAGGAAGCAAAGAAACTCTAATTCTTTATAAGGATACAGCTCTTGTAACTTCAATAAAAAATAGGACTATTATTACAGCTATGGCTAAGGAAAATAGTAAAAACAATGTTTTTACTAATATTGATAGTGTAGTTATATTATAAGGGCAGGACCTTAATAAGGGTGCCTAACTTTGCGGAACGATTGAAGCAAAGTAAAAATAAATAAATTTAGGAGGTATAAATTTATGTTACCATCCATGTTCTCAGGAATAAGTGGACTTAAAGTTAATCAGAGAAAGTTAGATGTAATAGGTAATAATATAGCCAATTCAGGTACTACAGCTTACAAATCTCAAAGAGCAAGATTTCAAGATATGGTAAGTCAAAGTATGGCATCAGCTACAGGTGCTAGTGCAAATTTAGGTGGTACTAACCCAAGACAGGTAGGCCTTGGAGTTCAATTAGCAGGTATAGATACAACTACTTCTACAGGAAGTATGCAGCCAACTTCAAGACCTCTTGATGCAGCAATAGATGGACCAGGATATTTTATTGTAGGAACGGGAATTCCTCCAGAAGGAAGTGATAGTAGTAATACAGATACAGGAACTATTGGAATTCCTGATTTAGCAACGCATTCTATGTCGTCAAATGGAGTTACAACTAGTTTTACAAGAGATGGGTCATTTACATTAGATACTCAAGGAAGTTTATTAACATCAGATGGATTAAGAGTATACGGATATGCTAATAGTAATGTCACAATAGATTATAAAGAGGGAAAAGATAATCCTAAAATGCCATTTAAGGCTACAATTGACACTGATAATGGTCATGGAGGAGCAGATACATCAATTTCTAATGATAAGTTAATACCATTAATTATACCTGAAAGTGTAACAATTGGAGACAAAATTTCTAGAGTGCAATCTTATGCTATAGGAGTTGATGGAACAATTACTGCTACATTGGATACTGGTGGTACAGCAGTTCTTGGGCAAATAGCAATGGCTTCTTTTAAAAACGATGCAGGTCTTACAAAAATGGGTAAAAACTTATACCAAACATCACCAAATTCTGGTGAACCTGTAGTGAGAAGTGCAGCTGGTGACAAAGATAATGATAATAGTAAAGGCTATGGAGATATGCGTCAAGGTATGCTTGAAATGTCTAATGTAGATTTGGCAGAAGAATTTACTAATATGATAATAGCTAATAGAGCTTTTCAAGCTAATGGTAAAATAATAACTACTGGAGATGAAATATTACAGGATTTAGTTAATTTGAAGAGATAGTTAAATTAGTTTTAAGTTGAGAGTGAAGAATTGAGTGTTTAGTATTAATAGTTAAAATAAAGAAGATATATTCTTCACTTTCAACTATTAATTAAAATGGAGGTTTTATATGATAAAGATTATAGGATTTGATAATAAACCTTTCGTTATAAATGCAGATCAGATAGAAAAACTAGAGCAAATACCAGAAAGCGTTATAACGTTAATTAATGGTAGGAAATATTTAGTTAAAGAATCTAATGATGAGATTATTGAAAAAGTTATTCAATATAAAAGAAAAATATTTTTAGGTGATGTGAAACAACCTTCTGAAAAAAATTCTGATTTACGTAGGTAGTTAGACTAAGCTTCACTTCACATTTATTGGTTAACAGTAGAAAGTTTATAAGTTGACTAATATGTAGCGAAAAAGGAGAAAGTAAAATGGAAAATAAGGCAGAAAAAAAAGGTGGAAAAAAAATAAAACTTATATTAATGGGATTAATAGCACTAATAATTGTAGGTGCAGGTGCATACTTTGGATACTCCAAGTTTGCAAAGGATAAAGGAACACAAAAAACAGCAGCAACAACAGCACAGACGGCACAAACAACAGCACAGACACAAGCAAAGACAAATCAAAATCAGAATCAAAATCAAAGCTATTTGGAACAAATAGTTTCAGAAAAAAATGTAGGACTAGATGAATGTCTAGTTAATTTAGCAGATGAAGATGGAAAAAGATATATAAAGACAAAGATTTTTGTAGGATATGATAAAAATTCAAAGTTAGAAACTGAGTTAACAGAGAAAAAACCATTAATAAGAGATGCTGTTATTGCTGTACTTAGAAGTAAAAAAGCTGCTGAAATAACACCAAAAAATATGGATAATTTGAAAATGGAACTTATTCAAAAAATAAATCCTTTACTTAAAAAAGGTCAGATTAACAATGTTTACTTTAGTGATCTTTTAGTTCAATAGAATTCTAAAGAATGGAGAATTATATGAATTTACAATTTTGGGTAATGCTTTTTAAAATAATAATATGTTTACCTTTTGTACTTATACTTATATATATATCTGTGAAGTTTGGAGGAAACAAACTTCAAAATATTCAAAAAGGAAAATATATAAAAATTTTAGAGAGAACACCTATATCAAAAGAAAATTCTCTATTGGTAGTTAAAATTGGAGATAAAGGGTATGTATTGTCATCTACTGTGGGTAAGATAAGTATAATTTCAGAGCTTAATGAAGATGAAATTTTAAGTGTAGAAGCCTCAAAAACTATACCTCAGTATGCTGATTTTAAGGATTTTTATAGAAAACTTAGATTTAAAAAGGAAGATAAGGATGAATAAAAACAGAAGTAAAGTTATAATAAGTACTTTAGTTTTAGGATTTATATTTTTGATATTTGCTGCGTCTAAGGTTTATGCAGCTCCAGAGGCTTTTCCTATACCAAAGGTAAATATCTCAGTAGATAATGCAACTACACCACAACAGTATGTTGGAAATATAAAATTGCTTATAATGCTCACAATTCTCACAATTTTACCTTCTTTTATTATGATGATGACAAGCTTTGTAAGAATTGTAGTAGTATTTGGATTTTTAAGAGGTGCTATGGGAACACAGCAATCTCCTCCAAATACAGTATTAATTGGACTAGCATTATTTTTAACAGTATTTATTATGCAGCCAGTTTATAGTAAAGTTAATACTAATTCTATCCAACCATATATGCAGAATAAAATAACCCAAGAACAGGCTATAGATGAAGGGGCAAAACCTTTAAGAGAATTTATGCTTAAATATACTTATAAGAAAGACTTTCAACTATTTATAGATACAGCAAAGGTAAATTATAAGATTACAAAGGATAATGCACCACTTTATGTAGTAGTACCTGCTTTTATGATAAGTGAGCTTAAAACTGCTTTTATGATAGGATTTATGATCTATATACCATTTATGATAATAGATTTAGTTGTAGCTAGTGTTCTTATGTCAATGGGTATGTTTATGCTTCCTCCAGCTATGGTATCACTGCCTTTTAAACTATTACTATTTGTAATGGTAGATGGATGGTATTTGCTTGTAAAATCTTTGGTTTCAAGTTTTTCGTGAGGTGAGCTAAATGAGTGAAAATATGGTAATGGGCATTATAAAGGATGCAATACAAACAGGACTTATAGTATCAGCACCTATTTTGATAATTTCAATATTAGTAGGACTTATTATAAGTATATTTCAGGCTACTACCCAGATACAAGAGCAGACTTTAACTTTTGTACCAAAACTTATTGCAATAGCGGTAGTTGGACTTGTTACAGGCAGTTGGATGCTTCATCAATTAGTGAATTTTACACAAAGAATATTTACATATATAGCACATATTACACAATAAAATTAAAAGTTATTTATAGTAAAGAATCTCAATTAAAAATGTGGGGAGGAGATTTTCGTAGATACTTTATATTTTACAGCATTAATACTTATAAGTATTAGAATGTTTTGTTTTTTTGTAGTAGTCCCTATATTTTTTCCAAGTGGAACTCCAGCTACAGTTAAGGTAGGTATAACCTTAATTATGGCATACATATTGATACCTGGTGTTGATTATGCAGGTATCAACAATATAAATAATAATTTACCATTTATTATAAACTGTATGAATGAAGCAGTTGCAGGATTTACATTAGGTTTTATAACAAATTTATGCTTTAACAGTGTGCGCTTTGCTGGCAGCATTATGGATATGCAGGTTGGATTTTCCATGATGACAATGTTTGATCCAACTTCAAGCAGCAACACTACTTTCATAGAACATATATTATATTGGTTTAGCATGGTGATTTTCTTTATAGTAGATGGACACCATATGCTTATAAAAGCTTTAATGGAAAGCTTTAAAGTTATAAAATTGGGAAATTTTTTCTTAAATCAAAATTCAATAAATTTGATAATAAGGGTATTTATTGAGTATTTTGAAATAGCAGTGAAAATAGCAATACCTATAGTATTGATAATTCTTATAACAGATATAACTATGGGACTTGTTTCTAGAACAGTTCCACAGTTGAATGTAATGATACTTGGAATGCCAGTAAAAATACTTGTAGGACTTGGAGCGTTTTGCTTTGCACTTCCTATATTTTTAAAAATGATAGAAAACTCTTTTTATGGAATGCAAGATGCCATAAATGGATTTTATAAAACTATACCTCTACTTATAATATTCGCATCTGATGACAAAACTGAAGAGGCTACACCGAAAAAAAAGAGTGATGCTAGAAAAAAAGGACAAATAGCTAAGAGTAAAGAAATAGCATTAGCATTTACGTTACTTGCTTCTACTCTGGTTATTGTAGCTTTAGGTGGTTATGTAGGCAATGGACTTAAAAATACATTGATAGTTTTTTTAAATAATTATTTAACTATGTCATTAAGTTATGATAGTGTGCAAAAAATATTATTTATAGTTGTATGGAGAATAGGAATAATATTCCTTCCAGTTGTGCTTCCAATTATGCTTATGGGAGTACTAGCAAATTTTCTTCAAACAGGAGCACTTATTACTTCAGAACCATTAAAACCTGATTTATCAAAGCTGAATCCTATAAATGGATTTAAAAGAATCTTTTCAATGAGAACAGTTATGGAGCTTTTTAAAGATTTAGCTATGATATCAATAGTGGGTTTTGTAGGTTATAAGTTTGTAAAAGATAATTATCAGTACATACTTACTTTAGGAAGTCTTAATGCACAAGCAGTAGCAGCTGCAATAAGTAAGCTTACAATTAATATATTTTTTAGAATAACTATATTAATGATCATTATTGCAATAATAGATTATGTTTATCAGAGATTTCAACATAATAAGGACTTAAAGATGTCCAAACAAGAAGTAAAGGAAGAATATAAGCAAGATGAGGGAGATCCTCAAGTTAAAAGCAAAATAAAACAAAAGCAAAGGGAAATGGCTACTAGAAGAATGATGCAGGAAGTTCCTAAAGCTACTGTAGTTGTTACTAACCCTACTCATATAGCCGTTGCACTTAAGTATGAGGAAGGATTAGAGGCTCCAGTGGTAGCTGCTAAAGGAGCAGATAGAGTTGCATTAAAAATAAAAGAAATAGCTAAAGAAAATGATGTTCCTATAATTGAAAATAAACCTCTTGCAAGGCTTATGTACAGTGAGGTTGAATTGGATGAGGAAATTCCAATGAACATGTATGAAGCTGTAGCGGAAATATTAGCACTAGTATATAAAATTAAAGAACGTAAGTAAAATACAGGGGTGGTATTTTGGAAAATAGTAAAAAAAGATTTAATATAAAAGACAATGTAGATATAATAATGGCTTTTGTAGTTATATCTGTGGTAATGATGATCATAATACCATTACCTTCAGGAATACTAGATATACTTATAGCATTTAACATTACCGTATCCGTAGTGATTATACTTTTAACAATGTTTACCACAGAGGTTTTACAGTTTTCTGTATTTCCAACATTACTTTTAATTACTACTTTGTTTAGGTTAGCTCTTAATGTATCTTCTACAAGATTAATACTTAGAGATGCGTATGCAGGAGAAGTAATTAATTCCTTTGGAAGCTTTGTTGTAGGTGGAAATTATGTAGTAGGTGTAATTATATATCTTATTATAATAATTATACAATTTATAGTAATTACTAATGGAGCAGGCAGAGTATCAGAAGTTTCAGCTAGATTTACATTAGATGCTATGCCTGGTAAACAAATGAGTATAGATGCTGATTTAAATTCAGGACTTATTGATGAAAGTGGTGCTAAGAAAAGAAGAGAAGATTTACAGCATGAAGCAGATTTTTATGGGGCTATGGATGGTGCTTCAAAGTTTGTAAAAGGAGATGCTATAGCAGGACTTATAATTACAGTAATAAATGTTATAGCTGGTATTATAATAGGTGCTGTAATGCTTAATATGGATGTAGCAACTGCCGCACAAACTTATACAAAACTTACTATAGGTGATGGACTTGTAACTCAGATACCAGCACTTTTAATATCTACAGCTTCAGGTATATTAGTTACTCGTTCAGGCAGTAAAGAAAACTTTGGTACTTTAGCTATTAAACAATTAACTGGATTTCCAAAGGTTATAGCAATAGCAGCAGTAGTTCTTTTATTTCTAGCTATAATACCTGGTCTTCCACACTTTGCATTTTTTATGTTATCTGTAGCTTGTGGAACAGCTGCATTCCTTCTTTATAAAGATGCAAAGGAACAAGTTATTCAGCAAATGGAAGTTGAACAGCAGGAGATAGTAGAAACAGAAAGTAAGGAACCAGAGAATGTAATGAATTTGATTTCCGTTGAACCTATGGAGGTTGAAATAGGCTATGGACTTATTCCTATGGCAGATGAGGCTGCAGGAGGAGATTTACTTCAAAGAGTAACTTCTGTAAGACGTCAATGTGCTATAGAAATGGGGATAGTAGTTCAGCCTATTAGAATAAGAGATAATCTTCAATTGAAAACTAATGAATATGTAGTAAAGATAAGAGGAACTGTAATGGCAAAAGGAGAACTTATGCCAAACATGCTTTTATGTATGGACCCTACAAATAGTGAAACAGAGATTCCAGGTATTAAAACCATGGAACCATCCTTTGGAATTCCAGCAGTTTGGATAAATAATGACCAAAGAGAAGAAGCAGAAATAAAAGGGTTTACAGTAGTAGATCCAACTACTGTTATGGTCACTCATTTGACAGAAACTATAAAGAATCATTCTTATGAACTATTAGGAAGACAGGAAGTTAAAGTTATTGTAGATTCAGTAAAAGAAAAGTATAGTGCAGTAGTAGAAGAATTGATACCAGATTTACTTACTATAGGTGAACTTCAAAAGGTACTTCAAAATCTTTTAAAAGAAAGAGTGTCGATTAAAGATATGGTAACTATAATGGAATCATTAGCAGATAACTCTAGAACCACAAAAGATATTGAGGTCTTAACGGAATATGTAAGATTTGCTCTTGGAAGAAGTATTTGCAATCCACTTGTAGATGAAAATGGAGCTGTATCTGTAGTTACACTAGATCCTAAAATAGAAGATCTCATAGGGAATAATATACAAAAATCTATGCAGGGATCATTCCCAGCTATAGATCCAGATACTACAGGTAAAATTTTAGGCTCTGTAAAAAATACTTTAGATTCTGTGTATTTTTATGAAAACCAACCAGTAGTATTGGTATCTCCTAAAATACGACCTGCTTTTAGAAAGCTTATAGAAATGGTTTTTCCAGCAGTAAATGTGTTGTCTCTTAATGAAATACCAAATGAAATAGAGATAAAAACTGAAGGGGTGATTTCGATATAATGGTAATTAAAAGATACATAGTTAAGAGTATGAGCGAAGCACTTACTAGAATAAGATATGAATTAGGAAAAGATGCCGTTATAATAAGTCAAAGAAGGATAAGAAAAGGAGGCTTTTGGGGATTTTTTTCAAAAAAAGTTTTGGAAGTTACAGCAGCCGTGGATAATAAAAAACCATCTAGAGATATAAATAGTGGAGAAAATGTAGAAGAAAGTATACAAGCTATAAAAAAGATAATGAATAGTAAAATAAAAGAAAATGAAAAGCAAATCAAAGAAAGTAATATACAATCGAATAATGAACAGATAAAAAGAACTGAAGTTATTTTTGATGAAAATTATAAGTTGATGCTAGAAAAAAATAATGGACAACTTATGAATGAAGTAAAAGAAATGAGAAGTATGTTAGATGAAATGGTTAAAGGATCAAATATAACTATTGGTAAAAGTAAAGTGCAACTATATTTAGAAAAAATGGATATAGAAGATGAAGTTGTTAAATACATAATGAATGAAATGAAAATGATACCTGATGATATACCTGATAAAGAAAAAATTAAGAAAGTAATGGAACATGTTATACTTACAAGGCCTATGCAAGAAAGTGATGTAGTAGTACTCGTTGGACCAACAGGCGTTGGCAAAACTACTACTATTGCAAAATTGGCAGGTAAGATGGCACTTTTAGAAGGAAAAAAAGTAGGGCTTATAACTATAGATACATATAGAATAGGTGCAGTAGAACAGCTTAAAACTTATGCAGATATAATGAATATACCTTTTAAAGTAGTTTTAACTATAAAGGAAATGGAAGCAGCAGTAGAAAGCATGAGCAATTGCGATGTAATATTAGTAGATACTACAGGAAGAAGCAGTAAAAATACTATGCAGATATCAGAACTAAGAGCTTTTATAGAAAAGGTTAATACTGATAATGTAAATTTAGTAATGAGTTGTACTACAAAAAATAGAGATATAGATGTAATACTTGATGGATATAAGCCTTTAAATTATAGTAATATAATAATTACTAAGTTGGATGAAACTTCTACATATGGTTCTATACTAAATATATGTAAAGATTCAAAAAAACCAATAACCTTTGTTACAACAGGACAAAATGTTCCAGATGATATAAAGTTTATTACTTCAAAAGAAATAACTAATCTTATACTAGGAGAGGATAGTATATGATGGATCAGGCTGAAAAATTAAGAAATCTAGTACAAAAAGAAAAAATAGTAAAACAAGAAAGTAAATTAGGTTCATCTAAACCAAGAATTATTACTGTAACTTCTGGTAAAGGAGGAGTTGGTAAAAGTAATTTTGTAGTAAATGTAGCTATCGCACTACAAAAGATGGGGAAAAAAGTACTTATATTTGACGCAGATATAGGCATGGGGAATGATGACGTACTTATGGGTTTTTTGCCAAAATTTAACGTATATGATATAATATTTGATAATAAATCCATAGAAGAAGTGGTAATTGAAGGAACACTTGGAGTAAAACTTCTTCCAGGAGGAACTGGTATTTCAAAGTTTGAAGAAGTAACAGAAGCTCAAAGGGAGTCTTTTATAGAAAAATTATCAGAATTGAACGATATTGATTATATAATAATTGATACTGGTGCAGGTGTGAATAGAAGTGTACTTGGTTTTATTGCTTGCTCAGAAGAATTAATAATTATTACAACTCCAGAACCAACTTCACTTACAGATGCCTATAGTCTTCTTAAAACAGTAAATCATTTTAAATTGAAAAAGTCTGCTAAGGTTTTAGTGAATAAGACCATAGATGCAGAAGAGGGTGAAGCTACGTATAATAAATTTAGTAATGTAGTAAAAAAGTTTTTAAATATAGAATTACAGTATTTAGGTCATATGAGTGAGGATAAAAAACTTATTAAAGCCGTAAGAAGTCAGGAGCCTTTTTTAACAAGTTACCCTAACTCAACAGTAGCTAAGGATGTAGAACATATAGCAAAAAAAATAGTAGGTATTGAAAATGAAAAAGGTGGAAAAAGTGTACAAGATTTATTTAAAAAAATATTCAATATATTTTCATAAGGAGTAGTTATATGAGTGAAAAGGTAGAATTCTTAATTAACGGTAAAATAGAAATTGAAATGGAAGACGGATATTATAAAAGTAATATTCAAGATATTACAGAAGAATATGTAGCAATAAGTATACCGGTAAATAATGGTCAATATCTACCTTTAAGGAAAGAAGAAAGAATTACTGGTGTATACTATTATGATAAAGAAATATATAGATTTGAAACTATAGTTTTAGGAAGAAAAGTAGATAAAATACTTATTATAATGATAAAGAAGCCTGATGTTTTTATAAAGTTACAGAGAAGAAATTTTGTCAGAATTCCTTTTATGACTAATGTGGTTTGTGCAAGAATAAATTTGGCAAAAGATATGAAAAGTATAGGGGATAATCAAATAGAGTTCTTTGAAGCATACTCACTGGATATAAGTGGAGGCGGTATGAGACTTGCTGTTAACAGAGAGTTGGAAGAAAAAGTAAACTGTAAGGATATTTTAATGGTAACAATCCCTTTACAACAAGAAAGTATTACTGTAAAAACCAAGATAGTAAGGGTAGAAAGTGATAAAAAAAGTCCTAAAATTATTTATGGAACTGTTTTTTTAGACTTAGATAAAACTACCCGAGAAACTATAATAAAACTGGTTTTTCATATTATGAGGAATCAGATGAAAAATGGAGTAAAGGGGGATTAGAATCATGGCATTGGCAGACGGACTGGATGTTAAGGAAGAGCTGGTAAAAAAATATATACCTTTAGTTAAATATATTGCATCAAGAGTTATAATAGGCAAAACCAAATATATAGACTATGAAGATTTAGTTAGTTATGGAATGCTTGGGCTTATGGATGCTATAGGTAAGTTTGATGATACTAGGGGAATGAAGTTTTCCACTTATTCTTCGATAAGAATAAAGGGTGCAATGATAGATGAAATAAGAAAAAATAGTCCTATTTCTAAAGGAGCTATGGACAAGCTGAATAGATATAATGCTGCAGTAGAGAGACTTCAAAAAACTTTGGGAAGGGAACCTTCTGATAAAGAAATATCTAATGAACTTAAAATAACATTAAAAGAAATGATAGAAATAGAAAATTATATAAATTATATATCTATTGTTTCATTAGAAGATTTAATATTCTCAGAGGATGATGATATTCCTTTAATTGGAACTATACAGGATAATAAAAGTCCAAGTCCAGAAAAAAATTTAGAAGAAAAAGAGGAATTGGAATATTTAGCAAAATCATTGGATATGCTCAATGAAAAGGATAAAACAGTTTTATCTTTATATTATTATGAAGGTTTGACATTGAAAGAGATTGGAAAAGTTTTAAGTGTATCAGAATCTAGAGTGTGTCAGCTTCATAGTAGAGCCATTGTACATTTGAGAAGTGCAATGCAAAAGCTTAAATACATATAATTAAATTTTAATTAAAAGTGAGGAAATTTATGATTTTAGTTATAATAGTTTTAATTATAACAGGAACACTATTAATATTGTTAAACTTTAATGCTATGAAAAAGGAAAAGTTTACAAGTGTATTAAATAATAAAAAAGAAGATTTAACAGATTATAAACTAGAAATTGGTAAAGTTAAGAAGGAATTTTCCGAAACTATACTAGAGTTACAAAAAGAAATAGAAGATTTAAAGATTAGAGTAAACTCAATGGAATTTACTAATTGCGGATCAAAAGGTGAATTACAAGATAAAATTGTAGAAGAACAATTACATATAGAAATTAATGACGAATTAGATAAAAAAGATAAAGTAGAAAACAAAAGTGAAATAAAAATAGAAGATGATGAAAATAAACTAAATAATGAGCTTAAAACATCCGAAAATATTAAAGTGGGAAATAATGGCATAAAGTTAGATAAGATAAACAAAATGATAAATGAAGGAATGTCTGTTGATGAAATAGCTGAAGAACTTAACATTGGTAAGGGGGAAGTGCTATTAATAAAAGAATTATATGTAAAGTAAAAGCTTTATTAGATTTTTTAAGCGATAGAAAATTATTAATAGGTATAGGTATAGGCATTATTATATCTACAATTCTTATGACTGGAGTCAAATTTAACTATGCAATCAGTAAAGTTAATATTGAGGATAAGGCTAGATCAATGGGAATGATATATCCAGATGAAGTTAAAGTAATTAATAATAAGGAAGTGGGCAAATGATAAGAAGTCTTTATACTGCAATTTCAGGAATGATAACTCAGGAAGCTAAACAGGATGTAATAACTAATAATTTAGCTAATGCAACTACAGTAGGTTTTAAAGGTGATAATTTAGCTGTTAAAAAGTTTGATGATGTAATGCTCCAAAATTATGACAAGATAGTTGGAGGAAAAAATGTAAGGAATGTATTAGGATCAATAAGTCTTGGAAGTAAAATAGATGCTGTAAATACTGATTTTACTCAAGGAAATATAGAATCAACGGATAAAGCTACAGATTTTGCTATAGAAGGAAAGGGTTTTTTCGTAGTACAGAGGAACAATGGTGTGGACAACGGACAATATTATACGCGAGACGGTCACTTTCATGTGAATATTAATGGAATTCTTGTTAATGATTCTGGTGATACAGTATTAGGAAGAAACTTGCAAAACAATTCTTTAGGTCCTATAAATGTAGGAAGTGGAGAATTAAAAAGTGATACTAGCGGTAATGTAAGTATAAATAATGTGCCAATGTATAAGATGTATACAGTAGATTTCAATGATTATAATACCTTAAAAAAGGTAGGAGATAATCTTTATCAAGGTACAAATCCTGCAGAAAATACGGCAGTTGTTAGACAAAGAGCTTTGGAAAAATCTAATGTAAATGTAGTTAATGAAATGGTTAGTATGCTTACCACTATGAGAACTTTTGAAACTAATCAAAAAATTGTACAATCACTTGATGAAACTTTATCTAAAGCGGCTAATGAAATTGGATCTGTAAGATAGAAGGGGTGACGTTGTGTTAAGAATTTTATGGAGCAGTAAAAGTGCAATGAATGCTCAACAAGATAAACTAGATAGTATTTCTAATAATATAGCTAATGAAAGTACTGAAGGATATAAAAGAGAAGATGTAAGCTTTCAAGACTTAGTTTATGAAACTTTAAATAGAAAAGGATATCCTAATAGTGGAAATAATCCTAAAGAGCCTATAAATGGCACAGGAGTTAAATCTACAAATTGGTATAGAGATAACACTCAAGGTCCTTTAAGACAAACAGATTCTAAAACAGATTTTGCAATAGATGGGGAAGGGTATTTTAGAGTTACTCTTCCTAATGGGACTAAGGCTTATGAGAGAGCAGGAAGCTTTAATGTAGATAATAATGGAGATATTGTAGATAAGAATGGTAATAGGCTAGATATAGAGTTTACAGAGGAAGGATCAAATTTATTTAATTCAGGTACTGTGTTTACTCAAGATAATTTTGCTGTTAAGGAAAATGGAGAAATTTATTTAAATGTTGATAATAGTAGCACTGTATATTATGGAAAGATTAATATTTATAATCCAGTAGGACAAGAGGCTTTAAGTTCTATAGGTAACAATTTATATACAGCTAATCCAGGAGCACAAATTAATATTGCACAAAACAGCGATGTACTTCAAGGTAAATTGGAAGAATCAAATGTAAATATTGGAAAAGAATTTACAGATATGATAATGGCACAAAGAGCTTTTGAACTTAGTTCTAAAGCTATGAAAACAGGTGACGAAATGTGGGGACTGGTAAATAGTATGAAGGGTAGATAAAACACTGAAATTTAATTCAGTGTTTTTATTTATACAATATTTCTGTCAATAAATGAATTCTACATACATATAATATATAGATGTAATGATTTAGGAGGGTTTTCAGTGGAAAGAATGTATGGCAGAGGTGGTTGTAATAAAGAAAAGGGGGCTAAAATACAAGAACATAGTTGTGGAATGAAAAATTTTACGTGTCCTATGATGAAATATATGTGTTCAATGATGATGAATCCAATGATGATGAATCAAATGATAGGGCCTATGATGCAGCAAAATATGCCTGGAGCAATGATGGGCAATATGCCACAAAATAACATGTATGGTCTAAAGATGAAAACTGTAGAAATGAGTGAAATAGAAGATTAGCATAATTAGAATTTTAACAAAAAATATTTAGAAGTACATAGACTTAATATAATCTATGTACTTCTTTTTAATGATTATAAGATTTATTTTGACATTACTGCTGTTAATGGTGGTACAACTTGTTTCTTTCTTGAAAGCACTCCAGGTGCATATGCAGAATTGTTTTTTAATACTACACCAAAGGCTTCGTCAACAGCATCTGTATGATCACCAACTGCGATTAATTCAGATCCACCTTCTAGTATATTTGTTAACATAAGTAAAATCAAGCCGAATTCCTTTTCTTTACAAACATTTTCCATTAAATCTAGCATATCTTTTCTTATTGGGTTGAAGCTTTCAACATCCATAGTAGATACTTGACCTATACCAACTTTAATTCCACCTATAGTAAATGCTTTGAAATCCTGATTAAGTATTTCATCAGGTGTTTTTCCTTCAAGTGAAGAACCTGCTTTAAACATTTGTTTTGCAAATGTTTCAGGATCTATATTAGCTAAATTTGCTAATCTCTTTAATGCATGTTTATCAGCATTAGTTGATGTAGGTGATTTAAATAGTAGAGTATCTGAAATAATAGCAGCACATAAAAGACCTGCAATTTTTCTAGATGGTTTTATACCATTTTCAAAGAACATAGAAGCAACTATTGTAGCAGTACATCCTACAGGCTCATTTCTAAAATATATTGGGGAACCTGTTTGAATAGCAGCAATTCTGTGATGATCTACTATTTCAAGTACTTCAGCATCATCAAGTCCAGGTACGGATTGAGATTTTTCATTATGATCTACAAGAATTACCTTTTTCTTTTTTTGAGATATCAAATGATATCTAGAAACATTTCCTACAACTTTATTTTCTGAGTTTACTACAGGATAACTTCTGTATCTAGTTTCAAGCATAACTTCTCTAACTTCTTCAATAAAATCATCAGTTTTAAAAGAAATTAAGCTATCTTTAGTCATCACGTAACTTACAGGAACACTTTGATTTATTAGTCTTGAAGCAGTAAATGTATCATAGGGAGTTATAATTATACAACATTCTACACTTTTAGCTTTTTCTAATATAGTATCACTTACATCGTGGTTACCAGCTATAATCATAAGAGAAGCTTTGCAATTTAAGCATACATTTTGAGCATCTTCTCTATCTCCACAGATTACAATATCCCCTTCCTCTATAACTTCTTGAGCACTTTCGGGAAGCATAGCAGCAACTACTACTTTACCTGCAAATTTAGGCTCATTTTCTATTGCATAAACACATTTAGCAGAAAGTGTATCTAGTATATTTTCAAGATTTGTTCCACTTTTTTGTATTATATTGTTATCCCATATATCCATATAACTAGAAGTTATATTTGATTGAGAAGCAAGACCTATTAGTCTATCTTCGTCATCAACTACAGGAAGAGTTTTTACATTATTTTTTCTTATCATTGACCAGGCTGTTTTTAAAGAAGTGTCTGGAGAAATGGGAGCAACGCTATCAAAGTTTAAATCTCCTATCTGTGCTTTAACTGTATCAACTAATTTAGGCTCTTTAACTCCAAAATAATTTAATACAAATTCAGTCTCTCTGTTTATGTTTCCAAGTCTTATGGGAATAGCATTTACGCCAGTTTTATTTTTAAATTCTGCATAAGATATGGCAGAACAAATAGAATCTGTATCCGGATTTCTATGTCCTGTTATGTATACTACATCATTCATTTTTTAAATCCTCCTAATTTTATACTAAATTCTAATGATTGCTACATATTATTATATACAATAGTAATATTTTATACAACATATATACGAAATCTCATGTATATACTTTCGTGCATAGTATTTGTTTTTTTATTATTTTTTCATAATAGTGGTAATTGAAGGCATATATTTAAATTGTATAAACAACTAAAAAAGAGGGAGGGATGTATTTGATTAATGAAAGAGAATTACAAAATGGACTAACACAAGAAGAAGCCAATAGAAGGTTAAAAAAGTATGGACCTAATAGATTAGAAAAAAAGAAGAAAATATCTGCAATTAAAATATTTCTTCAACAATTTAATGATTTTATGGTTTGGGTACTTATTGCAGCTACAGCTATATCAGGTTTTATGGGGGAGAAAGCAGATGCTATCACTATACTTATAATTGTTGTAATGAATGCAATACTTGGTTTTTTTCAAGAATATAGAACTGAAAAATCCTTAGAGGCATTGAAGGAAATGGCAGCTCCTACAGCTAAGGTAGTAAGGTCAGGAGATTTAACTGTAGTAAATGCAGAAGAATTAGTTATTGGAGATTTAGTACTTCTAGAAAGTGGAGACAGAGTACCAGCAGACTGTATGTTGATAGAAGATAGCAATTTTATGTTAGATGAATCTCTTTTGACAGGCGAATCTGTAGGTGTGGAAAAAAGTTGCAAAACTAAAGAAAATTCAATATTTATGGGCACTACAGTTTTAAAGGGAAAAGCTAGGGCAAGAGTAGTAGAAACTGGTATGAAAACTGAAATGGGAAAAATAGCAGGTATGCTTGAAAATATAGAAAATGAAAGGTCTCCTCTTAAGGAAAAATTAGCTTCACTTGGAAAAGTTCTGGTAATAATTTGCATTGCTATATGCATAATCGTAACCTTTACTGGAATTTGGAGAGGGCAAGATAAATATGAAATGTTTCTTCTAGGGGTAAGCTTAGCCGTTGCAGCTATTCCAGAAGGTCTTCCAGCTATAGTTACGGTAGCTTTAGCACTTGGAGTTTCAAGAATGCTTAGAAGGAATGCTTTAGTTAGAAAACTTCCAGCAGTTGAAACACTAGGATGTACTTCTATTATTTGCAGTGATAAAACCGGGACTTTAACAGAAAACAAAATGGCAGTAAAGGCCATGTATTTTAATGAAAAAATATATAAAGTAGATGAAGATTCAATTCCTGAAAATTTATTATTGAAGAAAGCTTTTACATATTGTAATGATTGTAATTTTGATTTTAAGGAAAAGAATATTTCAAAAAGTTTGTTTGGAGATCCTACAGAAACAGCTTTAATTAAAGTTCTTTTTAAAGATGGTAGTGAACTAAAAAATTTTTTAGTTAAAGCAAATAGGGTATATGATATTCCATTTGATTCTGATAGAAAAATGATGTCTGTAATAATGAGAGAAGGTACAAAAGAAACTTGTTATGTAAAAGGAGCACCAGAAAGAATAATACGTAGATGTAAATATATCTTATATAGAGGTGAGGTAAGATTATTTACGTCAAGTTACAAAGAAAAAGTAGAAAAAGCTGTAGAAAATATGTCCTTTAATGCACTAAGATGCATAGCAGGTGCATACAAGGATAAGGGGATTGTAAGAGGAAAATCATTAGAAGACAATCTTGTGTTTTTAGGTGTTGCAGGAATTATAGATCCACCTAGAAAGGAAGCTAAAGATGCAGTTTTAAAATGCAAAATGGCAGGAATAAGGGCAGTAATGATAACTGGAGATCATAAAAACACAGCTTTTGCTATAGGTAAGGAACTAGATATTTGTAAGGATCAATCACAGGTCATAACTGGTGAAGAGTTGGACAAAATAAGCGATAAGAAATTAGAAGAATTGGTTGAGAGAGTATCTGTATTTGCTAGAGTAAGTCCTAATCATAAACTAAGGATTGTAAAGGCGTTTAAATCAAAAAATAGAATTGTAGCTATGACTGGAGATGGAGTAAATGATGCACCCGCAGTTAAGGAAGCTGATATAGGTATATCTATGGGAATATCAGGTACAGATGTAACTAAAGAGGCTTCTTCTATGATACTTTTAGATGATAATTTTGCAACTATTGTGGCAGCAGTGGAAGAGGGAAGAGTTATTTACTATAATATAAGAAAATTTATAAGGTACCTGCTTTCTTGTAATTTAGGAGAAGTACTTACCATGTTTTTATCTTCTCTATTTTATTTAGATACACCACTTTTACCTATACAAATTTTACTAGTAAATCTGGCAACAGATGGGTTGCCAGCTATAGCATTAGGAGTGGACCCAGCTAATGAGGATATAATGATTGGAAAACCTAGACCTAAAAATGAAAGCATATTTGCAAGAGGTTTAAGTGAAAAAATAGTTATAAGGGGAACCTTAATTGGAGTATGTACAATATTAGCCTTCATGGTAGGAAAATTTTATGGATATAACCTAAAAACCTGCAGGACATTAGCGTTATGTACTTTAATAATATCACAGTTGATACATGTGTTTGAGTGTAGATCAGAAGAACATTCTATATTTCAAATAAATTTATTTACAAATATTTATTTACTTGGAGCTGTAACTATATCAATGGCTATGCTTATATGTGTATTATACATACCATTTATGCAAATGGTATTCCATACTGCAGCTTTAAATTTAATTCAATGGGGAATTGTAATATTTTTCTCAGGTATAATAGCATTAACTAATAGCTTATACTTATACTTTAAATAATAAAAAAGATAGAATTGCATTAGCAATTCTATCCTTTATTTGATTCTTTGAACCCTTTGCGTCCTTTGAGGTTTTCCATCCATAGGTACTAAGTCTTTTTTTGTTGTAATATTTCTTATATTAATAAGTTCGATTTGTTCTCTATTTTCTTTACCTTTTTTACCTTTTAAACCTTGAACCAAAACTAAATTTCCTTGAGATATAGTTACAAATTCTGGTTTCTTAAACCACCTATTTTTCATATAAGAACATTTTACAACATTTTTACTTCTCTCAGGTCTTACCAAAAGGGTTACATTTAATTTATGGAATATCCACAATATAGTTTTTTCAGTAATTTTAACAGATACTACGGTTCCTTGTACTTGAGTAAGTCTGTCACCATATTTTTTAAAATAAGACTTTGTGTAGTATTGAGCAATTTTTTCTTTAAAACTCATGGTAATAACTCCTTTACGTTTAAATTTTATGGAATGCTGAGTTTTTCAGCTGTTTCAATCCGTATAGCTTTAAATTTAGATAGTGTATTTATAACATAGTATTATGTTTTTTTATAATATAATTCACACTTATCATTGGATGTACATATACGCTATAAGTATACTAAATAAACTTATACTTTGTCAAAAAAGTTTTAAATTATAGTACTATTATATGCAATGTGATAAGAAAATTCAAATTTAAAAATAAAATGATAAAAACTAATTAACGGTTTTTTAATTTTTTGTGCCTAAATAATAATTTTAAGAATATTATTATAGTAAGCGATAAAAGGAGGATGGGATATGCATAGAGAATTGACAGCTGAAGAAATTGTATATAAATTTGAGTTTGAAAATGCAGAATTGAAAGAAGATAGCTACCATATGCCTGATGATAATGAAATGTATAAAAAATTAAAGATGGCTTTAGAAATAGATAAAGAGGGGTATAATGTTTATTTAATAGACGATTTTTCAAAAGATAAATTGGAAGAAATCATAAAATTTGTAAAGGGAAATTTAAAGTTTAAGCAAAAGCTAGTTGATATATGCTATGTCATAGAAGATGATGAGAAGTGTCCTAAGGTATTATTTTTAATGGCTGGTAAAGGAAAAGTTCTAAAAGAAACTTTAGAAAAAATACAAAAAATATATTCAGAAATAACTTATGAATTTTATACTGATTCAACTAATAGTGAAAAGGAAGAAATAATTGAAAGTATCCATAAAAGAAGATCTGATTTAATTAATAAGTTATTAAAGGATTCTGAAGAACAAGGATTTACTATTAGAGCAACTCAAAACGGATTTACCTTCATTCCAATGAAGGATAAAGAAGAAGTTATGAATGAGGGTGAATATGAAAAGTTAGAAAATGAAAAGAAAGAAAAGATATTAAATAATGCTAGCAGCTTAAAGAAGGATGCTCAAAAAGTTTTGGAAGAATTAAAAAATATAGAACAATCAGGAATTGAAAGGATAAAAGGATTTATAGATGATTATTATATTGGAAAAACAGAAAATATTAAAGAAGAATATTTTCAAAAGTTTAGAGATAGCAAGGATATTATAGAGTTTTTAAATAATATTTGCGCTCAAATAGAAGAGAATGTTAAAGAAATATATTCTATGAATTATGAAGATGATGAAGAGGAAATAAATGATGAAATATATAAATATATGATAAATGTTTTAGTGGATAATAGTGAAAATAATGAACCACCTGTAATATTTGAAGAAGATCCTAGTGTAAATAATCTGCTTGGAAGCATAGAATATGAAAATAAAAATGGGTCATATATTACAGATATAAATTTAATGAAACCAGGATCACTTTTAAAGGCAAATGGTGGATGCGTTATAGTTAGAGCAAATAGTCTTTTAAATAATCCTTCAGCATATTATCATTTAAAAAAATCTATTATGAGTGGTAAAGTAGATTTAGATTATAATAGAGGATATTTGGAGTTTTTAAATTTAAATGGTCTAAAGCCAGAACCTGTTAAATTTAATGAAAAGATAATAATTATAGGTGACTATAATCTTTATAATCTTTTATACAATTACGACGAAGATTTTAAAAAAGTTTTTAAAGTTAGAGCTGAATATAAATCTTTATTAGATATTAATGAGGAAACAAAAAAATCTTTCTTAATAAAAATATATAATATGTGTAGAATCAACAATTTTTATCATCTGTCTCAGGAAGGTGTAACAGAGTTAGCTAAATTTTTATCTAGAAAAGCTGAAAATAAAAATAAATTTTATATAGATGATTATGAATTAAATAGAGTACTTACAATTTCTAATAATAAAGTGGAGGAAGATAATAGAGATAAAATAGAGCAAAAAGATATAATAGATACAGTATATACTGAAGAAACAGTAGAAAAAGAAATAAATGAAAACTATAAAGATAACAAGATACTTATAAATGTAATAGGAAAGCAAATAGGTCAAGTAAATGGTTTATCTGTTATAGACACAGGGTACTGCAGCTTTGGGAAACCTATAAGAATAACTTGTTGTTGTTATAAAGGAGAAGGAAATATAATAGATGTACAAAAAGAAAGTAATTTAAGTGGAGATATACACAATAAAGCCATAAGCACATTAAAAGGATATATAAGCAATCTTATAGGTGGTTATGAAAAGATACCTGTAGATTTTCATTTAAGCTTTGAACAAATATATGGCACAGTAGATGGAGATAGTGCATCTGTAGCGGAAGTAGTATCCATGATATCAGCTTTAAGTAAAATAGGGATAAAACAAAATATATCAGTTACAGGATCTATAAATCAATTTGGAAAAGTACAGCCTATAGGAGGAGTAAATGAAAAAATAGAGGGCTTCTTCAAGGTATGTAAATTAAAGGACACAATAAAAGACAAGGGAGTTTTAGTTCCAGAATCTAATTTAAATAATATTGTTTTAAATAAAGAAATAGAAGAAGAAATTAAAAATGGCAATTTTCACATATATTCTATGAGCTGTGTGAAAGATGCTGTAGAGGTGCTAATGGGAATAGAAAATTCCGGCTACAATGAAATTATGGATGAATTAAGTAAAGAGCTAAAAAAATACACTAGAAGGCATAAAAAAAGTAGATAAAAAATTTTCACATTACGCATAATACTATGCAAGAGTTCAGTGGAAGTTTGGATTTTAACTTTTATTCCGTGATATATGATTATATTGTCATAAGTGATGTTAGCAATTCATCATAATTAGAAGTGTTACATTTACTACACAATTTTTTAGGCGGAGGAAGCATTCTAGATATATGGTGTATGAAAGCTTTTGAGTGAATTTTAGAAGCTCTTATGCTAAAAATTTAAAAAATCTCGTAATTTGAATCAGGACGATTCAAGCCGCGAAAGTCCCAGAACGGGACATTTGAGCGGGTAGGGATTTTTTAAATTTTTGGCATTAGAGCTTCTTAATAAACGGTTGGCTTTTATACACCATATATCTAGAGATGCGGACTCCGCCTAAAAAGTTGTGTCATAATGTATTTATTATAATATGAGCATTCTACACATTGAATCTAAAGTTAACAATGTCTCCATCTTGCATGATGTAGTCTTTTCCTTCAAGTCTAAAGTAACCTTTTTCTTTTGCAGCAGCTTCAGATCCACACTCTACAAGTTTGTCATAAGATACTATTTCAGCTCTTATAAATCCTCTTTCAATATCTGTATGGATTTTGCCAGCAGCTTTAGGTGCTTTTGTCCCATTTTTTACTGTCCATGCTCTAACTTCTTGAACACCAGCAGTTAAGAAACTCATAAGGCCTAGAAGCTTATAACTTGCATGTATTAGCTTATCCAATCCAGCTTCATCAAGTCCATATTCTTCAAGCATTTCTTTCTTTTCATCATCTTCAAGAGTAGAAAGCTCTTCTTCTATTTTTGCTGAAATAACTATTACTTCAGAATTTTCTTTAGAAGCATATTCTTTAACTTTCTTAACATAATCATTTTCTATATTACCAGAAATTAAATCATCTTCAGAAATATTTCCTATATATAATACTGGTTTTGTTGTAAGTAGAAAATATCCTTTAACGATTTCGCTTTCATCTTCAGTTAACTCTAAAGTTCTAACTGGCTTACCGTCTTCAAGATGTTTTTTAACTTTAAGCATTAATTCATATTCAGCTTTAGCTTCTTTGCTACTTCCACTTTTAGCAAGCTTAACAATTTTTTCAATTCTTCTGTCCATTACTTCTATGTCTGAAAATATAAGCTCCAGATTTATAGTTTCAATATCACGAATAGGATCTATAGAACCATCTACATGAACTACATTAGGATCATCGAAACATCTTACTACATGAACTATGGATTCTACTTCTCTAATATGAGATAAGAATTTATTTCCAAGACCTTCTCCTTTACTTGCTCCTTTAACCAATCCTGCAATATCATAAAATTCTATTGCAGTGTATACCTTCTTTCTAGAATTATACATTTTTTCAAGAACATCCAATCTTTTATCAGGAACACTAACTACACCTACATTAGGCTCTATAGTGCAGAAAGGATAGTTAGCAGATTCAGCTCCAGCTTTTGTTATAGCATTAAATAAAGTACTTTTACCTACATTAGGTAATCCTACGATTCCAAGTTTCATTTATGTACATTCCTTTCAATTATATATTATAAAAAACTTAAATTTTTTCTATTAAATTATACTCTACAAATGAAGGTATTTCAACCTATCAATTGTTCTCTAAAAAGTGCATTATGTTTATTAAATCGAGGCTTTGTATGTGTTAAAGTTGAGTGCTTTATTTAAAATTATAGCGAATTAAGTAGTAATATAATTTTTATTGTAATCTATTTTAGTATTGTTTATTGGAACATTAAAGTAGATGTTATCGAATAATAGTGAAAAATAATTTTAATTCCCTTAAAAAAATAATTAAAATTATTTTAGACAAAGAAGGAATTTTTATGTTAATATAGAATATGTAAAATTAGTGGTTAAAAGTGGAGTGAAGTGGAGTAAATAACCAAGTAGAGGTGTAAAAAATGTTTATAGGGGAGTATGAACATGCATTAGATAATAAAAATAGAATAATCATACCCTCTAAGTTTAGGGAAGAGCTTGGAAGTAAGTTTATACTTACCAAGGGACTAGATGGTTGTTTATATGCTTATACTATTGAGGAATGGAGTGTACTAGAAGATAAATTAAGAAAGCTTCCATTAACGAGTAAAAATGCACGAGCTTTTGTTAGGTTCTTTTTTTCTGGTGCCAATGAAATGGAGTTAGATAAGCAAGGAAGAACTTTGATTCCACAAAGCCTTTTAGAATATGGAGAGATAAAAAAGGAAATAGTAAGTATTGGAGTATCCAATAGATTAGAAATATGGAGCAAGGAGAAATGGATACAATATAATAGTTCGAATATAGATTTTGATAAGATTGCGGAACAAATGAGTGAACTTGGAATATAACATAAGTTGGAGGTAGATTTTTAGATGGATTTTAAACATGTATCAGTATTGTTAGATGAAACTATAGGTGCATTAAACGTAAAAGAAGATGGAATATATGTAGACTGTACTTTAGGAGGAGGAGGACATTCTTATGAAATACTTAAAAGACTTTCCCCTAGAGGAAGACTTATAGGCATAGATCAAGATACTGCTGCATTAAAAGCGGCAGGTGAGAAATTGAAGCAATTTAATAATGTAACTTATGTTCATAATAACTTTTATAATATAGATGAAATTTTACAAGAATTAAATATAGAAAAAGTAGATGGAATTATGATGGATCTTGGGGTTTCATCTTATCAATTAGATGAAGCTGAAAGAGGATTCAGTTATATGAAAGATGCTCCTTTAGATATGAGGATGAATAGAGATAGTAGTACTTCTGCATATGATATAGTGAATTTTTATAGTGAAGAGCAGATTTTTAAAATAATAAAGGAATATGGTGAAGATAATTTTGCTAAAAGGATAGCAAAATTTATAGTGCAGAAAAGGGAAAAGGAAACAATAAAAACTACATTAGAGCTTGTAGATATAATACGTAAAGCAATACCTGCAAAATTTCAAAAGGATGGTCATCCAGCTAAAAGAACTTTTCAGGCGATTAGAATAGAAGTAAATAGAGAACTACAAATATTGGATAAGGCTGTAGAGGATAGTGTAAATCGTTTAAATGAAGGAGGAAGGATAGCTATTATAACATTTCATTCATTAGAGGATAGAAAGATAAAAGTTAAGTTTAAACAATTGGAAAAGCCCTGTACATGTCCTCCGGATTTTCCAATATGCGTATGTGGTAAAAAACCTCTTGTAAAACTTATAAGTAGAAAGCCTATAGAACCATCAATAGAAGAAGCAGAAAATAATTCAAGAAGTAAGAGTGCTAAACTGAGAGTGGCTGAGAGAATATAGTTCTAAAAAAGGTGTGAGGTGAATAAAGTGATAGTGGTAAATAAAGAAAATATTATATCAGGAAATACTGTTCTCCAACCTGAATATGTACCTTACGTAGAAGAAGAGCAAGAAAAATTAAGAAGAAGAGCAAAGGAAAAGAAGCTAAGACAAAAAAGGTTAAAAGGTAAAATTAAGATAATAAGAAACATTACTTTAGCCTTTACTGTAGGAGTAATACTCGTAGGTAGATATTGTGTAATTTATAATATGCAGCAGAAATTAAATTCTATAAGTAATAATATAAATGAAATAAACAGGGATAATGAAAATTTAAAGGTAGATTTAGTTAAGTATAATAACATTCAATATATAGAAGATGCTGCAGTTGGAAAATTACATATGATACTTCCTGATAAGGGTATAGCAGTACAGGCAGATTTAGATAAGGAAGTTGTAAAAACTTCAGATAAGAAGTCAGATACTCAAACGTATAAAAGCATATGGAGTAAATTAAGTAAAATGCTATTTTAATTAGGCAGAATAATATTTTTAAATTTTTAAAAGAGCAATTTTTACGGGGGTAAATTTATTGAATAAAAAGGAATACAGAGATAAAGTTATCATCAAAAGAAGAATGATAATAATTTTTAGTTTTCTTTTTATAACATTTTTGTTGTTATTTAACAGATTGATTTATGTTATGGCTTATGAATCTTCTAAATTAAAAGCACTTGCTATTGATCAGTGGACAAGCGAAGTAAAAATTGATGCTAAAAGGGGTAGAATTCTAGATAGAAGTGGACATGAGTTAGCAGTAAGTGCTAATGTTTATAGAATAGATTTAGATATGAACACCCTAAGAGATACAATAAAGGAAAAAAACTTATCAAAGGATGATATAGCAAGTAAGTTGGCTTCAGCTTTGACTATGGATAAAAATGAAGTTAACAAAATACTTAATAAAACACTACCAGGAGGACTACCTCTTGGATCAGCTACATTGAAAAGAAGAGTAGAAAAAGCAGAGGCTGATAATGTTAGAAGTTTAAACTTAAGAGGAGTTTTAGTATCTGCTGATACTAAAAGATATTATCCTAATAATAATTTTCTTGCACACGTTATGGGACATACAAATTCTGATGGAACAGGACTTACTGGAGTAGAGCTTTATTATAACAAAGAGCTTTCGGGAACACCAGGTATGAGAATAGCAGAAACAGATAAAAAAAGTAAACAATTTACCAATACTATTTCAGAATACACTAAGCCTATAGATGGAGAAGATGTGGTTCTAACCATAGATGAAACAATACAGCATTTTTGTGAAAAAGCTGCCGACCAAGCTTTAAGTGATAATAAAGCAAAAGCAGTTACTGTAATAGTTATGGATCCCAAGAATGGTGAAATTCTTGCTATGGTAAATAAACCAGATTATAATCCTAATGAACCATGGATTAAAGATAAATCTTATGATGAACTTCAAAAGTTGTGGAGAAATAGAGCAGTTAGCGATGCCTTTGAGCCGGGATCTATATTTAAGGTTATAACGGCTACTGCTGCATTAGAAGAAAATGCAGTTAAAGAAAGTGATAAATTTTCATGTTCAGGAAGTATAACCATAGGAAAAAAGGTTATACATTGTTGGAAGACTGCTGGACATGGTGAACAAGCTTTTGTTGATATATTAAAAAATTCTTGTAATGTAGGTTTTGCTCAACTAGGAAAGATGATAGGAAAAGAAAATTTAAATAAGTATATACAAAAGTTTGGTTTTGGACAGAAAACAGGTATAGATCTGCCAGGAGAGGCTAAAGGAATTGTTAAAAAGACAAGTGCTATCAGTGATATTGATTTAGCAACCATATCGTTTGGACAGGCAAATACAGCATCTCCAATTCAATATCTTACAGCATTTAATGCTGTAGCAAATGGAGGAACATTAATAACACCTCATGTAATGAAGGAAATATCTCATTATGATAATAATCTAAGTAGTGAAGTTACGGATAAAAAGTTTGATATATCAGGAGCTAAAAGTAAGAAAATTGTGAATTCAGATAAGGTATCACAGCTTAGAGGTTATCTTGAAAAGGTAGTTGCAGAAGGTGGAGGTAAAAAAGCTTTTATAGACGGATACCATATAGCAGGTAAAACTGGAACTGCACAAAAAGCTGGAGTTGGTGGATATCAGCAAGGTAAATACATAGCATCTTTTGCGGGGATGGCACCAGCTAGTGATCCTAAAGTAACAGTGTTTGTATCTATAGATGAACCTGATCCTTCTAATTATTATGCAGGACAAATATCTGCACCTGTAGCAAAACAAGTTTTTAATGATATATTTAATTATTTGGATATTAAAAGTGATGCTAGCAGTGAAGATGTAAAAAAGAGTATGTTAAAAGATGTTATAGTTCCAGATGTAAGAGGAATGAAAAAATCTGATGCAGAAAAAATTTTAAAAGAACATAATTTAACTGATGAATTAGATTCAAATGGAGACTATATAGTAGATATGAATCCTAAACCAGGATATACAGTGAAAGAAGGTACTAAAATTCTACTTTACACGGGAAACACATCAAATTATAATAAAGTAGTAGCTGTTCCTGATGTTGAAGGATTAAGTCAGGAGAAAGCTGAAGCCGTATTTAATAGTTTAGGCTTGAAAGCAGAATTTGAAAAAGAAGGAGTAGTATCCGATCAAAGTGTTAAGCCAGGAGATGAAGTGCAAAAAGGAACGGTGGTAAAACTTGACACTGACATACTAGGAGATTAAAATATTAGGCATGCAATACATAGAAAATCATATGTGTTGCATGCCAATGCTATGTAAGAGAATTAAAAAGGGGTGTTTCTATGAATTTGAAAAAAATATTAAAGGACATAAATTATGAATTATTAAATGGAAATAATAATTTAGAAATAAGGGAAATTCAGTATGACTCCAGAAATGTAAAAAGTGGAGATTTATTTGTGTGTATTGAGGGGTATAGCACAGATGGACATAAATATGTAAACAGTGCAGTAAGTAATGGAGCCGCAGCTGTTATTTGTAGTAAAGATATAGAAAATTTAACTGAATGTACAGTTATAAAAACTGAAGATACTAGAAAAGCTTTAGCATTAGCAGCAGCAAATTATTATGATCATCCTTCAGATAAATTAAAGGTAATGGGTATAACAGGTACAAATGGAAAAACTACTTCAACATTTATGATGAAATCTGTTTTAGAAGCTCAGGGATATAAGGTTGGACTTTTGGGAACTATAGCAAATTATGTTGGAGATAAAAAAATAGCAGCTCATAGAACTACTCCAGAATCTTTAGAACTTCAAAAACTGTTTGCAGAAATGGTAGAAGAAGGAGTAAACTATTGCATTATGGAAGTATCATCTCATTCATTATATCTAAACAGAGTATATGGTATAAAATTTTGTCAAGCAATATTCACTAATTTAACAAGAGATCATCTAGATTTTCATAAGACTTTTGAAAATTATTATAATGCAAAACTTATATTATTTAAAAATACATTAAATTCAGTAGTAAATATAGATGATGAATATGGTGAAAGAGTATATGAGGATTCAGAAGGAAAAAAGACATCTTATGCAATGGATAAAGAGGCTGATGTTAAGGGAAGTAATTTACATATGCATTCTAGAGGAGTAGAATTTGACATAACATACAAGAATGAAACTCAGCATATAAATTTAAATATACCAGGAAAATATAATGTTATGAATGCTCTTGGAAGTGCAGCTGCATGCTTAGGTGAAGGTATGAGTCTTGCAAGTGTGAAACAAGGGTTAGAAGCTATGCTTTGTGTGCCTGGAAGGTGTGAAATAGTGACTAAAAATTATAACTTGGGTTATGAGGTTATAGTGGATTATGCACACACTCCAGATGGATTAGAAAATATATTAAAAACTGCAAGAGAGTTTACAAAAGGTAAACTTATAAGTGTCTTTGGTTGTGGTGGAGATAGAGATAATACTAAAAGACCTATTATGGGCAAAATAGGCACAGAATTAAGTGATAAAGCGGTTATTACTTCAGATAATCCTAGAACTGAAGACCCTATGTCAATAATAAAAGAAGTTGTAACAGGTGTACAAAAAGATAATTATATTGTGGTAGAAAATAGAAGAGAAGCTATAAAAAAGGCTATGGAAATGGCAAAAAAGGATGATGTTATAGTAGTGGCTGGAAAAGGACATGAAGATTATCAAATATTAAAGGATAAAACTATTCATTTTGATGAAAGAGAAGTAATTGCAGAAATTATAAAGGAATTGAATAAATAGAAGGAGTGTTTACAATTGGAACATATGACCTTTGATGAAATAGTTAATGCAGTACAAGGAAAAATTGTATTGCAAGGAAACTATGAAAAGTTTAATCAAATAAGTACGGATACTAGAAAAATAGATAAAGATGATATATTCATAGCCTTAAAAGGAGAAAATTTTAATGGAAATGAATATATAAAAGTTGCTAGTGATAAAGGAGCTGCTATATGCATTGTAGATGAAATTAAGTATATAGAAGATGAAATAAAAAAGAAAACTACCATAATAAAGGTTGAAGATACGAAAAAAGCACTACTGGATTTAGCTGGAGCTTATAGAAACAAGTTAAATTTAAAGGTAATAGGTATAACTGGATCTAATGGAAAAACTTCTACTAAGGATTTGTTGGCTGCAGCATTAAGTTCTAAGTATAAAGTTTTTAAAACACAAGGAAACTTTAATAATGAGATAGGGCTTCCCTCAATGATATTTAAACTTGATAATAGTTATGATATAGCAGTACTAGAAATGGGAATGAATAATTTAAATGAAATTCATAGAATGGCAGAAGCTGCTAAACCTGATATAGCTTTAATTACTAATGTGGGTGTAAGTCATATAGGTAATCTTGGATCAAGAGAGAACATATTAAAGGCAAAACTGGAGATTACGGATTTTTTTCATAAGAATAATATCTTAATTCTAAATGGAGACGATGATTTTCTTTCTAAAGTAAAGAGTAATAAATTTTCTATATATACTACAGGTATGAAAAATAAAAACAATCTTAATGCTTGTGATATAGGACTTAAGGAAAATTTTGTAGAGTTTAGTGTAGAGGAAAATCAAAAAAAATCCAAAGAGATATTTCATGTAGAAATACCAGGAAAGCATACAATATCTAATTCACTACTAGCTATAGCTTGTGGAAGAATATTAGGTATGGAATATAAAGACATAAAAGAAGGATTAAAAAATCTTCAAGCTACTGCTATGAGAATGGATCTTATTAAAGGAAAAAAGTTTAATATATTAAATGATTGTTATAATGCTAATCCTGATTCTATGAAAGCAGCTATAGATGTTTTAAAAAATGTAGAGTCTAGTAGAAGAATAGCTGTACTTGGAACTATGGGAGAATTGGGAGAACAATCATACAAATCTCATAAAGAAATTGGTGAATATTCAGCAAAAAATGGAATAGATTTACTTTTGATATTTGGAGAATATAATAAAGCTTTTGAAGAAGGCTTTAAATCCAGTACTAAGGCTGAGTATAAAGCTTTTGATGATTACAATGAAGGTATAAAATATTTAGTGAATGAATATTTAAAAGAAGGAGATACAATTTTAGTTAAAGCTTCTAGATCCATGAAATTTGAAAAAATAGTAGAAGAACTTAAGAAAAATAATTTATAGGGGGGTTATAAAATGGATAGATTAATTTATTCAGTATTAGTTGCATTTTTTATATCAATTTTAGAAGGTCCTATTATAATTCCAATATTACATAAGCTTAAATTCGGACAGAGTATAAGAGAAGAAGGACCAAAGAGTCATCAAAAAAAATCAGGAACGCCTACTATGGGAGGAATAATATTTATACTAGCTTCCTTTATAACTATGGCTCTTGTTATAAAAAAACCGGGTGATGAAGCTATGATAGCTTTATATGCTTTTGTAGCTTTTGGAATAATAGGTGCATTAGATGATGGATTAAAGATTATACAAAAGAAAAATTTAGGGCTTAGAGCTTATCAAAAAATGATATTACTTTTAGGTGTATCAGGTTGGTTTGCATATTATGCAGCTAAAAATCCAGACATAGGTACTTCTATAATAGTACCTTTTGCTCATAGAACTTTGGATTTGGGATGGGTTTACATTCCATTTATAGTTTTTTATTTTACAGCTGTTACTAATGCTGTTAATTTAACAGATGGGCTAGATGGTTTAGCAACATCTGTTACATTATTGGTTATGACTTTCTTTGCATTAGTGAGTTTTGCTATGGGTCACTATACTCTAGCAATATTTTGTGCTGTAGTTGCTGGTGCACTTTTAGGATTTTTGAGATACAATGCCTTTCCAGCAGCAGTTTTTATGGGGGATACAGGTTCACTGGCTTTAGGTGGAGCAGTAGCAGCAGTAGCGTTGATACTAAAATTGCCATTATTGGTTATAATAGTAGGTGGAATATATGTAATGGAAGCATTATCTGTAATTCTTCAAGTAGCATCTTTTAAGCTTACAGGAAAAAGAATATTTAAAATGAGTCCAATACATCATCATTTTGAATTATCAGGCTGGCATGAAACTAAGGTAGTTTCTGTATTTTGTATTTTTACAGTAATTTTATGTTTGTTTGCTTTTTTGTCTTTGTAAGTGAATGTTTAGTCTGATAAAAGTAATTTATGTAGGAGGATATAGGGATGAATAAACCCACTAATAAAATGGGTCCTATTGATTTTGTATTATTTTCGACTATAATGCTTTTAGTGGCAATTGGTGTTGTCATGGTTTATAGTGCTAGTTCCTATAGTGCATATTTTAATCCACACATAAAAGATAGTACTTATTACTTAAAAAAGCAAGCAGGAGCAGCTTTAGTAGGAATTTTATTTATGTTTATGACTATAAAGCTTGATTATCATAGAATTAAAAAATATACTAAAATAATTATGATAATTACTGTGGTGCTTTTGACAGCAGTTTTTGCTTTTAAGCCTGTAAATGGAGCACAAAGATGGATACAAATTGGAGGATTACCATCACTTCAGCCATCTGAATTAGCAAAATACATAGTGGTATTTTATATGGCTAAGAGCATAGAAAGTAAAGGAGAAAAAATAAAGACATTAAAGTATGGTATTGTACCTTATCTCATTATATCTGGTTTTTATGCAGGTATGGTTTTTAAAGAAAAAAATTTAAGTATAGCAGCAGTAATAATGATAGTTACATTAATTGTACTTTATGTAGCAGGTGCTAAGACATCCCATATGTTAGGGTTATTAGGCTTAGTAGGTTTAGCGGGAGCAGCAGGAATAGCATTTGAGCCATACAGATTGGCTAGGTTTAGTAGTTTTTTAAATCCATGGGCTGATCCAAAGAATACAGGATATCAGTTAATACAATCACTTTTAGCTTTGGGATCTGGTGGAATATGGGGAATGGGACTTGGAATGTCTAGGCAAAAATGTTATTATATACCTGAACCTCATAATGACTTTATATTTTCTATAATTGGTGAAGAATTGGGCCTCATAGGTTGTACAATTATTATTATACTTTTTATTGTCCTTATATGGAGAGGTGTAGTAACAGCAGTAAAGGCAAAAGATACTTATGGAACTCTTTTAGCCACAGGAATTACATCGGTTATAGCAATACAAGCAATAATTAATATAGCAGTTGTTACAGGATCAATGCCTGTAACTGGTGTACCACTTCCTTTTATAAGTTATGGAGGGTCAGCTTTAGCCATTAATTTAGTGGCTATGGGAACACTTCTAAATATATCTAGACAAAAAGAATATTAATATTCATTGTAGCATTGCAATAAGCAATGCTATAATTTATGTAGTTAAGAAAAATTTAATGAAAAATTTAATGAAATTAATTTAATAGAGTGTTATTATATATATATCTTGAAAAATTGAGGTGGATTGATATACTATGGCTTTAACTTCTCCCCAAACAGAAAATGAATTGATTTTAAGAAGAAGAAAGCGAAAAAGAATAAAAAAAATATTTATGCTATTTATTTTATTGTTATCAATAAGTATTACATTATGTTTAAAGCATCCTTATTTTAATATAAAAAACATTGAGGTAAGTGGAAATAGAAATATTTCATCTAAGGAAATTGTTGATTTATCAACATTATCTAAAGGTAATAACATATTTTATATAAATGTTCGAAATGGTGAAAATAACATTTTAAGCAATCCTTATATTTCAGAAGTACAAATAAAAAGAAAGTTGCCAGCTACAGTACAAATAAATATAAAGGAAAGAGAAGCATTGTTTTATAATACAAAAGATAACAAGTATTTCATAGTAGATAAAAATGGAGTGGTCCTTCAAAAAAAAGATGATATAAAGGAAATGCATTTAGTTAAATTAGATGGCTTTGACTATGATAAAAGCGAAATTGGTAAAGTGTTAAAAAATGATGACAAATCAAAAATAGATATAGTTACTGATTTAGGAGGTATTATTTTAAATAGCAAAAATACTATTGGAATTACTTATATAGACCTAAATAGTACTATAGATATAAAAATATATTTTGGTGATATGTGTGTTAAACTTGGTAGAAGTGATAAGCTTGATAAAAAGGTTAATGAAGCTTTGAATATAATTAATAGCAAAGGATTAAAAGGGGCTAAAGGATATGTGGATGTAAGCTTTGATGGTAATCCTGTATTTTCTATTCAAAAGTAGGAGGATATAAAAAAATGCGTAAGGTTAACGCTCAAATAAGTGTTGCTGTAGTACTAGGTATTTTAGGGTTTATGCTTGCATACCAGCTTAAGACTATCGTAAGGCAAGATAAAACATTGAACCTAACTAATAAAAATGGTACAGATGTTACTGTTGAAATTGAGCAATATAAAAAACAAAAACAAGAACTTGAGGGTAAAGTTAATGATCTTCAAAATCAAATTAAAAATTATGAAAATGCAGCAGCAGGAAAAAGTGATACAACAAAAAATCTTTTAAAAGAGTTAGAAGATACTAGAGTACTTACTGGATCTATAGATGTACATGGACCTGGCATAACTGTTTATCTTACACCTGATGCTAGATTTTTGGGAAATAATATGGGAGATCATATAACGGATAAACATTTGGTGTATTTAGTAAATGAGTTAAAATTTGCAGGTGCAGAAGCTATATCTATAAATGATATAAGAATACTTTCAAGGACAGGAATTAGAACTGCAGGAAGCTATATTTTGATAAATGATGAAAAAATATCTCCATCTAGCAGAATTGTTATACAAGCAATAGGAGATAAAAATTTATTATATGGAGATATGAGTTTTCCAGAAGTTTTTGCTGATTTCAAAGGTTTGTGTGATGTGAAATTTGAAAAATCAGATGATATTAAAATTAAAAAGAATAATAAAACTTACAAATTTGAATATGCAAAACCAGTACAATAATAAATAAGTTAAATATATAATAGTTTTGGAGGGTGGTATAAAGTGATTGGTTTTATTGGACTTATAATTGGAATAATTGTTGGTATTGTATGGAAAGTAAATATTCCAGAACAATTTTCTCCGTATATGTCTGTAGCAATATTAGCTTGTTTAGATTCCGTATTTGGTGCAATAAAAGGAAGCTTATCAAAAAAATTTCAACCAGATATATTTATTTCAGGTTTTTTTGGAAATGCAGTATTGGCAGCTGGACTTGCATACTTAGGGGATAAGATGGGAGTACCTATATATCTTGCAGCAATAATAGTATTTGGAGGAAGAATTTTTGATAACTTTGCTACTATAAGAAGATTATTAATAGAGAAGGCAAGAAATCATCAATGAGGTGAGATAAATGAAAAACAATGAAGCTAGCACTTTTGTTTTTATAGCCTCAATAATTATAGGTATATTAATATCTATGAATATTAGCTTCACAAGAACTACAGATAGAGTTTTTTTAAGTGCAAAGCAATATCAAGATTCTTATAATTATAAAAACAAGCTTTATAGTGATATAGCGGCACTTATACAACAATATCAAAAATATAATTCTAAGCTTGTAGAGTATAAAAGTAATGAAAAAAATGAAGAACAAGTTGCTAATGGAATAGTTGAAGAATTAAATGAAAATAATATTATTTTAGGAAAAGTTGCTCTAGAAGGACAAGGAATAAAAATAATGTTAAATGATGCAAATGATAAAGATATAGAAAATTCTTTAGCATTTGAAAAGGCATTAAGATTAGTTCATGATATGGATATTATGCAAGTAATAAATGACATTAAAAATTCAGGAGCAGAAGCTATAAGTATAAACGGTCAAAGAGTAGTTGATAAGACTGAAATATACTGCAGTGGTGCTTTTTTAAGAATTAATGGTGTTAAAATGATGGCTCCATTTACAATTTATGCTATAGGTAACAAAGAAGTTATGTATAATTATATGCTGTCAAATGAAAACTATTTAAAAAGTTTAATAACAAGAAAAGTAAGAGTAGATGTACAGCAATGTGATAACTTAACTGTCCCAGCCTATACTGGAGAACAAAAAAAATCACTAATAAGTAGTAAAAATGAATAATGTTATTTAGCGAAATTTAGATTTTAATGACATATTATAATTAATTAAAATTTTATTTAAATTTTGTGGATTTATTGAAGGATTTTTAAATTTTATGAAGAATATACTTATGAAGAATGTATTTTATACCATTTTAATTGTATAAAATTGCAACATCAATTGGACAGTAAAGGAGACGATGAAATTGTCAATTGAAGAAAATGTAAGGATTATAAAGGATGCTATAGAAAAAGATGTTACTTTAATAGCAGTTTCAAAGACCAAAACTGTTGAAGAAATAAACAAAGTATACGATATAGGAATTAGGGACTTTGGAGAAAATAAAGTTCAAGAACTTATAGATAAATATGATAAACTTCCTAAAGATATAAAATGGCATTTAATAGGTCATCTTCAGAGAAATAAAGTGAAATACATAGTAGGAAAAGTTCACCTTATTCAATCTTTAGATAGTATAAGACTTTTACAGGAGATAGAGAAGCATTATTCTGCAAATAACGAAATGGCTAATACTCTGATTCAAATAAATATAGGCAGAGAAGAAAGCAAAACAGGTATTTTGTTAGAGAAATTAGATGAGCTGTTACAACAGTGTGAAAACTGTAATAATGTAAAGGTTAAAGGACTTATGGCTATTATACCACAGGGTACAGAAGAAAGTTGTAGATGTCATTTTAAGAAAATGAAAGACATTTTTGAAGACCTAAAGAAGAAAAGCTTTAAAAATATACAAATGGATATTTTATCTATGGGTATGAGTGGTGACTACTCAATGGCCTTACAAGAAGGGTCAAATATGATAAGAGTTGGTCAAGGAATATTTGGAAAGAGAAATTATAATAATTGAGGAGGGTAAATTAAATGTCAGGTAAAGTTATAAGTAAGGTTATGGGTTTTTTAGGCCTAGAGGATGATTTAGAAGAGGAAATAGAAGAAACAGAAGAGAGAAGACAGGCAAAGGCAGTAAATGATACAACAGCTTCAGTAGAGCCAATTATATCAAATTCAAAAAGACAAAATAAGGTGGTAAGTATACATACTACTATTGCTGCTAAGGTGAAAATAGTGAAACCAACTACTTATGAAGAAGCAGCAGATATTTGCGATGAATTAAAGAATAGAAAAATTATAGTTATAAATACTACAGGCTTAGAACAAAGAATAGCTCAAAGACTTTTAGATTTCATGGGTGGAGCAAGTTATGCTTTAGGAGGAGATTTAGAAGAAGTAGAAAGAGGAGTTTACTTACTGTCACCAGCAACAGTAGAGGTTAGCAATGATTTTAAAAGTGAACTATCAAATAAAGGAATTTTTGGCTGGAATAAGTAGTGTTCGGAGGATAAAATGATAAGTGGTACTTTAGTAATGGCGCTAGATTTATTATTTAGATTTCTTGAAGGTGCTATATTATTGGATGTAATTCTTTCATGGGTTATGCCAGGAAGAAGTAATGGTTTCTTAGACTTACTTCATGTATTTACAGATCCGTTTATGATTCCAGGAAGAAAAATTCAAGAAAAGCTTATGCCTGGTTTTATGATAGATTTTTCACCTATACTTGCATTAGTAATACTAGATATAATAAGAAAAATTGTGTTTACTGTATTGTTATAGTTGTGAATAAAAAAGATTTCTTAAATAAGGTAAGCTTTTTAGAAAATAATATAGCTTCAAATATCTATGATAAGATTATTTTAGCCAAAAAAATTAATAAAGTAATCTGTACAGGAGAATTTTATACTCCTAAAACTTGGAAAACCATAGAAAGTTTAAGTGAGGAACTTGGTATAAACATTTACTCTTATGGTATTTTTGAAGATGCAGAAAGAAAAGTTATAGCTTTTTCCAATGATCATGTATATTGTTATCCTGTCACCCTTATTAGAGTTAATGGAAAGTCAAAATTTAATAATCTTAGGCACAAAGATTATTTAGGGTCTTTAATGGCATTAGGTGTTAAGAGAGAAAAATTTGGAGACTTAATACTTAGCAATGATGGATGTTATGTTGCCGTGCAGGAAGAAATAGTTGATTACATAAAAATGAACCTGGTTAGTATAGGTAAAACTCATTGCACAATTGATGTTTTAGATATATATAGTTCAGAAATTCCTAAATATGACTTTCAGAAAATTATTGTGAATGTTTCTTCTCTTAGAATTGATTGTGTAGTAAGTACTTTGTGTAATATATCAAGAAGTAAAGCTGAAGAATTAGTAAAGCAAGGGAAAGTTTTAGTAGACTATTCAGAGGATTTTAGGAAGAATAAAATTTTGAACAGTGATACAATAATAACTGTAAGAGGGTATGGAAAATTTAAAATTGTAGAAGAAGTTGGATGGACGAATAGTGGAAAAATAAAAATCCTTGTAAAAAAATTTATTTGATTTGAGGTGAGCAGTTCGCAATGAAGATAACTTCAATGGATATAACAGAAAAAGAATTTAGAAAAGTTTTAAGAGGGTATAGTGTAGAAGAAGTAGATGAATTTTTAGATAAAATAGCTGAAGAATATGAAGTTCTTTACAAAGAAAATTCAAATTACAAAGAAAAACTCTCAGGCATACAAGAAAAAATAGAGCATTATAATAAAATGGAGAATACAATACAAAATACTTTGCTTTTAGCACAGAATGCATCTGAACAGGCTAGAGAAAATGCTAAAAAAGAAAGTGAATTAATATTAAAAAATGCTAATGATGCAGCTCAGAAGATAATCGATAAGGCTCACAGTGATGTGATTCAAATTACTGATGAGTTTGAAAGAATGAAGCAGGAATTTTGTAAATTTAGAACTAAGTTTAGAAGTTTTATGGGATCTCAATTAGAAATGTTTGATGATATGGAAAAGGAATTTATTAAAAATTATAATATAGGCTACGAAAGTAGTGAAAATGTAAATGAAACTATAAAAAATCGAGAAATCAGAGAAAAAGAAATAGAAATTATACCAGAGAAAAATTCAAACAGTTCTGGTTCTAAATATGAAGATCCAAAATCAGATTCAGAGTTTTATAATAATGAAAATGAGTTAGAAGAAATTAAAAATTTTTTTGTAAAATAAAAAAGCCACTCAGTAAGAGTGCTTTTTTTTATGCTATTTAAATAGAAATATTGAGTATATGGTATAATATAAATGTGATTTAAGCTTTATAATAAAGGTGGTGAAATGAATGAAGGAGGTAATTGTTGAAACAATAGACAAAAAGTATAGTGTTTACATAGATAATAATATTAATAAGTTTCATACCTTATTTGAAAAAAACAAAATTAAGATAAATGAAAAAATATTTATTGTTACAGATAGTTTAATATATGAATTGTATAAAGATATAATAGAGCATATTAAGTCAGAAAACAATTGTAAAATTTTTTGTATTCCTCAAGGTGAAAAGGAAAAAAATATTTATACTGTACAAAACTTATATGATTTCCTTTTAAAAAACAATGCCAATAAGAATAGTACTATTATAGCCTTTGGAGGAGGAATTATTGGAAATTTAGCTGGTTTTGCTGCATTAACATATATGGGAGGAATAAAAATTGTAAATGTACCAACAACTCTATTATCTCAGATTGATAGTTGTATAGATGGGAAAGTAGGATTTGATTATAAAAATGTTAAAGATTTAATAGGAAATTTTTATAGTCCCGTATTTGTATATGTATGTACTAGATTTTTAAAAACATTAAGTGATAAACAATTTAAAGATGGTTTAAGTGAAGTTGTTAAATATGGAGTAATTGGTGATTTAGAATTATTAAATTTTATAAATTTGAACTATAAATATATACTAGAAAGAGAAAATGATAAATTAGATCATATAGTAAAAGAATGTATAAGAATAAAATCAGAAATTTTAGTTGGAGAGTATAGAAGTAAAAGGTTAACAAATATATTGAGTTTTGGTCGTACAATAGCATATGGAATAGAAATGTCATCTAAGTTTACGGTATCATATGGAGAAGCAGTAGGTCTTGGAATGCTTGTTTGTATAAAGTTATCTCAAAATAAATTTAATATATCTTCAGATATATATAGTAAAGTAGAAAGTATATTAAAAAAGCTTAAGATGCCTACAAAGTATAAAGTTGACAATTATTCTTCATTTATGTATGCTATTAACCATGATAATAAAAATAATGATAAATTAAAATTTGTGCTTTTAGAGAATAATGAAGGGTACAAAACAAAGGTTGAGGTCAGTCAGAAAGAAATTGATATGGCCTTAAAAGAAAGTATAAACTAGGGGGTAAAAATATGGTAATAGGAATAATCGGAGCTATGGATGAAGAACTAGAAATTTTGTTAAAGGAAATGAAATTAGATAGAAAAGAAATAAAAGCCAATATGCTTTTTAATTCAGGAAAAATTTACAATCAACAAGTAGTTGTTGTTAGAAGTGGTATTGGTAAAGTAAATGCAGCTATATGCACTCAAATATTGATAGATGATTTTCAAGTTGATAAGGTAATAAATGTTGGTATAGCAGGAGGCATTGGAAAAGATGTATATCCAGGTGATATAGTTATAGCTAATAATCTTGTTCAACATGATATGGATGCTTCAGCTTTTGGAGATCCAGTAGGTCAAATTCCAAGATTGGATAGCTTTGATTTTAAATGTGATATAAATCTTGTATACAAAGCTAAAGCAGCTTGCAAAGATATTGAAAAGAGCAATAGCTTTATTGGAAGAATAGTAACAGGAGATCAATTTATTTCTGATACACAGAAGATAAAGTGGTTGAATGAAAAATTTGAGGCACTAGCTTGTGAAATGGAAGGCGGAAGTATTGCACAGGTATGCTATTTAAATAATATACCTTTTGTAGTTATAAGATCCATATCTGACAATGCTAATAATGGAGCTCATATGGATTATGAAAAGTTTGCACCAATAGCTATAAAAAACTCAACAGATATTTTGAAGAGCATGCTTATGAATATATAACTTAATTTGATTCCATAATTATTCCATAACTGCAGAATAAATAAAATATTTTTAGTAAAAATAAAAATAGGTTGTTTTTACTCTACAATAAGAAAGGAGTTCTGGGGTTATGAATAATGAGAGATTGGAACATTTTAGAAAAAAATTAGAATCAGAAAAAAAGAGAGTATATAGTTTATTAAAGCAAATGGAGGAAAATGAAACTATTAATTCTAATGCTGAACTATCTACAGAGTTGTCTTTTTATGATAATCATCCTTCAGATATTGCTACTGAAATTTTTGATAAGGAAAGAGGAATAGCCTTTAAAGGTAATGAGTTATCTATTATAAAAAAGATAGAGAATTCACTTTCAAACATAGATAAAGGTACCTATGGGAAATGCAGTATATGTGGTAAGGATATAAAAGAAGAAAGATTAGAATTTATTCCTTATACAGATCATTGTGTAGAATGTCAAAAATGGATTAGTAATTCTTATTCAGAGGAGAAAAAAAATACGCCTATAGAAAAACAAGAACCTGGTTATCCTTTTGGATATGGATATAACGACCGCAGAGATGAAGTAGGCTTTGATGCAGAAGATAGTTATCAAGCTGTAGGAAGATTTAACAGAATAAAAAATGTAATAGATGTATATAGTGATGAAGATGAGGATTATGTGGAACCAATAGAAAGAATAAGCAATGAACAGTATAAGAATCAATTACCATAGTAATTGAAATGTAAAAGTTAACAAGAAATTTCTTGTTAACTTTTCCTAAGCTTTAAAAGGGGGATGTAAATGGAATTAATAATAATAATTTTGGGATTGATATTGGACAGAATTACAAAGTTATGGGCTCTTAAAGAGTTATCAAATACCTCCGGAATAGTTGTTATAAAAGACTTTTTTGTACTTTTTTATTTAGAAAATAGAGGAGCTGCCTTTGGTATTTTGCAGGATAAGGTAGTTTTTTTAAGTTTAGTTACATTTTTTGTTATGGCAGGTATAATTTATTATATTATAAAATATAGACCAGCTTCAAAATTATTGAGAATAAGTTTGGCGCTTATAATAAGTGGAGCTATAGGAAATTTAATCGATAGAACCTATTATAAGTATGTAGTAGATTTTTTAACTTTACATTATAAAGATGTATATTATTTTCCTACCTTTAATGTGGCTGATGTTTTAGTAGTAACAGGAACCTTTTTATTAGCAATTTATTTAATAAAGGAAGATAAGTAAGTATGGAAACTAGAGAATTTATTATAGATGAAAATTCAGTGAATGCTAGGTTGGATTTATTCTTATCAGAAAGAATGGAAGATAAATCTAGATCTTACATACAAGGACTTATAGAGAAGTCACAGGTAAAAGTAAATGGAATTTTAAAAAAGAGCAATTACAAGTTGAAGATAAAAGATAAAGTACTTATTACTATACCTGATCCCGTTGGATTGGATATAGAACCTGAGGATATACCATTAGATATAGTTTATGAAGATAGTGATGTGATTGTGGTGAATAAGCCACAGGGTATGGTGGTTCATCCAGCTTCAGGAGTTTATACTGGTACATTAGTTAATGCTCTTTTAAATCATTGCAGTGATCTATCTGGAATAAATGGAGTAACAAGACCTGGGATAGTGCATAGAATAGATAAAGATACTTCAGGTATATTAGTAGTTGCTAAAAATGATAAATCTCATAACAAGTTAGCAGAGCAACTTAAGGATCATTCTATGACTAGAGCCTATACAGCATTAGTTGAAGGTATTTTAAAAGAAGATGATGGTATCATAGATAAACCATTAGGAAGGCATCCTGTAGAAAGAATAAAGATATCTGTGATTAAGGATGGTAAAAAAGCAGTAACTCACTATAAGGTATTGGAGAGATTTAAAAATAATACTCTTGTAGAATGTGTATTGGAAACTGGAAGAACACATCAGATAAGAGTGCACATGGCTTATATAGGACACCCCTTAGTTGGAGATCCTGTTTATGGTTATAAAAAACAAAGATTTAACTTGAATGGACAAATGCTTCATGCTAAAAAGTTAGGTTTTATACATCCTAGCACTAATGAATACATTGAATTTATGTCTGATATACCAGATTACTTCAAAAAAGTGCTAAATGTTTTAAGAAATGAATTGAAATAAAAAAGGTATTATGTTATCATAATTAAGATGTATAAAAAAATTAATAGTGTACCTTTAAGAAGATCCTGTGAGGTCATAAGGCAAAAGCTGTATGTGTATAATTATGCTCATGATCTTCGTCATGAGTTTTTTTATTATGTAAATAGGGGGGATTTTTGTGAAAACTAAAGCAGTTGTTTTAGATGATAAAGGCATAAAAAGAACTTTAACTAGAATATCTCATGAAATAATAGAAAAAAACAAAGGAGTAGAGAATATTATTTTTGTAGGTATTAAAAGAAGAGGATATCCTATAGCTCAAAGAATCTCAAAAATAATTGAGGAGATTGAAGGAGTAAAAATTCCTGTAGAAACTGTTGATATTACTCTTTATAGAGATGATTTAAGTAAGTTGTATGATCAACCTAAATTAAAAGATACGGATTTAATTGATGTAGAAGGTAAGAAAGTAATATTAGTAGATGATGTAATATATACAGGAAGAACAGTCAGAGCGGCTATTGATGCTGTTATACATGCTGGAAGGCCTGAATTGATACAACTTGCTGTATTAATAGATAGAGGACATAGAGAACTTCCAATAAGATCTGACTATGTGGGGAAAAATATACCTACTTCTAGAAACGAGGTAGTATCAGTTCAGATTTCTGAAATAGATGGAGCTGATATTGTAAAGATTGATGAATTATAAAAATTAAATAAATTATATTTTTAAACTAGTCCAGTGAGGCTAAAAAAAGGAGAGTTTAAATGAAAAATATTGTAGATGTAGAAGAAAAATTGCCTATAGGAGTTACTATTCCATTGAGTTTTCAACACCTTTTTGCTATGGTTGGAGCTACCATACTTGTTCCTATTCTTACAGGAATGAGTCCATCTATTGCTCTTTTCTGCAGTGGGGTAGGTACACTTCTTTATATAGTTTGTACTAAAGCTAAGCTTCCAGCATATATAGGTTCATCCTTTGCGTTTATAGCACCTATGATGGTAGCTTCTAAAAACTATGGCCCCGAAGCTATGCTTTCAGGTGTTTTAGCGGCAGGAATGGTCTATATTATAGTATCAATTATAATTAAGTTTTGTGGAGTTAACTGGCTTAATAAAGCGTTGCCGCCAGTAGTTGTAGGATCTATAGTTATAGTAATAGGTTTAGGATTAGCATCAACTGCTATAAATTGGGCAGGCTTAAACTCGGCTTATACAGATGCATCATTACAAAGTGTACCAAGATGGGCATGGATCACAGTATCTATGATCACATTAGGTGTAGGGATAATTGGAAGTATGTATTTTAAAGGATTCTTAGGAGTAATACCAGTGCTTGTAGCTATAGTAGTAGGATATATAGCAGCATTATGTTTAGGAATCATACCTCATAAAGCTGTAGAGGCAATAGCTAGTGCTAAGGTATTTAGAATGCCTCCTTTTATGACACCTAAGTTTAATTTAAATGCCATGATGCTTATGGCTCCTGTATCATTTGTAACTTTAGCAGAACATATAGGGCATGTATATGTTACTAATAATGTAGTTGGAAGAGATTTTACTAAAGAACCAGGTCTTCATAGATCAATTTTAGGTGATGGTGTAGCTACTATATTTGCAGGACTTGTTGGAGGACCTCCAAACACAACTTATGGAGAAAATATAGGAGTTATGGCTATAACAAGAGTATATAGTGTTTGGGTAATTGGGGGAGCTGCAATAATAGCAATAATGCTTTCTTTTATAGGACCTGTAGCTGCTATAATTGAAAATATGCCACTTCCAGTTATTGGTGGCGTAAGTATATTACTCTTTGGGATAATAGCTTCATCAGGATTTAGAGTATTTGTTGAAGATAAAATTGATTTTGGCAAAAAGAAAAACCTATTGCTAGCATCAGTTATTATAGTAATAGGAATAGGTGGAGCTGCTGTTAAATTTAAATTTAATGGAGCAGATGTAGAAATAGCAGGTGTAGCATTAGCTACTTTAGTAGGAATTGTATTAAACTTAATATTGCCTGAGGTAAGTGCGACTGAAAAGGTTGAAGTACAAGATGATTTGAAAACTGATTTAGAATCTAAGTCAAGTAAAGCTGTATAATATATACCAGGTACTGTATTAATTTACAGTTACCTGGTATGATTTTTTTAGGAGATGATAACATAATGAAAAAAAATGTAGGCTTTGTAGTTGGATTGCTATTAGTTGTAGGAGTTTCAATAGCCGGATTTTTTGTATATAAATCTCATGTTGCAGTTAAAAGTAAAAGTGCAACTGCACCAGTAGAAAATAAAGTAAGTACTAAGCAAGATAAATCAAATGACAATAATAGTACAACTGCAAGTAATAGCGCTGAAAAAACTAAAACTGCTTCAGTTGTAAATAATTCTTCAGAGTTAAAGAAAAAGATAATAGTAATAGATCCTGGTCATGCTGATAGATCAAATTTAGAAAAGGAGCCTTTAGCACCTGGTTCTTCAGAAATGAAAATAAAGGATGGTGGAGGGGCTGAAGGTGTAGTTACTAAAACTCCAGAATATAGTGTGAATATGAGTGTATCAATGAAACTAAAAGCTTTACTAGAATCAGAAGGATATATAGTAAAAATGACTAAAACAAAAATTTCTGAGAGTTTAGGTAATGTGGAAAGAGCAGAAATAGGAAATAAGGAAAATGCAGATTTAGTTATAAGAATACATGCTGATTCAAGTGATAGCAGTAAAGTTAGTGGAGCATCAATGCTGGTTCCTGAACCTATAAATGAAGATACTAGAAATATAAGTGAAAAAAGTATGTATTATGGAAAGACAATTTTAAATGCTTTAGTAAGTGAAGTTGGTATGAATGATAGAGGCGTTGTACAAAGAAATGATATGACAGGATTTAACTGGTCAAAGGTGCCTGTAGTTTTAGTAGAAATGGGATTTTTATCTAATGCTCAAGAAGATAAATTATTGTGCTCAGATGAATATCAAAATAAACTAGCACAAGGATTATGTCATGGAATTAAACTAGCAATTAAATAATCCTTTAAAAAATTACTAATTATGAGTATAATTATGTTTGACATGAATTTAGTTTTACAAGATAGGTGATAAATTTAATTATACTTGGAGGAACAATATGAATTATACACTAATTGCTACAGCAACTTTTGGATTAGAAGCTATAGTAGCAAATGAATTAAAAGAACTTGGATATTATGATTTAAAAGTTGAGAATGGAAAAGTAACTTTTGAAGGTGATGAGCGTGATATAGTAACTTGCAATATGTGGCTTAGAACTGCAGATAGAGTATTAATAAAAATGTCAGAATTCAAAGCTCAAAGCTTCGAAGAGTTATTTCAAGGTACCTTAGCAGTAGATTGGGGAAAACTTATGCCAAAGGATGCTTTTATGCACGTAGTTGGTAAGTCTGTGAAATCTGCACTATTTAGTGTTCCAGATTGTCAATCTATAGTTAAAAAAGCAGTAATAGAAGCTATGAAAAGAGAATATAACACGGAATGGTTTAGTGAAGATGGTACCGAATATAAAATAGAAGTTGGAATTCTTAAAGATATAGTTACATTGACAGTAGATACATCTGGTGCTGGACTTCATAAAAGAGGCTACAGAGCGCTTGCAGGTGGAGCACCTATGAAGGAAACATTAGCAGCAGCTTTAGTGCTTTTAAGTAAGTGGGAACCTTCTAGGATGCTTGCAGATCCTATGTGTGGATCAGGTACTATAGCAATTGAAGCTGCTCTTATAGGCAAAAATATAGCACCTGGATTAAATAGAAGTTTTGTTTCTGAAAATTGGGACATAATTCCTAAAAATATATGGGAAGAAAATAGAAAGTTTGCTCGAAATGCTATAAACAAGAGTGAAGTTAAAATATTAGCTTCAGATATAGATGGTAGTGTAATTAGAATAGCTAGACAAAATGCTGAGAAAGCTGGAGTGGCAGATTGCATAGCTTTTCAAAAAATTCCAGTACAGGAGTTTAGCTCAAAAAAAAGGTATGGATTTATAATATGTAATCCTCCATATGGAGAAAGATTAGGAAATGAAAAACAAATAGAACAACTTTATAAGCAAATGGGTGAAGTTTTTCAAAATTTAAACGATTGGTCTTACTTTGTAATAACTTCTCATCCAGAATTTGAAACACACTTTGGATTAAAAGCTAATAAAAATAGAAAGCTTTATAATGGAAGAATAAAATGTTATTACTATCAGTATTTTGGAGCAAAACCAGAAAATGATAAAAAATTTAATGCAACGAAATAAGTAAAATGCGAAGCAAAGCTTCGCATTTTTTATCTTATGGACTTATTGTAGTTGCTGTATAGATGGTTTTTCAGGATCTATAAAAATAGTTTTATTAGTATAGTAGATTACCATTCCTGGCTTTGAACCATTAGGTTTATGCACATTTTTAACTTCAGTGTAATCCACAGCTACTTTTGTAGAATCTTTAGATTTACTATAGAAAGCAGCTAACTTAGCAGCTTCTTCTAAAGTTTTATCGGGTATATTTCCAAAGTTTTTTATTATTACATGTGAACCAGGAATATTTTTAGTATGCATCCACATGTCTCTTTTGTCTGCAAATTTTAATGTTAGGTAATCATTTTGAAAATTATTTTTTCCTACATATATTTCAATGCCATCACTAGATACAAACTTCATAGGCTTTAAAGGCTTCACTTTTTTGTTACTGTGATTTTTCTTAAATTTGAGGTATCCAGTTTCCATTAGTTCCCTTTTAATTTCTTCTATACTTTCATAATCTTCTGAGTTCTTTATATTAGTTAATACAGATTGTAAATAATCTACATCTTTTTTTGTGAGTTCCAATTGTATTTTAGAAGCTTCTTCAGTTTTTTTGAGTTTGTTATATTTTTTAAAATATTTCTGAATATTTTGAGAAGGAGTTTTATTAACATCTAGCTTAATGTCTACATAATCCATATTTTCATCGTAATAGTTTTGAAGTTTTGCAACTTTATCTCCTTTTTTAAGACTATAGATATTAGCTGTTAAAATTTCTCCGTATATTTTATATGTATCCTTGTTTTGGCATTCATTAAGGGAATTTTCTAGTATATTTATTTTTTTATAGCATCTTTCTAAATTTACATTTATGAGCTTTTGCAAATCAGAACTTTTGCTGTTTAGTCTATCATGTTTATCTTTTGAAAAATAAAATTCTTCTAAAAGTGTTGAAGGAGAAGAATAATTTTTTTGTGTATATTCTTTAAGCGAGTATAAATTTTCACAGTAGAAATCCTTCACTACTCCATTTAATGAATAAGATGCAAAATAGTAATTGTCTTGTTTTATACTATGAAAAACTCTTTTAGTTAAATCATATATACTAGATAAATTTGCTTCAGAAAACTCTCTATTTTCATTAACAAATTCGTAAAAAATCTCACTAGAAAATTGAGAACTAACTCCTGTAAATACTTTAGAAAAAAAGCTTTTTTCATATTTTACATTATTTTTTTCTATAAAATCTTTAAATTCATCTATAGTATAATTAAAAGGATTTAGTTTTGTAGAATTAGGAGGCAGTACATATTTAATGCCAGGATATAAAAATCTTACAGTGTTTATTTCTGGTGTAATATGTTTTATACTGTCCATAATAAATTGATCTCTGTCACGAACTAATGTTATGTTACTGTGTCTTCCCATAATTTCTATAACCAAAGTATAAATACTGTTAAATCCTAATTCATCACTGCTTTCAAAGTCTAGAAAGATTATCCTATCTGTATCTAATTGTCTTATGTTTATTAATCTTCCAGTATTTATATGCTTTCTCAAAACCATGCAGAATAATGGAGGCTGCATAGGATTAGTTTTGGATAATTGGGTAAGATGGATTTTAGGATAAACAGAACTAGCGCTTATTAATAGTTTGTAAGTTTTTCTTTGATTTTTTATAGATAAAATTATTTCATCTTTTTCAGGTTGATTTACCTTTTCTACTCTACCATTTAATAAATATTTTTTTAATTCATCTATTACACTATGTATAAAAATACCATCTAAGGCCATATGTTATCATCCTCTCTACAAATTAAAGTAGTTAATTATATATATACTCACATATATCTATAGTATTATATCATTTTGAAATTTTAAAATAAAGGTTTGTATAATAAACAAACTATGAAAATTCAATGCTTTGCAAATGATACAAAATGTTAATAAAACAAGTTTTTAATATATTATTGCTAAATTTACTTTCTAGTAGTAAACTTATTTTGAAGTTTATTCATTTATTAAGAATATATTAAAATCACAAGTCATTTTATTATAAGAAAGGTGGATAATTATAGTGAAGTTTACGAAAATGCAAGGAACAGGAAATGATTTTATAGTAATAGATGATAGAAAAAATAGTTTTTTAGGTAAAGAAGGAGAATTAGCTAAAAAACTTTGTGATAGAAAATTTGCTATAGGTGCAGATGGAATATTATTAGTGAGAAACAGTGATATTGCACAAATAAAAATGATTATAATGAATGCAGATGGTTCTTATGCTTCTATGTGTGGAAATGGTATAAGATGTTTTGCTAAATATGTGTGGGATGAAAAAATAGTAAAGGGAGAATCTATAACTATAGAAACAGGTGATGGTGTAAAAGAAGCTATTTTACATTTAGAAAATGGTAGTATAAAGGAAGTAACTATTAATATGGGTATACCTTCCTTTGAAGTGGAAAAAATACCTGCAAGGTTTAATGAAGAAGTTGTAAATAAGAGAATAAAAGTAGAAAAGAAAGAGTATAATATAACAAGCATGCTTATGGGAGTTCCTCATACAATTATATTTGGAAAACTTGAAGATTATAATATAGAGGAAGGAAAGGCTATAGAAAAATCTGAATTCTTTCCAGATGGTACAAATGTTAATTTTTGTGAAGTAGTAAGTAGCAATAAAGTTAAAGTAAAAACCTGGGAAAGAGGAGCAGGTCCTACTTTAGCTTGTGGTACAGGAAGCTGTGCTTCTGTTATAGCTGCCAACAGATTAACACTTACTAGTGAAAGTGTAGAAGTTCAAGTACCAGGTGGAAAGCTCTTCATAGAGATAAAGAAAAATGGAATTTTTATGACGGGTCCTGCAGTAGTTTCTTTTAAAGGGGAATATGAATTGTAAATGAAATCTTTTTTAAAATCTGTAATTTTAATTATTACATTTTTAACAAGCTTAACTTTTGTTTCATGTGGCATAAAGAAAGAGCAAAAGGTGGAAGAAAATAATGTACCCAACTATTCAGAAGTTACTGTATTGGAAAATAATAATGGTAACTTTAATGCTTTCAAAATAGATGATAAAGCTCTGGCGAATGTTGGCAGTACTACAGGTAATGTTATCGATATGGCTTATGCTGTTAAAAATTCAGTTTATGTACACTCTATAAGTATGCCAAATGGTGAAAATTCTAATAAAAATATTATAGATATAAATTCATTAGGAAAAAAACTTCAATTGAAAGATTTTTATTCCGCATTGGATTTAAAACTAAACAGTAATGGAAATAAATTGGCTTTTAGAACTTTTAAAAGCAATTCATTAAGTAGTGCAGAGGGAATGAAAGTATATGATATAAAAAATAATAAATATTTAAAATTAAAATCAAAAGTTTTGGTATCAGGTAAACTTTATGAATGGATAGATGAAAATAAAATAGTCTATTATGGAAGTATAGAAGGGGAAAAAAATTCACAGAAGATATATATTTATGATTTTAGTAAGGATAAAGAGGAAGTCTATTTAGATGGTATAAATGGAAATTGTGTATATTTTACTCCTATGAAAAATGGTACTTTAATTTTAAACAGCAAGGGAGACGGTGAACAGTTATATTATTATGACATAAAAACTAAAGTTGCTAAAAGTATAGCTGTTAACTTAACAGAAATATATAAAACTATTACAAATTATAACAATGAAGAAGTCTTTATTTTAGGAACTGAAGGCGGTCAAACAAATGCATTATATGTGTTTTCTTATAAAAATTTAACTCTAAAAAGACTTACTTATGATTTTCCTAAAAATTTGGATGTGTCATCAGGATTAGCAATAGATAATAATGATAATGTATATTTTTGTGGTATAGAAAGTTTAGAACAAAACATCAAAAAAGATGTTTATATGTATAATGAAAAAGAGAACTCTGTAAATTTAATATCTACAGAGCAAGGTAATTATAGTGTTTATAGTAGTGTAAAATAAGAAGCATATGATTTAATCATATGCCTTATTTGTGTTTAAAAACAACTCAATTGGTTATAATTTCAAATAATAATATGATAAATGGAGGCTTAAAAATAATTTAATTATGAGTAGTGAAAAGTTAGAGTATATTGATTTAGAAAGTATAAACATTGAAGATGAAATGGTAAAGAAAATACCAGAAAATATTGCTAGAGAAAATTGTTTAATAGCGATTAAAGAGCAGAATCAATGTTTATATATTGTAATTAATGAAAATCCAGACCTTTTATTGAAGGATGAGTTGAAGTTTATAAGCAATAGGGAAGTAAAATTTTTTCGCGGAGATAAGAATAAAATAGTAGATGCAATAAATGCTTATTATTGTAAGTGCAGTGTAGAGAAGGCTATAAAAATTATTAAAACAGAAAAAAAAATTTACAATGCAAAAAATGGATATGAATTTACAAATGATGAAAGTTTACAAGAAGCACCAGTAGTTAAAATTATTAATTCTATAATAAATATGGCTATATCTGAAAAAGCTAGTGACATACATTTAGAACCATTTCAAAGGGATGTTTTAGTAAGATTCAGAATAGATGGTATTATAAGTAGTTTTACAAGAATACCTAAGGATATATATCCACTTGTGTGTACAAGATTTAAAATAATGGCTTCTATGGATATTTCAGAAAAAAGGATACCTCAAGATGGCAAAATTAAGTATGTGTATGAAAATAAAAATTATGATTTTAGAATTTCTACTCTTCCTACTATATTAGGAGAAAAAATAGTAATAAGAATATTGTATAAATCTGAGGATATAAAAGTATTAGATTCTTTAGGATTTTTAAAAAATGATGTTGAAGCTATAAAAAACATGCTAAAAAATTCTCACGGAATAATTCTAATAACTGGACCAACTGGAAGTGGAAAATCCACTACATTATATTCTATGCTTGATACTTTAAATAAAAATGAAAAAAATATTACAAGTATAGAAGACCCTGTAGAGTGTATTATGGATAATATAAATCAAGTTAAAGTAAATAATAAAGTAGGACTTAGCTTTGCACAAGGACTTAAAAGTATACTTAGGCAGGATCCAGATGTGATAATGGTTGGAGAAATAAGAGATGAGGAAACTGCACATATAGCTATAAGAGCAGCAATAACGGGGCATTTAGTTTTGAGTACTTTACATACGAATAGTGCTGTTGAATCCATACTTAGACTTTTAGAAATGGGAATACCTTCATATTTTATAGAAGATGCTTTAATTGGAGTTATATCGCAAAGATTAGTAAGAAAGATTTGTCCATACTGTGGAAAGTCTTATTATGCATCAGAAGCTGAAAAAAAGTATTTGAATTTAAATTCTGATGACAAATTATATCATGGAATAGGTTGTTATAAGTGTAGAGGTACTGGATATAAAGATAGAACGGTAGTCTATGAAATAGTAAACTTTAAAGTATTAAAAGATATTAATGTTGTTAATAAGAAATATATTGAACATATTGATAAGTATAACTTAAATAAATATATAACGTCAATAAAAGACAATTGTATAGAGCTTATAAAAAATGGAATAACAACCTATGATGAGCTTATAAGAAAAAATCTTTAAAAGGCAAAGGGGGAGAATAGTATATTTATTAGTTATAGAGCTATAAACATAGATGGAAATAAAATTAAAGGAAAATATAAAACTGAAAGTGTAGAAGATTTAAGCAATATGCTTAGAGAAAAAGGGTACTTCTTATTGAAGTATAGAATTAATAAAAAGCTATTAAACAAATTGTTTATTCAAAGAGTAAATTTACAAGATATAAGTATCTTATGCAATAATTTAGGCCAAATGATAGAATCAGGACTTTCAATATCAGAAATTTTTAATATAGTATGTACCCAAAATAGAAAATCAGTAATAACCGAAAGTATGCATCAAGTACAGAAAAGTATTGAAAGAGGAGAAGCACTATATGAAAGTATAAAAAAATTTTCTCATATATATCCTTTATTTATGATAGAAATGATTAAAGTTGGTGAAGAATCAGGAAAATTGGAAATAGTATTTAAATATTTATCAGAATATTATGATAAAAGGTATAAAATATTTAATAAAATAAAATCTGCAATATCATATCCAATAATGGTTTTAATTACATCTATAGTAGTAATCATATTCTTAATGATGAAAATAGTCCCAGAATTTATGTTTATTCTTTCTAACTCAGGAGGAAGTATTCCAATCTTAACATCTACAATTTTATGGATTTTTGTTTTTTTAAAGGATAAATTTTTTATTATAAATTTAATATTAATTACAACTATTTTTATTTTATATAAATTTAGTAGAACTCATAAAGGAAAAGAGTACTTTGATAGTTTGAAGATAAGGTTACCTGTTATAGGTAGTATTTATAGCAAATTTTTACTTCATCAGTTCAGTAAATCTTTGGCCATACTTATTTCTTCTGGTATTCCAATAATAAAATCATTAAATATATGTTTAAGTACAGTACAAAATAAAGTTTTAGAAAATAAGATAATTAATTCTATAGAGGACATAAAAAAAGGGGAGAGTATTTATTTTTCTTTCAAAAAACAAGGTATAGGAGATTCAACTTTTCTAAATTTAATAGATGTTGGGGAGGAATGCGGTGATATAGAATCTATTTTATTCAAAATATCAAATATTTTTGAATGTGCAGTTGAAGATAACTTGAAGAAAATAGTAAATTTTATAGAACCTGTAACAATATTGGTTTTAGCTGTCTTTATAGGAATGTTTGTAGTAGGAGCTCTTCTTCCAATATTCAATATTATGGATTCAATAAATTAAAATAGAAAGATTTTGGAGGGATAAAATATGAAGAATTTTCACAAATGTAAGGGCTTTACATTGATAGAACTTATGTTGGTTATAACAATAATTTTAATATTAATGGGTTTTTTAGTACCTAAGGTTTCAGCATATCAGGAAAAGGCTAGAAATGCTAAGGCTGTAAATACTGCAAAACAAATAGAAACTGCAGCCATGGCTAGTTATGGTAATAATGATAGTAAGTTTGATGGAACTGATGTAACAACTACTGTACAACAGCTTACTTCAGCAAAAAATATTAGTGTTAGTAATGCAAGTGATCAAAGCGTTAATATTGCTTATATAAGTGATGATAAGAATTATTCTGTAGAAATAAATGCAAGTGACAGTACATATATAGTGAAATATGGTGATAAACAAATATTCCCTAAAAATTAGTTGGAAGTTGTAAATTTAAATTATTAAGAATAAAAATGAATAAAGGTTTATAAAATTATGACTAAAAATAAATTAAAATCAAAAGGATTTACATTAATAGAATTAATGCTGGTTCTTACAATAATTTCGATATTATTAAGTTACAGCTTTATAAATTTAACAGGTCTAAATACATTGCAAAATGATATTGAAGGTGAGACCTTTGGAAATGTAATGGTTAATTTTATCAATAATTCAAGAGAATATTGTAGAGATAATGATATTAGAGGATATATATATTTGGATGAAGATAGAAGTGAATTAACTTTAAATTGCGGATTGGAAGAGATTCATAAAATGAAATTACCTGATAAATTTATTTTAGCTATAGGGAAAAAAGGCAGAAAAATGGAAATAAATAGTGCAGGTAAGATCACAGATCCTTGTACTATTAGGTTTAAAGATAGGAGGAATAATCACCGCATAACTGTGAGTGTAGGAACTACTTATGTCGATTTTAAAGAAGAAAAAAGGATTTACTCTCATTGAAGTATTATGTGCTATTACCTTATTTTCAACTTTGTTTATTACATGTTTAAGAACAGAATTAGACGCTTTAAATTTAGAAAAGTACAACAAAAGTATGAAGAAATATTTGGTAGGTATGGAGTACATAAAAAATAACATGATTTATAATTTTACTTATAATGATTTACAAAATTTAAAAGATCAAGGAAAATATTATTGCTCAATAAATACAGAGGAATTGGATAATTTTAAAGGAGAAAACTTGAGAAGATTGTTTACAAAAGGTAAACCAGAAAAAAAGCCTTATATTGTAATGAATATAGATGGGGATAAGGTTTATAAAGTTAATTTAAAATTGTATGTTAAAATTCTTAACAAAGAAAGGATTATGCAGTGTGAATTCTATAAGGGAAAATATAAAAAATAAAATATGCATAAAAAAAGGATTTACACTAATAGAGCTTATGCTAGTGGTTTCAATAATAGGCATCATAACATCTGTTCAAGCAATTGTTATGTGTAAATATATGAAAGTTTATAGACAGGAAATAAACTCTAGTAGAGAATCTTTTTATATAAATGAGGCTTTTAACTTAATTTATCAGGAAATAAATAATGAAGGATATGTAAAAACAGAAAACAATAATGTAATTGTAATAAGAAGATATGATGGAAGAGGATTTAATTATATAAGGACAAACAGGGATTCTGACATAATAATAAGTTATTATTCAAAGTATTATTCTACAACAAATAATATATTAAAGAATATTAAAGATTTTAAAGTTGAAAAAGATAGGCAGGTACTATATGTATCTATAGAAACTAGGAAGGGTAATGTGTATAAAAGATGTTTTCCATTAAAAATAGAAGAAGATCAAAAGGGTTCATTATAATATATGTAATGTTTATAGTTAGTTTTTGTATTTTTATAGCTTTAAGTTGTTTTAAATTAGAAGTTCTAAAAAGACAAAACAATTTGAATATGGAAAAGAGTGTATTAAAAGTTGATCCTACTCAAAAAATTAAAGAATATATGCTTACTGAATTAGATGAATTATTATATAAGGATGTTACAACTCTAACAAATGATGAAGTAAAGAATTATTTAAGTTCTAAGACGGGTTCTATAGTTCAATATGATAACTCTTATATTAAATATGATACAAATAATTATTTAGTACTTATGTACAATGTGAATAATAAATTTTGTAAAGAAGAGCATTATCAATATAAAGTTGAGAATAACTTTATTTTTTATAGATGCATAGATTAAAATATTTTTTAAAAAAGGAGCTGAATTGAAAAAATTATGAAAAGTGGTATATTGCAAATTAATGAAAAAGGATTAATATATAATGATATTATGAGTAAAAGTCTTATTGGTAAAATAAAAGAAGGTACTTGGAAAGAAGACTTGGGTATTAAAGGTAAAAGTATAGATGATATTAAAATTGATTTTCACAGCAGAAATATTTTTATTATAGTACAGGGAGAGCAAATATACGTAAAGCTTATACAAATACCAAAGGTAAGCAAGAGAAAGCTTAATTCTATCATTAAAACAGAACTTAGGTATCATTTTAAAAGTATAGATATAGATAACATAATGTTTACATATGATGTATTTAAAGATAATGGTAAGAGCTTGGAGATAATTGTATTTTGCTTAAATTGGGATAAAGATAATATTATAGAAAAATGTGTAGAAAAAGGTGCTAACGTAAAAGGTGTATATCCTATACAATTTTGTATTTTAAATAATTATAAAAAAATAATTAAGGAACATGAATATATTCTTGCTTTTTTGTATGATAATAAACTTTATCTTTTAGCATGCATAGATGGAAAAATATTTGCTAATAGTGTGGTTCAAGATGTTCATATAGACAATTTTGAACAAATTATGGATAAGTTCAAAGAAAAGTGTAGAATAACGGGTGTGATTGGAAACTTAAAAAATATATTTTTGTTAAATTTACCATATCAAGACATAGTAAAAACACTTTATAAAAAATATAATTGTAATGATCTTGGAACTATATGTAAAGATAAGCTGGAGGTAATATAAGTGAATTGCGGACGCTTTTTACCTAATTGGTATTTGGAAAAAATAAAAATAAAGAAATTAAAAATTTTAAAGATATTTACTATTATATTTTTTATTTTAGATTTAATACTGATAGATATGATAATGATAAATAGAAATAAGGTAAATACTATAAGTAATGAAACTAATGAAAAAATTGTTTCATTAAAAGCAAATGTTGATAAAAAAGCTAAATTACATAGTAGTAATACTGAAACTTTAAATACATTTTTGAAATTTGAAGAAGATATTTATAAAAATATTGATTTTAAAAGTTTGAATATAGAAAAAAGAAATATAGACATCAAATTTAATATAAATCCAGTAGATTTTTCAGTATTTATAAAAAAGATTGAAGATACAAATAAGTTTAATATAACATATATTAATGATCTACACAAAAATGATAGTCTATCAAACAAGAATGATGATAATTCATCAGAAATAAGGTTACAGCTAAAATAATGGGAAAGGATTTGGAGTATGAATAAGGAAGAAAAATATAAAGTTATATTAACTATGTGCTTTATCTTTTTTGTAACATTATTAGTTAAAAATTATTTTTTAATTAATAAAAGAATTGAATGTAATACAAAGTTAAGTAACCTAGAGCAATTAGGAAAAAATAAACAGCTAACTTATAATAGAATTCAATACAGCGATGTTATAAAGTTCTTGCAGGATCAACAGGATGTAAGAATAACTGAAATTGATAATAAAAAAGATGATAAGGTATCAACAGTTAAAGTAGAAAGTAATTGGGATGTTGAAAAAACAAAAGATATATTGAAAAAAATACAAAATAAAAATGGATTTATTGATATAAGTAATTTGATTATAGAAAAAGATACTGAAAACAAAATAAATGCTGAAATAAATATGAAATTTTCAAAGTAGAATTAAATCCAATAATGTATAAGAAGCAAATATAAACATTTAATAGTATTTGCAAATAATCACAAGTTTTGATAAAATAACATTGTCCACAAGGCTTATTATATTGAAGGAATTTAAATGATATATGATAAGAAAACAAGTGAATAATTTTGTAAAAATTAGGTAAATTAGTAATATATTATAATTTGCTTGAATTGTAGAGGGGAATTAATATGTTTAAAAAGAGAATAGGGGAACTTAGAAAATTAATGGCTGAAAAAGGTATGGATGCTGTTCTTTTGGTTGGAGATTGTAATAGGAATTATTTAAGTGGTTTTACAGGAAATGAAAGTTTTTCAGTAATAACTAATGATAAAACATTTTTTATTACTGATTCACGATTTACAGAACAAGCAAGGCAGCAAGTTAAAGATTATGAAGTGCTTCAGTATAATAAAGGTACTTCTTTTCAAGACTTTTTAGGTGAATTAGTTAAAAATAATACTATTAAAAAGCTTGGCTTTGAAGAGGATATAATTTCAGTTGCTACTTATAATATATATAAGTCTAAAGTTCAATGTGAATTGGTTCCTATGGGGGGAATGGTTGAAAAAATAAGACTTGTAAAGGATGAATCAGAATTGCAATTAATAAGAAAAGCAGCGGAAATTGCGGATAAAGCTTTTGATCATATGCTTAAATTTATAAAAGCAGGAATGACAGAAAGAGAGATAGGTCTTGAACTTGAATTTTATATGAAAAAGTTAGGAGCTACAGATTTATCATTTCCTTCAATTGTAGCATCTGGTGTTAGATCAAGTTTACCTCATGGAGAAGCTACAGAAAAGGTAGTTAACAAAGGTGAATTTTTGACTCTTGACTATGGATGTGTTTATAAAGGGTATTGTTCTGATATGACAAGAACTATAGTTATTGGAGAACCTTCGGAAAAAATGATAGAAGTGTATAATATAGTATTGGAAGCACAGGAAAGAGCTTTGAAAGCTTATAAACCTGGAGTATCTGCTACTGAAGTGGATGGAGTTGCAAGAGGATACATAACTGAAAAGGGTTATGGAGATTATTTTGGACACAGCCTTGGACATGGAGTCGGAAGACAAATTCACGAGTCACCTATAGTTGGATATAGAAATACTCAAAAATTAGAATCAGGAATGGTAGTTACAGATGAACCAGGAATATATATATCAGGATTTGGTGGCGTCAGAATAGAAGATTTACTTGTAATTACTGAAAATGGATCAGAGGTATTGTCAAAGTCAACAAAGAAGCTTATATGCATAGATTAACCGTATATAATTACCTGAAAGGGTTATAATATAAAAATGATTAATAAATTTTGGAGGGATACATAAATGATATCAGCAGGAGATTTAAGAAAAGGAACTACTTTTGAACAAGATGGACAAGTGTATACTGTAATAGACTTCCTTCATGTAAAACCAGGAAAAGGAGCTGCTTTTGTTAGAACAAAACTTAGAAATGTTATAACAGGAGGAGTTACTGATACAACTTTCAACCCAACAGCAAAACTTCAAGAAGCTGTAATAGAAAGAAAAGAAATGCAGTATTTATATTCTGATGGAGAATTATATTACTTCATGGATCAGGAAACTTTTGAGCAAATTCCTTTAAATTTTGAAAAAGTTGAAGAAGCTATTAAATTCTTAAAGGAAAATATGTTTGCTATAATCAAATTTTATAAAGGAGAAGCTTTTTCAGTAGAAGCTCCAAACTTTGTTGAATTACAAATAACACAGACAGATCCTGGTGTTAAAGGTAATACTGCTACTAATGTGTTAAAACCTGCTACTGTTGAAACAGGTGCGGTAGTTCATGTGCCTATATTTGTAAACGAAGGCGAAATGATAAGAATAGATACTAGAACTGGAGAATACATGGAAAGAGTTTAAGGAATACTAATGGCAAAATAAATTTAAGGATGTGGTATGGTGAGTGATATTATATCAAAGGTAGCTTATCTTAATGGACTAGTAGATGGACTGGAAATTGATACCACTACTAAGGAAGGAAAAGTGCTAACTGAGATAATCAATGTGTTGAAAGTTATAGCTGAAGAGGTTGATGAAATATCTGAATCACAAAAAGATATGGAAGATTATATAAATGCTATAGATGAAGATCTATCTAGTTTACAGGATGACATATATGATGATGACTATGAGTTATGTGAAGATGAAGGAGATAATTTCATTCAGTTGAAATGTTCTAACTGCGGCGATGACGTTTATGTTGATAAAGATATAGTAAAACAAAAAGAAAAAATAACATGTCCTAATTGCCATAATTTAATTACAACATAAAGAATTCTTAAATATATAATGAATAAAATTAGGAAAAAGACCATATGAATGTATTAAACATTTATATGGTCTTTTTTTAAAATTATTTTACATCGATATGGAATAAATTTGAATAAACAAAAATAGAAATAGATATAAAGGAAGGAGATGAGAAAAATAGATACGAAAGAAATTTTTAATATTTTACCAGAAAGTATAAAGAATTTTATTACAGAAGCTTCATTGAAAGGAGAGCTTCAAGAGATAAGAATAAGAGCAGACAAGCCCTTAGTATTTGAAAATGGGAAAGAAGAAATGATATTTAAGTATATACCTAATAGGGAAGATTTAAAGTCAATTGTACAAAGGATAAGCAACTATTCCATATATGCCTTTGAAGAAGAAATAAAAAAAGGATATATAACCATTAGAGGAGGCCATAGGATAGGAATATGTGGAAGATGTGTTATAGAAAAAGATGAGGTAAAGACAATTAAAAATATAGCATCTCTAAATATAAGGATATGTAGAGAAGTTATAGGATGCTCTGATTCGTTAATGAATTTTATCACTAAAAATAATAATGTGATAAATACAATAGTAATTTCTCCTCCTAAATGTGGAAAAACTACTTTAATAAGAGATATTGTAAGAAATATTTCTGATGGAATGAAACAAAAGACATTTGTAGGTAAAAAAGTTTGTGTAATTGATGAAAGAAGTGAAATAGGAGCCTGTTACAATGGAATACCTCAATTAAAGCTAGGATTAAGAACTGATGTTTTAGATAGTTGCCCTAAAAGTCAAGGAATAATGATGGCAATAAGGAGTATGTCTCCTGATGTTGTTGTATGTGATGAAATTGGAACATATAAAGATATGGATAGTATTTTATTTGCATTAAATTCAGGAGTAAATTTAATTACTACGATACATGGATATGGAATAGAAGATTTATATAAGAGACCAGTTTTTAAAGAAATTGTAGAAAATCAAGTATTTAAAAGAGCAATAGTATTGAGTAGTAATAATGGAGCAGGTACCGTTGAATATATATATGATTTTAAAAATAAATCTAAAATATGGGAGCGTTAAAATGTTAAAGATTTTAGCATGTATTATTATAATAATTGCATCCACGGCAATAGGATTTAATTATGGGGATAGTTTTAAAAAGAGGACAAAACAACTTAATGAGCTTCAAAGATGCATTAATCAACTTCAGAACGATATGATTTATACGTTTACTCCGTTACCAGAAGCTATTTCTAACATAGCTGAAAAGAGCAAATATCCTATAAAAAGCATATTTGAAGAAATTTCAAGTTTATTATTTTCTAATGCTGTTGATAGTGCATATGATGCATTTTGTAAAGTTTTTAATGATAAAAAAGAAGTTTTAAATTTAAATAAGGAAGATTTAAATGTAATACTAGATTTAGCTAAGACTCTTGGAGAATGTGATATAGATGGAGAAAAAAGAATGTTTTCACTAACACTTGGTAGTTTAAAGAAACAAATTGAAAATTCTGAAATTTCCATGAATAAAAATGTAAAGATGTGCAGATACCTAGGATTTTCATTAGGAGCTATGGTGGTTATAATGCTAATTTAGATTAGTAAATATTCTTTACTTGAAAAGGGAGGGGTTAAAAATGCTAGACATAAGCTTAATATTCAAAATTGCAGGTGTAGGAATAGTAATAATAATTATAGATAAAGTTTTGGAGTCAAGTGGCAAAGGGGACTATGCTGTAGTAGCAAATTTGGCTGGTATATTAATAGTGCTTATGATGGTGATAAATTTAGTTAATAAACTATTTACTACAGTGAGAACAATGTTTCAACTTTAGGAGGTTAAAAGATTAAATGGATTTTAACGGGTAATTTTGATATTAAGAACAAGCAAAATCACCCAGTGTTTAAAACGAAAGGAGGAAGCTATGGAGATAATAAAGATAGTTACATTTGCCTTTATATCTCTTTTTATAGTAATGATTTTTGAAAATAGAAGAAGCGATTTAGCAATATATGTAAGTATGGCAGTAGGAATACTTATTTTTCTATTTATGATAACAAAGATTACGTCTATATTGCAGTTTATTCAAGAATTATCAGCTAAGTCCAATATAGATTTTGTATATCTAATTACTGTATTTAAAATATTGGGGATTGCTTATCTTGCTTCCTTTTGCAGTGAAATATGCAAAGATGCAGGTCAAGGCAATATAGGCACAAAGGTTGAATTTGCCGGTAAGATTTTAATTTTAGCACTGGCAATTCCTATACTTATGGCTGTATTACAGTCAATATTAAAAATTATGTAGGTGTTTATTATGAAGAAAATTATATGTGTTTTATTTATAATTTTTACTATGTCTTTTAATGTACAAGCAGCTGAAAATAATAATTATTCAGAAAGTTTAAAAAATCAAAGTCAAAGTGAAGAAGTTGAACAATTATACAATTATATGTCCAATATGAAAACTAAATATGAAGTATTAAAAGATGTGGATATAAAGGAATATGTAAAGAGTTTTATAAAAACAGGCGATGGAAAAATATCAACTAAAAAGGTTTTAAATGCAGCTGGTAGTTATCTGTTTAGAGAAGTAATTGCTTCTTTAAAGCTTCTTGCTGTTTTAGTTGCAATAGCTTTAATTTGTGCATTGCTTACAAATCTTCAAAAGGCATTCAGCAGTGAAGATTTATCTAATATAGCATATTTTGCGTGTTACTCTCTTTTAATAATAATAATGGCAAAAAGTTTTTATATGGGAGTAGATATTGCAAGAACAACAATAAAGGAAATGACAGATTTTATGACAGCACTTATTCCAGTACTAATAATGTTAATTGCAAGTGTTGGGGGATTTGTAGAAGCAGCAGTAATGGATCCAGTAATTATAGGTACAATAACAATAAGCGCAAATTTATTTATGAATATAATAATTCCTGTAATATGTATGGCATTTGTACTTCAATTTGTAAATAATATGTCCAATGAATATAAAATAGATAAACTTACTAAATTATTAAATCAGGTCACATTGTGGTCACAAGGAATTATAATGACAGTCTTTATAGGGATAATTACTATAAGGGGAATTACTTCTAAAACTATTGATGAGGTTACAGCTAGGACGGCAAAGTTTGCAGTAGATAATTTTGTACCTATTGTTGGAAAGAGTCTTTCTGATGCTATATCAACTGTAGCTGGCTATTCTATATTATTGAAAAATGCTTTAAGCAGCTTGGGGTTAATTATAATCATTATAATAATGCTTTTTCCAGTGTTAAAAATTTTAATCATGGCATTTATGTATAAACTCACAGCAGCTTTAATAGAGCCTATTAGTGACAGCAGGCTTGTAAATTGTATAACTTCTGCAGGTGATTCTTTGATACTTATAGCCTCTTGTCTTATAAGTGTTTCAGTTATGTTTTTCATAATGGTAGCTATTATTGCATCAGCTGGAAAAGTGATGATGGGAGTGTAAATTAAAAAACTTTAGAAGAAGGTGATAAAAGTTGATTCAATCACTAAAAGCATGGATTATAACTATTTGTACAGCGGTGTTTTTTATTACAGCTGTAGAAATGATTCTACCAAATAATAGTTTGAAAAAGTATGCAAAATTTGTATTAGGATTAATTTTAATTACAGTTTTTATAAATCCTATAATAAAACTATTTGATAAAAACTTTGATATAAATACCTATACAAGTAATGCAGTACAGTGTATAGATAATAATAGTAAATTTAATGATGATTTTAACAAATACAAGGAAAAAAGTATAAATAGTACTTTGGAAGCTTTTAAATTAAATCTACAAGATAGCTGTGAAAAAAAATTAAAGGAAAAATATCCAGACAGTAGTTATAAAGTTCAAGTAGATGCAAATTATGATAAAGAAAAAGAAAAAGTTGAAATAAAAGATATTAATGTAGGTATAAAAGAAGGTACTGTGGAAAAAATTAAAAAAATCAAAATAGGAACAAGTAGTAAAGTAGTTAATAATCAAGATAGCGTAAATGATGAAGAAAGTTTAAATATTACAACATATTTAAGCAAGGAACTAAATGTTTCTAAAGACATAATAAAGGTACACAAACTATGAAATAAGGAGGTAAACTATGAATTTAAAGGATTTAAAAAAGTTGTTTCAAAAACAAGGGGATGAAGAAAAAAATGGTTATCTTAATGATAAAAATAACAGAGCCAATTTATTTATAGCTTTTTTAGTAGGAATATTAATTCTTATAAGTATTAGTTTTTTTAAGACTTCAAATACACAGATAAGTGCACAAGATAAAAATAATACAAAGACAACTAAAGAACAACAAAAAACAGAAGAACAAAATACAGATCAAGAGCAATATGAAAATGAAGTTCAAGATAAACTTAAAGGTACTTTAGAAAAAATTGAAGGTGTAGGTAAAGTAGATGTTATGGTTAGTTTTGAAAGTGGAGAGGAACAAGTTCCAGCAGTTAATGTAAGTGATTCTACAAACACTACAGAAGAAAAGGACAATGAAGGTGGAGTAAGAAATTCAACTCAAAAAAATAATGGTAGTACAGTGGTTATAACTAATGATGGAAGTAAATCCAAACCTCTTATAGTTAAAACATATAAACCAAAGGTTTCAGGAGTTTGTGTTGTGGCAGAAGGATCTGAAAACAAGCTTACTGAACTCAGAATAACAAAAGCTGTGGTCAACTTATTTAATATATCTGAAGATAAAGTTAATGTTTATCCTATGAAAAAATAGTATATATAAAAATTTTAAAGCATATAATTTTTTAGAAAGGTAGATGGGGGGAATTAATAATGAATAAAAAACAAGCTGTAATTATTGTTGCTCTTCTAGCGCTTATTGTTTGTGCTGGAGTGCTTGCTACAAAGCTTAATAATCCTTTATATGTAAATGGGGGAGATAATAGTGCTGGAAAAAGTACAGTATCACTAAATAATAGTAGTAGTAAAGATAACAAGTCTGAATTCTTTGAAGAAGCTAAAATAACAAGAGATAACAAAAATGCTCAAACATTACAGACATTAAAGACTTTTATCGATGATAAAAATGTTACCAGTGACAAAAAGAATGATGCTTCTAAAAAATATACAGATTTAGCTATGAATACTAACTATGAATCTAAAATAGAAACTACTCTTAAGAGTAAAGGATATGAAGATGTATTATGTTCTATAGAAGGAAGTAAAGCTAGATTAGTAGTAAAAGCAAAGGACAAACTAACGGATAAGGATACAAGAGATATGAAAAATGTAGTTATGGGAATAGCAAAAATACAGGAAGTGGAAATTGAAACTAAATAAAATAAAAATTTATTATGGAGAATATAGAATGAAAATTTCTTAATTCTCTTTTTTTTAGCATAAAAATTCTGTGTTTGTAAAAGATAAATCTATTTGGTATAATATAAATAAGATTTTTGATTTACGTCAAGAACTAGGGGGTATTGCCAATGGAAGATAATGTTAAAAATGAAATCGACTTAGGTATTGTTAAAATATCCGATGAAGTAGTTGGTGTAATTGCAGGATTAGCAACTACGGAAGTAAAAGGAATAGTAGGAATGAGTGCTAGCCTTGTAGGTGGAATAACTCAGATATTAAGTGGAAAGAAAAACCTGTCAAAGGGTGTTAAAGTAAGCGTTGGAGAAAGTAGTGCAGCTATTGATTTATATGTAGTAGTAGAATATGGTATAAGAATACCTGATGTTGCATTAGAAGTACAGGATAATGTAAAAAAAGCTGTTGAATCCATGACTGGACTTAGCGTTTCAGCAGTAAATATACATGTTCAAAATGTTATGATACCAAAGGTAGAAGATTCTGTAGAAGATATTGAAGAATAGTATTTGCACCCTCTGAATTCAGAGGGTGTTTCCATGTTTTAGTAAATATTTATGCTAGTACACTTGAACTACATAAATACTTTAAGTATAATTATATCTAAACTGAGAATAATTAATAATAGAATATTATCTGGCAAAATTAGGAGGAAGAAATGAACAGAAGAAAATCAAGAGAACTAGTTATGAAGTTATTGTTTCAAATGACTATAAATAAGGAAGATTTCAAGGATGTTATAGTAAACTTGAAAGAAAATATAGAGTTAGACAAAAGTGAGTTGCAAATTACAGGTATTGAAGGTAAAAATGAGATAGACCCTGAAAATATTGACCTAAAAGATATAGATATGGAATATGTAATAAGAGTTCTTAAAGGAGTACAAGAAAATAAGGAAGCTATAGATAAAAAAATTGAAAATCATCTTATAAATTGGAAGCTTAACAGATTATCTAAGCTAGATATAGCTATATTAAGGGTGTGTACTTATGAGTTTTTATATGAAGAAAATATTCCTAAAAGTGTATCCATAAATGAAGCTATTGAATTAGCTAAAAGATATTCAGGAGATAAGTCTGCAGCATTTATAAATGGAGTCTTAGGCAGCATGATTAAGGAAAAATAATTAAGATTTAGACATTGAATTGAGTTTTCAATGTCTAATTTGTAAAGGTGAATAATAATGTATATTAAAACTTTAACTGTATCTGAGTTAAATGGTTACATAAAAAAGTTAGTGGATAATGATTTTATATTGGGAAACTCCAATGTAAAAGGAGAAATATCTAATTTTAAACTTCATAGTAGTGGACATATATATTTTTCTATAAAGGATGAATACAGCAAAATAAATTGTGTTATGTTTAGAAGTTCAGCAAAGAATTTGAAGTTTATGCCTGAAAATGGAATGAAGGTTGTAGTTAAAGGAAGAGTTTCTGTTTATGAGAAGGATGGAGCATATCAAATATACTGTAATGATATAGAGCCAGATGGTGTTGGAGAGCTTTATATGGCTTTTGAGAAGTTGAAGAGTAAACTTCAAAGTCAGGGATTGTTTGAAGTAACACATAAGAAGAAAATACCTTCTTATGCTAGAAAAATTGGAGTAATAACTTCACCTACTGGTGCGGCAATAAGAGATATAATTAATGTGTCAAAAAGAAGGAATAGTACTATAGAACTTTTAATATATCCTGCTTTAGTTCAAGGAATGAATGCTAGTGAAAGTATAATAAAGGCTATAGAGTACTTAAACAAAGTTAATGATATAGATATTATTATATTAGCAAGAGGTGGAGGTTCTATAGAAGAATTATGGTGTTTTAACGATGAAAAGCTGGCATATTCAATATATAATTCAAAAAAAGTTATAATAACAGGGGTAGGACATGAAACTGATTATACTATAGTAGATTTTGTTAGTGATAGAAGAGCGCCAACACCTTCAGCTGCGGCTGAATTAGCAGTATTTAACCTGGAAGATTTGCAAAGTAAAATAAATTCTTATAAAAACAATTTAAATAATTTAATAGATTTTATATTAAAGGAAAAAAAGAATTCTTTAGAATTAATTAAAAGAAACTTAGATGTTAATAGTCCTTATTCATATATAGTAAATGAATATAACAACATTGATAGATTAAAGGAATTAATGAATATAAAGATAAAAACAAGGTTAGAAAAGGAAAAAGAAAAACTTATTAAGGCTAATTCTTTACTTACAGCACATAATCCAATGAATATACTAAATAAGGGGTATGCTCTTATTGAAAGTGATAAAATAGGTGTTGTAAACACCATACAAAATTTAAGAAAATTAAATAAGGTTAAAATTACTTTAAAAGATGGAAGTGAAGAGTTTTACTTAAATATTAAAAATTAATTATAGAAATTTGAGAGTGAAGGTGATCTTGTGCCCAGAAAAAATGAATCTTATGAAGCTATGGTAAAAAAGCTAGAGGAAATAGTTAACGAAATGGATACAGGAAGTTTATCTTTAGAAGAAAGCATGAAAAAATATGAAGAAGGTGTAAAGCTTACAAACAAATTATATAAAATTTTAAGTGAAGCAGAAGGAAAAATAAAGCTTTTCACAGAAGCAGGGGAAAAGGATTTTAAAGTAGAAAGTTAGATTTTATTAACAATTAAGAATGGGGAATGTGATATGGAGAAAGAGATATCAATAGAACATTTGAGAAATAGCATTGAAAATTGTTTGGGGAGTTATTTTAAGGACAAAGGAAGTTATAATAAGAAAATTTATGAAGCTATGGAGTATAGTTTAGGTGCTGGAGGAAAGAGGATAAGACCGTTACTCTTACTACTTACCTATATGCTTTATAAAGATGATTTTGAAAAAGTTTTGCCCATAGCTTCAGCTGTAGAAATGATTCATACTTACTCATTAATCCATGATGATTTGCCATGTATGGACAATGACGATTTAAGAAGAGGGAAACCTACAAATCATAAAGTATTTGGAGAGGCAGTGGCTGTTCTTGCAGGAGATGGACTTTTAAATGAAGGCATGAGTATAATGCTAAAAAGTTGTATAAATCAACAGTACAATTTTATAAAAGCATGCAGTATTATTGCTGAAAGTGCAGGAGCTGAAGGTATGGTTGGAGGTCAAACTGTTGATATATTAAGTGAAAATACTAAGATACCAATTGATCAATTATATTACATGCATAGTAAGAAAACAGGAGCTGTTATAAAAGCATCTATAATAGCAGGAGCAGTACTAGGTGAGGCTCCAAGAAGAGATATAGAAAATTTAGATTACTATGGACAAAAGCTTGGACTTGCTTTTCAAATAAAGGATGATATTTTAGACATAGTTGGAAATACAGAAGTTTTAGGCAAAAAAGCTAAAAGTGATTTGGATAATAATAAGACCACATTTATTACAACATATGGATTGAATAAATGTATTGAAATGTGTAATTCAATTACAGCAGAATGTATAGAAGTGCTGGATAACATTTCTGGAGATACATCTAAATTGAAAGATTTAACACTATTTTTATTAAATAGGGAAAAATAATATTGTATTTGTAGCATTATGGTGAATTTGGATTTAAACATACTTTGAATATATAAAAAAGCTATGATATAATGTTTTACTGTAAAATATAAAAGGTGGTGCAGTATTCTAGTCAGGTAAGTGATTTTTGAGGACGGGGCTAAAAATCCGTCAAAGGGCATATCGATGAAGTTCCTTGTGCTGGCTTATGACGCCCAGTCATGGGTTGGTGCTGGGAGTAAGGAGGATGGGGCGGCCGCAATGGCATGCGCAACTGACCCTACCACCGTGGAGACCATTGCTTGTACATGTGGCGAGATGCCTAGTGTACGTCAATGGATTAAACCTGTAATGTGGTGTAAAAGCTATGTGCAGTGTAGCCTGCCTTGAGTGGATTTAGGTGGATGTAAGTTTAAATCTGAAGTTTTGGCCAAAAAATTCAGGCTATTGCTTAAAGAAACCTATTCTGCAAAAGAGGCTAGAAAAGCACCTAACTGTTGAGGAAATCTCCTAGACTGTTTTGAGCAAAAGTATATTAGGGATTACAGTGCGGACTAAGTGGCGATCTAGTTCTATTTATGGCGACAATGTAGATAGAGTATTAAAGGGAAACCGTCCAAATGGCGACATTTAGATTACTCTATGGGAAATCCTACTAGACCTAAGCCGCAAAGTTTACCTAGTATGCTACCACCAATGCATATTTTAAAGTGAATGGAAGTTTTAAATTTTAAAACTTGGTTATACATAACTTTTGGAGGAATGAATATTTGGGAAGTAAATCTAATAATAAAAAGAGTAATACTAAATGGATTTTGAAAGTTATTTTTGGCTCCATGATAATTTGCGGAAGTATTTCTCTTTTGTCCGATGTGCTACTAAAAAAAGTAAATATCTTAGTAGCTTTTATTATATTAATTTTTATTATATTTACAGGAATAATATCTGATATTATAGGCGTAGCTGTTACTGCAGCTAATGAAATACCATTTCATGCTATGGCATCTAAGAAAGTAAGGGGCGCTAAAATTGCTATAAAGCTTATAAAAAATGCAGATAAGACATCTAGTATATGTAATGATGTAGTAGGTGATGTATGCGGAATAGTAAGTGGTTCTATAGGTGTATACATAGGAAGTAAGGCTCATTTACTTTTTCCAGGCGTAAATACATATATTATAAATACACTTATAGGAGTGGCTATAGGAGCTTTTACTATAGGAGGAAAGTCTATAGGAAAGAATTTAGCCATTAACAGAAGTAATGAAATACTATTTAAAGTTTGCAAAATAATATATTTTTTAAAAAAGGATAGATAAAAATGTCAAATATACTAGAAAATTATAAAGGAATACATGAAATAAAACATATGTCATTGAAACAACAACAACAATTAGCTGGTGAAATAAGAGAATTCTTAATAGAGAATGTTTCAAAAACAGGAGGTCATCTTGCGTCTAATTTAGGTGTTGTAGAATTAACATTGAGTTTATTCAACATATTGGACTTGGATAAGGATAAACTTATATGGGATGTAGGACATCAAGCTTATGTACATAAATTACTTACAGGTAGAAAAGAAAAATTTAATACTCTGAGACAATTTGGAGGTATAAGTGGATTTCCTAAAAGCTCAGAAAGTATTTATGATTTTTTTGAAACAGGACATAGCAGTACATCAATATCAGCAGCACTTGGAATGGCTAGAGCTAGAGATTTAAAGAGACAAACACATGAAGTAGTAGCTGTAATAGGTGACGGAGCTCTTACTGGAGGTATGGCATTAGAAGCATTAAATGACGCAGGATATAGAAAGACTAAGTTAATAATAATATTAAATGATAATCAAATGTCTATAGGAAAAAATGTAGGCGGAGTATCAAAATATCTTAATAAAATAAGAATTGATCCTAAGTATAATAAATTTAAATTAGAAGTAGAAAGTGCATTGAAAAGGATACCTAATATAGGTAAAGGCATGGCTAAATACTTAGAAAGAATAAAAAATGGAATAAAGCAGATGATAGTTCCTGGTATGTTTTTTGAAGATATGGGAATTAAATATTTAGGTCCTGTTGATGGACATAATTTGAAAGAGCTTACAGAAGTATTGTCAAAAGCCAAAAATATTAAAGAACCTGTAATTATACATGTAATAACAAAAAAAGGAAAAGGTTATGAATTTGCAGAAAAGAACGCTGGAAAATTTCATAGTATAGGACCTTTTCATTGTGATAGTGGAGAAGCATGTGCTGATTCATGTGTTACTTATTCAAAGGCTTTTGGAGAGGAAATGGTTCGCCTTGGAAAGCATTACAATAATGTAGTGGCAATAACTGCAGCTATGAGAGACGGAACAGGTCTAGGTGAATTTTCGAAAGTTTTTCCAAGTAGATTTTTTGATGTAGGTATTGCAGAACAACATGCAGTAACTATGGCAGCAGGTATGGCCAAGACTGGATTAAAACCTGTTTTTGCTGTTTACTCAACATTTCTTCAAAGAGCATATGATCAAATATTACATGATGTGTGCATACAAAGATTACCTGTTATATTTGCTGTTGATAGAGCTGGAATTGTAGGTCAGGATGGTGAAACACACCAAGGAGTATTTGATTTGTCATTTTTGACACATATACCTAATATAACAGTAATGTCACCTAAATGTATTTTGGAACTTAAAAATATGCTTAGATGGTCTGTGGAACAAAATTATCCTATAGCAATAAGGTATCCAAGAGGCGGAGATAATGAGAAAGTTCTAATGGAACCTATCAATGATTTTACATTAGGGAAATGGGAAGTAATCAGTAAAGAAGGAAACATAGTATTAATTGCTCAAGGAAAAATGGTTCAACATTCTATTTTAGCAAAACAGAAGTTAAAAGAATTAGGCATTAGCGTAAGTGTTGTAAATGCCTGTTTTATAAAACCTATAGATAAAGAATTAATTAAGATGTTAGTAGAAGAAGGCATGAATATTGTAACTATAGAAGATAATGTTATAAGAGGGGGACTTGGATCATATGTACTTGAATATATAAATACTCTTGATAAAAAGGTAAAAGTTATTAATCTTGGATTTAAAGATGAATTTATAACTCATGGAAAACCAGATTTATTGTATAAGTTATATGGATTAGATGTTGAGGGAATTGTAAAAAATGTATTGAAAATAGTATAAGAATAAAGGAGTTTACTATGTCAGAAGCGAAAGAAAGACTTGATGTATTATTGGTGAAAAAGGGATTATTCTCTTCTAGAGAAAGAGCTAGAGCCAGTATAATGGCTGGAGAAATATTTATAGATAATCAAAGAGTTGATAAGTGTGGAGAAAGGGTAAAAGAATCTTCAAATATAGAATTTAAAGGAGAAAAACTCCCTTTTGTAAGTAGAGGAGGATTAAAACTTCAAAAAGCTGTAAAGAATTTTAATATAGATTTAAAAGATAAAATGTGTTTGGATATAGGTGCTTCTACTGGAGGATTTACAGATTGTATGCTTCAAAGTGGGGCTAAAAAAGTTTTTTCTGTAGATGTAGGCTATGGACAGTTTGCATGGAAGTTAAGAACAGATCCAAGAGTGGTATGTATGGAAAGAACTAACGTGAGATATTTAAAACCAGAAGATGTAGGTGAATTGTCAGATTTTGCTAGTATAGATGTATCATTTATATCCTTAAAAAAAGTAGTTCCAGCAGTTTTAAATTTACTTAATGAGAGTGGAAGAATAATGGCCCTAATAAAGCCACAATTTGAAGCAGGTAGAGAGAAAGTTGGAAAAAAGGGAGTAGTAAGAGAAAAATCAACTCATGAAGAGGTTGTTAAGGAAGTTGCAGAATTTGTTCAAAAGCAAAACGTAAAAATAATTGCATTAGATTATTCACCTATAAAGGGACCTGAAGGAAATATAGAATATTTAATTTATTTTACTAAGGAAAAAGATTATATTGGAACTTATTGTGAAGATGATATTATGAATGTAGTAAATTCAGCACATGCTAATCTTAATGGGGAGGCACTATGAAGAATATAGGTATTAATGTAAATACGACAAAAGACCAAAGAAGAAAAATGTTAGATTTTATATTAAAAACTATTTATAATGAATGTAAGAATATTAATATTAGTGTATATGAAGATTGCATAGGGTTAAATGAGAAAAAAAGTTATGAACTAGATATGATTATAGTTTTAGGCGGAGATGGAACAATATTAAATACTGCAAGACACATAGCTAAATATGATGTGCCTATTTTTGGAATCAATATAGGGCATTTAGGTTTTTTAGCTCAAGTAGAAAGTTCAAACATAAGTTATGCTATTAAGAGTATTTTAAAGGGAGATTATGTTGTTGAAGAAAGAACAATGCTTCAGTGTAGTTATGAAAAAGATGGTGTAATAAATCAGCATGTAGGGTTAAATGACGTAGTTTTATCAAAAGGAGTTTTGGCAAGAATAGTAAAATATAAAATTTATATTGATAATAAATATTATAACACTTTTGCAGCTGATGGAATAATAATAAGTACCCCTACAGGTTCTACAGCATATTCTCTATCAGCAGGAGGACCTATAATTTATCCAACTTTAGATAATTTTGTTTTAACTCCTATGTATTCGCAAACTGTTGGGGCAAGAACTATAGTTTTAGATGGGAAAAGCAATATATCTATAAATTTCCCTAAAAATAATGAAAACATATTTTTGTCTATAGATGGTCAAGAGTGGATAGAAGTGGATAAGGCTCAATCTGTAAATGTTTGTAGTGCAAAAAATAAATGTAAATTAGTTAAACTAAATAGTAATGATTATTTTGATACACTAAGAAAAAAAGTTACATTTAGATCAAAGGGATACGAAGGTGAAGAATATGAAAGTGACAAGACATGCCAAAATACTTGAAATCATAAGTTCAAAGGATGTTGAAACACAAGAAAGTTTAGCAGAAGAACTAAAGATAAGTGGAATGGATGTTACACAAGCTACTGTTTCAAGGGATATTAGAGAATTAAAATTAATTAAGATTTTGGGTGATAATGGGAATTATAAATATGCTACTAGGGTACATACAGAGAGTTTTCTATCAGATAAACTAATGAACATTTTTTCCCAAACTGCAATTAGTGCTGAAAATGTAGACAATTTTATTATAATAAAAACCATAAGTGGTTCTGCCAATGCAGCAGCTGAAGCTATTGATTCATTAAACTTTAATGGCATAGCTGGTACTATTGCAGGAAATAATACCATTTTAATATTGGCTAGGGATACTGATAAAGCGAAAACAATAATTCAAGATATGAAAAAAATAATTTCTCAATAGGATATAATGTGCAAAAATTACATATAGGCAAAGGAATGTGAAGGTGAAATTATGAAGATAACCAGACATGCTAAAATACTAGAAATTATAAATTCAAAAAACATTGAAACACAGGAGGAACTAGCAGAAGAATTAAGAAAGAGTGGTATGGATGTTACACAGGCTACTGTTTCAAGAGATATAAAAGAATTAAAATTGATCAAAGTTTTAGCTGATGACGGTAATTATAAATATGCAACTATAGTACATACAGAAAGTTTTCTATCAAATAAACTTATAAATATATTTTCCCAAACTGTGGTTAATGTTGAAAATATAGATAAATTTGTAATTATAAAAACTATGACAGGATCTGCTGCGGCGGCTGCTGAAGCTATTGATACATTAAATTTTGATGGTGTAGCTGGTACTATTGCAGGAGATAATACAATATTTTTGCTAGCTAGAGATAGTGAAAAGGCAGAAATTATAGCACAAAAAATGAAAAAAATGATTTCTTAAAGTAGGGAGGCATTTAGAAATTATGCTTCTTCAGTTAAATATAAAAAATTTTGCATTAATAGAAAATTTAAGCATATCTTTTGATGATGGATTCAACGTGCTTTCAGGTGAAACTGGAGCAGGAAAATCTATAATTATAGATGCTATAAATTATGTTCTTGGCAGCAAGTTTAATAAAGATTTAATAAGAACTGGTGAAAATAAAACCTTTGTAGAAGCAATTTTCACGTTAACAAATTGTAAAACATTAGAAATGTTGAAACGAAATGATATAGGTGTTGATAGTGATGAATTGGTTATAATAAGCAGAGAGACTTTTCAATCAGGAAAAAGTATTACAAAGATTAATGGAAAATCAGTATTGATAAATACTTTAAAGTCAATAAGTAGTACTTTGCTGGATATTCATGGACAACATGAAAACCAAAATTTATTATCGGCAGAAAATCATATTGATTATGTAGATTCTTATGGAGAAGAAAACTTAAGAGAATTTTTATTAAATTATAGGGAAAAGTATGATAAACTTTGTGAAATTGAGAGCAAAATTAATGAACTTGCAGGTAAAGATGGAGAAAGAGATAAGCTAATAGACTTTTTGAAATATCAAATAGATGAAATAAATTCCTTAAAATTAAAACAAAATGAAGATGTAGAGCTTGAAGAAAAATATAAAGTACTTTCAAATGCAGAAAAAATAAACAATACATTAAATAATTCATATGCTTGTCTTTATACTGGCAGTGAAGAATCGATGTCTATTCATGATAATTTAGGAGTTGCTATAAAAGATCTTTCTTTAGTACAGGAAAATCTATCCCAAATAAAAGGAATAGTAGATGTTTTGAAAGATGCCTATTATTATATTGAAGATGGAATAGAACAGATAAGAAGTATAAAAGATGATATTTTTTATGATGAAGGAGAACTAGAATATATAAATAGTAGGATATATCAAATAAATGGAGTCAAGAAAAAATACGGTAATAGTATAGATGATATCTTAAAGTATAGGGATAAAATAAAATTTCAATATGATGAAATGATAAATAGCAGCGAGATAATAGAAAATTTAAAGAATGAAAGAAATAATTTAATGGAAGAGTTAAAGATATATGGAGAAAAGCTTCACAAAGAAAGATGCAAAATAGCTGATGAATTACAGTTAAGGATAAAAAACGAATTAGATTTTGTGGGGCTTGAAAAGAGTACATTTAAAGTAAATATAGAGTTTCAAACAAAGTTCTACTTAAATGGTATGGATAAAATTCAATTTTATATATCAACAAATCCAGGAGAACCTTTAAAACCTCTAGAGAAAGTAGTATCAGGTGGAGAACTTTCCAGAATAATGTTGGCATTAAAGACTGTATTTGTTGACAAAGATCATATACCTTCTGTAGTATTTGATGAAATAGATACTGGAATAAGCGGAAGAATTGCTCAATGTGTGGCAGAAAAGATGTATGTTATATCTAAAAATCATCAAGTTTTTTGTGTAACCCATCTTCCACAAATTGCTTGTATGTCAGATATACATTATTGGGTATCTAAAAAAGTCAAAGATGAAAAAACCTATACTACAATTAGAAAGATGAATTATCAGGAAAAAGAATATGAAATAGCTAGAATGATAGGAGGCTCTGAAGTTACGAAGTTGACTTTAGAACATGCTAAAGAACTTATAAAAATGGCTAATTCTAGAAAAAAATTAATTATATAAAAACTGCAAATTTTTGCAGTTTTTTTTATTTATTTAATAATTCAATCCCATAGATGTGAATTATAAATTTTTACTGAAAATTTTAGTGTAAAAATAAAAAGATGACTTTAAATGAAAGTATATAATAGCATAATAAGCGCTTGTAAAGGGAAACTTAAAATCAGATAAATTAAAGACAGGAGGCAAAAGCATGGATAAAAAAATTAAAAAAATGTTATGCTGTATTTTAATTCCTATCCTGTTATTAATGATAGTTTCTTACTATAAGGCACAAAATATACCTACTACTATATTTATAAGAGAAGGTGAAATTTTAAAATCTGACAATCTAATAAAACTAAGAGAAGCAGATAAAACAAAAAATATAGATTTGGAAGATAAAAAAGTAAGTGTAAATTTATTAGGGATATTGCCTGTAAAATTTGTGTCACTAAAGTCTGTAAGTAACTCCATAGTTTTATATCCTGGAGGTCAACCAGTAGGTGTGAAACTTAATACAAAAGGAGTTTTGGTGGTAGCTTTATCTGATATAAAAACAGAAAAGGAAAAGATAACTAGTCCTGCAGCTTTAGCTGGCATACAAATAGGAGACAATATTATCAAAATAAACAATTGTCTTGTTAAGGATTCAGAAGATGTTCAAAAACAAGTAAATGACTCAAATGGAGAAGAATTAAAAATAATAATAGAGAGAAAAGGAGAAGAAATTGAAAAGAAAGTTAAACCTATTAAAAATCCAGAAGATGATAATTTAAAAATAGGACTATGGATAAGAGATTGTACAGCTGGGGTAGGAACATTAACTTTTTATGATGAAAAAACTGGAATGTTTGCAGCATTAGGTCATCCTATAACAGATATTGATACTGGAACTATTTTAAATATAAGTTCAGGGGAAATAGTACCATCCTCAATTATATCAGTAAAAAGAGGGTTAAAGGGCAATCCTGGTGAATTGAAGGGCATATTTGTAAATGAAGAAAATATAATAGGCAAAATATATAAAAATACTAAATGTGGTATTTTTGGTAAAGGAAGTAGTGAGCTAGTCAATAGAAATATTAAACCTATGAAAATTGCATTGAGAAATGAAATAAAAGAAGGACCAGCTAAGATTTTAACAACTGTAGAAGGAGAAAAACCAAAATTTTACGATATAAGAGTAGAGAAATTGCTAGCACAAGATTCACCAGGACCTAAGAGTATGGTAATAAAGATAACAGATCCTGTTCTTTTAGCCAAGACTGGAGGTATTGTTCAAGGAATGAGTGGAAGTCCTATTATACAGGAAGGAAAAATAATAGGTGCAGTAACTCATGTGCTCATAAATAAACCAGATACTGGCTATGGCATATATATAGAATGGATGCTTAAAGATGCTAATATTTTATCAAAATAAATAAAAATGCAGATAAATAAAAATATTGATAAATAAAAATACAAATAAATTTGAAATAATAGGAAAAAGTATGATAGAATAAAGTTAGATAGCATAAATTATGCTATCTTTTAAATTTAATATAGAATTTTTTATTTCTAAGAAGGAATTAAATTAGTTTTGTCGAATTAATTAATTTGTTAAGAAATGGAAATTAAAATAATAAAGGGGAGTAAGAAATATGGAAGAATCAAAAATAAGTGTGATTATTGCGGATGATAATAAAGAGTTTTGTAATATTCTCAATGATTATCTTTTAAACCAGAGGGATATTGTAGTAACAGGTATTGCAAAAGACGGATTAGAAGCATTAAAACTTATAGAGGAAAAGCATCCGGACTTGGTAGTATTAGATATAATAATGCCGCATCTTGATGGTCTTGGAGTTTTAGAAAGACTAAGTAGTATGAATATAGATCCTATGCCAAGAATAATTGTTCTTTCGGCAGTAGGACAGGATAAAATAACTCAAAGAGCTATAACACTAGGTGCAGACTATTATGTAGTAAAGCCATTTGATATGGATGTTTTTACCAAGAGAATAAGACAAATGTTTAATAATACCATAAGTAATGGAGATGAACCTAAGAAAACAATTTCATTTATTGATACTACAGGAATTAAATTTACTAAAAACGAACCTACTAATCTTGAACAGGAAATAACAAACATAATACATGAAATAGGAGTTCCAGCACATATAAAAGGATATATGTATTTAAGAGAGGCTATAACTATGGTAGTAAACAATATGGAACTTTTATCTGCAGTAACAAAAGAGTTATATCCTTCTATAGCTAAAAAGTATAATACTACAGCAAGTAGAGTAGAGAGAGCAATAAGGCATGCTATAGAGGTTGCATGGGCTAGAGGACAAGTAGAAACTATAAACAAGATATTCGGATATACTATACACAATGATAAAGGTAAGCCAACAAATTCAGAATTCATTGCGATGGTTGCTGATAAGCTAAGATTAAAAAATAAGGTATGTTAACTAGTTGTATTAATACCTTAATGTGTATACACATTATACGTGCAAGCCAACTTATATTTTTATAGGTGAAATGCACACCTCCTTATTGGTTGCTAAAGTATAAGCACTAATAGGGAGGAATTTTATAATCATTTTAAAGATAAATTTAAAATTGAATTATTAAAAACATCTTTTGTATGTTGGTTTAAATAATCAATATACAAAAGGTGTTTTTATTTTGTCAAAAATTACTGAAAATTTATTAAAAATAATAAGGAATAGTATTCAGTGAAAAGTATAAGCTTTATAGGATTGTGAAATTTATATGACTAAAAAGTTATTTTTTTGACAAAAATAACTTTTTTTTTTTGAATATTTATAAAAATATATGTGCTACTAATTAGTTTAATTGTTAAAATTACGCAATATCATTTTTTTGACTTAGCATAATAACATAATAAGTTGAATATTTATTCTTTTTTAAAGAAAATATTCCAAAATCAGGCATTGACAACGTTTTTTTTTTTATTTATAATGAATCCATAAAAGGTAGTAACCATTTTGGTGGTTACTAAAAGTTAAGCATTAAATATCAATTATCAATTATTAATTGTTAAATTTATATTTTTGTATTAAATGAGGAGGGATAGTTTTGGAAACTATAGAAAGAACTAAAACTAAAGAAGATTTAACTAGAAAAAATAACGCTTTAAATGTTACATCAGAAATAGGTAGATTAAAAACAGTTTTACTACACAGACCAGGACAAGAAGTAGAAAATTTGACTCCTGAACTTCTTGAAAGATTGTTATTTGATGATATTCCATATTTAAAGGTAGCACAGGAAGAGCATGATGCTTTTGCAAAAACTTTAAGAGATTGTGGAGTAGAGGTTCTTTATCTTGAAGGACTTGCTGCAGAAGCTATTGAAGATAAAGCGGTTAAAGCTAAATTTATAAGCCAGTTCATAGATGAAGCTGGAGTTGAAAGTGAAGGATTAAAAGCAGCATTAACAGAGTACTTAAATACTTTTTCTAATAAAGAAATGGTAGACAAGATGATGGCAGGAATAAGAAAAGAAGAATTGGATTCATATATAAGAAACTCACTATATGACCAAGTAAACGATTTTTATCCTTTCATATGTGATCCAATGCCAAACTTGTATTTTACAAGAGATCCATTTGCAACAATTGCTAATGGAATCACTTTGAATCATATGAGAACTCAAACAAGAAATAGAGAAACTATATTTGCAAAATACATATTTGAAAACCATCCAAGATTTAAAGGTAAAGATGTTCCACTATGGTTTAATAGAGATGAAACAACATCTCTTGAAGGTGGAGATGAATTAATTTTAAGTGAAAAAGTTTTAGCTATAGGTATTTCACAAAGAACTGATTCAGCTTCAATAGAAAAAGTTTGTAAGAGATTATTCCAAATGAATACAAATTTTGAAACAGTATTAGCTTTCCATATTCCAGCATCTAGAGCATTTATGCATTTGGATACTGTATTCACTATGGTTGATTATGATAAGTTCACTATACATCCTGAAATAGAAGGACCATTAACAGTATATGAAATAACTAGAGATAAAAAATCTGCTAGTGGATTAAAAGTTGAAAAACAGACTATGGAATTAGAAGCTGTATTAGAAAAGCATCTAGGAAGAAAAGTGACACTTATAAGATGTGGTGGTGGAGATAAAATCCATGCTGCAAGAGAACAATGGAACGATGGTTCAAATACTTTAGCTATTGCTCCAGGTGAAGTTGTTGTATATTCAAGAAATCATGTAACAAATAAAATTTTGGAAAGTTATGGAATAAAACTTCATGTTATTCCTTCTTCAGAATTATCAAGAGGAAGAGGAGGCCCAAGATGTATGAGCATGCCTCTTTATAGAGAAAATCTTTAATTAGTATGTAATGTAAGGGAGAAATGAAGAAATGGCATTTAATTTAAGAAACAGAAACTTTTTAACATTGAT
>NZ_JIBU02000012.1:65573-343755 GCF_000633595.2 Clostridium drakei | reverse complement strand
TAAAAAAATAGCAAACATGATACTTTTGGGAGCACTAGTAAAGGAAACAGGAATAGTTTCCATAGAAGCTTTATTAGATTCACTAAAGGCACATGGAAAAGAAAAGTTCTTTGAGTCAAATAAAAATGCTATTCAAAAGGGAATAGATTTTGTAAAATAAATTGTAAAATAAAAAAACTACTTAGTATGCGTGCTAAGTAGTTTTTTATTTTACAATTTATTATTGCTATGCATTTAAATTAAAGCTTTTAGACATATTAAAGTGTATAAAGGCTTAGAAACTTAAAAAAATGTGTAAAACAAATTCATTGGAATTCATAAGGTGGGCTGAATTTGAAAAAATCATTACTAATTATTATTTCAATTGTATTTATATTTTTTATAACCATTTTTATAAACATAAGAATAAAAACTAATTTATCAAAAAAATTAAAACAAAATACTAAAGTAATTGAAGAAGAATCACCTTATAAAAAATATGGATACAATATGGATAAGGGTTTATTAAAATATAAAAGTAAACTAAAAAATACAAGTACACAAAAGATAAGAATATATTGTATAGGCGAGTCCAGTATGAGAGGAGAATATTCCAGTGATGAGGTAAATAAGTCTTGGGTTGGTATACTGAAATCATCATTACAAAAACAATTTGGGAATGCTGGAGAAGGGTTTATTAATATTTATGAAGGTGCTCTGCCTTCTGGTACCAAACCAAGATGGACCTTAGGAAAAGGATGGAGTGTGCTAGGGGCCTCTAATACTTTTATGTCTAATGTAGGAGGTTTTGGTGGATGCTATGGAACATCTAACAAAAGTAGTTCAGCTGCAATCTTAACTTTTACTGGAACAGAGTTAGATTTACTATATTCTAAGAGAAATAATGGAGGAACAGCTCTTATAACAATTGATGATAAAAAAGTAGATACCATAAATTGTTTAAGTGAAGAAACAAATTTTTCACACAGAGCTTCTTATTATGGATTATCAGAAGGTATTCATAAATTGAAAATAACACCAAATACAACATCAAGTATTTTTATAGAAGGTGCAATTGCTTCGTCAAGTAAAACTGGTATAGAGATAGATAAGATAGCAATTTCAAGTAAACAAGCAAATTATTTTACTACAGACTTAACCAAAAAAATTTGGAATACTTCAAAAGAGCCAGATTTAGTGCTTTTATCTTTTGGTATTAATGATGCAGGAAATCATGTTCCTGTTGAAAAATATAAAGCAAGTATGATAGATTTAGTAACCTATTGGCAGGAAAGGGGAAGCAATGTATGTATAATAGCAAATCAAAAACCTACAGATTTATGGACAACAAACTGGTCTGCTTATATAACAGCATTATATGAAATAGCCAATACTTATAATATAGGACTTATAGATATCTATCAGGCTTATTTCAAGGATTACGCTACTGCACAAAAATCAGGATTATTTGGAATGGCAATTAATGATTATTCAGGATCTAGTGGAACAAATACTGCACATTCAAGCGATAAGGGTTATAAATATATTGGAGATATTATTTATGATAATTTAAAGTAAATTTAGGTAGAGGTGAGAATATGTTTGTACCAAAAAGAATTATATTTGAAAAAGGTTCTTTAGAATATAGCATGGCTAAAAATATTCTTAATAGGTTTAAAAATAATGATGATATTGAAATTATAAAGCTAACTTCTAATAAAATAAAACAGCATATTCCAGGTGATGATTTGTTTTCTTACTATAGGGAAGGTAAGAAGACTTTAGTTGTTGGAGTTAAAAAGAGCTTAAAATTTCAATCTTGCAAACCCTCAGCTCATTATCAGCTACCATTAATATCAGGATGTATGGGGCAATGTGAGTATTGTTATTTAAATACTAAATTAGGTGATAAACCCTTTGTAAAAATTCATGTAAATATAGATAATATACTAAATCAAGCACAAAAATATATAGACGAAAGGTTACCAGATATAACTATATTTGAGGGGGCCGCTACATCTGATCCTGTAGCTGTAGAACCTTATAGTTATTCTTTAGAGAAATCAATAGCATTTTTTGGAGAAAGGAAAAATGCTAGATTTAGATTTGTAACCAAATATAATGATATAGATTCATTACTTGATTTAAAGCATAATGAACATACAGAAATACGATTTAGCATTAATACATCTTCAGTCATAAATAAATATGAACATTTTACAGCTTCTCGTGATAAAAGAATAGAAGCAAGTATAAAAGCTATAGAGGCTGGATATCCTGTTGGATTTTTAATTGCACCTGTATTTATTTATGATAATTGGAAAGAGGAATACCATGATTTATTGCTGCAATTAAGAAAAAGGCTTCCAAATGATTTGAAATTTCCAATAACCTTCGAAGTTATATCCCATAGATACACTACAACAGCCAAAAATATAATAATTCAAGTGTTTCCTAAAAATGAATTACCCATGAATGATGAAGAACGTAAATTTAAATATGGACAATTTGGATATGGAAAATATGTATATCCCAAGGAAAGTTTAGATGAAATAAAGGAATTTTTTATGAAAGAAATAGAAGAATTATTTAACAACAAAGAAGTTAAGTATATTATATAATCATTTATATTTTTTCCATGGTTTATATATAACTACTTCAAAAATTTATAATTTCAAATAAATTTTATATTAAAAACAACAAGTTGCTAATATATTTAAAAATGTGGAAGGAAATTAAGAAATTATAAAAAGGTGGTTAACCATGTTAAATAAAAATACCATTAAGGAAGTTTTAGATATATCACTTCCAGCAGTAGGTGAAAGTACTCTTTACACATTTATGTCCATATTTGATACCATGATGATTGGCAAATATGGAGGAAGCACTGCTGTAAGTGCTGTGGGAATAAGCAATGAAATATTGAATACTTGTGTAAATATTTTTATAGTAGTGGGTATTTCTGTAGGAATAACTTCTTTTGTTTCAAGAAGCATAGGTGCAAAGGAGAAATCTTCAGCTCAGGAATATGCATCCATAGGTTTTTTCTTAGGGGTAATATGTTCTGTTTTTCTATGTTACATACTATTTAAGTTTAGTAGAAATATATTATTTTTTGCTGGTGCAAAAGGGAATGTATTGGATTTAAGTAATGCATTTACCAAAATGACTGTTATAGCTATATTTTTTAATATGATGACTAATGTCATAAATTCTATATTAAGAGGATATGGAAATACCTATACTCCATTTTTAATAGCAGCTTTTATTACTATAGTAAAGTTACTTCTAGATGCAATATTGATATTTGGAATAATTGTTCCAGAGTTAGGTATAATGGGTTCAGCAATAGCTTCTATATGTTCTCAAGCTGCTGGTTTTATTGTTGTATTAATTTATTTTATTAAAGAATCCTATGTAAAAATAAAACTTAGATATATTTTTTGTTTAAAAGTATCAAAAATAAAAAATATTTTATTACTTTCTATACCATCTTCAATGGAGGATGCTGCATTTGGATTAAGTAGGTTACTTTGTACATTTATTATTATGCATTCAGGAAATATTGCCTTTGCATCTAATCAAATTGCCAATACTATTGAATCTATTTCTTTTATGCCAGGTATGGGATTTGGAGTAGCTGCAACTACTCTAGTAGGAATTAAAGTAGGAGAAAAAAATTATAAAAAAGCAAGGGAGTATACATATGTATGTGCAGTAAGTGCAGTACTAATGATGGGATTTTTTTCAGCAGTATTTTTAGTGATGCCAGGAATATTGGTAAATTTATTTATAGATGAAGGGGAAAAGAAAATTATATATTTAGCATCTTTATGTCTTTTCATAGGAGCTTTTGAGCAGCCGTCTATAGCAATATCAACAGTGTTTTCTAGTGCATTAAAAGGTGCAGGTGATGCTAAAACACCTCTTATAGTTTCTTTAATGACTAGTTGGATTATAAGATTACCTTTAATATTTTATTTTATACATTTTTTAAAACTTTCCGTAATTTATGTATGGTGGGTTACAGTCATACAGTGGGGAGTTGATGCAATATTGATGCTTATATTATTTGAGAAAAAGTTAAATAGTAGAAATAAATTATTTTTGTCAAAAATTCATTAGATAATAATATAAAAAATTTTAAAATTTATGCTACTAGTTATGTGTTGAAGTATTATAGAAAACATGATAAACTTTGTAAATAATATGTGTATAAATTATAAAAGGAGGTGAATATTAGAGAATTTACAAAATTACTGTAAGTAAATTCTCTATAGAATAATATGAATAATATTGAATTGAAAGATGACATACAAGGAAGAGTTCCTTATGAATACATACAAAGTATATTTGCAAGAGAAGATCCACTTCAAATATCTGATCAATCAGGAATTTATTATAATAAAGATGAACACTATTTTAAAGTAAAGATTATGGGAAGAAATTATAGTGTAGAGCATCCTTATGGAACTGTATATGATATGAAAATACAGAAGGAAATAAAAGCATATACTATAAAAACTTTAATTTTAAGATACCTTGTAAATTCAAAAAATGTGCCTACTTTTAATCAAGACATAACATATAAAGAAATACCAGGTGGGTTAGTTTACTATAAAAATTTTTATAATAGGACTATATTAAAGATAGCTAAGATTTTTGGTAACGATTTAAAAGCATTAGAAGAGGACACTATGTGTATAGGTGGTAAATTTATAAAAAAAGGAGATGCAGCTTGTAGATTTGAATTTATAAATAATGTATACATAACATTTATAGTATGGCAGGGTGATGATGAATTAGAAGCTTGCTCAAATATACTTTTTGACAGGAATATACAGTATTATTTTAATGCAGAAGATTTAGCTGTAGTGGGAGATGTGGCTATAGAATTGTTAAAAAACAAAGGGGAAATACCTGATTGGATAGGGCTTTATCAGAAGAAAACTAAAGATGGTTATGAAATAAATTAAGTTACAATAAAAAATGTTATACAGTATTTGCTAAAATCGCCGAAATATATGGTATAAGATTCCTATATAGCCAATACTATTGTTAAATTGTATTTTAATGGTGATTAAGGTAGATGTGGTTAAGTGTTTTTCACAATCTTTTATTTTTTGATGGATAAGTTAAAAATGATAACGTTTAGAAAATCTTAGATATGGGGGAATAGATTATGAGCAAAAAAGAATTACTGTATAACACTGAAAACATAGAAAAAATTGAAAGGTATTTTCAAGTAAAATTTCCAGATTCATACAAAGAAATAATAGCTAAAAATGAGAAAATGTATCCAGAAAGTATAGATTATGAGTTAGATATTCCTGGATACGGTATAATTAATTTTAATTTTCAGAGATTATTAGAAGAAGAATTTATAAATTTTACTAGAGCATTTAGCGATAGAATATTTGATACAAAAAGAATCATTCCTTTTGCATCAAATTCAAATGGAGATGTATTACTTTTTGATTATATAGAAAATACATATGATCCAGCTGTATTGTATATGGAACATGAAGAAGCACTATGTATTGAAGATATCACATCATCACAATTAAAAGTGAAATCTTTAGAAGAATGGATAGAAGGAAATTTTATCTTTGTATCAACTTCTTTTGAGAAACTTAATGCTATGATTTATATTTAGAAAAAATAATAAAATTTTAAAAATCGTACTCTTCTAAAAATTTAATGAATAGAAGAGTGCGGTTTTTTTATATATTCTAAGTTGAAGTTTATTCATATTTAACATATAAATTTTATATTACGAATTTTGCCTAAAGATTGACAATTAAGGATTGCAGTTGTCAAATTAACAAAGTGATTTGTTCAAATACAGGATTTAAAAAAAAGTAAATGACTTAATTTTTAAAGGTAAAAAATAAAAGAAATCATAGCTGCAGGATATTTTCAAATTATCTTGTGGCTATAATTATTTTCGTGATAAAATATTAGTTGCAAAAAAATAATGAATTTACTCTCTTATATAGATGAGACCATTGTGTATAGTGTTAAAATAGGATATATAACATATGAAGGTGAGGGTTTTCAATGAAGATAATTCATACAGGTGATTGGCATATAGGTAAAATGGTACATCAGGTGCAAATGATTGAAGATCAAGATTATATCTTAAAAGAGTTTATAAAATTAATTGAAGAAGAAAAACCAGATGTTGTAGTTATTGCAGGAGATTTGTATGATAGATCAGTTCCTCCAGTTGTGGCAGTAGATCTTTTAGATAGAGTTTTTACCAAAATACTTGTTAATTTAAATACACCTATAATTGCCATTGCAGGTAATCATGACAGTGGAGATAGAGTAGGGTTTGCTAGCCAAATTTTGAAAAATAAAGGTTTATATATTTGTGGAAGGTTAGGAAAAAATATTAGACCAATAGTTATAAAAGATCAATATGGAGAAGTTAATTTTTATCCAATTCCTTATGCAGATCCAGCAGAAGTGAGACATGTAATGGAAGATGAAGATATACATAATCATAATGAAGCTATAAAAAGTATAATAGATTCTATAAAAGAAAATATGAATGAAAGTAAAAGAAATGTTTTGATAGCCCATGGCTTTGTAATAGGTGGAGGTGAAAGAGATACTTGTGAATCTGAAAGACCACTTTCTATAGGTGGAACAGAATTTATAGATATAGAAAATTTTAATGCTTTTAATTATACTGCATTAGGACATTTACATGGTGCTCAAAAGGTAGGATGCGATAAGGTTAGGTATTCTGGTTCATTACTTAAATATTCTTTTTCAGAATTCAAACAAAAAAAATCTATTACTATAGTTAATTTAGATAAAAATGGGGAGGTAAGTATAGAACTTAGGAGTCTTACTCCTAATAAGGATATGAGGGTTATAAAAGGAAAAATGGAAGATCTATTAAATCCTGATGTTTATAAAGATACAAATGTTAATGATTATATTTATGTAGATTTAACTGATGAATGTGAAATCATAGAACCTATGAGTAAACTTAGAACGGTTTATCCTAATGTGCTTAAGCTTACAAGAAACTCTTTTAATAGAAAAATAGAAAATGGAAGAACGTCCTTACAGGAAGATTATAATAATAAAACAATGTTAGAGCTTTTTAATGAATTCTATACAAATGTAATAGGAAGAGAGTTTACTGAGGAAAAAAAAGATGTTTTATTAAAAGTATTAAAAAGTGTAGAGAAGAAAGAAGGGAGGTAATAAAATGAGACCTTTAAAATTGACTATGACGGCTTTTGGTCCTTATGCTAAGAAACAAGAAATAGATTTTACAAATCTAAATGGAAGAAATATATTTTTAATAACAGGACCGACAGGAGCAGGTAAAACTACAATTTTCGATGGTATAAGTTATGCTATATATGGAGAAGCCAGTGGGGAAGATAGGGATTCAGAGAGTTTAAGAAGTCAATTTGCAGATATTGACACATTAACATCTGTAGAATTAGAGTTTAACCTTAGAGGAGGAGATTATTATATAAAAAGAATACCAAAACAGGAAAAGAAGAAGTCTAGAGGAGAAGGCTTAACAGAACAGAAAACAGATGCTGAAATGAAGATATTTAAAAGTAATGGTGATATTAATGTGATTTCAGGGGTAAGTAATGTAAATGAATATGTAAATGAAATTATGGGAATAAATTATGAACAATTTAAACAAATTATGATGATACCTCAGGGAGAATTTAGAAAGCTTTTAACTTCTGAAAGTAAAGAGAGAGAAAAAATACTTCAGAAAATTTTTGGAACAGAAGCATATAAATTAGTGGAGATAAAGCTTAATGAAATGGCCGGAAAAATTAGGAGAAGTGTTAATGAACTAGATCATAAGCAAAATGAAATTATAGGTACTGTGCAATGTAATGATGATACATCATTATTTGAATTAGTGGAAAGTGAGAATAAAAATGTACCTTCTATTATAGATAAATTAAAACTGTATATTGAAATTGATAATAAAAGAAAAGATATTATTGAGAAGTCTATAAGTAAAAAGGAAAAGCTTTTAGAAGAAAAACAAAAAGAAATTTTAGAAGCTAATGAAAATAACAAAAAGTTTAAAGAAAAAGATGACATAGAAATTGAGAAAAAGTTTTTAGAAGATAAAGAAAGTAACATAGAAGAAAAGAAAACTATACTTTTAAAGGCTAGAAAAGCTGCTGAAATAACAGGTATAGAAGAAAATTGTATTGAAAAGACAAAAAGATTGGAGTCTAAAAAATTAGAACTTTTTGAAAAGCAAAAGGCTATAAATTTAGATGCAGAAAATTTAAAGAATGCAGAGGAAAATTTTAAATTTCAAAGTTCCAAGGAAGAGGAAAGAAAAAAACTTTTAGAAGATACTGCTATACTAAAAGGACACATAAGTAAAGTTAAAGATTTTGAAAAGAAAACAGAAAGTTTGAAGATTTTAGATAAGAATTTAAAGTTAGTAGAACAAGATAAAATTTTAAAAAAACAAGAAATAGAAAAGTTAAAAAAAGATATAGATAACACTAATGATGAATTGGAAATTGCTAGAAAGTCCTCAGAAGAATTTATAAAATTAAATGCACAGCTTGAAAAAGTTAATGAGACATATAGTAAATTGCATACTTTGGATTTAGAAAATAAAAAACTTGTGAAAATTAGAGAGGATTATTTAAAGTATAGAAACAGGGCTATAGAAGATAAAAAAATGTCAGAGGCAGCAGAGTTTAATTTTAAAGAATTAGAACGACTTTTTAGAGAAGGTCAAGCAGGGTTTTTAGCAAAAAATTTAAAAGATGGAATACCATGTCCTGTTTGTGGATCAATTCATCATCCTAAATTAGGATTGCTTGAAAAAGGTGTTCCTACAGAAGCTGAGCTAAAAATAAAGAAAAATTATTCAGAGGAAGCATTAAAAAAATTTCAAAGTAGTAATGAAAGCTTCATGGAAGCAGATGTTAAAGGTAGATCTCAAAACAGTATTGTAAATAGGTTGAAAGAGGAACTTCAATCTTTAATAGAAGATGATATACTCATACTTGTAAAAGATGAATTAACAAACTTTATAAAAGAAAAACTTTTCTATTTTGAACAAAACAGAAAAATGTTAAGCATAGAAGTACAAAGATTGGAGAAAGAAAAAAATAATCGTGATAATTTGTTAAAAATTTTAAATGAAAAAAGAGAGTTACAATTGAAATTAGAAAGAAATGTGGATGAATTAAATAATAAATATCAATCGAATTTAAGTGTAGTTGAGAGAGAAAAAGGTATATTAAAACAAATACAACAAGAAATACCTAAAAATTTTCGTGGAGAAAAAAATTTAATAAATGCTATAACAGAAATGGAATACAAGCAGCTTACTATGGAAAAAGCATTAAAACAGTCACAAGAAAAATTTAATAATTTAAGACTTAAGTACGAAAAACTCATTATAGAAAAAGAAGGAATAATAAAATCTTTAAAAGAAGAAGAAGTTTCTTTAGAGGAATCACAAAACAAATTACATGAAGAAATAACTAAAAGAGGTTTTAAGGATTTACATGACTATAAGGAATCAAAGCTTATGGAAAGGGAACAAGAGGAATTAAACAAGCATATAAATGATTTTAGTGAGAAATTAAAGTCTATAAAGGATAGATATATAAAAATACTGAAGGATATAGAAGGTAAAAGTTTAGTTAATGTAAATGCTCTTGACAATGATTATGAAATTATAAAGAAAGAAAGAGAATTATTGGATAACCAAAAGGTAGAGCTTTATGCAAAGATAGAAATAAATAATAATGCATTTTTACGTATAAAAGAATTAAATAAACAAATTAAGGATAAAGAAAAAGAGTATAGCATAGTTGGAGATTTGTCAGAAGCTGCAAAAGGTAATAATAGCGAAAGGATGACTTTTGAGAGATATGTACTTGCTTTCTTTTTTGATAATATTATAGAAGCGGCCAATATAAGATTTGCAAAAATGAGTGAAAATAGATATGAACTTGATAGAATTAAGCAAAAAGGTAAAGGGCTAACTCAAAGTGGACTTGAACTTCAAGTATATGACAATTATACAGGAAAATATAGACATGTAAAAACGCTGTCAGGTGGAGAAGGTTTTAAAGCATCATTATCGTTAGCATTAGGTTTATCAGATGTAGTTCAATGCTATTCTGGAGGTATAAGTCTAGATACAATGTTTATTGATGAAGGCTTTGGTACTTTAGATCCTGAATCTTTAGAAAATGCTATACAGTGTCTTGTAGATTTACAAAGTACGGGAAGACTTGTAGGTATAATATCTCATGTTCCTGAACTTAAAGAAAGAATTGATGCAAGACTTGAAATAATACCTAGCACAGAAGGAAGTACTGCTAAATTTAATATATTATAGCTTTGGAATCTATAATTTTAATGAGTTTTAAGTGAATTTAAAATGATATTTTAACTATCATCTAAGTTTTACTTAGGCTCATAAATTATATTAAATTTAGATACATATTAAATATTATGTTAATTAAAAATAAAAGTAAACTTAAAAAATATCAAATATTCATAAATAACATGAATAATAAGCTTTTTCTTCCAAACAATAATATAGAAAATAAAATTTAATTTGGAGGATTAACAGATGGAAAAAAAAGTTATGAAAACTATGGATGGAAATGCTGCAGCCGCATATGCTTCTTATGCTTTTACAGAAGTAGCAGCTATATTTCCAATTACTCCATCAACACCTATGGCAGAAGGGGTTGATGAATGGGCTGCACATGGAAAGAAAAATTTATTTAATCAAACCGTTAAGGTTTCAGAAATGCAATCTGAGGCAGGAGCATCTGGTGCAGTGCATGGGTCACTTGCAGCAGGTGCATTGACAACTACTTATACTGCTTCACAAGGATTATTATTAATGATTCCTAATATGTATAAAATAGCAGGTGAACATCTACCAGGAGTTTTTCATGTAACAGCACGTGCAATTGCTGCACATGCTTTATCAATTTTTGGTGATCACCAAGATGTAATGGCTTGCCGTCAAACAGGTTTTGCTCTTTTAGCGTCCTCAAGCGTTCAAGAAGTAATGGATTTAGGATGTATTGCTCATCTTTCTGCAATTAAATCTAGAGTACCATTTTTACACTTTTTTGATGGTTTTAGAACTTCTCATGAATATCAAAAAATAGAAGTTATAGATTACAAAGATTTAGATAAAATAGTGGATTACAATGCAATTAAAGAATTTAGAAATAGAGCTTTGAATCCTGAACATCCTGTAGTGCGTGGAACAGCACAAAATCCAGATATTTATTTCCAAGGTAGAGAAGCTTCAAACAAATTTTATGAAGCAGTACCAGATATAACAGAAGATTATATGAGAGAGATAGAAAAAATTACAGGAAGAGTATACCACCCTTTTGATTATTATGGATCACCAGATGCTGAATATGTGATAGTTGCTATGGGATCTGTATGCGATACTATAGATGAAACTGTAGATTACCTTATGAATAAAGGAGAAAAAGTAGGATGCATAAAAGTTCATTTATATAGACCATTTTCAGAAAAATATTTCTTTAATGTTCTTCCAAGTACAACAAAAAAAATAGCTGTATTAGATAGAACTAAAGAACCAGGATCACTAGCAGAGCCATTATACTTAGATGTAGTTCATATATTTTATAAAAACGAAAATAGACCTTTAATAGTAGGAGGAAGATATGGATTAGGTTCTAAAGATACTACACCATCTCAAATATTAGCTGTGTTTAATAATTTAAAAAGTTCTTCTCCTAAGGATAACTTTACTATTGGTATTACAGATGATGTAACTAATACTTCACTGACTAATGGAGATCCTATAGAAACTACACCAGAAGGAACTGTAAGTTGTAAATTCTGGGGGTTAGGTTCTGATGGTACAGTAGGAGCTAATAAGAGTGCTATTAAAATAATAGGAGATAATACTCAGCTTTATGCTCAAGCTTATTTTTCTTATGATAGTAAAAAATCAGGTGGAACTACTGTTTCTCATTTAAGATTTGGTAAAAAACCTATAAAATCTCCTTATTTAGTTTATAATGCAGATTATATAGCATGCCATAATAAATCTTTTATATATCAGCAGGATGTACTTAAAGGACTTAAAAAAGGTGGAAGTTTTGTACTTAATTGTCCATGGGATGCTAATGATTTAGAAGAAAAACTTCCAGGAGCAATGAAGAGATATATATCTGAAAATAATATTAAATTTTACACTATAGATGCAGTGACAATTGCAAGAAATATAGGCTTAGGTGGAAGAATTAATATGATTATGCAATCTGCATTCTTTAAATTATCAAATATAATTTCAATAGAAAATGCAGTAAAATATTTAAAAGATTCCATAGAAAAGGTTTATGGAAAAAAAGGTGAAAAAATTGTAGAAATGAATAAAGCTGCAGTGGATAAGGGGATAGAATCTCTTATAAAAGTAAATGTTCCAGACTCATGGAAAAACTCATGTGAAGATAAAAAAGATTTTGAAGTGGATAATAAGTTTGTTAAGGATATTCAAATACCAATGTCAAAACATCAAGGAGATGATCTTCCAGTAAGTGCATTTTCAGGTATGGAGGATGGTTCATTTCCATTAGGTACTACTGCTTATGAAAAAAGAGGCATTGCAGTTATGATACCAGAGTGGCAAATAGAGAAATGTATTCAATGTAATCAATGTTCATATGTTTGCCCTCATGCTACTGTAAGACCATTTTTATTAAATGAAGAAGAAGTAAAAAATGCACCAGATACCTTTGAAACAAAAAAAGCTGTTGGTAAAGGTTTAGAAATGTTTGAGTATCGTATTCAGGTAGATCCACTGGATTGTACTGGATGTGGAAATTGTGCAGATGTCTGTCCAGCACCAGGGAAAGCACTTATTATGAAGTCAGCAGAAGAAGAAATTGAAAAACAAGCAGAAAATTGGGAATATGCAGATAAGATCAGATATAAAGATACTGTTATGGATAAAGGTACAGTAAAAGGAAGTCAATTTGCAAAACCACTTTTAGAGTTTAATGGAGCATGTCCAGGATGTGGAGAAACTCCTTATGTAAGACTTATTACTCAATTATTTGGAGAAAGAATGATGATTGCAAATGCCACAGGCTGTTCTTCTATTTGGGGAGCAAGTGCACCATCAATACCTTATACTGTAAATGCAGATGGAAAAGGTCCTGCTTGGGGAAATTCACTTTTTGAAGACAATGCAGAGTATGGATATGGGATGTATTTGGGAGTTAAACAAATAAGAGAGAAGCTTAAAGATTTGATGGAAGAATATATAGTTTCTCCAGGAGCTGATAAAATAAAGGATGCATTTAAAGAGTGGATTGAAGGTATGTATGATGGAGAAAAGTCAAAGGCAGCTTCAAAAAATATACTTGAAATTTTAAATGATCATAATTATAACGGAAATGAAATAATAAAGGAAATACTAGATAAAAAAGATTTTTTAGTTAAAAAATCTCAATGGATAATAGGTGGAGATGGATGGGCATATGATATTGGATACGGAGGATTAGACCACGTTCTCGCATCTGGTGATGATGTTAATCTATTTGTAATGGATACAGAAGTATATTCTAATACAGGAGGTCAATCTTCAAAAGCAACTCCAACTGCTGCTGTTGCTAAATTTGCAGCGTCAGGTAAAAAAATAAGGAAGAAAGACTTGGGAATGATGGCCATGAGTTATGGATATGTATATGTGGCACAAATATCAATGGGGGCTAACATGAATCAAACTATAAAAACACTTATTGAAGCCGAAAAATATAAAGGACCATCACTTATAATAGCTTATGCCCCATGTATTAATCATGGTATAAAATCTGGTATGGCAACTAGTGTTATGGAAGGCAAAAAAGCTGTAGAATCAGGATATTGGCATATGTATAGATTTAATCCAGAATTAAAAGAGGAAGGTAAAAATCCATTTATAATGGATTCAAAAGAACCAACAAAATCTTTCAAAGATTTTATAAATGGAGAGATAAGATATACATCTCTTATGAATGTATTTCCTGATATTGCAGAAAATATGTTTAATGAAGCAGAAAAACATGCAAAGGAAAGATATGAAACCTACAAAAGATTAGCAGAACAAAAATTTTAGTATATTGTAAATAGAAAAGGAGTCTTCTTTTTAATTAGAAAGACTCCTTTTTAATTAAAATTGTTTATTTTTGATTTGAATCGACCCATTCTTTTGCATTCATAGTTTCATATTCATTAGGAATAGAAACATTGCTGACAGGTCTAGTTTCGGTAATGTTTGCCCAAGCTGCAGTGTCATGTTTTTCAATAGGAATTTTAAAAGAATTATTTTTTATTGTTTCATTATTCATTGTCATCACCCTTTCAATATTATTATTTTCAAATTTATAAAAATTATTAGTTTGAAAAATTAGATCAATATTGAGTTATGATGTTTTTGAAACTAATAAAAATACTTTTAATGCATATTAGCCACCTAAAGTAACATCTTGAGTACTATACCAATTTAATGCATCCATTAATTGAGATTTTTTGAAGTCAGGCCAATAATCATCTATAATATAAAAATCTGAATATACGGATTGCACAGGAAGAAAACCACTAAGCCTTCTTCTGCCACCCCACCTTACTATTAAATCTACTCTATTTATTTCTGACGATTTTAAATAATATTTAGTATTATTATCTAAATTGTGTACGGGTGACAAATCCCATTCCCAGCCATAGTTTACTAAAAAATTAATTTTCATAGTACCCTTACCAAAAAACTTTCTTTTTGTGAAAGGTAATAATTCATGTGGAAACATAGGAGAAGATGAGTTTCCGACTACTAAAAGTGAGGCGTCTTCTTTTGAAAGCATTCTAACAGCTTCTATGCATGCTGCAGTAAAAGCTTTAGTCTGTGCTTTAGGTCTTTTAGTGTTATCTACAGTAAATCCATAATAAGTTAATTCTTTAATTCCAAGTTCTTTACAAATTTTGAATATTTCCATACCTGGCTGAAGTCCCCAAGTATAACCAGCTTCTTTTTCTAATCCATGATTAACAGCCCAGCGTCTATTACCATCAGGTATAATACCAATGTGATTTGGAAGTCTCATTTAAAATCCTCCTTCTAATAGCAGATATTAATGTAATTATTAACATAAATTAGAAGATTTATTCTAAAATAATATAACTATTTTAACTATATTGTATACTTTCATAAATAGTTTTATAATTTAATAGTAATTTCCAAAGGAGGTGAGTTTTATGGAAGAAAGACTACAAAAATATATGGCAGCTTGTGGAATAGCTTCTAGACGAAAATGTGAAGAAATTATATTACAAGCTAGGGTTAAAGTTAATGGGAAAATAGTGAATGAATTAGGTGCTAAAATAGATGAAGAAAAAGACTTAGTAACATTAGACGGTAAATTAATAAAGAAAGAAAAGAACAAAGTATATATTGCACTTAACAAGCCAAAGGGATATGTTTCTACAGTGAAAGATGAGAGGGGAAGAAAAACAATTTTAGATTTAGTAGATGTTACAGAAAGAATATATCCTATAGGTAGATTGGATTATGATACATCAGGATTGATACTGCTCACTAATGATGGGGATATATATAACAAAATAATACATCCAAAACAAGAAAAAAATAAGATTTATATAGCATTAATTAAAGGAATTCCTACAGAAAATGATATAAAAAAATTTGAAAAAGGAATAAATATAGATGGATATGTTACAGCACCAGCAAAATTTAAAATTGTAAAAAAATTTAAAGATTATTGCGAAGTTGAAATAATTATACATGAAGGTAGGAATAGACAAATAAGAAAAATGTGTGATTTTATAAATCATCAAGTATTAGAACTAAAAAGATTACAAATAGGTGATATAAAACTAGGGAATTTGCCTTTAGGAAAATGGAGATATTTAAATACTAAAGAAATTCAAAATATAAAGTAATTGTATAAATTAAGATTATATAAACTTATTTAAATATATATAATCTTAATTTTAAAGCTAAAAATTATATTTACATATTTAATATTATGTTAATTACAACAATAGTAAACTAAAAAAATCAACTTAGTTAAAAATCTTCCGAAAAATATAAAGCTATGCTTCATTCTTTTGTAAATAAGGATCCAAATGATCACATCATAATTGCAATAGAAAAGATAAATTTAGGAGGTAAAAAATGAAGGATAAATTAGAATTAATAGCATCAAAAGAGTTTGTATACTATGAAGATATGTATAAAATTGTGGATTTTATGAACAAAAACCTAAGTGAATATAATATTGTTTTAGGTGTAACTGAAAAAGAAAACAGGAACATTGTAAATATTTACAAAGAAAAATGATCAACAATTGAAAGATCTATTGAAAGTTTGTTCAATAGATGTTAAAATGAAATAAATATTGCAAAAGAATGAGGATGATAAGAAAGGATTGAATAGTTATGGAAGATAATAACAAGCAGGATTTAATGAGAACAATTCAAGTTAAATTTCCAAGATTAAGTAAAGGACAGAAGCTCATAGCTGAATACATTTTAAAACATTATGATAAAGCAGCATTTATGACTGCAGCTAAATTAGGTGTTAGTGTAGGAGTAAGTGAATCTACAGTAGTTAGATTTGCAAATGAACTCGGATTTTCAGGATATCCAAAACTCCAAAAAGCTCTTCAAGAGTTAATAAAAAATAAACTTACTACAGTTCAAAGAATTGAACTTTCTAATGATTTTGTAAGTGAAGAAAGTGCTTTAAAGGGCGTATTAAAATCAGATATGGAAAATATAAGAGCAACTCTTGAAAAAATAAATCATAAAACATTTGAAGATGTTGTAAATAATATATTTGAAGCTAAAAAAATATATATAATAGGTCTTAGAAGCTCTACAGCACTTTCTGAATTTTTAGGATTTTACTTAAATCTTATTTTAGATAATGTAAAAGTAGTTAGCTATGGTATAAGTGATATTTTTGAGCAAATGATTAATGTTACCGATGAAGATTTGGTTATAGGAATTGGATTCCCAAGATATGCAGCCAGAACTATTGAAGCGTTATCTTTTGCGCAAAGTAGAGGTGCAAAAGTTACTGCAATTACTGATAGCTTACTCTCACCATTAGCTGCTAGAGCTGATTATACACTAATTGCTCAAAGTAATATGGCTTCTTTTGTAGATTCATTAGTTTCACCACTTAGTGTTATTAATGCACTAATAATTGCAGTAGGATTAAGAGAAAAAGAAAAAATATCTAAAACTTTTTCTGATTTAGAAGGAATATGGCAAGAATATCAAGTATATTCCTTTAAGGAAAATGATTTGTAAAAGAAGCAAAAATTGTATCCAAGTCTTGATAATAAATTAAAAATTTCAAAAATCAAAAATTTTTTTTTAAAATAAGAAGGAAAAATGAATTTTTTGTTGAATACTATATAATGATGAAGGATATCATATAAATATACTTTAATTATCATGGGGAGGGTTTATAATGACAAAAGAAAATGTACAAAATTATATCAATGAGGTACTAGAAAAGGTAAAAAAGAGAAACGGTAATGAACCAGAATTTTTACAAACTGTAGAAGAAGTTTTATCTTGTATAGGACCAGTATTTGAAAAGCACCCAGAATATGTTGAAGAAAACCTTTTAGAAAGATTCTGTGAACCAGAAAGACAAATTACTTTTAGAGTTCCATGGGTTGATGATGCAGGAAAAGTTCAAGTTAATCGTGGATTTAGAGTACAGTTCAATGGATGCATAGGACCTTACAAGGGTGGCTTAAGATTTCATCCATCAGTATACATAGGAATAATCAAATTTCTAGGTTTTGAACAAATATTAAAGAATTCATTAACTGGACTTCCAATAGGTGGAGGTAAAGGTGGTTCTGACTTTGATCCAAGAGGAAAGTCAGATAATGAAGTTATGAGATTTTGCCAAAGCTTTATGACTGAACTTTACAGACATATAGGACCAGATGTTGATGTACCAGCAGGTGACATCGGTGTTGGTGGAAGAGAAATAGGATATCTTTATGGACAATATAGAAGAATACGTGGAGCATTTGAAAATGGAGTTCTTACAGGTAAAGGATTATCTTACGGTGGAAGTTTAGTAAGACCAGAAGCTACAGGATTTGGAGCAACTTATTATTGTGCAGAAATGCTTAAACATGAAGGAACAGACTTCAAAGGTAAGACAGTTGCAATATCAGGATTCGGTAATGTATCTTGGGGAGTATGTAAAAAAGTTTCTGACCTAGGTGGTAAAGTTGTAACACTTTCAGGTCCAGATGGATATGTTTATGATCCAGATGGCGTTTTAGGTGAAAAAATTGATTATTTACTTGAAATGCGTTCATCAGGAAGAGATAAAGTACAAGATTATGCTGACAAATTTGGAGTTAAATTCTTCAAAGGCGAAAAACCTTGGGGAGTTAAAGCTGATATCATAATGCCAAGTGCTACTCAAAATGATATACATTTAGAGCATGCTAAACAAATAGTTGCAAATGGTATAAAACTTGTTTGTGAAGTTGCTAATATGCCATGCACAAATGAAGCTGTTGAATATTTACAGAAAAATGGCGTTATAGTAGGACCTGCTAAAGCTGCTAATGCTGGCGGAGTTGCTACTTCAGCTCTTGAAATGTCACAAAACAGTGAAAGATTATCATGGACAGCAGAAGAAGTTGATACAAAACTTCATCAAATAATGGTTAATATATATAACAGTTGTAAAGATGCATCTGAAGCTTACGGCTTTGGATATAACTTAGTTGCTGGAGCTAATATTGCTGGATTTGTAAAAGTTGCAGATGCAATGCATGCTCAAGGAAACTATTAATTTTAAGCAAGTTTAGATTTAAGAGACGAATTCATTTGTTGAATTCGTCTTTTTTTATGAATAATTTAAATTTAAGAATAAATCCAGGTATCAAATTTTTTATTTCCAATTTGCATAAACTATATTAATATATTAATATTATAATTGATTATATTTAAGGTGGTGAATTTATGTCAACAGTCATAGTAATTGGTGGGGGTCCTGCAGGCATGATGGCTGCAATAGCTGCATCTAAAAAACATAATACTATACTAATTGAAAAAAATGAAAAGCTTGGGAAAAAATTATACATAACAGGAAAAGGAAGATGTAATGTAACTAATGCCAAAGATATAAATGATTTTTTTGATTACATACCAGGTAATTCTACTTTTTTATATAGTGCTCTTTATACATTTACTAATGAAGATACAATGAATTTTTTTGAAAATTCAGATGTCAAATTGAAAGTAGAAAGAGGAGATAGAGTATTTCCAAAGTCTGATAAATCTTCAGATATAATAAGTGCATTAGAGAAAGTTTTACGAAAAAATAATGTAGATATAAAATTGAATACAAAAGTTAAAAAATTTGTATTTGAAAATAATATAATAAATGCAGTGCAACTTGAAGATGGTTCAATTATTGAAGGTGATAATTTCATATTGTGTACAGGTGGCATTTCCTATCCTCAAACTGGATCTACTGGCGAAGGTTTTAAGATTGCACAGGATCTAGGACATAATATAACAAAGCTTATGCCTTCATTAGTTCCTATTGAAATAGAAGAAGATTGGATAAAAGAACTTCAAGGTCTTTCTTTGAAAAATGTAGAATTAACTATTAAGGATAACAAAAATAAAAACCTTTATAAAGATTTTGGAGAAATGCTTTTTACTCATTTTGGTATTTCAGGGCCTATAGTTTTAAGTGCAAGTAGAATAATAAATAAATCTAATAATCTAAAAGCCATTATTGATTTAAAACCTGCATTATCAAATGAAGAGTTAGATAAGAGAATACAAAAAGATTTTTCTAAATATTTAAATAAAGATTTTAAAAATTCTCTAGATGAACTTCTTCCAAAAAAACTTATAAGTATTATAATTGCTCTTTCAGGAATAGACTCAATAAAGAAAGTAAATTTAATTACAAAAGAAGAAAGAAAAAATTTAGTGAATTTGATTAAAAACCTATCATTAAATATAAAAGGTCTTAGACCTATATCAGAAGCAATAGTCACCGCTGGAGGTGTAAATGTTAAAGAAATCGATCCTTCTACAATGAAATCTAAAATATTAAATAATTTATATTTTGCTGGTGAAATTATGGATGTAGATGCTTATACAGGTGGATTTAATATACAAATAGCTCTTTCAACAGGTTATTTAGCAGGAACTAAAATAGATGAATGAAGAATTTTTTAAAATTCAAGTGTTTAAATAAATATTAAAATTTAATAAGTTTTTATTTAATAAATTGTGGGATAAAATAAAGGATTTTATACTTTTTTATAGAATATATATAAAATATGTGTTATAAAATAAAAGATAAAATATTATACATTTATGTTACTTTTTAGAAAGGCGGAATGAAAATTTGAGTATTTCTGTAGCAATTGATGGACCTGCTGGTGCAGGAAAGAGTACAATAGCTAATATTATAGCTACTAAATTTAATTTAATGTATATAAATACTGGCTCTATGTATAGAGCTGTTACACTAATATCCTTAAGAAATAATATAAATTATAAAGATGTTAATTCTATATGTAACCTTACAAATTCTCTAAATATGTATTTTAAAGGTGATTCATTGATAGTTAATAATGAAGATATAAGTGAAGAAATTAGAAGCATTGAAGTAAGCAATAATGTGTCTAATTATGCTGCTATACCTGAAGTAAGAGAAATACTTGTAAAACTTCAACAAGACATAGCAAATAAATATGATGTAATAATGGATGGAAGAGATATTGGCACTGTAGTTCTAAAAAATTCTCCTCTTAAGTTCTTTTTAACTGCTAATGCAGAAGAAAGGGCAAAAAGAAGATATGAAGAGCTTAAGGAAAAGTGCATTACTGTAGAATATAATGACATACTAAATGATATACTAAAAAGAGATTACATAGATTCTAATAGGGACGTAAATCCTTTAAGAAAAGCTCATGATGCTATAGAAATAGATTCTTCCAAACTATCTATAGATGATGTAATTAGTTTAATATCTGATTACATAGAAAACTATTTAAAAAAGCAAATATGATTGAAGGTGATTGAAGATGAAAATTGTTTTAGCAGATGAAGCTGGTTTCTGCTTTGGAGTAAAAAGGGCAGTAGAAGAGGCAGAAAATGTGCAAAAAAGGTATAATAAGAAAGTTTTTACTTTAGGACCTTTAATTCATAATAGTGATGTAGTAAATTACTTGAAAGAGAAAAATATATATCCAATAGAATTAGATGTTATAAATGATCTAAATGAAGACGATATAGTTATAATAAGATCTCATGGTGTTCCGAAAAAAACTATAGAACTGTTGCAAAGCAAGTCTTTGAACATAGTTGATGCTACGTGTCCTTATGTAGCAAATATACATAAAAAAGTAGATGAATATTATAAATTAGGTTATTCCATACTTATTGTAGGTGATAAAAGTCATCCAGAAGTTATAGGTATTAATGGATGGTGTGATAATAAAGCAATTATATCTAAAAATGGCTCAGATTTTAAAAACTTGCCAGGTAAAATTTGTGTTGTTTCACAAACTACTGAAAAGCAGGAAAATTGGGAAAGAGCTTTAAGTATAATAGTAAAGAATTGTAAAGAAATTGTTGCGTTTAACACTATATGTAGTGCAACTGAACTAAGACAAAATTCTGCTGAAAAACTTTCTAAAAAAGTAGATTTTATGGTGGTTCTCGGTGGACGAAATAGTTCTAATACTACTAAGCTTTATGAAATATGTAAAAATAACTGCTCAAATACTATTCATGTTGAAAATTCAGGAGAAATACCTGATGATATAATTAATTCTAAAATAAATACTATAGGTGTTACAGCAGGTGCTTCAACACCTCACTGGATAATAAAGGAGGCAATTTCAAAAATGTGCGAAGGGAAAAATCTAGAAATGAGTGAGCAGCTAGCTTACATGGAACAAAATGATAAACAAATAATAGTAGGTCAAGTAATTACAGGTACTGTAATTACAGTAAATGAAAAAGAAGCATTTCTAAATATAGGTTATAAATCAGATGGTTTACTTCCTAAATCAGAAGTAACAAAGGATGATAATTTAAATTTATCAGATTTAATTCAAGTTGGAAATGAATTAGAAGTTAAGGTTATAAGAAGAAAAAATGAAGATGGTTATGTAGTCTTATCTAAAATAGAGCTTCAAAGAGAAAGTGCTTTTAAAGAAGTTAAAGAAGCAAGTGAAAATAAAAATTCATTAAAAGTGTTAGTTAAAGATGCAGTAAAGGGAGGATTAGTTGCAACTTATAAGGGTATAAGAATATTTATACCTGCATCGCATGTAGAGCTTTTTCATGTAAATGACCTTTCTGTATATATAGATAAAGAACTAGAAGTAAATATAATAGAATTTAAAGAAGAAAGAAAAGGAAGAAGAATAGTAGCTTCACGAAGAGATTTATTAAAATCTGAAAAAGAAGTTAAAGATCAAGAAACTTGGAATTCATTAGAAAAGGATACAGTTGTAGAAGGTGAAGTTAAGAGATTAACTAATTTTGGTGCCTTTGTAGATGTACAAGGAGTTGATGGACTTCTTCATGTATCAGAAATATCTTGGGGCAGGGTGGAAAAACCTGAAGATTCACTTAAAATAGGAAAGAAAGTAAAAGTTTATATACTTGATGTAGATAAGGAAAAGAAAAAACTTTCTTTATCTATTAAAAAAACTATAGAAGACCCTTGGACTAATGTAGATATTAAATATCCTGTAGGGAACATAGTTCTTGGAAAGGTAGTTCGTTTTGCTAACTTTGGTGCTTTTGTTGAATTGGAACCAGGTGTGGATGCGTTGGTTCATATATCTCAAATAAGTCACAAGAGAATAAATAAACCCGAGGATGCCTTAAAAATAGGTGAAGAGATAAAAGCAAAAATATTAGAAGTAAATAAAGAAAATAAAAAAATAGGATTAAGTATCAAAGAGGTAGATGAAATTTAATATTTTAGAATAATTTTTGTAAAATGCGTGTAATATAAAACTATAGAACACGCATTTTTATATACATGTTAAATAAACTCTGTAGTATTTAAGAGGGATTTTTAAATAACAAGAGTTTTTTTATGCATATTATGAAAAAATACCTATATATATTGACTTTTTTATTATATTTGATAAAATTTAATTGTTATCATTTTATATAAGGGGGTAAATACGGATAATGAATGAATTAGGACGTCATATTTTAGCAGAAATTTATGGGTGTAGTTCCGAAAGCTTAAATAATAAAGAATTTATTGAAAAAGTAATGGTGGATTCTGCATTAAAGGCAGGTGCAGAGGTGAGAGAAGTTGCTTTCCATAAGTTTAGTCCCCAAGGTGTTAGTGGGGTTGTTATAATATCAGAATCTCATTTGACAATACACACTTGGCCAGAGCTTGGATACGCCGCTGTTGACGTATTTACTTGTGGTGATAAAGTAAATCCATGGGATGCATGTAATTATATGACTGAAAAATTAAATGCAAAGAATATGACCGCTACTGAGGTAAAGCGAGGAATATTTGAACAACCTGTGTCAGTTAAAGCGTCAAATATATAAGAGATCATCGATAAGATGGTCTCTTATTCATTAAGATTAAATAACTGTAATTAAATTCCATCTATTTTAATATATTATTATATATATGTTTTATAGGTGGTGAAAATATAAATGGAGAACTATGATATTACCATTGAAAATAACATGCCAAAAAAAGAAAAAAACATGGTAAATGCAGTGCTTGAAAAATATGATTTTGAAGTTATAAATTATTCTAAGGTGAGAAGTGCATATAAAATAGAAACAAATAATGGTAATGTTTGTCTAAAGAGAATAAATCATGGAAAATATAAGCCGCACAATGGAAGTTTTTTAGTAGATGCTCTTTCAGATAAGGGTTTTTTTAATACAGCTAAATATTATAAAACTAAAACTCAAGATAAATATGTTAAGTATAAAGATATACTTTTTTATGCTACAGAATGGATAGATGGAGAAGAATGTGATTTAGGTAATATAGAAGAAGCTATAACCTGTGTAAAATTATTAGCTCAATATCACAAAGCAGCAAATGGTATAGATACTACTCAACTTAAAATACGGAATAATTTAAAAAATTGGCCCAAAATTTTTAAAGATAATTTAAGAGATTTAGAAAAATTTGAAAGAATTGTGAAAAACAAAAGGATAAAAACTAAATTTGATTCAATGTATTGTAGCTGTTTAGATAATATATATAATAGAGCAATGATATCCTTAAAGTTTTTAAATGATTCAGATTATTATAAATTATCTAGACAAGCAGAAAAAAACAAAACTATATGTCATGATAGCTTTTATTATCAAAATATAATAAAAAAGAATAATCAATACTATATAATAGATTTAGATAGTATTATTATAGATCTTCATATTAATGATTTAGGTAAATTTATAAGAAGGCTAATGTTTAAAAGTTCTTATGAATGGAGTTTTGAAAAAGCGAAAATTTTAATAGAAGCTTATAATGAAGTTAATAAATTAGAAAAAAGCGAGTTAGAAGTAATGCTTGCTTTAATAGTTTTTCCACATAAGTTTTGGAAGCTTGGTAGAAAAAGATATATCAAATATAAAAAGTGGGATGAAAGCAAGTATATTCACAAATTAAATAGACTTATAAAATATAATGATATGCAGAATAAATTTTTAGAAGAATATTTAAATTATATTGAAAGTTACTCTTAAAATTATTAGTGAATTTGACTAAAAATAACTTAGGAATTATACTTAAAATAAGGTGTTATTAATAATTTTCAATTATGAGGATAATTAACATGTTTCAATGCGTAAGACTAAATAAAAAGAATTTCGATATTTTCAAAAAACTAAATACAAGTAATTCTAGTTTCAATTCTTTAAACAAAGATTTCTTTGAGGCTTATGATAAATGTAATTTTGCTAGCCAAATGTTTTTAAAACGAAAAGTTAAATTATTAAAAAAACAAGATGATTACATAGGATACATTTGGTTTGAAATGGAAGATAAAAATAATTGTAATATAAATTCTTTAAATGTACCTAAAATACACAGTCATTTGCCATACAAATTTCTAATAGATATTTTAAAGCATAATTGTACTATTTCATATTTATGTGAAAATAACAATTATAATTTTGAAGTTTTGCAGAATATAGGTTTTCATAAAAAGGATGGAACTTTAATACTCTTACACTGTATTGAAGAACATATACCATTAATACAAAAAGAAGGCTTAGAATTTCAAATTTTTAGATTAGGTGTTGACGAAAAACTAAGATGCGATTTACAAAATAAAATATTTAAAGATGATTCTAGAATACCATTAACATTAGACGATATATATATTGATGAGATGCAAGATTATTACGTTCAGAATGGCTCTATATTCTTAAAAAGAAATGAAGAGTATATTGGGTATGGTCAAATAATATTAGAGGATGACATGCCCGTCATAGTGAATTTTGGTATACTTGAAGAATATAGAGGATATGGATACAGTAAAGTACTGCTTAGATATCTTTTTAATATAATTAAATGCAATAATTTTACTAAAGTAAAATTAAAAGTTAAATCTTCAAATGAAATAGCATTAAATTTATATAAAAGTTTAGGTTTTAAAATATTAGGACAAATATATAAATGGCAATTAAAAAAATAATCTCTGTATTTATGACAGAGATTATTTTTTTATAATGCTTTCAATTGGAACATAAGCTGATTTCAATTGAAACATGGATTCACACTGAATTTGTTGGAAATAGTTTCTATCTCCAATACACTCACATCTTACTAAATCCTTATCTTTTTCAAGTTGATCTGATTTTTTCATATCATGCATAAAATAGTCCCTCCTTTTAGGAGTAGTTTACCCTAAAAGGTGGGTTTTATTAATTAATTTTTTAGATATTTTAGTAATATTTAGCAAGAACTTTGCCTAATCTCTTCACTCCCTCTATTATTTTGTCATCAGGCATGCAGGAATAGTTTAATCTAAAATAATTTGGATGACCGCCATTAGGGAAGAAGGAACCACCAGGAACATAAGCTACATTCTCTTTTAAAGCTTCTTTTAATATTTCTGCAGCATCAAGTCCGTCTCTTAACTTAACCCATGTAAATAGTCCTCCATAAGGGTTTGTATGAGTCACCTCTTTAGGAAAATATTTGTCCAAACATTCAAGCATTAAAGTTCTACGTTTTCCATAAACTTTTTTTATGCTTTCTATATGTTCATCTAAATTATAAGTTTCCATAAATAATGCAGTTGCTCTTTGATCCAATGTACTGCATTGTAAATCAGCACCTTGTTTTACTACTATATATTTTTCTAAAATTTCAGGTACAGCGCATATCCAACCTAATCTCAAACCAGGACAGAAATTTTTTGAAAATGTTCCAAGATAAATGACCCATCCTTCTTTATCAAAGCTTTTTATAGAAGGATGTCTTGTTCCCTCAAATATAAGATCTCCATAAGGATTATCCTCTATTACAGGGATTTTATATTCTGCCGCTAATTCTGCAATTCTTTTTCTTCTATCATCTGGCATAGTAATTCCAGTAGGATTTTGAAAATCAGGTATAGTATATATCATTTTAGCATTAGGATTTGCTTTCAATGCTTTTTCTAAATCTTCTATTATCATACCATGTTCATCCATTGGTATTTCTACAAATTTTGGTCTGTATGCTTTAAATGCATTAATTGCACCTAAATAACTAGGACTTTCACAAATAATTACATCGCCTTCATTTACGAATATCTTAGCTGAAAATTCTATTCCTTGTTGTGACCCTGTTGTCATAGCTATATTATCAGCAGTGACATTTACTTTTGCAGGTGTCATTCTTTGCTTAGCAATTATTTCTCTTAAAGGTTTGAAACCTTCTGTAGAACTATATTGTAAAGCTAATTTTCCATCTCTTTCTAAAACTTTTTGCATGATTCCTTCCATTTCTTTAACAGGAAATAATTCAGGAGCAGGTAATCCACCAGCAAAAGAAATGATTTCAGGCATTTCTGTTAATTTTAAAAGCTCTCTAATTTCTGATGCCTTTAGGCTATCAGCTCTTTCTGAAAAACGTATATCCATAAAAATCCCTCCGAAAAATTATATAATATTTAATGTATATATTAACTTATTCTATAAAAAATAAAAAAATCCTTTTTATTTATAGAAAATTGCATGCTATTTTAGATTTATATTATAATTAATTTAAAATTCAGTTAATTTGAAAACATTTTCAAAGTGACTAAAATGATTTTTAATGTTATTAATATTACAATTTTTTATTCATTATTTTATTGATAGTTGAGATTAAACATAGTTATTTTTAAATATTATGCGTGTAAAACAAATAAACGTTTGCAAATCTTTGTATAAAGCTATTTATACCAAATATTTAAAAATAAGAAAAAATAAAAAGCAAAAAATTCAAATATTAAATAACAAGTATATCTTATTGTCAATGTATTATTATCGAAATAGAGTTTTTCTTATTTTACATTAATGTATTTAAAATTTTAAAATTTACTAACTTTTTAGCCATATAAATAATATAAAATAGATATTAGTAAAAAAATATAGTATAATGTAAAAGGTTAAGTATACAACAATGAAATAAGTAGCATAAATGTAGAGGTGAAATAATTGAGCAATGAATTAAAAATTAAAGAAAATAACAAACTATTTTTTATAGAAACCTGGGGATGTCAGATGAATGAAGAGGATTCTGAAAAATTATCTGGCATGCTAAAAAAAATCGGTTATGAAAGAACTGAGGTAAAACAAGATTCTGATCTAATAATATTTAATACTTGTTGCGTAAGAGAAAATGCCGAATTAAAAGTGTATGGAAATCTTGGTGCACTAAAAAAGCTTAAGGATAAAAAACCTGATTTGATAATAGCAATATGCGGATGCATGATGCAGCAGGAAGGAATGGCGAAAGAGATAATAAAGAGATTTTCATTTGTAGATATTATATTTGGAACTCATAATGCATATAAATTCCCAGAATATTTGAATAGGGTAAAACAAGAACAAAATTCTATAATTGAAATTCAAAATAAGGAAGACGGAATTGTTGAAGGCCTTCCAATAGACAGAAAAAGTGATGTTAAAGCTTTTGTCACAATAATGTATGGATGCAACAATTTTTGTACTTATTGTATAGTTCCTTTTGTAAGAGGTAGAGAAAGAAGTAGAAGACCTGAAGATATCGAAAATGAAATAAAAGATTTAATATCAAAGGGTTATAAAGAAATTACTTTACTTGGACAAAATGTTAATTCTTATGGTAAAGATTTAGAACCTAAACTAAGTTTTGCAAATCTTTTAATAAGAATAAATAAAATAGAAGGATTAGAAAGAATTAAATTTATGACTCCTCACCCTAAGGATTTTACGCAGGATGTACTAGATGCTATTGCAGAGTGTAAAAATGTGTGTGAACAGGTACATTTACCTGTTCAATCAGGGTCAAGCAGCATATTAAAAAAGATGAATAGACATTACACAAAAGAGCAGTATCTTGATTTAGTACACAGAATAAGAGAAACTATACCTAATGTATCTATAACTACAGATATTATAGTAGGTTTTCCAGGAGAAACAGAAGAAGATTTTGAAGAAACTTTAAGTTTAGCAAGAGAAGTACAATATGATTCTGCATTTACATTTATATATTCAAGAAGAAAAGGAACCCCTGCAGATGAAATGGAAGAGCAAATAGGTGAAGATGTGAAGCATGAGAGATTTAATAGGTTAGTAGAAATAATCAATGCTTCTAGTGCTAAAAATAATAAAAAGTACGAAGGTAGAATTGAAGAAATTTTAGTTGAAGACTTGAGTAAAAATGATGACACTAAATTGACTGGAAGGACAAGAACAGGTAAACTTGTTAATTTTCCTGGCAGTAAAGATAATATAGGAAAACTTGTCAAAGTTAAAATTGTTAAGGCAAATTCATTTTCATTAATAGGAGAAGAAATTTAAAGTGGCAAGGGGATGTTATTTCCCTTGCCACATGGTTTAGAGGAGGTTTTTAATTTGGGATTAACTCCAATGATGCAACAATATTTAGACGCAAAAGAAGGATGTAAGGACTGCATACTTTTTTTTAGATTAGGAGATTTTTATGAAATGTTCTTTGAGGATGCAAAAATAGCTTCTAAAGAACTAGAGCTTGTGCTCACAGGTAGAGATTGTGGATTGGAAAATAGAGCACCTATGTGTGGTATACCTTATCACGCTGCCAATACCTATATGAGTAGACTAATAAATAAAGGATATAAAGTTGCTATTTGTGAACAACTTGAAGATCCATCTCAATCTAAAGGAATTGTTAAAAGAGGAATCATAAAAATAATTACTCCAGGTACATACACAGATGCTTCTTTTTTAGAAGAAAATAAAAATAACTATATAATGTCTTTATACTTAGAAAAAGGAAAAAATATGTGTTCGCTATGTTTTGCAGATGTATCTACAGGAGAATTTAACTGCACAGATATGGAATTTAACTTAGCAACTTTGCTAGATGAAATTTCTAAGTATTCACCAAAGGAAATATTAATACAAGATAATTTAGACGAAAAGATACAAAAGGATATAAAAGAAAGATTTACTTCAGCTTTTACCAGTCTTTCAGAAGAGTTTTTTATTTTAAACTCAAGAGAATTGTTAAACAAACAATTTAGCAGTTTTAAAGAAGATGATTATAGTGAAATTTTAATTAAATGTTCAAATGGTCTTTTGAAATATATTGTTGAAACGCAAAAAACTTCATTATCACACATTAATTGTTTTAATTATTATAATGTAGTAGATTATATGGCTATAGATATAAATTCTAGAAGAAATTTAGAATTAACTGAAACTTTACGTGATAAAAGTAAAAAAGGATCTCTTCTTTGGGTAATGGATAGAACAAACACAGCCATGGGAGGAAGACAACTTAGAAAATGGATAGAACAACCTTTAATAAATAGTAGTTCTATAAAATTAAGGCTTGATTCTGTAGAAGAGTTATTAAACAATTTATCAGTTCATGAAGATTTAAAGGAAGCTCTAAAAGAAATTTACGATATAGAAAGATTAGTTGGAAAAATATCTTCTAAAAATGTTAACGCTAAAGAATTGATATCTCTTAAAGGTTCCATAAAAAGAATACCAATTATTAAAAAAATACTTTCAAATTTTGAAACTACCCTTCTTCATAATATGAGTGTTAAATTAGATGAATTGCAGGATATATATGAAATATTAGATAAAGCTATAATAGATACCCCTTCTATATCTTTAAAGGAAGGTAATCTTATAAAAGAAGGATATAATGAAGAAGTTGATGAATTAAAATTAGCTAAAGCACATGGTAAGGATTGGATTGCTTCTCTTGAAAACAGCGAAAGAGAAATTACAGGTATTAAATCTTTAAAGGTTGGATACAACAAAGTTTTCGGATACTATATTGAGGTAACAAAATCTAATCTAAGTTCTATTCCAGAAGGAAGGTACATAAGGAAACAAACTTTAGCTAATGCAGAAAGATATATAACTCCTAGTCTTAAAGAAATGGAAGATAAAATACTTGGAGCAGAAGAAAAGCTTACTAATTTGGAATATGACATTTTTATTGATGTAAGAGATAAAATAGAAAAGCAAGTAGATAGAATGCAGGAAACCGCAAAAATTATATCTGAAATAGATTGTTTAAGTTCTCTTGCTACTATAGCTTTAGAAAATAATTATTGCAAACCAGAAATTAACAGTAAAGAAGATATTTATATTGAAGAGGGAAGACATCCTGTAGTAGAAAAGATGATATCTTCAGGAAGTTTTATATCAAATGATACTATTATAAATACTTCAGATGAACAACTTTTAATCATAACAGGTCCTAATATGGCAGGAAAATCTACTTATATGAGGCAAGTAGCTTTAATCGTGCTTATGGCCCAAATAGGAAGTTTTGTTCCTGCTAAAAAGGCAGTAATATCTGTTTGTGATAAAATATTTACGAGAATAGGCGCTTCTGATGATTTAGCTGCGGGTAAAAGTACTTTTATGGTTGAAATGTGGGAAGTATCAAATATATTAAAGAATGCTACTAATAAAAGCTTAATACTACTAGATGAAGTTGGAAGAGGAACTAGTACCTATGATGGTTTAAGTATAGCTTGGTCTGTAATAGAGTATATTTGCAAAAATAAAAAACTTAAATGCAAAACATTGTTTGCTACCCATTATCACGAACTTACTAAACTAGAAAGCATAATTAAAGGTGTAAAAAACTACTCAGTGTCTGTAAAAGAAATTGGCAGTGACATTGTATTTTTAAGAAAAATCATACGTGGTGGAGCAGATCAATCATATGGGATAGAAGTAGCAAAATTGGCAGGTTTGCCTGATGAGGTTATTGAAAGAGCAAAAGAAGTATTAAATTCTATTGAAAATGAGAAAAGCAGCGATATAGATGTTAATGAAATTTTAAGCAATAATATTCAAATAAATAAAGAAGATATATCACATACACCAAAGGAATATATAAGTGTTGATGAAGATGTGACATCTAAAAAATTAAAAGGTAATAATTTGACACTTAAAGAAAATAAAAATGTACCTCTTCAAATGGGTTTTACTGATATAGAAAAGGAAAACTTAATAAAAGAAATAAGTTCTCTTGATGTATTAAGTATGACACCTATGGATGGATTTAATAAACTTTATGATATAATAAGAAGAGCAAAGGAACTTAAATAAGTACATTATCAAATATAAAAATATTAAAATAAGTAACTTGATTTTTAGTTACTTATTTTTAATAAGTTATATAGGTGGTGAAAATAATATTTTGAAAAGAGTAAATGTATTAGATTTAGAAACCTCTAATAAAATAGCCGCAGGAGAAGTAGTTGAAAGACCTTTTTCGGTAGTAAAAGAATTAGTTGAAAATAGTATAGATTCAGGAGCTAAAAATATAACTGTAGAAACCATAGATGGAGGGCAAAAAAGTATAAAGGTTTTAGATGACGGAGATGGTATCCATGCGGATGATATAGAAAAAGTTTTTATGCCTCATGCTACAAGTAAAATAAGAGATATAGATGATATCTATAACATAAATACTATGGGATTTAGAGGAGAAGCTTTAGCTAGTATTGCCTCTGTGTCAAATACTGTTTTAAGAAGTAGAGCAAAAGATTTTGATTTCGGAAAAGAAATTTCAATAAGTGGAGGAAATATAAATTATATTAAAGATGCAGCTTGTAATTTAGGAACTACCATAGAAGTTAATGATTTATTTTTTAATGTTCCTGCTAGAAAAAAGTTTTTAAAGTCTTCTAGTAGAGAATCTGCTTATATAACAGATATACTAAATAGGCTATCACTAGCTCACAGCGATATTTCCTTTAGGCTAATCAATAACGAAAAAAAAGTACTTACAACTTATGGGACAGGAAATTTATTAGATGCTATAAGATGTGTATACGGAAAAAACATATGTGATAATGTATTAAACTTTGAAAGACATACAGATATAATGTCTATATATGGATATATTGGCAATTCTGAAATAAGCAGAGGAAGTAGAAACAATGAAAGTATATTTGTAAACAAAAGATATATAAAAAACAAACTAATGACAGCAGCAGTAGAAAATGCCTTTAAATCTTTTTTGATGATAAATAAGTATCCTTTTTTTGTATTGTTCCTAGACATATTTCCAGAATACATAGACGTAAATGTTCATCCTACTAAATCTGAGATAAAATTTAGAGATGATAGGGAAATTTTTAAAATTACCTTTGACACTGTTCATACAGCTTTAAGAGATAGTATTAAAGAATCCTTTAATATTCCGGTTGAAGAAATTAATAATGATTTACCTGATATAACTCATAAAAATAAATATGAAGATAGTTTAGGAAAAATAGAAAATAAAAAAGATTTGATACAGCTTCCCATTGACTTAAATTCAAAATGGCAGCATAATTATGAAGTTCCAAAACATGTTGAGAATGGAAGCTACATTGAAAATCAAATACAAGAATGTAATAGTAAAAATTTTCAATTATGCAAAGAAAATAGTGAATTATTAGAAATAGATGGTAGTTGTAAAAATAGCGAAAATAGCCTTGAGAAGGAAGCCAAGTTTCCTAAATTGAATATAATAGGCCAATTTCACAATACATATATATTAGCTCAATATGGAGATACTCTTTATCTTATAGATCAACATGCTGCTCATGAAAAAATACTATTTGAAAAATATAAAAATAGTATTAAAGAAAATGATGTGATAGCTCAAATTTTAATAACTCCTATAATTATTGAATTATATCATGAAGATTTCTTATATTATACAGATAACAAAGAAACTTTTTCTAAAGCAGGTTTTAATATAGAGATTTTTGGCGATAATACAATAAGTATAAGAGAAGTACCATTAATATTAGGAAAACCTGATGTAAAAAATTTATTTATAGATATATTAGAAAACCTTAAAAACATGGGTTCTGGTGAAACTTGGACGATAAAGTATAATGCTATAGCTAGGTTGGCATGTAAGGCTGCAATTAAAGCTAATGATAATTTATCTAATGTAGAAATGAATGCTTTAGTAGAAGATTTAAGATTTATAGATGATCCATTTAATTGTCCCCATGGGAGACCTACTATAATAAAATTCACATTAAATGAGTTAGAAAAGAAATTTAAAAGAATACAATAATTATGTTAAAACATTTATTATGAAAATACATTTTTTAAATGAAGTTTTAAGTTGTTAAGTGATCTATTAACTTAGAGATATGACATACATGAAAAAAAGGGGGGGGATTTTATGAAGAATTTATTTATATTAGCAGGTCCCACAGCTGTAGGTAAAACTGATATATCCATAAAACTTGCTCAAAAATTAAATGGAGAAATAATATCTGCTGATTCCATGCAAATTTATAAATACATGGATATAGGTTCTGCAAAAGTTACAAAGGAAGAAATGCAAAATATACCTCATCATCTTATAGATATAATAGAACCTAATGTAAATTTTAATGTTTCTGAATATAAAAAAATGGCAGAAAAAGAAATAAAGTCTATAACCTCTAAAAACAAATTACCTATGCTAGTTGGGGGAACTGGATTATATATTAACTCTTTAATTTATAACTATGATTTCACAGAAGCATCTACAGATTATGAGTACAGACAACATCTTCATAATTTAGCTGAAATAAAGGGAAAAAAATATGTGCATAGCATGCTTAAAGAAGTAGATATTCAATCTTTTAATAGATTATATCCAAATGACTTAAAAAGAGTTATAAGAGCTCTAGAAGTTTATAAACTCACAGGAAAAACCATAAGTGAATTTAATTTAGAAAATGATATATATGATATCCCATACAATGTTTATTATTTTGTACTTACCATGAATAGAGAAAAGCTGTATGAAAGAATAAATATGAGAGTAGATATTATGCTTCAAAATGGATTAATAGAAGAAGTAAAAAAACTAAAACAAATGGGATATTCTGATGAAATGCAATCAATGAAAGGTATTGGATATAAGGAAATCTTATATTATTTAGATAATAAAATTTCTTTAGATGAAGCTATATATTCTATAAAAAAAGGAAGCAGAAATTATGCTAAAAGACAACTTACTTGGTTTAGAAAAGACAAAAGAGTTATTTGGATAGACAAAGATAAATTTAATGAGGATAATGAAATCGTAGATAATATAGTAGATATTTTTGCATCATTAAAGAAATTATAATAATTAAAAGGAATTTATAATAATTTATAGAATATATAAAAATAAAACTTACGACGGAGGGTGTAGATAATATGAGTAAAACAGTTAGCAACTTACAGGATATATTTTTAAATGGTGCCAGAAAAAATAAAACTGCAGTTACCATACATTTAACTAATGGATTTCAACTTAAAGGTAATGTAAAAGGCTTTGATAGTTTTACCGTGGTTTTAGATTGCGATGGTAAACAAATGATGATATACAAACATGCAATATCTACTATTACACCAGCTAAAACCATTTTATTTAACAATATTCCTTTTGAAGAAAACCAAACAGAAAAGTAAGAAAATAGGCATATCATTGCCTATTTTTTTTTAATGTGCTATTATAAACATTGTGTTATAAATAACCAGCAACTAAGAATCATATTGATTATTCATAGATGTAGCTGCCAAGAAATTCAATTGCTAATTTTTGACTTTTTGGAAATTATTATTGATTATAGTTGCTTTGTAGATAAATTTAAAAGGAGCTTGATAAAATGATTGAAACAACAAAACAAAAGTTAAAGGATTATTATGGTATAAGTGATAAAGTCATTAAACTTTATGAACAAACCATAAATGATATAAAAGATGAATTTTCAAAATATGATGAAATAAGAGAATATAATCAATTAAAGGTTTTAAATGCACTACAGCAGGAGAGGATAAGTGATTCTCATTTTACTAATTCCTCAGGATACGGGTATGGAGATATAGGAAGAGATTCTTTGGATAAGGTTTATGCCAGAATATTCAACTGTGAAAGTGCGTTAGTAAGACCTCATTTTGTAAATGGCACTCATGCGTTGGGAGCTGCTCTATTTGGAAACTTAAGGCCAAATGACACTATGATGTGTATATGCGGTACACCTTATGATACATTACATAATATTATTGGAATAAACGAAAAAGAGAATATGGGTTCTTTAAAAGACTTTGGAGTAAATTACAAACAGGTTGATTTAACTTGTGATGGAAAATTCAACTATGATAAGATTAAAAATGAATTAGAAAATGATGCTAGCATAAGATTAATACATATACAAAGATCTACTGGTTACGGATGGAGAAAAGCTTTATTAGTATCAGAAATTAAAGAAATAATAGATTTTGTAAAAAGCATCAAACCTGAGGTAATATGTTTTGTTGATAACTGTTATGGAGAATTTATAGATATACAAGAACCTACAGATGTGGGTGCTGATTTAATTGCAGGTTCTCTTATAAAAAATATAGGTGGGGGAATAGCACCAACAGGAGGGTACATAGCTGGAAAAGAAGAATATGTTACACAAGCTTCTTACAGATTAACAATACCAGGAATAGGCGGAGAATGCGGTTCAACTTTTGGAGTTATGAGACTTTTATATCAAGGATTGTTTCTTGCACCACATGTAGCTATAGAAGCGTTAAAAGGTGCTCTTTTCTGTGCAAGAATAATGGAACTTTCTGGATTTGAAGTACTACCATCTTATAAAGATAAGAGAAGCGATATAATACAAGCTATAAAGTTTAATGATAAGGAAAATTTAATAAACTTCTGCAAAGGCATTCAACAAGGATCCCCTATAGACTCTTTTGTACAATGTGAACCATGGGATATGCCAGGTTATGAAGATCAAGTAATAATGGCAGCTGGTGCTTTTGTTCAAGGTTCTTCTATTGAATTATCCGCAGATGCGCCTATAAGAGAACCTTATATAGCTTACCTTCAGGGTGGTCTTACTTTTGATCATGCTAAAATAGGCATATTGATTGCTCTTTCTAAAATAATTTAAATTATAAAATAAAAATAGTACCTCATATATAATTTGATATGGGTACTATTTCTATTTTATGTGTGAAAATATAATTTTAATAATTCCTATAAAGTCCAACTAGTTTGCCTAAAACCTGACAATCAGGTACAATTATTGGATTCATAGTTTTATTTTCAGGTTGAAGTCTTATATGATCTTTTTCTTTGAAAAATCTCTTAAGGGTAGCTTCATTATCTATTAATGCGGCAATTATATCGCCATTTTCAGCAGAATTAGTCTTTTCAATTATACAAAAATCACCATTTAGTATTCCTGCATCAATCATGCTTTCTCCACTAACCTTTAACATAAAAAGTTCCTTATTGCTTTTTACATAATCTACAGGCAAAGGAAAGGTGTCTTCTATATTTTCTACTGCTAAAATAGGCATGCCTGCAGTAATAGTCCCTATTATGGGAACGTTTATCATTTCTTTTCTGTTCAAAGAATTTTCTATTACTTCTATAGTTCTAGGTTTTGTAGCATCTCTTTTTATAAGACCTTTTTTTTCTAATCTTTCCAAGTGACCATGAACTGTAGATGTAGAGCTTAATCCAACAGCTGCACATATTTCTCTTACAGAAGGTGGATAGCCTTTTTCTTTAATTTGTTCTTTTATAAATTCATAAATTTCCATCTGTTTATTGCTTTTGCGTCCTGGCATAAAAACACCCCTCTAACTTCACACATTTCAAAGGAATTAACTTTCTCAAAACACCTTCATTTATCTGAATTATATCATATTATGCTACATTTATCAAACTTATGTTCTACATTTTTTATTATGATACTTATTTTACAAAATTTATAAAGAACATTAAATTATTGAATTAGGGAACTTCTAAAGAAAAATTACTTGGAATTTAATTTATATTGTGTATAATAGTATTTAGGCTTTAAATTAGTAAGCAACAAATATAATATGTTATGTTAAAAAGGGAAGGAATTAATTGATGAATAAAAAGTGTATATTTAACTCTAATAAAGATTGTACTAATTGCGGGGAATGTGACAGATGTGATTTAAATCCCAACAAAAAATGTACTAATTGCGGCAAATGTCTGGAATTACAAGGATATGATATTAATGCAATAAAAATCGACGAAATATTAGAAGATAAAGTTGATGTAGAAGAACTTCAGCAAGAAAATGAATTAGACATTCAACCTGGAGAACAACCAGAACACATAAGTCTTTCTGAAGAAATTGATATTGATAATTTAAAAGATGATAAATTTGAAAATCTAGATGATAACATAGAATATATAGACGATGTAGAAGGTTTGAGAGAAATCATTGAAGATGAAGGTGCTTTTAAAGATTTAACCTACGAAGAATTCCCAGGGCTTATAAGATTTAAAGGTGATAAGAGGGAATAAAAACAAAAGGCTTGTCCCAAAGAGGGAACAAAGCCTTTTGTTTTTATGTATCATCTTCTTGACTTAAAGGGTTGAGTTTAACAGCATCTCTCAATTTTTCATCATCTACATGAGTATAAATTTGAGTAGTAGATATATTTTCATGACCTAATATTTTTTGTAAACTCCTTATATCCACATTTCCATACTTATACATAAGTGTTGCTGCTGTGTGTCTTAATTTATGAGGAGTATACTTTTCTGAATCTAGTTCTGCATTTATTAAATGCTTTTTTAGCATAACTTCTACAGCTCTTTTACTCATTTTTGTATGGTTTTTACTTATAAAAAGAAAATCCTTATCAATTATCTTATCTATATTTTCATTACGGATCTTCAAATAATTATTTAAAGCTTTAACACATGCTTTGTTCAAATAAACAGTCCTCTCTTTATTTCCTTTGCCTATAACGGTTAATATATCTCCTTTTATATTAGAAATATTAATACTACATAGCTCAGAAAGTCTAAGACCACAGTTTAAAAATAAAGTTATTATGCAATAATCCCTTTCTTTGTTTCTGCCAGATATGGCTTTTAAAAGAGATTTGCTTTCATTCAAAGTAAGATAAGTAGGATTCCTTTTGCTTATTTTAGGAGATTCTAAATCTACAGCAGGATTTTCATCTATAACTTTGGCTCTGCTGCTTAAGAATTTAAAAAAAGATTTTAATGTAGCGACTTTTCTAGCTCTAGCATAAGCACTATTTTTTCTGTATTTTTCTAGAAATGATAAAAACGCATAAAGATCTGCTAAGGTTATTTTTCTTAAAAGAGAATTATCTATATCACCTATAGGAATTTCTTCAAAATCAAGAGTTTCATCATTGATTAAGCCTTTGTAAATTTTTAAAAATCTAAAAAACATGGTCAAATCAATTTTATAGCCTTTTATTGTGTTTTGAGATTTGCCTTTTATCGTTTCTAAATAGTTTAGAAAATCTATTAAACTTTGAGGTAAAGTATTGTTCCTTATTGATGCTATATTATATTTCATAATACTAAATTCCTTTCACTTCTTTTAATATTTGTGCAACTGCTTTTTTTAAAGCGTCTTTTTCATTGCTTAGTGTTAAAATAGTATACCCTTTCGTTTTATTATTCTTACGATGAGAATGTTTTTCAATTTCAATTAAAAATTTACTCATTGTTAGCGACTTTAATATGATTATAGGTATATCTGTTTCAAAATCCGAAATTCCAAGAGCAGTTACACCAATTATAACTTCATATTTTTTAAGTTCTTGTTCAAGAAGCATGTTTAATTCATACCTTATATTGTTTTCCCGAGAACGACCAGGTAATTGAGTAGGCATAACATTACCTTTTTTCATAGACTCATAATCTCTTTTAGTTACAGCTATTTTTTGAGCTTCCTTTTGAGTTCTATTTAGACCTAATTCTTTTAACCATATTTGTATTGTTCGGGGACCAACAGCATATATATTAGCTATATCTGTAGTACTTATGTTTCTTTTAATCATCAATATATATAAGTCCTTTATTATGTATTCGTAGCCTCTATGAATTTGTAAAGATTCATAATTATTATATATTTTTTTTAGTTCCATTTCATCCTTAGAATTTAAATCTGTTGATAATAGTTTTTTAACATGATCATCATATTGAAAATGCTTATATTTAAATGTTATAGTTCTGCCTCTAGCCATAAAAACCTCCTAAATGTATTGTAAGCGTTGATTCTATTATACTATATAACTTCGCATAATTCAATAAGCGAAGTTTAATAAATGTATATTTAGCGCATATAATTTTATATGTAATGAAATAGTGGTTTTATTTATATATAAGTAAGTATTATTTTGGTATAACGTGCTACTTGTTTAAAAAGCATTTACTTATAATATTGTATTTAAAAATTATAAACTCAATATATAAGAATTCTAATATTATATATAAAGTGACATTTATATCAAAATACAAATGTAAATTAACCTTTTGTACATTTTTGTAAAAAAATCTGTTATTTTTATACAACTGTATTTCAATTGATAATATTATCAATTGCTATAGTAGGGGCAAGTTAACATTTTTTATTCATTTGTAATTTCGCAACATTCATAATAATGTGACTAGTTATTAATTTGATATATTTCCACAAACTGGTGATAATTGTGTGGATTCAATTTTTTATTATTTTTTCTACCTTTCGCGGCAGGGAACAGAAGTTAATACATTTATCATCAATAAATATCAATTTATTTAAAAAATCAAAAAATAAAAAAGCTCCAAACATAAAATTGTAAGGTTTGAAGCTTTTTAAATTTCGTATTTTTAGTACAGTTGGTCATAAACGCATTTACAAATTTGCACTTAAATATAAAAAATCATATTTAATATATATTTACAAAATATATCTGATAAGGCAAGTGTTTATAATGAATTTTAATTTTATACATCTCTCCTTAGAAATCTACCTTTTCTCCAGTAAAGGTACATCGGAATAATTTCTTCATTTCTAATTCAGTTATAGCTCTTGGATTCGATCCAGTGCATGCATCTCCCATAGCATTATGTGCTATAAGGTCTAGATTTGTATTAAAATCTTCTTCTTTTATTCCATATGCTTTCAATGTTTGAGGTATATTCATTTTTTTATTTAGAGATTTTACAAAGCCAGTCAAATTATCTATTAAATCATCTTGCGTTTTTCCAGTAAACCCTAAAGCTATAGATATATTTGCATATCTATCTCCGCATATTTTTTTATTAAAATCAATTACATAAGGGAGGAATATAGCATTTGCACATCCATGTGGTATATGAAATACTGCACCTGTTTTATGAGCCATACTGTGTGCTATTCCAAGCAATGCATTTGAAAATGCCATTCCAGCCAAACACTGAGCTATATGCATTTCGTCCCTAGCTTTTTTGTTTCCTTCGAAAGATTTTACTAGAAACTCTTGTATCATAGTTATTGCTTGTATAGCAAGTGGATCTGAAATATATGATCTTTCACTTGCAACATAAGCTTCTATAGCATGAGTTAAGGCATCCATACCTGTATGAGCTGTTAATTTTGGCGGCATTGTTTGTGCAAGAGCTGGATCTACTATAGCTATATCTGGTGTCAAATTAAAGTCAGCTAGAGGATATTTTATTTTAGCTTTATAATCAGTTATTACAGAAAAAGCAGTTACTTCTGTAGCCGTTCCACTTGTAGATGCTATTGCTATAAATTTAGCTTTTTGTCTTAAATCTGGTATTCCAAAAGGAATAACAGCCTTTTCAAAAGTAAAATCGGGATACTCATAAAATATCCACATAGCCTTAGCTGCATCTATTGGTGATCCTCCACCTATAGCCACTATCCAATCTGGCTGGAATTCCCTCATAATTTTTGCTCCATTCATAACGGTTTCAACCGATGGATCTGGTTCAACACCTTCTATCAATTTAACTTCGATATTAGCTTCTTTTAAATATGTTTCAACCTTTTGAAGAAAACCAAATTTTTTCATTGATCCCCCACCAACAACAACTATAGCTTTTTTACCTTTTAACGTTTTTAGTACTTCTAAAGAATTTTCGCCGAAATAAATGTCTCTTGGTAATGTAAATCTTGACATTCTTCATTCCCCCTAAAAAATTTATTTAAATACCTACTTTATAATAATTTTACCTTGTTCATATATATAAGCAAAATACATTCCAAAGATATAGTTAATTGTTATTTTAGATACAATTAAAGTAAAATTTTCATAAAATACCAAGTAAAATAATACTATAGAATTTTTTATATGTATTTATATATTTTTTATTTAACTTTTTAGAATGTAAAATTAGTACCATTATGGCGCAGATTTACTGTTAGATAATAAAACACTGTTAGATAATAAAGCAATTTTTAAAAATATATAAACAAAAGGTATCATGGCAGAATTTTTTTATTCTACCATAATACCTATAATAGACTTTTACTTTATGTAATTATCTTACTTTTGTGATTTTAGACATTTCAGAATACCTTATATTATATCTTTGAATTTTTCTGTATAAAGTATTTCTTCCGATTTTCATAGCTTTAGCTGCTACCGTTATATTTCCATTAAATTTATTGAGTATCCTAATTATATGTGCCTTTTCTACAAGTTCAAGTTCCATATCAGTATACCACATATCATGTTGAATATTTATTTCTTCTATATCTGTTGAATATGATTTTGAAGAAAGAATTTCTTCAGGTATCATTTCTGTATTTACAATAAATTCAACCATGTTTTCTAATTCTCTTATATTACCAGGCCAATTCCACCTTAGTAAGTTTTCCATACAAATTTCGTTAATTTTTACTTTCTTTTTATTAAGTTTACTACTTATTTTATTCATATAGTAATCTATTAAAAGAGGTATATCATCCTTTCGATCTCTTAGTGCAGGAAGGTGAATAGGTACTACATTAAGTCTATAAAATAAATCCTTCCTAAATCTTCCTTTTCTTATTTCTAAACTGAGATCCTTATTAGTAGCCGAAATAATTCTAACATTTAAAGGAATTTGTTTAGATCCTCCAATTCTATTGATTACCCCTTCTTCTATAACTCTCAAAAGACTTACTTGCATATCCAATGGCATTTCACCAATTTCATCAAGAAATATAGTACCTTCTTCTGCCATTTCAAACTTTCCTGCATTCCCCTTTTTTTTAGCTCCAGTAAATGCTCCAGTATCATATCCAAATAATTCCGATTCGATCAAATTATGCGGAATAGATCCACAGTTTACTGCAATAAAAGGCATATTTTTTCTTTTACTATAATTGTGTATTGACTGAGCAAAAATTTCTTTTCCCGTACCACTTTCACCTGTAATAAGTATACTAGATTTACTATCAGATATTCTTTTAGCATATTCAATAATATTTATAATTTTTTCGTTTCGCCCTATAATTTTATCAAAAGTATATATTGCTTCATGGTTACACAGTCCTTTAACAAATTTTTGTTTCTTTTCTATATTATTATAATTTTTAAATTGAATTATTTTTTCAATAACTCTAGCTAATGCGGCCACAATTCCAAGTGTATGAGGATAAACATATTCATTATACTCTGTTAAATCTAATACTCCTATTATTTCTCCTTTATTATTTTTTATTGGTGCTGCAGAGCATGCCCACTTATGATGAGATTTTATAAAATTTTGTTCTCCGAATATTTGAACAGGCATGTTAGTAGTAATTGCTAAACTTATAGCATTAGTTCCTATATTTTCTTCATTCATATAACTACCTGGAATAATTTTTGATTTAAATGCTTCCTTAAGCATATTTTCATCACCTGATGTATTTAATATGCACCCATCTTTATCTGTTAGAATATAGAAAGAGCCAGTATCTTTTGCAAAGTTATACATTTCATTGATGAATGGAATTGCTGTTATAATTAGATCATTATTTTCTTGTAGTTTTATTTGCAATTCTTGAGCCGTAATTATTTTTCTACTAAATGTCCTAGTTCTTTTAATTCCTAAAGCTTCACATCTTTTATGAGATTCTAGTACCATTTTTTCTTGTTCATTCATATTAAACCTGTTCATAATAATTAAACTTCACCTCTCAATTATTGTTTTTAGTATGCTACAAATTCAATAATTTTAAAATATTTATAACGATCCACACTTACTTGCATTTCAAATATTACCATATATTATAAAATTTAGTCAATAACAAAACTGATAAATATCAGTGAAATTAAAAAAAGACAATTACTGTCTAATACAGAAATTATCTTTTCAATTTAGTATAGATTTTTTTGATTCCACTTATTCTAAAACATATTTCCATTCCATCCCCAATCTTTTACTTCGGAAAAGGTTATATAAACACTATCCTTAGAAATTGAAAGTTCATTTTCAAACAATTCACATATTTTAGATGTAATAGCTTCCTTATATTTTCTCTCAGCAGTTCCAAAGATTTTAACTTCTACGAAAGCTGCTTTATCCATTTTGTTTCCTTTAAAAAAAAGAGAATAGTTATCATTAAATCCTACCATTAACCATTCTTCACTTTTTCCTGGTATTTCACTAATTATTTCACCCATTTTTGATTTTATAACTTCTTTCTTTTCTTCAGATAATTTTACAGTCAAAGTTGAATTTATATATGGCATTAAACTTCACTCCTTTATATTATTTTGCAATATAGTCGCTTGCAAAATACCATAAGCATTCATTAGCTCATTTTATTTCAAAAATATTATTTTGATATCATGTATTTTATCACATTAATGATAAAATCTCAAATTTTAGTCTTTTTTAGAAATGATGATCTAGCTATAGAAGCATCTCCATATTTATTTTTTATATTATCTATAGCCTTATCTAAAGACCTGTTTTTTTCTAATTTTTTTTCATACTTTTTATTGTCAAACAAACTTATTTGTTTTATGCCTTCTTTGCATAAATCTCCTAAAGTCACTCCAATTAGTCTTATAGGTTCCCCCTTCCATAACTTATCAAAAAGTTCATAACTGCATTTTATTATTTCCTTTGTACAGTCTGTAGCTATATTCATCTTTTTTCGCTTTGAATATACTTCAAAACTACTGTTTTTTATAGAAACAGCTATAACATTACACAAAAATTTATTATTTCTCAGCTTCATAGCCGTATTTTCACATAAAGAAAGTATTATTTTATGTGCAGCTTCCCTATTCGTTATATCATAAGTTAATGTGGTAGAATTACTTATACTTTTTGCAGCTTCTTTGCTTCTAGATCCTAATTTTGATTTATCTATACCGTTTGCATAGTTCCATAAAAGTTCTCCATAACTTTTAAATTTATATTTTAAAAACTTTAAATCATAATTAGCTAAATCACCTATAGTAAAAATATTCATCTCGTTAAGTTTAGGCAATGTTGCTCTTCCTACCATAAATAAATTTTCTACAGGAAGTGGCCACATTTTATTTTTTATCTCATGAGGAAAAAGTGTATGAATTTTATCAGGTTTTTCAAAATCTGATGCCATTTTTGCTAAAAGCTTATTACAAGATATACCTATATTCACTGTAAATCCTAATTCTCCTTTTATTCTATTTTTAATAATATGCGCAAGTTGCATATAATCTTTTTCACCTGCTAAATCCAAAAAACATTCATCTATAGAAAATTTTTCAACAACAGGTGTATACTCATTTAAAAGACTAAACATAGCTTTGCTGTATCTAGAATAAACAGAAAATAAAGGAGGTATTACTAAAATATTTGCACACTTCTTTTTAGCTTTTGCAATAGGTTCTCCTGTTTTTATTCCATATTTTTTAGCAGAAATAGATTTTGCTAATACAACACCATGTCTTTTACTCTCATCCCCTCCTATTATAGAAGGTATTTCTCTTAAATCTATTTTTTCTCCTTGACTCAATTTATATACTGCACTCCATGAAAGAAAAGCAGAATTTACATCTATATGAAAAATTATTTTAGAATCCATATGCTAAATTACCTCACATCTAATGATATAATAAATTAATATTATTTTGTTAACTTTTGTTTTTGTTTACATAATAATTATTATTTATACAATATTAAAAAATAATCCTAATAAGGATTATTAGGATACCACTTTTCCAAACAATTGTTCCCTTCAATATTATATATCCAATTTACATCTATTTCAATACTAGAAATTCATTATACTATTATATTTAGCTTAAATATTTTGGGTAGTATGACTTAAATGATTAAATTTCTTTTTATACAATTATGATTTTTTATAATTTTAATTTCTGAAATTATAAATATCATAGAAAGAGTAATCGTGGCGAATAGTTCATCATTAGTTGATATTTTAAAAGGCACTTTTAATCTATATATTGGTGAGAAAAGTATAATATGAAATAAAGCAATAGGGATAGTTTGTTAGTTTACTTTAGTTTTAACTTACATAATATTTATTATTTATACTATAATTAAATATTTTATATAGCAATCTCACGTTTATGTGTATTTATTTCTATATAAATAACTCTAATTTACAAATATTCACCTATATTTTTTACATGTCTATTCTCTTCATCTATTAACTTAGATAATATTTTGTAATTAGTACTGTTTATAGATAAACTAGTCTTTGCAATTTTCCCCTTTATATATATGAGCAGTGCAACATTTTCTTTTTCAAAATTAAATATATCCTTTAAAAACTCTTTAACACTATATTTATTAAATTCATGCATTTTATTTACGAACTCATATATAAGTGCAGATATTTTATCATAAGTTAAAAAATCTATTTCTATATTTTCATCCACTAATATATCATTTCTAATTTGTTTAAAATAATCAGCATGCCTTTTTTCCTCATTACACATTACTTTTGCTAAAATTTTAAAATTTATATACTCTTTATCAAATTGTAAATTTGAAATGTGATCATATATTGATGACATATTTATTTCTATTTCAATTAATTTATCTAAAACATCTTTAATTGTATAATTCATAATGATTTTTCCTCCTTGCTTGTTAACTTTAAAAAGGATAATACCTATCTTTTTCTAATTTTTCTTTCATAAAAAATTATACTTTAAGACTTGATATTATCCGTTATTTATTTTTACAAATATTTATGATCAATAAAAAACATTTTATGGCATTTTATTAATAGATATACTTTTTAATGACTTTTTTATGTCTTCTCTGCTTTTGTTTATACTACTTTCTACAGCTGCAGTTACAGCACCTTCAACTAAAGCAGCATCCACAATTTCAACTTTTTCCTTTATGTCATCTGGAAGAAAATCCACAGCCATTTCTGCATTCATAAAGGCACTTCCAAGATCAAATAGAATTAACACCCCATCTTCAGAATAAACTTCATTTATAGCATTACTTATCTTTTCCATATCAGTGCCTATTCTTCCATCTGAAGTTCCGCCTGCCGCAGCCATAGGTACTTCTTCAGCCATTTGCAACGCAAGCGATTTTACTCCTTCAGCAATTTTTTCACTATGAGATACTATTACAATACCAACCATTTTTTAATCTCCCTTACTTATATATCCTTATCCTATATTAAATAATTATGGGTAAAATTATTCTTAACAATACATAACCTCAAAAGAGTTTCTCTTACTACTTAAAATCTATATAACTTCACTATCAAAAGTAATACCACTATATTCTATCAAGGATCATTTTTCAGAAATTTCTTTTATACATTCATATATAGTATTTAGCATTAAATAGCTTGATGTGGCACCTGGATCTTGATGTCCTATACTCCTTTCACCTAAATAGCTGGCACGTCCTTTTCTAGCTATAATGTCTTTAGTATGGAGAACTCCCTTTAAAGCTGAATCCTTAGCTTTTTCTAATGCTATAACAGTATCCTCATTTGAAGATACTGACTTATTTAAGGATTCAATGGCAGGAACAATGGCATCTACCATAGTTTTATCCTCTAATTCAGCTTTTCCTCTCATTTTTATTCCACCTAATGCAGCATTCATTACATTTAAGAAATCCTTTAAATCCATAGTCTTTGAATCCTTAAGTTCTGCAGCAGCTTTAATAAAGGCTGTACCATAAAGTGGGCCTGAAGCTCCTCCTACATTAGAAACCAATGCCATCCCTGCTTTCTTTAACACATCTCCTATAACAGCCTCAGTATCATCTTTAATTTTGTCACTAACTGCCAAAAAGCCTTTTTCCATATTTATTCCATGATCTCCGTCCCCTATTGCTGCATCCAATTCTGAAAGGAAAGCTTTATTTTGAGACATAACATCAGTTATCTTATTTAATATTTTTATTACTTCTGCTGTATTAATACTCATTGTTTTTAATCTCCTTATTGTTTCCTGTATATGCTATTAATTTTAGTTTCTTCAATATACTATTTTATATTCTTAAAAGCTGGTGTATTTGCTGGCTCATCCAATAAAGCTTTTAATTCATCATCTAATTTTAATATGGTTACTGAGTAACCTGCCATTTCAAGAGATGTCATAAATTCTCCTACAAAAGTTTTATGAGTCTTTATTCCCTTACTCTGAAGCATTTCATTAACCTTTTTATTTACTATATATAATTCCATTAAAGGTGTAGAACATAAACCATTTACCATAACAGCTACTTCTTCGCCTTTTTCAATACTAATATCATCTAATATTTTGTTAACTAAATGTTCAGTTATTTCATCTGCAGTTTTTATATTTTCTCTATGAGTACCTGGTTCACCATGAATCCCCATACCTATTTCAATTTCATCTTCTCCCAAAGTAAAATTTGGTTTCCCTGCTGCAGGTACAATACAAGAACTTAACGCCATTCCCATGCTTCGTACATTGTTTATTACTTTTTCTGCTATTCTTTTTACTTCTTCTAAAGAGGCACCTTGCTCTGCTTTAGCTCCTGCAATTTTATGAATAAATACAGTTCCAGCAATACCTCTTCTTCCTGCTGTATAAGTGCTGTTTTCCACTGCTACATCATCATTTACAACTACAGATTCTACTTTTATACCATCCATATCAGCCAAGTCTTTTGCCATATCAAAATTCATTACGTCACCACTATAGTTTTTTATTACAAGTAAAACTCCGGCTCCACCATCTACTGCTTTAACCGCCTCGTACACTTGATCTGGTGTAGGTGAAGTAAATACTGCTCCTGCTACAGCTGCATCTAACATACCAGTACCTACATATCCAGCATGTGATGGTTCATGTCCACTTCCGCCACCACTTACTACAGCGACTTTTCCTTTTATAGGTGAATTTTTTCTAACTATTACATTAGCATTATCTAATTTTTTTATATATTCAGGATGAGCTGCCACCATTCCATGTAGCATATCTTCTACAACATTATTGGGATTATTAATTATTTTTTTCATGTACATTTTCCCCCTTTTTTATTAATTTACTTAATAAAGTAAATTGTTCTTAATTTACTTTCTATTTTATCACATTTTTCCCATAAATATTGAATAATATTTCATGAATTAGAAAAAAATATAATATAGTATGTATTTTAGTTTTACACTTTACATGGATCTATTTGTATTAAAAATGTATATTCACTAATTTGACTATCAGCATAAAGCAAGGAGTGTTTAATTTGAAAATTGGTATACCAAAAGGCTTATTATATTGTAAGTATCACCCATTTATAAATACTTTTTTCTCAGAGTTAGGTGCAGATATTGTAACTTCTCCTGAAACTAATAAAGATATTTTAAATATGGGAGTAAAATATTCCGTAGATGAAGCTTGCTTACCCATTAAAATTTTTCACGGACATGTAGCTTATTTAAAAAACAAATGTGATATTATGCTCATACCACGTATAATGTGTCTTAATAAAAAAGAATATATTTGTCCTAAATTTTGTGGACTCCCAGAAATGATATTAAATGATGTACCTAATATGCCCAAATGCATAACTTACCCTATTTACGCTTTTTCACATAATCATTTTAAAATTTGTATTTTTAAAATGGGCACATACATAACTAAAAATTATTTTAAAATACAAAAAGCTTATAAAAGAGCTATTGAAGCTCAGATAAAATACAAAAATGGTATAAAAGATAACGGATTCAAATTAAATGTAGCTTTAGTAGGGCATCCTTATAATATTTACGATAAATTTGCAAACATGAATTTAGTAAAAAAATTGAATAATCTTGGCATAGGTGTAATAACAGAAGATTTTATACAAAAAGATAAAATAAATAGCCAAATTACAAGTTTGTTTAAAAAGCCTTTTTGGACTTTCACAAGAAATTCTTATGGATTTTCAAAGTATGTAACAATAAATAAAAAAGTAAATGGAATAATATACATTTCATCTTTTGCTTGTGGAATAGATTCTGTAACAATTGAATTAATAAAAAATCAATTATCACATTTTCCATTTTTAATATTAAAAATAGATGAGCAAACTGGTGAAGCAGGCTTTTATACACGTTTAGAAGCCTTTGCAGATATGCTTGAAAGGAGGTACATTAACAATGAAGGTTACATTTCCTCACCTAGGTAATGCATGCTTTGCACTTAAAGCAATATTTGATGGACTTCAAATAGATTATGCAATTCCACCTTCTAGCAATAGAAAAGCATTAGAAATAGGTTCAAAATACTCTCCTGAAGAAATATGTCTTCCATTTAAAATAATGTTAGGAAACTACATTCAAGGTATTGAAAACGGTGCTGATACTATACTATCTGTAGGAAGTTGTGGTCCTTGTAGATTTGGAGAGTATTCCGAACTTCAAATGAATATACTTAAAAAATTAGGCTATAATTTAAATTTTATAATTTTTGATAAACCAAGTTCTATAGGTTTTATGGAATTTGTAAATAGATTTAATAAAGTATCATCTCAAAGTTCTATAAAATTTAAAGAAAAATTAAATGTACTTTACAAAGCTTATAAAATTATAAATATAATAGATGGCATTGAATCATATTGTAAATTGGCTGCAGGTTATGAAGTTAATAAAGGAATTTTCAAAAAAGTTTTAAATCAGTGTAAAGATGAAGCATTTTATTGTAATACTCCTAATAACATGATAAAACATTTTAAAAAGTATAAAACAATTATAGAGCATATTCCTTTAGACAAAAGTAAAAAACCTATTAAAGTAGCCATAATTGGAGAAATTTACACTATAATAGAACCATTTTCAAATCTATATATTGAAGATAAGCTTATGGATTATGGCGTATCAAGCATTAGAAAGCTTTCTCCAAGTTGGTGGATCAAAAATACTATATTAGGTATTTTTAAAGCTAATTCATTAGATATAAAAAAGATTTCAAAAAATTATCTTCCCATACCTATTGGAGGGTATGCAAAAGAATGTATTGGTGAAGCTTTACTAGCTGAAAAAAATGGTTGTGATGGAGCTATTCAAATTATGCCTATGGGCTGTATGCCAGAAATTGTTTCTAAATCAATACTACCTAATATTTCTAAGAATAAAAACTTCCCTATTATGACCTTAGTGGTAGATGAAATGACTGGTGATGCAGGTTATTTAACTAGAATAGAAGCATTTTTAGATTTATTAGAAAGGAGACAAAGAAATGTATTATATGGGAGTTGATGTAGGTTCTGTAAGCACTGATATTGTTATAGTAGACGAAAATATCAATGTAGTTGAATCTTTATATTTAAGAACTAAAGGTAAGCCTATAAATGCTATTCAAGAAGGCTTTAAAATTCTGCAAAAAAAATATCACAATGAACAAATTAAAGCTGTAGGTGCTACTGGAAGCGGAAGACACATATGCTCTTTTCTAATTGGAGCAGATGTAATAAAAAATGAAATAACTGCTCATGCTGTAGCTGCGCTACATGTAAATAATAATGTAAAAACCATCATAGAAATTGGAGGTCAGGATTCAAAAATTATAACTTTAGATAATGGTATTGTAACTGATTTTGCTATGAATACAGTATGTGCTGCAGGTACAGGGTCCTTTCTTGATAGGCAGGCAGAAAGATTAGATATTCCAATCGAAGAGTTTGGAAATTATTCTTTAAAATCAAAAAATCCTGTACGTATAGCTGGAAGATGTGCTGTTTTCGCAGAATCAGATATGATACATAAACAACAACTTGGTTATAGCGAATCAGACATTATAAGAGGCCTTTGTGAGGCATTAGTTAGAAATTATCTTAATAATGTTGGAAAAGGAAAAGAAATATGTTCTGAAATATTTTTTCAAGGAGGAGTAGCTGCAAATATAGGAATGAAATCAGCTTTTGAAAATTTGTTAGATTTAAAAGTTACAATACCCCCAAATTTTAAAGTTATGGGCGCTATTGGCGCTGCAATTTTGTCTAAAGAATCATTATCAAAAACAAATTTTAAAACTAAATTTAAAGGTTTTAATTTATCAAATATGAAGTTTAATTCTAGAAGCTTTGAATGCAAAGGATGTTCCAATAAATGTGAAATAGTAAAAATTCAATCTGATGAAGCTATTTTAGGTTGTTTTGGTGATAGATGTGGAAAATGGAGCAATAATTTAGCTGGTTAAAATAATTAATTTAAATAAAATTATATAATTTTAGTAACATTTTTTTGATTTGCTGCATATGATACTAATGTAGTTAAGCTTTTGGAGGTATATACATGAGCAGCAAAAATGATAATCAAGATACTAAAAAGGACATAGTTAAGGAAGAAAATAAGCAAAATGTTGACGAAGATAATCTGAACCGTAATAGTCCAGAAGAAAATTCTCCTACTCAATCATTTTATTGTCCTTACATGAGTTATTGTTCAATGATGCAAGATCAATCTATGTTTATGTACCCTAGAGAAGATGATGAATGTGATGATGAATCTGATTCTCAGCTTGAAGGATATAGACATAGGCATCGCAGGCACTGCTGCAATTGTTGTTATCCATACTTTGGATGTTACCCATATTATCAGTGCTATCCATATTACCCATGTTGGTATTGCTGGTAAATACATTGTATGTAAATGTTATACATTTAAATTAAAAAATATAACTGCAGTTAGAATTTGCAGTTATATTTTTTTACAATTTAATATTATATATACAAATATTATCCAACAATTTTTATATATTGCTTAAAAGATATTTGTCTTATTCATTTCTATTTTATATTTTTCTTATTTTCATTTAAAACTTTATAAATAGCTGTAGATATAACTATAAGTATTATTATTAGAACTATAAGAGTACCCAAAAGTGCTTTTAAAAGCATAAGTAAACCTCCTAGATTAATATCATGTAATTACGATATTAATATACTTCTCAAAGCCATTTTATGTACTATTTACATTATTGGTTACTATTTTAGCTGTTCCATCTTTTGCCAAAGATCCGAATATTTCTTTTTTAAATTTACTATTTTAAAGTCTTTATCTACAAAAGTTTGTGTTGTTTTTCCCTTTGCCAAAAGTTTTCCATCCAATTCCCTTATAACATCATAATTAAAAATAACTTTTACAGGAGTAATTTTTTCTATAGAAGTTTCAATTACAATCTCATCTTCATATTTTGCTCCTTCATAATACTTGCAGTAACTTTCCACTAAAGGCATCATAATTCCTAAACTTTCCATTTCACTGTACTTCATACCAATTTTTTTAATAAAGTCTCCCCTAGCTAATTCAAACCATGGATAATAATTAGAATGATGAACTATTCCCATTTTATCAGTTTCTACATATCTCACAGTAAGCTTTGTTTCACTTGTATACATCTTATCTCTCCTATCATTATGTAAAATTCTACATTTTTATTATATATTTATTTTACTATTATTAAAAACTTTGTCCATAGTATAGAACTTTATATAACTTAGAAAAATATTTTACAACTTATATTTTTTATATAATTCCCAAGTATTATTACTCCAAATATATAATGAAATATTATCAAAATAACTTTCAAAGCTACATTCATATTGATTTACATATTCCCATATTTCCTTAAATTTATCTCGAATCCTTCTAGATACTATAGTGCAATGAAAAATTTTATTTTTTCCTTCATTAGGTTTGAACTCAATCCAAGATATCTTTGAAAGTTCATCTATAAGTTCATCATGAATTTTTTTAGCTTCATCTGACAATTTTACATTCATATATACTACATCTTCTCTAAATTTTCCAAATCCATCTATTTTAATAGGTTCTCTTTTTTTATACTTTGAAAATTCATCTAAAATTTTAATCATTTCATCTATTTTATCTGTTTCAAATGGAGCTTTTATAGTAAAATGTGCTGGAAGTTTTTGAGGTTTTTTATTAAATTTATAGCAAATACTACTTCTTATTTCTTTATGAAAATTTAAAACCTGGCCACCTATTATACATACTAGAACATATTTATTCATTTGTTTTTCCTCCTATTAATTGTTTTATTTTTTTATTGTTGTTTAATTTTTATTTTATATTTATTATATTACTTTTTTAATTTTGTAGTTTACTTTTATTTAATTAACATAATATTTAATATGTTAATATATGTTTCTATTTTTAGCCTTAAAAGTATTTATAATGAATTTTAATAAATTTAATTTATTTTTAATACAAAAATGTTTTGAAAAAAGTCCTCATAAAGTATATAATCTTTGTAAGAAATTCTTTGAGGAGGTTCATATGATTACTTTATCTTACGGTCAAGTATACAGCAAAATAATTAGAAAACTTTCAATTATAAAATGGCTTCAAAAATGGAATATAGATAAAACCTTTATAGATAAACATATTAAAACCAAAGAATTTATTGATCAATTAAAAACTATTATAGAAACTGAAGACTTTTCTGCTAAATCAACTTTAAATTTGTGTAAAAATATACTTGAAGAAATGGCTGGTGATAAGTCCCCTTCTAATTGGATTGATTACATATATCAATATACTCTTAATAAAACCTTTCCAGAAACCGTTTCTATAAATCTTATAGATGAATTAAATTCTTCTTGTGAGGTTTATTTAAGAATCTTTAGAGTTATATGTGAAACTCAAAAAAGTTCTAAGGATGATAGTTGGCAAAGTATTTATCCAATGAATTTTTTAACTTTGGAAGAAGAAAATGAATTAGAATATCCTGAAGAATATAGAAAATTTATTAAAGCTTTCAAAGATGACTTTATTTATGAAATGATGAAAATAAATGGAGAAATAACAGGATTTAATACCTTGGATCATGTATGTGGAGTTCATTATCTTTCTCTTTTCATAGCTCGTCAACTAAAAATTATAGGAATGCCTGTGGACTTAGGAAGGGTTTCAGGTGCTGCAGCTGGTCATGACATAGGAAAATACGGATGTAAAGGTGCTGAACTCAAACGTGTTCCTCATCTTCATTATTACTATACTGACCAATGGTTTCAAAAATATAGCATAAATTACATAAGAAATATAGCAATAAATCATTCTACATGGGATTTAGAGCTTGAAAATTTATCTTTGGAATCTTTACTTTTAATATATTCCGATTTTAGAGTTAAAAATGAATTTAACAATAACATTCCAAACATGAAACTTTTTTCTCTTGAAAACGCCTTTTTTGTAATCTTAGATAAACTAGAAAATGTAGATGATGATAAATGTAAACGATACAAAAAAGTTTATTCTAAGTTAAAGGATTTTGAAGACTTTATATTAAGCCTAGGAGTTGATATAGAACCTAAGAAAAACTTTAACATTACAAAAAAAGAAAAGCAAAATTATGCTCTTCTTCAAGGAGATGATATAGTTCAAAATTTAAAATATTTAGCTGTAAAACATAATATTAATCTTATGCATCATCTTCGTGACGAATATTCTCTTGATATCATATTGGAATTAGCTCGTAGTGAAATTGATTGGAAAAATTTAAGAGAATATATAAGAATTTTTCAAGAATACTCCACTTATCTTACTCAAAAGCAAAAAATACAAACCATTAAGTTTTTATACGAAAACTTAATACATCCTGAAGATGATATAAGAAGGCATTGTGCTGAATTAATTGGAAATCTTATAGCCCTTTTTGATGAAGATTATAGAAAGGAAATTCCTGAAAATGTACAATTTCGTTATGGCTCAATAAGCAGTATTGATTTATTAAATGAATACTTAAGTCTTATGCTATGCCCAGGTCATAAAATCATTCCTTTACATAGGTTTAATATTGGATACAGTATTAGCATAATGGTTAATTCATTATTCATAAACTGTAAAAAGTCATTTATTAACCATTATAAAAAGGCTATATTAGAATTTTATAAAAATGATACTTATAAAAGTACAGATTGTGAATTATTTTTGCTTGAAACCACAAAATGTATACCAATAAGTGATGATAATGATAATATAGAAATAATTTTTAATTATATTTTTTCTAAAATTAAGAAAAGAAATAGTACCTTAAGATTAGAATCTTTAGAAACTATTTTATGTCTTATAGAAAAACTACCAAAGAATAGTCCCCTTATAAAAAAAATAAGTGAATATTTTTCTGTTATAAATACTAAAAGTAAAATACCTGCTGAAAATTTACTTTTACTTAAAATAAGCACCGCATTAAATTTATATAATAATATAACTTTATTTAAACATTATTGTGAAATTAACAACAAAACAGTTACAGATATATTCTTAAACAATTTGAAAACCGCTACAGATTGGATTAGAAAGAGAAATCACGTAGAACTTCTTTTGCGCCATGCACTTAAAGCTCCTCAATCCAGCAGACTTCATACTGCTATACATTTTTGTAATTTATTAAAAGTAAGTGCAATCGAAAGTGTACGAAATTGTGCAGGAAGTGCTATTTTAGAAATTATGCCCTATTTAACTTTAGCTGAAAGAAATGAAGTTGCTGTAGAATTAATAAGAGCTCTTGAAATAGAAGGTAATAAATTTACAGAATATATACCAAGATATACAGGTCAATCTATTTTATGGCTTCAACCTAAAGAATTAGATGAAATCATAGATGATTGTATGATTAAAGTTAAAAGTTCTAATTCTAATTTAAAATCTCTTATATTAAAAACTGTTGGTATATCTATATCAAATTATGCTATTTACAAAAATCGCTTTTATGAAAATGAAACTTTCTATTATGAAAGATTGAATAAAATGCTTGGAATTCTTTTAAATGGACTTGGAAATTATGACCCACAGGTCAAACAATCTGCATTTAGTGTTATAGGTAAATATATTTTTGGAAGTTCTTTTATGAATCTAGAAAAAAAAGAATTCATATTTAAGCTCATTGCTAAAAAAGTTCTTACTTTAATCACAGGTAATGATAGACATGAATTATTGTTTTTAACAAGATCAGCCAGCTTAAATCATATTTATAGGTTTATATCTGACTTTACTTTCTCTAAGGGAAGTATAAATATACCTATTCCACCTAAAGTAGCATTTTTCCCTGGGACTTTTGATCCTTTTTCCTTAAGCCACATGGAAATAGCAAAGCATATAAGAGATTTAGGATTTGAAGTGTATTTAGCCGTAGATGAATTTTCTTGGTCTAAAAAAACACTTCCAAGTCTTTTAAGAGGAAACTTAGTTAATATTTCTATATCATCTGAATTGAATATATATATGTACCCAGATATATATCCTACTAATATATCAAATACTGACAATTTAAAAGTTTTAAAGGATAATTTTCCAGACTCCAAGGTATATGTATGTATAGGTAGCGATGTATTACTTAATGCTTCAAGTTACAAACTTCCTAAAACAGAAAACTCAATACAAACTTTTTCTCATATAATATTTGAAAGAGGAAAAAGTTCAAAATTTAATGATGCAATAAAAAACATAGAAGGCGATGTATTAGTTCTAACTCTTTCTTCTAAGTATTCAGAAATAAGTTCTACCCAGATACGAAATTATATTGATGAAAATAGAGACATATCCAGTCTTGTAGACCCTATGTCTGAACAATATATATATAGTAATGGCTTTTATCAAAGAGAATCTCAGGATAAATCTTCAATTAAATCATTATGGTTGGACGCTGAAACCATAGAAGAATTTAATGATGATATAATTAATAAACTATGCAGTTACACTCTTAATACGGATAGTACATTCAAAAAAATGTTAATGAATATAATTCTTAAGCCATCTGCTAAAATAGTACTTCTTAAAAATACTGTTACGGGAGAAATACTTGGTTTTTCAATTGTTCATTGGATTCGATCTGCTATGCTTTATGACGAATTTAAAAATTCTCAAGTATCTCAATATATACGTGAAAAAAGCTCAGGCAGAATTATTTTAATCAGCGGCATATTTATAAATAATTTTGATAAAAACAAACAGCTAGAACAAACTCTTTTAACTCAAACTCTATCTTCATGTATAGCTGAAGATTATGAATATGCTATTTACAAAAATATGTTTAATAAAGAGCTTGCTTCAGAAAATATTTATAATTTACTAAAACATTATGGATTTGTAAAAGTTCCATTTTGTGATGATGCCAATCCTGTTTATGCTGTAAATATGAGTAACCCTTGTATATTAAACTTAGATATACAAAATATAATAAAAAGTCCTTTTAGAACTAATCCTAAAGTTAGAAATGTACTTAATCAATCACGAAAGAAGCTTATGGAATCTATAACAAAGCTTTATCCTGGAGAATTAGTTCTCCCCTTCGATGTAAATTTTGTATATCAGTGTATGATAAGAAAAATATGTAAAGAAAATTTAGTACCTACAGAAAATTTAGTACCAAGAAAACTTGGTGATGCTATGTGTGTTCCTTATGGTGATATACTTGAAAGATATGTTATACCTAATACAGTTACTAAAGCTCTTCATACAGAAAAGTTATTTTATCCTGATATGAAAAATTTTAATATTGGAGAGTTTCCTCATTATTTAAACTTAAAAACACAGGTAAAAATGATTAAATCCTTTAAAAAGCCAGTAATATTAGTTGATAATCTACTACATAAAGGATACAGAATCAAAGCTTTAGATCCAATTTTTAAAGGTGAAGATGTAAAGGTTAAAAAGATTATTGTAGGTGTATTATCTGGTAGAGGAAAAGATCTTATGGATATGCAAAGTAGAGATGTTGAAAGCGTTTATTTTATACCAAGACTAAAATTATGGTTTAGCGAAAATTCCTTGTATCCATTTATAGGTGGAGATGCATTATGGCGTGGAGTTTATCCTGAAAGAAACCTTCTTCCATCTATAAATTTAATATTACCATACACTTATCCTACATTTATAAGGAATACTTCAAAATCCGCTATATTCAATTTATCTAAAACTTCTATCGAAAATTCTATTTCAATACTTGAAGTTTTAGAAGACGAATATCATATTTTGCATGAAAAGAACTTAACTTTATCTTCTTTAGGTCAGGTTATTACTACCCCTAGATGTCCTGATCATGGTGCAAATATAGACTATAATTTAAATTTAAGTCCTTCAAGCTACTTGAAAAATGATTTAGAGTTATTACTTAGAATGAATCTTGCTTTTGATGATTAAATTGTAATACATCTAAAAAGGAGTGTTTTTAATGAATACTAATTTTTTTTATTATATTTTAGATAATAAATTACTTATATCAAATGAACCTTACAACTTGAATGAAGTTTCTGAAGATTATGCATATAACTATAGAGGTGTTATGTTTGCCTTAAATAAATTGGATACTAACAAATCTCGAAGAAATTTTTGTGTTAGTTCTGAAGAAAATTTATTTATAAAAGAGGAAAATTTAAATTTGCTTAAAAATACTAATTGCGGCATCTCAAATTTGCCATTCTTCATTCAAAATGCTATTAAAGAAAAAAGAATCATATCATTAAATACAAATTATGATAATTGGCAGGAAAGTCTAAATGAATCCTTTCCTGTTATGGATAAAAATCAACATTTTAAAAAATGGAATGTAACAATAGTAGGTTTAGGTGATGTAGGAGGAACCTTAATTACAGGACTGCGACTTTTAGGAGGAAATTGTATATCTCAAATTAATGTATATGATAAAGATGAAAATAAAATTAAGAGATGGTGTTTTGAATGCAATCAAATACTCTCTCCTGATCCAACAATATTCTACCCTCCTGTAGTTCCAGCAGATGAAAAAGATTTATTCAACTGCAACATGTTTATTTTCTGTGTTTCTGTAGGTGTACCTGAAGTTGGTAAAGAACTTTCTGATGTGCGCTTAATCCAATTTGATGGTAATTCAAAAATAGTTAGATATTATGCTAAACTAGCTAAAGAAAAGAATTTCAAAGGAATTTTTTCTGTTGTATCTGACCCTGTAGATCTACTTTGCAAAGAAGTATTAAATGAACATCTTTTGCCTGAACAAATTAGAGGATATGGACTGGGCGTTATGAATGCTAGAGCTTCATATTATGCTTCACAAAGAAATGACTGCCTTCAATATTTGAAAGAAGGAAGATCCTTTGGTCCTCATGGAGAACATCTTATTATTGCAGATAGTATAGATAATTATAATGAAGAAATTTCTAAATATCTCACTGAAAAAACAATAAAATCTAATTTAGAAGTTCGTTCCTTAGGTTTTAAACCTTATATAGCCCCTGCATTATCTTCTGGTGCTCTTTCAATTATTGCTACTATCAAAAGTGATTGGCATTATAGTGCTACTTTCTTAGGAGGAGCTTTTATGGGATGTCGAAATCGATTATTAGCTTCTGGTATAGAACTTGAAACTTATAAAAATATGCCTTCTAAGCTTTTTAGCAAACTTGAAAATACTTATAACAAATTGTTGTCTTTCTAATTTTCTTACTGATTGAGGAGGTTTAATTATGGAGACTTTATATGTTATATCACCAAATGATGATTTGTCAGATAGACTTAAACTTATGACTCAAAACTTTATAAAAAACTTTCACTCTATCAAGTATATAAAAAATTTTGCACATCCAACAAATTTAAAAAATAAAAAATTATTATTTTTACTTGAGTTAGATTCCAATGGCTTTGACTTACCTATGCTTAAATTTTTAAAAGAACTAAATCTTAATGATAAAAATGCTTTTGAAAATTGCATAGGTGCTCTACTTATAAACAGTGATTCAGAACTAGGAACCAAAAGATCTGCTCAAGATATTATCTTTATTTCCAATAACCTAGGATGCAAATTTCTAGGTCATCCTATAATTGAAGCTACTAAAAGCTTAAAAAACTTTTTAAATTGGCAAAGAAACCTAAACATACCTCTAGAACAAATTTGCTTAAAGTTATCCTATGACCTTGGTAAAAGACTCTCAGAATATGAAAATGCCATACCCTTAACAGAACGCAAGAAAAAAATCACAGTTTTATACTCCTCTACTCATAAATTTTCTAACACTTTAGATTTATGGCATATGATATCCCAATACTTAGACAATTTCGTAATAAAAGAAATACACATTGAAAATGGTAAAATACTTGATTGTAAAGGTTGTTCTTATAAATTATGTTTGCATTATGGTAATCAAAACAAATGTTTTTATGGTGGATTTATGGTAGACAATGTAATTCCAGCTATAGAAGAAGCTGATGGAATCGTATGGCTTTGTCCTAATTATAATGATGCTATTGCTGCTAATTTAACTGCAGTTATAAATAGAATTACAGTACTTTATAATAAAATGAGTTTCCATAATAAATCTATGTTTGGCATAATTGTATCTGGAAATTCTGGCAGTGATTCTGTAGCTAAGCAACTCATTGGTGCCTTAAATATAAATAAAGGATTTATGCTACCTGCCCATGCCATAATCACTGAAACTGCTAATAATCCAAAAGCTATATTTAAAGTAGAAAATATAACTTATAAGGCAGAAAACTTTGCAAAACACATAATTAACGGAGTATAATGATATATACAGTAAATTTTAACAAGTAGGTGATTTCATTGTACAAAAAAGGAGATTTTCATTTACACACTACAGCTTCTGATGGGAAATTTTCTCCTAAAGAGTTAGTTAACATGGCTTCAAAAGAAAATATAGATATAATGTCCATTACAGATCATGATACTATATCTGGAGTCCTTGAAGCAGTAGTTGAAGGTAAAAAGCTTGGAATTAAGGTAATACCTGGATTAGAATTGTCAACTTTATATTATAAAGAAAACATTCATATTTTAGGCTACTTTAATGACATTACACAAATAGACTATAAATTAAAAGATTATTTAAAAGATATGAATGAGTATAGAACTTATAGAGGTAAAAAAATAGTTGAGAATTTAGATAAATTTTTCAATATAAAATTAAATTATGAAAAAATATTAGATCATGCTGAAGGTATTATAGCAAGACCTCATATTGCTAAAGCAATAATAGGTGCTGGTTATAATTACAAATGGGATTACATTTTTAAAAATTTTATAGGGGAAAATAGCCCTGCTTATGTAGCAAATAAAAAACTGAGTACTGAGGAAGGAATAAAAATTTTAAGAGAACATAATGCTTTAGTAGTACTTGCTCATCCTATTTTAATAAAAAATATAGATGTTGCAGAACTTTTAAATATGCCTTTTGATGGAATTGAAGCTATTTATTCTATGAATGAACCAAATGACACAAAAAATTTTAAAGCTTTAGCTAAAAAATATAATAAAATAATTACAGCTGGTTCTGATTTTCATGGTATGACTAAGGAAGATTCAAAACATGCTTTAAGAATAGGTCAAGTTTTTTTAGAAGAAAAAGATATTAAAATTTTTTTAGAAAAACTCAAAAAATTTTAATAAGCATATTGCGAAGCAAAGCTTCGCAATATGCTTATTTATTGTCCTTATTTTCTTCAGTTTTCTTATCATCAAGATATCCCTTAGACTCAGTTTGAGGGTTGCTCAAAATTCCTGCCGTTACTAGTATTGCAAGCAATGCATTTACTACATCACCATAATTTTTAGGAAGAATATCCATACCAAAACTATTTAAGAGTAACGGAATAAATGCTGCTATAGAAACCCACAAACCATAATTCTTAAATCTATTATTCATAACAAAATCCCTCCCAATGCATTGTATTCATTAGAAAAAGCTTTTGTTACTAATTTGTATCAATACAATTTTTCTTTTACTATTTTAATTTTTTCTAATCTTGATGTAAACATTTCTATTTCAGATTGTTTATCAATTTTATCCTCCCACGAATTTTTAAATATTTCTATAACCTTATTTATTACTCTAATCTCATCATCATATTTTTGTTGTTTTTCATATAACTCCATTAATCTTTCATATGGAACTATTCCTGTAAATCCTTCTTTAATATTTAATTCATACAAATCTATAGCACTATTTATATTACCTTTGTTTTCAAATTCTCTAGCCTTAAGATTTCTTCCAATTTGTTTATTAAGTAAAATATCTTTGTATTCTAAAACTAAGAATTTTTTTTTATTTGAACTTCTATTTTTTACATTATTTATATCTTCTTCTAATTCAAATATTAATTCATTATCAAGTATACTTTTAGCCTTCTTTAAATATTTTTCTGCCTTGTCTATTTTTGATACTTGTAAACTGTGTACTGAAGCTGATATATACATCTTCTGCCTGCCACTTTTACTTATAAACATATATAATATTGGAATAATAGTAATAATTAAAAATATAGGATTAACAAGTCCCAAAAACAATAAAATACATATTGCAATCGTTAATAAAATATGTCCCTTCCTTGCATCTATAACGTTTTCTCCAAATTTATTTTTTTTTGGTTCAGAGCTCCTAATTATACCATTTTTTTTATTCGTTTTAAATTTACTATGCTTGGCATCTTTAGAAATACTTATTCCATTGTTTTTGTTAAAATTAATTACAATATCCTTACCTATTTTAATAGTCTTTTTAAAATTTAATCCCATATTTTATCACCTCTCACAATAATTATACCATATTATTCCAAGACAAAAATATGCTACTTTTTCTTTTATTTTTTTGTATATGGATAACGCACCTAAATGTTAAATTTGGAGCCTAACATTTAGGTGCGTTTTAATTTTTAACTTTTTTTACTTATGTCCATTTTTATGCTTCTAATAAAAATGAATGATAAGCACGCATTGTCTCATATATATCTGCTTTACTTGCTATTTCCCATGGGGAATGCATATTCAGAAGTGCAACTCCACAATCTATAACTTCCATATTATATTGAGCAAGTATATATGCTATAGTTCCACCGCCACCTTGATCAACTTTTCCAAGTTCTGCTGTCTGCCATGAAACATTATGCTTTTCCATTATAGCTCTTATTTGTGCTATATACTCTGGATTAGCATCATTACATCCTGATTTGCCTCTTGCTCCAGTATATTTATTAAATACTATACCTTTGCCGAAATAAGCACAATTTTTCTTTTCCATAGTTGATGGATAATTAGGATCAAAAGCTGCACCTACATCGGAAGATAACATTTTGGAATTAGTAAGAGCTCTTCTTAATTTTAACTCTGTATAATCTCCACAAAGGTTCATAACCTCAGCTACAGTATTTTCAAAAAATCTTGAATGCATACCAGTTGAACCTACACTACCTATCTCTTCTTTATCTACAAAAAGCGCTACGCAAGTTTTATCACTTTTTTCTACTTTAAGCATAGCTTCAAAAGAAGTATATGAACATATTCTATCATCATGTCCATAAGCCATAACCATACTTCTATCCAAACCGTAATCTCTAGCTTTTCCAGCTGGAACTATTTCAAGCTCAGCAGAAACAAAATCTTCTTCAACAATACTATATTTTTCATTCAATATGTTCAATATGTTTCGTTTGACTCTATCCTTAGCTTCCTTATCTTCAATTGGCATACTTCCAATTAATACATTTAAATCTTCGCCTTCAATTACCTTGTTTGCCTTTTTTTCCATTTGTTCAGAAGCTAAATGAATTAAAAGGTCTGAAACGCCTAATACAGGATCATTATCATCTTCTCCAATTGATACATTTACTTTTGTGCCATCCTTTTTTATAATAACACCATGTATAGCTAAAGGAAGTGTAACCCATTGATATTTTTTTATTCCACCATAATAATGAGTTTCAAATAAAGCCATATCAGTATCTTCATACAAAGGATTTTGTTTTAAGTCTAGTCTTGGCGAATCCACATGAGCACCTAATATTCTCATGCCATCCTCAAATTTGTTACTTCCTATAACAAATAATGCTAGTCCTTTTCCTTTATTATTTGCATATACCTTATCTCCTGACTTCAAGGTTCCATTTTTTGATACAACATCCTCTAAATTTTTAAAACCTGCTTCTTCTGCTCTAATTATGAATTCTTCTACACATTCCCTTTCTGTTTTACATTTTGACATAAAAGTTTTATACTTATCAGATAAATGAAATACATCCTTCAAATCATCTTTAGAATATTTATCCCAAGCATATTCATATTTTTTTATTAAGTCCTTGTTCATAACTAAAATCCCCTCTCGATATATAACATCCAAGGAACATTGTTCCTTATAACAATCATATTTATACATTATACTAATTTAAAAAGCTTTCTTAATACATTTTACCATAAAATTTAGAATAATGGCTAAAATAAATCACATTTTTAAAAATATTACTCAATATACTAATTTATTGAAACTTGCTAAATTATTTTGTTACTAAAGCCATTTTTTCTTCTTAAAAATTCCCACAAGTATTAAAGCTATGATTAACATTATTCCTGCCATACAATGATAACCATTTTCCATTTTTTCAAAAGGAATTCCCTTCATATTCATGCCATGCATGCTAGTTATTAAATTTAAAGGTAAAAATATTGTGGCTATAATAGTAAATACTTTCATAAGTTCATTTGTCTTATTTGCAATTTCAGATTCAAAGGCCTCTCTCACTAAAGCTAAATCTTGAACTAAACTTTCTAGTGCCATCATTAATTTATCTATTTTTCTATTTAAATTTATAAAATATATAATATTTTCCTTTTCCAATACCATATTATCATTACTAACCAAACTATCTCCTATATATCTTAATGGACTTAGGTATTTCCTTATTTTATATACCTGTCGCCTGAGATTTATAAGATTATCTATTTGTTCATGTTTAGGTTCCTTCAAAATACTTATTTCTATTTCATCCACTTGAGCTTCTAAGGCAGCTATAATGTCGTAATTTTTAACTATTATTCTATCTAGAATATAATAGAGCAGTATACAAACTTTAGGCTTTTCTTTTATTACAAAACAATTCTTAGAGTCCTTAATATCTTCAATAAACTCTTCTATTATATCTATATCTTCTTTAAAAACAGTTATTATGTAATCTTTGCTTAAAAAAATATTTAATTCTTTTGAATTAATTATTTCATTACAATAATTTAGTACATTTAAATTCATAAAAATGTATCCATCAAAAAAGCTTATTTTAGATGGATGTGCAAACTTACTACATTCTTCTATGCTTTCTTCATCTAACAAAATAAAATTTCTAAGTTTCCTTAATTCATCCGCTTTTATTAAAATCCAATAGTGATTCATACCTAATTGTAAAGTTTCTTTAATTTCTTTAAAGTTATTAGTTATATCAAATACTTTCATAAACACACCAACTCATTTAGTAAACTTAATGGAAAGTTAAATTATCTATAGATTTTTAAAGAAATGAAAATTGAGAACCATTAAATTAATTCTCAATTTTCATTTCAAACATCTATTTATAGTTTGTGTGCTTTAATCTGTAATTATTCCATCAATAAAAATATCGTGTTCTTCCATTGGCACTTCAGGAAATACTTGAAATTTATAGGCTAATCCTATTTTTTTAGAATTCTTTCTTGTTTTTAACAAAAATCTATCGTAAAAACCACCACCATAACCTACTCTGCCACCTCTTCTATCGAATGCTAAACCTGGTAAATATGATACATCTATATTCTTTTCTTCGATCTTTAATTCACTATCATCAGGTTCTAAAATGCCATAAGCACCTTCTTTTAAATCCTCAAAGCTTTTTATCTGTACAATATCCATACCCTCTTCTTTAGATATTATTTTAGGAACACATAAAATTTTCTTATCTCTTAAAGCCTGCTTTATAATCTTGTGTGTATCTACTTCATTATTATAGCTTACAAATATAAATATTGTGTGTGAATTTTTATAAGCATAGCTATTTATTACTTTATCAAATATTATATTATCTAAATTTTGTCTTTCACCTTTGGAGAGAACATCTTTTCTTTCTTGTACTAATCTCCTTATGGATTTTTTACTTTCCACCTGATTCCCTTCCTTCAGCTTCTTCATTAATTCTCTGATTTATTATATCTACAGGAGTAATATTTGAAATAAAGCTGTATCTAAAGTTTGCTGCTGCTGCTTCTATTATTACAGCTATATTTCTTCCTGGTCTAATTGGAATTGTCAATTTTTTTAAAGGTACGTTTAGTATATTAACATATTCATTGTCAATTCCTAGTCTATCATAATTTTCACCTTCCTTCCATTGTTCTATGTATACAACAAGGTTAATCTTTCTTATTTTTAGTATAGAACTTATTCCATATAAAGCTGGTATATCAATTATACCCATTCCTCTTACTTCAATCATACCTGAAGTTATGTATGGAGATGTACCAAATAATTCCCCATCAATTTCTTTGATGTCAACAGCATCATCAGCAACCAATCTATGACCTCGCTTAATAAGTTCAAGAGCTGTTTCACTTTTACCAATACCACTTTCTCCAGTAATCAGAATACCTATACCATATACATCTACAAGTACACCATGTAATCTAGTTTCTGGTGCTAATTTATCATCTAAATAATTCATTAGCTTACTTACAAACCTTGTAGAAATAGTATTTGTCCTTAATATCCACCTTTTATTTTCTATAGCACTATCCATAAATTCCTTATGAGGTATCAATCCTCTTGTTACTATAGTACATGGATTATCAAATTCAAAATATTTCTTTAATCTCTTTTTCCTTAATTCTGGCTGCATTGCATCTAAAAAACTCCATTCAGCTTTTCCAACTACTTGTATTCTTTCATTAGCATAATAACTATAAAATCCTGCAAATTGAAGTCCAGGTCTATTTATATCACTTATATTTATTTTATTAATTCTTTCACCTTTATTTACAACCTCAAGGTTAAAATCCTTTATTAGTTCTTTTACTGTTACTTGCATTTTTTTATGTTAACTCCTCTCAGTTCAATTTTTCATTAGATGGAACCCTTTTTATGCCATCTAGTTGAGCTTTAAAATTTCTTTTAATTGAATCAATATAAACTTGTCTTAATTCTTTTTGTTTAATTTTTTCTTCTTCTGTAAGTCCTTCATTCTGACTTTTTTTGTATAAAAAATTTATTTGTTCTATTACTTCATCCATTTTCATTTTATTCACTCCTGCTAAATTACTTATTCTCATTCTATATTATACTAAAATTTATCTAACTTATAAATAAAATAAATATTAAAACTTATTTAACTATAAATTAAATATGAAAATTCAAAAAAATACAAAATACATAAAAATATTTTATTGAATAATTATTCAATAAAATATTTACCATCATAAAAAAAGAACGATAAGTCAGATTTAAATCATCTCATACTTATCATACTTAACTTATCATTCACATTTAAAATTTATTTTATTCAATGGCTATCATTGCTAATACCCCATCTTCTTCAAGTTGGAGATAAGCACTGCTACGCACCTGGATGAGTCCTTCTAAAACTCAGAGGTATTCCTAACAAGAAAACTCAACCTAAGTCTAAGAATCACTTGATCTTACAACTAAACTACTTCTCTTTAAATCATGATGAGCTTCTATAAATCTTATAGTACCTGTTTTTGATCTCATGACTACGCTATGAGTAGTTGCCCAATCATTTTTAGGAAATACTACTCCTCTTAATAAATCACAATCAGTTATACCTGTAGCAGCAAAATAAACTTCATCATCCTTAACAAGATCATTTATAAGTAAAACTTTATTTAAATCACTTATGCCCATACTTTTACATCTTTCTCTTTCTTTGTCTGTATGTGGTTCCAATTTAGCCTGCATATCTCCACCCATACATTTTATAGCTGCTGCTGCAATAACTCCTTCTGGTGCTCCACCTGTACCCATAAATATATCTACTCCTGTATTTTCAAAGCCACAAGCAAGCACTGCAGCAACATCGCCTTCACCAAAAAGTTTAACTCTAGCCCCTACTTCTCTAGCTGCTTGAACAATATAATCATGTCTTTCCCTTTCTTGAACAATTACAGTCATTTCTGTTATATCCTTATTCAATACTTTTGACACATTTATTATATTTTCTTTAGGACTTTTATTTATGTCTATAGCACCTTTTGCTCCTGGTCCAACTGCTATTTTTTTCATATACATATCAGGTGCATGAAATAAACTCCCATTTGGTCCCATAGCAACTACTGATATAGCATTAGGTAATCCTTTAGCTATTAAAACAGTACCATCTAATGGATCAACAGCTATATCCATTTCAGGCATATCAGCATTTCCTACACCTACTGATTGTCCTATGTATAGCATTGGAGCATTATCCAATTCTCCTTCTCCTATTACTACAGTTCCTCTAACAGGCATCATAGCAAATGCCTTTTCCATACCATCTACTGCAGCTTGATCTGCTGCTATTTTATCTCCTCTACCCATAAATTTTGAAGAGCAAAGCGCTGCAGCTTCTGTAACTCTAGCTAATCCCATTGCAATGTCCGTATTAAGCATATATTTTACCTCCGATTTATCTTATATTAAGTATATTAATTATCATTATAATTGAATATGCTGTATATTAATTATAAATATTAATGTATTAACATATATTATTTTATATTTTTGAACATTATAGTTAAATATTATATCACATTTATTAAATAAAACAAGTTTAAGCTTTTATTATGTGTACTAATTATTTGTATACATAATTTTAGTCTTCATTAAAATTTTCACTAAAATTTCACTATAAATTAAAAAACTTTTAGACAGTATTCCCTTTTTACATTTTTTTACAACCATTCTATTCAAACGTTCTTCGGACATATTTTCATGTTTTGCACATTTTTTCCACAATATAATCCACATGTTATCTACAGATATAATGTTAACTTATGTAATTTGATGTATGTATTTGGCTTACAAAACCTCTGCATTAATAGATATAATCTGTTAAAATGTAATAGTGCTGTTAATTAACATATACTTGTAAGTATAAATTATAATTATGGGGTAATATTAATTATGAATATTGATTTAAAAATTTTAGATCTGGAAATTAATTATTTAAAGGAAACTTTATATATGTTATTAAACTGTAAAGAAATTACGAATACAGATGTAATTGAGTGCAGTGAAGAGTTGGATAAGCTTATTTTAGAATATGAAAAAATAACAAAATCAAATAAATTCTCAATTCAATAATTTATAAGATGAAAAGCCAATCAAAAAAAACCTACAGAATCATATTCTGCAGGCTTTACACCTAAATTTTTATACTTTTGCCTATTTCAAATGCTTTTCTTTTAATTTCTTCATTTTTTTCTATAGGGATGTTGTCAGTATTTATCGCATATATTCTATGAGAAAATTCCGAACCTGTTATGGAAAAAAATTGTTTTATTGCATATTCTATTGGCTCAAAAATATTTTCCATATTAGATCCTGCAGTCATAATGAGAACTCCAACTTTTTTATTTAAAGGTATCTTAAAATCCTTTCTTATAAATTTCCCACTCCAGTTTACCTGTAGTCTATCTATAACTACCTTTAGGGGTGCTGGCACAAATGAAAAATATACAGGAGAAGCTATAACTATATTATCACTATTTTCTATTTTTTTATAAATATCTGTCATATCATCCTTTAATGCACATTCCTTATGTTCATGACAATATTTACAATCAATGCAAGGTTTTACATTTATATTATATACATCAATAATCTCAACTTCACCTGAAATACCCTTTAAAAAATGATTTAAAAGTACTGCAGTATTACCATTTTTATGCGGTGATGCAATAAAAGCCAAAGTTTTCAACAATATCACCTGTCCTTTAAATTCAAGTTAGGATTTTATTTTAATTAATCTTCTAATTTATCTAAGATTTTATCTAAATCTACATCTTTACCTTTTTCATAAAAGGCTGCTACAAATTCATTATAATCATAATCTTCTTTATCTATTTCATAAGTAGTATATTGTGCTTCTAGATTTATTTCTTCCATAAGATTCTCTATTATTTCTCCAGCATTATCCACTGATAAATCACTTAAATAAGGGAGAAAATAATTATAATACCATTTATCACTTTCTGCTTCTTCTCCACTCTCATCATTTGCATATGCTTTTGCAGCACTAAGTTCCTCATCATCAAAATCATAGAAAAACCTTAATACTATTGCTTCATCATTGCAGCTTAGCTCCTGTATATCATTTAAACCATTTTTAATTAAGTATTGAACTATTTTTTCTTTATCCATAATAACATCTCCTTAATATTTAGAATATAATTCTAGTGTAACCATTTTATCATATGTTAAATATTTTATCTATTATAAAGACTTAATAAATTTATGAATATTTTTTATAAAAATTAATATTTATAACATTACAGAATATTTTTAATACACTGTCTTTTTCAAAACTATTTTCTATTTTTTTTTATTAGTATATAATCAAGTATCATACGACATAATTCATATATGGAGGTAATTTTAATGAATATTAGTTTAATTGGTGTGCCAATATTTTTTGGTTCTGACAAAAAAGGTGTAGAATTTGGTCCTGACAAACTTAGAGAAAAAGGTATTATAGATATTTTAACCAGAAATAATCATACCGTATATGATTGTGGAAATCTCTACGTTGAAAATATAAATGAAGAACAAAAATTTAATTTTCATCCTACTATGAAATATTTAAAACCCATCCTGGATGTGAATAAAAATTTAGCTCATCAAGTTTATAGCGCACTTACTTCTGACAGCTTTCCTTTGGTTATTGGCGGAGATCATTCATTAGGTCTTGGAAGTATATCAGGTGCTAGTAAGTATGCTAGTGATACTGCAGTTATCTGGATTGATGCTCATGGTGATATAAATACGCATGAAACTAGTATGACTGGTAATATACATGGTATGCCACTTGCTGCAGCTATGGGCGTAGGATTTAATGAACTTACAGACTTATACTATAAGGGTACAAAAGTGGACTCTAAAAATGTATTCATTATAGGAGCAAGAGACTTAGATGAAGGTGAAAAAGCTTTAATAAAAAGTAAAAGTCTCAATGTTTACTCTACTGAAGATGTAAAAAATATGGGTATGGAAAGAATATCAGAGGAAGTACATTCTAAAATTAAAAAAAATGGAATTAAAAGAATCCATTTAAGCTTTGATATAGACTGCCTTGATCCTAGTTTAGTACCTGGTACAGGTACTCCTGTTAAAAATGGAATGAGTTTAGATCATGCTAAGTACCTTTTAAAATATCTAATGGAAACTAAGCTTGTAAAGTCAATGGACTTTGTAGAGTTAAATCCTGTTTTGGATGAAAATGACCGCACTGCAGATATGTGCATAGATCTTTTAGATTGGACATTTAAGTATTTAAAGTAATTAAATACTTAAATAAAAAAATTAAACTAACAGCAGCTAAGCTATTAGTTTAATTTTTTATTTTTATTTCAATATTGTCATAAATTTATCTACAAATTCATCAATCTTTTTAAATTCATCTTCACTTGGAACAAATTTAAATCTAGCTCCTTCTTGGACTACATTAAACTTCAATGACTTTAATCTTTCAGTCATCATAGGAACACCTTCTCCGCTCCATCCATAGGATCCAAATGCTCCTGCTGCTTTTCCTCTATTAGTAATAGCACATACTAAGGATAATACATCCCATACAGGTTTAACAGCATCCTGATTTATAGTTGGTGAACCCATTAATATTCCATTAGATTTTTCTATTAAAGCTATTACATCATTAATGTCCATAGAAGTTATTTCATGAGCTTCTGCTTTAACTCCCTTGTCATTTATTTTCTCTGCTATATAATTTGCAACTTTTTCTGTATTTCCATAAGCTGATACATAAAATATTTGCACATTCTTTTCATTAGATTTTTCTACTTGCGCCCAAGTTTTATAAAGTTCAACATATTTTTGTACATCATCTATATGCACTGGTCCATGGCTTGGCGCTACTAGATCTATATTCAAATCCTTTATTCTATCAAGACCCATAAGTACAAATCTTTTAAATGGCCCCATTATCACATCAAAATAATATTTCATTTCATCAAAATAGTCATCTGAACAATTATCAGTTATAGAATTTTTAGGACAATAATGACATCCAAGGAAATCACAAGTAAATAACACTTGTTGATTTTCTGCATAAGTAAACATAGTGTCAGGCCAATGTAAATTTGGTGCACTTATAAACTTAAGATTAGTTTTTCCAAGACTTAATTCATTTGGCGCAACCTGATTTTTAAATTTCATGTTAGCTATTTCTTCAGCATACATTATAGCAGCTTTAGAAGCTATGACAGTAGCTTCTGGATAAAATTTAAGTAATTTAGCTAAAGATCCACTGTGATCTAGTTCTGTATGTTGAACAATTACATAATCAACCTTTCTGTCTCCAATTATACTTTTTATATTTGAAAGGAATTCATCAAAATACCCATCCTTTACAGTGTCAACTACTGCTACTTTATCATCGTCTATTAAATAAGAATTATATGTAGTTCCCTTTTTAGTTTCCATTATTATGTCAAATACTCTTAATTCGGGATTATTCACTCCAACCCAATAAATATTATCTTTTAATTTTACAGTACTCATATAATATCCCCTCCATTTTTTAATTTGACTTTTGTTATTTCTTATTCTACCATAAAACGAAAATTTTTCAATACTAATAATCATTATTTTTTAAAAAACATTATTCGATAAGCTCAGATATAGATTTATTATAAAAAACATACTGTAAATGCAGTGCTCTAGTAAGACAAACATATAATATTTTTTTGTCTAATTCATTGTCCTTATAGTTATCCTTATTACAATTATATATAATACTACAATCAAATTCTAAACCTTTTGTCATATAAGAAGGTACTATTATTTTCTCCAATTTTAAATTTTTATCTGTTTCCTTAACAAGCTCCCATTTGTAATTACTGTATTTTTTTAAATGCTCTTTTATCTTTTTACATTCTTCGTAAGTTCTTCCTATAACCGCTACAGTTTTTTTATCCATAGCTTTTACTTCTTCAACTATAGAATCCAATTTTTCTGCAAACTCTCTATTATTACTAAACTCAATAACTTCTGGAGATTTACCATGCCTTAAAACAGGCATAGCAGGTTTTAACTTATTTTTTTGTTTCTTAAGCACTTTATTTGCAAATTCTATTATTTCTACTGTAGAACGATAACTTTGAGTGAGTTGCACATAAGTGGCTTTATCTTTAAATACCTCCTCTACTAAGCCTTCCCATCTTTCTATACCTTTATAATAATATATTCCCTGTCCTATATCCCCTACTATTGTTAAAGAATTATTTGAAACTATTTCATTTATTACAGCTATTTGAAACATACTATAATCCTGTGCTTCATCTATAACTATATGTTTATATTTATATTTTCCCGGTACACCTTCTATTTTAAATTTTAAATACATCATAGCTGCCAAATCATCGCTATCAAAAATATCATTTTCAAAATTATAATTTAATTCTTTTTTTATGTACAAAGCAAGTTTTTTAGGTATTTTATCCTTAATGACTTCATTGAAAATTTCTTCTTTATTAAATAAGTCAAAATAAAATCTTTTAGTATCTGTTATTTTCCACTTATTAAAATAATCTTCAAAATTTTTAATACTTGCTTGCTTTATTTGCACTTTCTTATTATCTCTTTCATCATATAATTCTATTAGTTTTTTTCTTCTTGCAGGGCCATCCTCTGTAGTTTTCTTTACTCTTGCTATCATATATTCGTAAGAAAAATCTATTTTATCCAGTACGTTTCTTATTTTTTCATCTATTTTTAATGTAAAATATCTTTTAATTTCATCTTTTCTATTATTTAAAGATAAATTTACCATATCCTTAGAATATAATCTTTTTATTTCTTTTTTATCAAAAAGTAAGTAACTTTCAACCCTTATATCCTCTATGTCTAAATCTTTTAACTCTACATACTCTATATATTTATCCATAAGCAGCTTATATTCCATTGTACCTTTAATGTTACTGCTTTTAGTCATATACTTTAAATTCTCACTATCTTTTGCTTCTAATATATCAGAAAGCTTTTTATCCTTTGTAATTAGTTTTCCTTTAAGTTTCAGCACTTCAAGAGCTATTTCTTCAAAAGTAATCTGTTTAACAGTATTTATTCCAAGATCAGGTAAAACTTCTGATATATAATCTAAAAATAACTTATTAGGAGCTACAACTAAAATATCTTCTCCTTTAAGTTTTCCATTATATTTATATATTAAATAAGCTAATCTATGAAGTGCTACTGTAGTCTTTCCTGATCCAGCTGAACCTTGAACTATAAGTGCTGTATTCTTTTCGGCTCTTATTATATCATTTTGCTCCTTTTGTATGGTGGCAACAACATCTTTTAATTTATTGCTTACACTTTGCTCTAAATTAATTTTTAAATATTCATCCATTAGAACATTTTCTCCACCACCTGCTGATCTTAAAATTATTTCATTTATGCCTTCATCAAAAGCATTTATAAGTTTACCTTCTTTAATTAAAAACTTTCTCTTGAGAGTTAATTCACCACTGATTATTCCCATAGGTGCTCTATAAAAAACTTCTCCATAGGTTCCACTATAATATAAATCCGCTATTGGTGATCTCCAGTCTATAACTTTTTCATCACCAGTTGTCATATCCATAAGTCCAAATTTTCCTATATAAAAAATCTCATTATCCCTTTTATATTCTCTAAAATCTATTCTTCCGAAGTATGGTTGACTTTTAGCTTCATTATATTTTTCTAAATTTTTATGTGTTATTTTATATAACTTTTCCTTTGTTTCTAATTCTTCATTATATTTACCCTTAGATTGTTTTCTAAGACCCTCTATCCTCTTTTTTAGTTCATCATCATTTTCTTTAATTTTTATTTCTTCATTATGGATCCAATCTTCCATTTCATTTAAATTATTTTTTTCAAATATAATATCTTCATCATTTAAAGCCATTAGAACACCCCCAAATATATATACAAAAATTAATTTTATATTTAAGCATATGATATGTCAAGTATATCAATATGCTAATGGAAAATTTTTACTTGATAAACACATGAATTAGATGGTATATTTTATATGCATTATTATATTACTCTTATTATAAAAATTGTAAACTAAAGTAATATTCTAAAATTTAAATAATAGAAAGAAGAGAGACAGTTGATTAAAACATTAAAAAAACTTTTAATATTTACAGGCATTATTATGACATATCAATTAAATTCTCATAATACAGTACTAGCTTACAATGTGCCTTCTATATCTAAAGCTCAAATCATTTCAACTAATGATAAAAATACTACTAAATCTCAAGAAGATTTACCTAAAGCTTCAACAACACAAGATACCTCTAAAACGCCAATACAAAAAAATATATCTAATTCTTCAAATATTGAAAACACTTTTGCTTTTTCAACAGCTAATGTAGATAAAATTAACAATGTACCTTTAGATAAAATTTGGACGATACAATTTAATCAACCTATAAATTTATCTTCTGCTGAAAGCAGTATAAAAATTATAGACAAAAAAAGCAATACAGAAGTGCCCTTAAATATATCACTTACAAAAAACAACTTTTGTGTAACTATATCAACTGTATCCCAATATAATTCTAATAATGATTATTTATTAAACATTGACAATACTTTGATTTCCACAAACAATAAACACTTAGAAACTCCTTTCAGTATGAATTTTAAAACTGCTTCAAAATCAGCTTCTATAGATAAAATAACCTCAGTGGATAATATAGATGTATCTATAAATCAAGGCGATAGCTATAAATTGCCAGATACAGTAACTGCTGTTATGTCTTCTGGAAGTAAAAATCAGGTAAAAGTTATTTGGGACAAGCCTTTTGATTCCTCTAGTATTCCAGGGAACTACATTTTTGAAGGAACAATTGAAGGATATAATAAAAAAGTAATTTTGAGTTTGCTTGTAAATGCTCCTAATAAAAATAATCTATCTAGCATTAGCACTACTTCTGCATGGATATGGCAGCTTCAAAACTTAGTAGATAAATATGGTAGCATAGATAATTTAATATCAAAATTAAAATCTTTAGGTATAAACAATGTTTGTATTAAGTATCATGAAGGTTCAAGTCCTACTGGAGGCGGCATGAATTTTAAAGATGATTTTTTGAAATATGAAAATAATTTCAAACAAGCAGGATTTAAAGTAGGTACTTGGGGATTTAATCACTTTACTAATGTTGAAGCTGAAGCCAATCTAATAATTGATGCTATTAATCATAGTGATTATTATGTTCTTGATGTAGAAGATGCTGTAATTGGCAAAACTTCTGAATCTGAACAAGTATGCAGTATTGTTAGAAACAAATGTCCAAATGCTATTATTGGTTATACTTCTTACCCTATAGCAAGTTATCATCAAGATATACCATATTCAGTTTTCAATAAGTATTGCGATTTTTCAGCACCTCAATGCTACTGGGGCGAAATGAAATGGCCAATAAAAAAATGTATGGACAAAATGATTCAAGACTATAAAAATTATAATCTAGCCAAGCCTATATATCCTCTAATACAAACCTATGATGTAAATTATAGTGATTATGCTGACTATGCAGCATATAAATTCAAATGTTCTGGATTATGGTCTTTCGATGAATTAGGTTCTACATGTCTAGACTTTTTAAAATGTGAAGGAATCAAATTGAATAACTAAATTTTATAACAAAATAGAAAACAGATTGTCTAATTATATATTATGGACAATCTGTTTTTTTGTTTTTTACACGCCTTCAATATTTTCTCTTTGAATATCTATTACTTCTGCATCAGTATTACATTCTATAAAAGTTATAATATTTTCCATTGTAGAGTCTGCTTGTGAGGAGCTTCCGCATATTCCTGCAATACCTATTACTATCATTTGATGAATATCCTGTTCATCAACTTCTGCCACTGATATATTGAATTTATTCTTTAACCTTTGAATAATGCTTTTTACAATCATTCTCTTTTCTTTTAAAGAATGTACCCAGGATGCTCTCAAAGTAATTTTTATAAGTAAAATCTTCACGTATCTTCACCATCTCTTTTTTCTATAAATACAATTTTGTTTCAATTCTTCTATCATAATCTGACCAATTATTAGGTTCTGTTTTATCTTTTATTTGAGAAATCTTATTCATAGTGGCATCTATTGAATCAGCATAATTAACTATAAATGACTCTTCCATTTTCATTGTTCTTGGAGAACCAAATTCAAGCTTTCCATGATGCTGAACAATGCACCCCTTTACTCTTGTGATAAAATCCTCTGAATAAAGTTCAGGTTTTTCTCTAATTGCTTTATTTATTAATTCCACTCCAATTACAATATGTCCTTCCATTTCTCCTCTGGTAGTATATTTAAAAGGTCCATCATAATATAATTCATAAACTTTTCCAATATCATGAAGCTTTGCTGAAAGTACAGCTATTTCTGTTTTCCTTGATCCATATCTTTCACAAAGTATAGCTGTTAGATACATAACATTTAATGTATGTTCTGCAAGTCCACCTAAATAGTTATGATGCATGGAAACTCCACCTATTCCATTTTTGAATTTATTCAAAAACTCTTCATTCTTAAAAAAATAGTCATTCAAAGCCCTAGCTTCCTTTGAAACGATATATTTGTTAGTGTATAGTTCAATTTCATCCATAATTTCTTTAATAGGTCTCTTTACTGTGGGAAGATAATCTGAAATATTGTACTCCGAAATCATTTCATAGTTTTTAATATCTAGATTTCCATCCTTTATCCCTTCAATTTCTAGTACTATTCCTTCTGTTATATCATTACTTCTATTTGGCAAATTAGCTTTTATTTCTCCACTTTTATCTGCCAATATGCATACTATTTTATCACTATCTCTAAATATTACTTTCATTACCATTAATGATGTTTTTATGATACTACTGCTTTTCATATCATTTAAAAAATTATATTTTTTAATCATACCTTTTCCTCCAAATTAAGCATATTAAATAAGTATTAAAAACAAAAATCTCATTTTAAAAAATTAACTTATTTGCTTTTAAACATGTTGTAAATTTAGTATATGTAAAAAATTTATTTATACTTATAATCGTATTTTATCATAAAATTTCTCACATTAATTAATTGAACTTAACCATTTTATAAAAAAGTTTTTATTAACACCAATATTAACAATTTTCATTATCAATTAATAATAGAACCCATATAAAATATTTTTCAGAAACACCTTTACATTTTCTCAATCTTAGTATATTATAATAGCACACTTAATATTATCAATTGATAATATTCATTACAAATATTTATGTTTAAGGAGGATTTATATGGGCATTTTTTCTTTTTTCTCAAGAAGTTCAAGCAGACATCATCGCAATACTGATCATGGCAGCGATTATTACAAAAGAAAGCATCACAAAAAATCTGACTTCTTTAGTTCAATAATTGGAAGTGTGTTTTCTTCCAAAAGTCATTCCCATAAACATTATTCTCATTCTGACCATAATCACTATCGTCATAAAAGACATCGCAGCTCATGGTCTTAAATTTATTTAAAAAGGATAAAATATATTTGCCTGGTGAACAAATTGACAAATATACCATAGTAAAAATAATTGGCGAAGGCAGATATGGAATTTGTTATTTAGTATCTAATAACAATAAAAATTATATATTAAAACAACTAAAAAAAGAAATGCTAAAAAAGATAGGAAAAAAAGTCTGCTTTGAAGAAGAAATATTGAGTTCCGTTAATCATAACTGTATACCACGATTTATAGAAAAAATAGAAAAAGATAAATTTTCAGGTTATATTTTAGAATTTAAAGAAGGCAAAACATTTGAAGAAATAATTTTTAAGGATGACTATATTTTTAGAAGAAAAGAAATATATAAAATTTGTTTTCAGTTAATCAGCATTTTAAAGTATTTGCATAGTATGGGTATTGTTCATAGGGATATACGAGTACCAAATACACTATATAATAATGGTAAAGTTTATTTATTAGATTTTGGATTAGCTAGATGGATTAATGATGAACGCTATACTATAGATGAGGATTTTTCATATCTAGGTGATTTTTTGTTACACTTATATTACACATCCTTTGAAATTGTAAATAAAAAAAGTAAACCTTGGTATGATGAATTAAATTTGTATAAAGAAGAATTGATGTTTTTGAAAAGGCTTATGGGTATTGAAAAAAAATATAAAAGTTTGGATGAATTAGAACATGATTTCTTATGCTTTAAACACTATGCAATATAATTGACCACATATTTATATAAAATATGTTAGCAGGAAATAATTAAAAATGCGTTGGTTTAAAGCTCTCTCTTTTATACCAACGCATTACTTTTCTTTTATGCAGAATTTTTCATTTTGCATAAAGCTGCTTTTATAGCAGTATAGCTTACCTCTTCTGGAAGCATTTCTTTTATATTTCTTAATTTTGTACTATCTGACTTTTCTATAGCTTGAAAAATGCATTCTTCATACTCTTTTGGTATGAAAAAATCTAAATTTACATCCATTCCTTCCATAGCACATCTCATTATATGATCCTCAATAGTCATAAATTTTAAGTTTCTTTCCTTGCTTATTTCTTCTAAGGATTTTCCTTCATTAAACATATTTAAAGTTACAACATGACTTGGAACATCATGTTTTTCAGACAAATCTTCCATTAATTCTTTACTAGTTTTATTCGAAACCTTTTCTGAAGGATGTTCTTCTATATAAGCTCTTATGGTATTTAAAAATTCTTCTCCATATTTTCGAAGCTTTGATTCTCCAACACCTTTAATATCAAGAAATTCTTCATCATTTTCAGGAAGTTTTTCACTCATATCCCTTAAAGCTGCATCTGCAAAAATTATATAAGGAGGTACTGCTTCTCTTTCCGATATAGCTTTTCTAAGAGATTTAAGCAGCAAAAAAAGAGAGTTTTCTTGAACGACTTTCTTATTAGCCTTATGAATTTTTTGAAATACATTTTCTTCACCTTTAAGAACACTTACTGCTTTTTCCTTAAGCCTTACTACAGGAAATTGGCTTTCAGTAAGATATAAATATTCATCTGCTATAAGTACATTTATTAAATCCTTTATTTCCTTTACAGTATAATTTTTCATTATTCCATAGGTAGAAAGTTTTTCAAATCCGAAATCTAACACTTTTTTATCCTTTGAACCTCTCAATACCTGTGATACTAAAACAGTCCCAAACCTCTGCTTCATACGAGCTATGCATGAAAATATCTTTTGAGCATCTATAGTTATGTCTGAAAGCTCCGTCTCGTCCTTACAAACACTACAGTTATCACAAAACTCTGGCACATCAGTTTCTCCAAAGTATTCTAAAATAAATTTTCTAAGGCATTTAGTAGTATGACAATAATCAACAACATCCTGGAGCTTCCTGTATTCATTAATTCTTCTTTCTTCTGAAAATATGCTTTGTTCTATGAGAAACTTTTGAAGCATAATATCCTGAGCTCCAAATAATAAAATACATTCACTTGGTTCTCCATCTCTTCCTGCACGTCCTGCTTCTTGATAATAGGCTTCAATATTCTTAGGTATATTATAATGTATAACATATCTTACATTAGATTTATCAATTCCCATTCCAAAGGCATTAGTAGCCACAATTATATTTACATTATCATACAAAAAATCCTCTTGAGCTTTTGTTCTAGCTGTATCACTCATACCTGCATGATATTTTCCTATAGAATAACCTTTCTTTTTAAGGGATTCATAAATATTGTCCACTTCTTTTCTAGTCCCGGCGTAAATTATTCCAACTTGATCTTTATTATTTTCTAAATATTTAAGTAAATAATCTTTCTTATTTTCTCCTCTAACCACAGAAAAATATAAATTTTTTCTATCAAAACCTGTAGTATACACATTAGAATCTTTAAGACCCAAAAGTTTTACTACATCTTCCTTAACTTCATTAGTTGCTGTAGCTGTAAAAGCTGAAACTATAGGTTTATGATCCAATTTTTTTATTAATGGTGCAATAGACCTATAACTTGGTCTAAAATCATGCCCCCATTGTGAAACACAGTGACATTCATCTATAGCAATCATTGATATATTAAGTGTCTTTATAAGTTCACAAAAGCTTTCAGATTCCAATCTTTCTGGTGCAACATATAAAAGTTTCGTATATCCACTTACTGCCATTAATATTCTTTCCTGAAGTTCATACTGGTCTAATGAACTATTTATAAAACTTGCCTTTACTCCTATATCATTAAGAGCATCTACTTGATCCTTCATAAGAGATATCAATGGAGATATAACTATTGTTATCCCCTTCATTAAAAGAGCAGGTATTTGATAGCATATAGACTTACCTGCACCTGTAGGCATTATAGCAAAGGTATCTCTTTCTTCCAATATACTATTTATTACCTTTTCTTGACCTTCTCTAAAACTATCATATCCATAATATTTTTTTAACAAAACTTTAGCCTCTTCAAGCATTAAAAGATAGACCTCCTGAATTTATTTGTATATCTTAACAATAATACTAACCTCTATAGATTAAAAATATTCAAATTGTAATATTTATTTTCTATTTCTAATGACAATAATACATCATCAAATCTATAACATCAAGTCCCCCTATACATGGTAAGGATTTTATATCCACCACTTTTCTTTTATTTTTTGCAATGAGACTTTCAAATTTGACCAAAATATAGTATACTTTTAAAATATAATTCAATTCACTCAAAAACTAAAGAATAATTTTGGAAATATGATTCCTGTAAATACTTTATTTATCAATGTTACAGGAAGTTTTTTATTAGCTCTTATAACTACTGCAGCCCTGGAAAGCTTTAAGGTAGGTACCGATTTAAAGCTAGGTATATGCACAGGCTTTTAGGTGATTATACTACTTTTTCTACATTTATATATGAAACTAGGTTTATTGTTACATTAAAAATATTTAGTGAGTATGTAGATTAACTTACATACTCACTTATTTTACTTTATAATTATATTTTTAAATGATAAGAAACTTTTTAAAGAGTAGATGAAATAAAATTAGAGCTATCAATATAAATGATAAAATTCTATGTATCTTTAACCAATGTCCTCTCATATTTCTATTTATAAAAAATCCGTATATACCAAGTAAAGCTACTACAATCATCACTATTAATGCTGTAAGTCCTGGTATGGATAGTCCCTTTGTAATATACATTAAATACAAATGTCCTAGTACTGCTATAGAAGCTATACTGCCTGCCATTTTGTGATATTTCACAACATATCTCATAACCATTCTGTAAAAATCAGAATAGCTTTTTTTATCCTTAGGAATCCTGTTTATATACTTTTTATTAATATATTTCATAAAGAAATTAAGTAAAGCTATTCCATACCCCCAAAAGCTTATCCACCCCAACATCTTTCCAAATTCCTTCACTTTATCACCTCCTGTAAAATTTATGTATATTGTATCATGCAAAGTTATTTTTCACAAATACTTTTTATTATTTAGTAATATATGTTTTCTCACTTTTAAAGCAAAATAGTTAATAAAAGTACTAAAATTATACGTTTTTTAGTGCTATTTACTTCATTGTAGCATTTTCATTTGCTAAGCATATATTATTTAATAAAACATAAGTAATCTTGTAGTACTTAAGGAAAACAGGAGGCTACACAAAATGAATAAAAAGAAAGCAGCTCTTTTATCTATAGTATCAAATTCTACCCTTTTAATTTTAAAATTTGTAGCTGCTATATCAATAGGTTCTATAAGTGTTATGTCTGAAGCCATTCACTCTTCTATGGATTTACTTGCAAGTTTCATCGCATTTATTTCTATAAAAAAAGCTGCTATGGCTGAGGATGAAGAGCACCCTTTTGGACATGGTAAATATGAAAATGTTTCTGGTTTTGTAGAGGCACTTCTCATACTTTTTGCAGCAATTTTAATTATTTATGAAGCTTTAAAAAAAGTAATTTGCAGCTCTAGTATAGAAAATGTTGGTCCTGGTTTACTAGTGATGTTTGTATCTGCTTTTGTTAATTTCATAATTTCTACTGTACTTATGAAAATATCAAAGAAAACAAATTCTATTGCTCTAGAAGCAGACGCTCTTCATCTATTGACAGATGTAGCCACAGCTTTAGGTGTATTTTTTGGACTTATACTTGTAAGAATCACTGGACTTTCAATAATAGACCCTATAGCAGCTATATTAGTAGCCTGTCTAGTTATCAAAACTTCTATAGATTTGATAAAAAAATCTTTAAATGATTTAGTTGACAGTAAACTTTCTGATGAAGATATAGAAAAAATTGTAATAATCATAAACTCTCATAGAGACATTACAGGTTATCACAGGCTTAGAACAAGACAGTGCGGAGAAAATAAACAAATAGATATTCATTTAATAATCAACAGAAATTTTTCATTAATAGAAGCACATGATTTATGCGATAAGATTGAAAGTGAAATAAAAGTATCTCTTCCTAAATCTTATGTATTAATTCATGCAGAACCTTCATATAAATAAATTCCTGAATAAAAAAATCATTGTTTAGTCAAATTTCTCACGTACAAAATGTGGACTTGAGATAAGCATAATGCGACGTAAGTTAAAGTGTAGTGAAAGTTACTTCACTTACATACACTTACGCCGCATTATTTTTAAACTTCAAAAATTGAATTCTATTTTACTATCATTCTTTCCAAATTTTCTTTATTCACTGGATATCCAATTTCCCTAGCAGTATCCATCATTGTCTGTATATTTTCTAAAGGTGTTTCTACAGGAAGACTGCATCCTGACATTATAACATATCCTTTAGGACTGTCATAACCTTCCATAACGCTATTTATTACAGCATTTCTTACTTCATTTTTTGTACCTGCATACATAACATTAGATGGATCTATGTTACCTATTACCTTCATTTTGTCCCCTAGAGCCTTTTTACAATCAGAAAGACTTACTATATTATCCATACTAAAACCACCTACACCTATAGATGCCATTTCTCTTATGTCAGGCCATATTTTTTCTGTCTTTCCACATATATGCAAAACACAAGTTTTACCTCTTGAATTAATAAATTCTAAGAGTCTTCTTAAATAAGGAAGGCAGAAAGTTCTAAAATGTTTAGGACTTATTATAGTAGAAGAAGACAGAGGTTCTGAAATAGTAGGTGAAAATCCTATATCCATTATAACCTTAGCATACTCTATACAAGTTTGAAGTGAAATTTCACAAAGTTTATGTACTGCTTCTGGATCTTTAAAAAATAATTTTGTCATTTTTTCAATACCTATAAGAAAAAAAGCATTAGTAAATGGACCTACAATACCTCCTGAACAAGGAACCTCTTTCCCCAATTCATCTGATAAATATTTCATAGCTTCTACAAACACTGGAAGTCTTCCATCTTTATAAGGATTAGCAACTTTTATTTTATCAATATCTTTTATATCACTAATTGCAGGTCTCAAAAGATCTGCTGTATTATCTTCAGGTAACAAAATTTTAGCTCCCATAGCCTCTGCCCAAACATAAAGGTCAGTAAAAACTCTAACTCCATCCATTCCAAATTTTTTGTAAGCAGCTATTTGTGCTTCAGCTATAGCTTTACCACTAGTATTAAATTCTGAAATTTTACAACCATAAATACGAGCCACTCCGTTTGCTATATTGGGGTTACAAGGTAATCTATCAACAATTTCTCCTTTACTCAACGCTATAGCTCTCTCCATAGGAGTCATTTGATCCTTCATATTTAAACCCCCTGAACTAATTTGGTATTTAAACCGTTATCATTAATTTTATTTACCAAAGTTTTTGCAAATTTAGCAGCTTTTGAAGCATCTGTAGTATATCCATCCGCTCCTATTTTATCTGCATAACTTTGTGATATTGGCCCTCCTCCTATCATAACTTTTACTTTATCTTTCAATCCTTGTTCTTTTAATATATTTATAACTTCAGCCATACCATCCATAGTTGTAGTCATAAGTGTAGATAGAACTATTATAGATGCTCCTACTTCTTTAGCTTTTTCAACAAAATCTATTGGAGGTATATCTCTTCCAAGATCTATTACTTCAAATCCCTCTGTTTCCATCATTATTTTGACAAGATTTTTACCTATATCATGAGTATCACCTTGAACTACTCCTATTACTACTTTTTCCTTAACTTCATTTTCATCTTTCTTTAAATGAGGTTTCAATACATCAAGTCCTGCATACATAGCATCTGAACACATCAATAATTCTGGAATATAATACTCTCCTTCTTCATAAAGTTCACCTGCCTTGTTCATGCCATTAGCTAATCCTTTATCTATAGCTTCATAAGCATTTACATTATTTTCTATGCATTGTTTTGAAATTTCTACAGTTTCATCTTCTTCCATATCAACAACTGCATCTGATAATTTTTTAATTAATTCTTCTTTCATCTTTTCATCTTCCTTTCAAGCTCATATAATTATATTTAATTTATATATTTATCTAGCATTTTTATTTTTATATTTAATTATGTATAAATTCTGCACCCTCTTTCTCAAAATGCCCTATACTAATTGTATTTACTTTTATACCAGTTAGACAATGATTATTTGCAAATTTAATAGATATACCTCCTTCAATTATTGTTTGTTATACAACTGCTTTGAATAGAAAATGAAAAACAGCTCATCAAAAGCTGTTTTTTAACAATATATTCTCAAATTTAACATTCGTATAATAAGCACAACACGAAGCAAAGCTTCGCAAGTTAAGAACTAATAGTGAAGAGTTAATAGTTAAGGATAACTTTTAGATATCGTAAAAAATCTACATTAACTATTAATTATTCACTATTAACTAAAAATTCACAGGCACCTTAATTACAACTTCTCCTCCACCTGTAATAGATGAATTTCCAATATGAAGCTCCCCACCATGTTTCTTTACAATGGAATCAACTATATATAGGCCCATACCATAATGAGTTTTAGAGTTTCGACTTTTATCACCTGTATAAAATTGTGTTATGGCAAATTTAATATCTTTTTCCGAAAATCCCTTACCACTATCTGTAATGGTAAAACAAATGTTGTCCTGTAAGCACTCTATTTTAAAATATATTTTACTATCCTCTTTTGAGTAATCAACTGCATTAGAAATAACATTCATGATTGCTCTATACATTAAACTATAATCAATGTTAATTTCATTTGGTAAATCTTCCTCTTTAGATTCAACCTGTAACTTTTTTATACATGCAAAAGTATTTAATTGCTCATGAATACTATTTACAAATTCTTTTGTATCTACCTTTTTCAAGTGTATTTGAAAACCTTTTTCCGCTTTAGAAAGTTCAATAAGTAATTTTATATATTTTTCAATTTGATTGGCATTTTTATGAATAAAATTTGTATATTCTTGTTGATCTTCATTTAAAGATGAATCTATTAATAATTCAGAGTTTCCTTTAATAACTGCAAGTGGTGTTTTTATATCATGAGCAAGAGCTGAAATTTGCTCTCTTTTTGCTTGTTCAATACTCCATTTTTCGCTTAAGGACTTTTTTAATTCTTCTTTCATATCAGAAAGTGACAATAATACATCATTAAATTCCTTAATTTTAGAATAACCTATTTCAAAATCTAAATTCTTTTCTTTAATTTTCTCTACTACTTCAAGCAAAGGATTTAACTGATTTTTTATGTTTTTTGCATAAAGTGTTGAAATCAGAAAAATAATTGTAATAGATAAAAAAATAAGCATTAAGATCATCATTCCTTGAGGATTAGGTAACGTATCATTTAAAATATCAGAATTATATCTCATTACAATATAATATTGAAGTATACATACGCCATCTTTTCTTGGGATGCTATAATATTGCTTAATCCCTCCGCGATTATTGTATCCTTGTTTCAAAACATATTTTTTTGCTTCATCCAAATCCTTAGAATTCAAATCTGTTTTAATTACTTTGTAGCTTTTATCAAAAACTACAAATTTACATCCTTTAGGAATCATACTCTCTGTAACACTCTGCGTTGATTGAATTTGAGATTTTGAAGCTGCAGCTAAACCTTCACTATAATTTGCAGGCAAAAATAAGTTGAACCTTATAAGTAAAAAAATGATTCCAAAATATAATGCTAAAAAAACAATAAATGATATAATTAAAGTTAATAAATATCTAAAAAAAATTCTCCTAAAAGTAGGTACTTTTTTATTTACTGCCATTTATACCCAATCCCCCAAACTGTCTCAATTGGAGATAATTCAAAAATAGCAAGTTTTGCTCTTATATTTTTTACATGTTCTGCAATACTTGAGCTATCACTTTCTCTTTCATATCCATATACTGCTTCATAAATCTGCTCTTTTGTAAATACTTGTCCTCTATTTCGTACAAGAAACTCACAAATAGCATATTCGCTTTTTGTCATAGGAACTTTTCTATCTTGTATTATTATTTCTTTACTTGCCAAGTTAAATTTTATACCAGAAACAGAAATCATGTTATGTTTTTCTCTATTTTCTCTTCGTAAATGAGCATTAACCCTAGCACGGAGTTCTCCTGTACTAAATGGTTTTGTTATATAATCATCTCCACCTATTCCAAGTCCAAACATTATATCACTTTCCAAGGTTTTAGCAGTTAAAAATAATATTGGCGAGTCTACTAAGTCACGAATTCTTTTACATAATTCAAAACCATCTATATCCGGCATCATCACATCTAATAAAATTAGATCATATTTTGTATATTCATTAACCGATATTGCCTTTGCATCACTAACAGTTGTAACAACATGTTCATCCTTTGCAAGAACATTTTTAACAAGAACTAAAATATCTTTTTCATCATCTATTACAAGAATTCTTGACATAATATCATCACCTTTCAAATTAGTTGAAAATTCGAACTCCAACTGCATTCTTGTATCATATTATTTTTAAACCATGCAAAAGATTATTCCTCACACTTGCGGCCTTCCCAAAACTTAAACCATAAAAGTTGTAATATCAATATTACAAAAGTGTATGCACTCGTAATGAATGATGCTTTCCGAAGGTTGTATGAAAAATCAGGAATTTCTTTATGCATTGCTGCAGCCATAAAATTTAAAGTAGCAAAATCACAAAATCTTACACTCCATGCCCATGGAAGATACATCCAGCATCTATCTCCCAGTCCTGTAATCATTAAAGCAGCGATAAGCATTCCTGCAATTCCAAGAAAAATAGATGCACCTCTGCCAAACTTCAAACTAACCCAAAAACTCAATATATAAATAAATATATTACCAAAAACAATCCATACAAATGCTTGAAAATATAATGAATATGGAATATTTGATACATGCAGAAACAATTTTAATCCCAAAAGTACTGTACTAAGGGCTAAAAATAGTGAAAACATTCCAATAAGAATCAAAGTAAGCAGCTTACTTAGGCATGTAGTAATCCTTGATTTTGTACTTAGCAATACTTGAAATTGACCTGCTTGTTCCTCCTGGGAAACAACAATACCACAAATTATTCCAATTAGCAGCGGAAATAACATGCTAAGAGATTCAAAATAAAGTACATGCTTTTCTATAGTTTTTACACTATTAAATAAATTGTAACACATTAGAAAAACCAAAGCACCTAATACAGGAATTACAATGTGAATCCAAAATGTTTGGGTATGTTTTAACTTTTGAAAGTCAGCTCTTAAAGCTCTAAATAATGATAACATATTATATCACCTCCTGATTTTTAAACCAGCGTGATGTAGCAGTAATCAGTACAACAAACAACATAATAGATAAAATAATTCCTATAGGAATTACACCTGAATTAAGCATATAATCTTTTGCTCCTGGCATCTGCCCATTGGGAAGTATTCCAAGTATAGGACACATAAGACGGCTAGTCCAGCTGTAAGGACATATCCACCAGATGGATTTTACAGCCATTATGCTGTTAAGCGTTATACCTACTGCAACATTTAAGATAACTGGTACAAAAAATCCAAATTTCCTAGCTAAAAATAGACAAAGAGGAATTTGCCATAATGATGTTACTGCAATGACAACAGCTGCTGTTATTGCATTTATAATTGGAATGACAACTATATATTTTAAGGCAGAACTTGAAATAATCCTTGGTAAAATAAATTTTCCTACTAAGGCTGCTCCTAATGGCAAAATAATACAACAAAACAAAACATAAATAGCTATAAGCATAACTTTTGAAGTCCAAACTTTTTTTAAATCAATAGGCATAGAAAAAACAGCTCTATATTTAATTTTCTTTTCTTCCTTTTGATTTACAAGTGCACAGAGAACTGCAATACTTCCTGGCATCATCATCATATACCACCAATTAAATGTATTTAATTCATAATAAACTCCTGACATAATACCAAAAAACAATGTAATAATTGGAAAAATTAAAACAAGTTTTTTTGTCATTGTCTTTTTTAACTTTAAATTTTCTGCTTTTAAATATGAACTCATTTTAATTACCTCATCTCCCTTTTACTTTTTTTAACTACTTCCATAAAGAGAGTTTCTAAGTCTTCACCTGGATTGATTTTTCCTTCGTATCCTAAAATACCATTGCTTACAATACCAATATGATCTGCAATAAGTTCTACTTCTGACAGTATGTGGCTAGATAAAATAACCGTTATTCCTTGCTCTGGAAATGAACGAATAAGCGTTCTCAAATCTTGAATGCCTATAGGATCTAGTCCATTAGTAGGTTCATCTAAAATCAATAATTTAGGATGATTAAGTAATGCAATGGCAATTCCAAGTCTCTGCTTCATTCCCATAGAAAACTGTCCTGCACGTTTTTTTCCTGTATTTGTTAAATCAACAGTTTGGAGAACTTCATCAATACGGGATTCCTTAAGTCCTAAAAGTGTAGTTCTCACTTTTAAATTCTCTCTTGCAGTTAAATTTTCATATAACGGAGGTGATTCAATTAATGTACCAATATCATTTAAATCCTTTCTACTCCATGGATGTCCCTGAAAAGTGATTTTTCCCGAAGTCGGATACAGCATTCCTGTAATCATCTTTAATGTAGTAGATTTTCCTGCACCATTAGGTCCTAATAAACCATAAATTGAATTTTCTTTAATAGTAAGTGAAATATTATTTACTGCTAGCTGCCCCTTAAAATTTTTACATAAATTTTCTGTTTTTAAAATATACTTTTCCATTATTATCAATCCTCTCATTCAACTAGCTTCCAATCAAGTGATTCTTAGGTTCAGGTAGAGTTTACTTATAAGGAATTTCCTCTTCTGAACCTAAGAATCACTTTATAACTAGCAATCCATTATTTTCTAAGATGTCTTAATTCACAATTTATTATAAATATCAATTTTAAGGATTTTATAAGGATTTTATAAAAAAAACTGTTCACTAACAATGAACTAGCCTTATCTAATAGATCTTGTTCAGCTCATTGTTAGTGAACAGCTTTTTATTCAAACATTTATTCTTTTATGTCATCATCAAACTTGTTCTCAAGTTTTTCACTCCTGCGTTTACTTAAAATGTTTAGTACAAAGGAAATAGCAAATACCTCTAATATTGAAATAATAAAAATAATAATTAAATCCATTATACTAAGGCTAATTCCATTCCTTTTAAAATTTAAAAATTCAGATACAACCGTATTTGTAAGTCCAATTACAACACTATTAATAATAATCATCCTATTTTTTCTGTGATTATCGATTCCAAAAGGGCTATTACCAATTAAAATATTTCTAATCATAATATAGAAGGATGCTCCAAAGAAAGCAATAAATTCTATAGCATATTCTGAAAATGAAGCTTTAAATATAAATTGTTTTACAAGCGTTGATCCAATAAGAAATATCATAACAAATGTAAATGTCTCACTTATTATTTTCCGTTTTTCTGCTATTACCCTTTCATCCTGTATTATATTACTTTTCATATTTATTCCTCCCAAAATAATTCATCTAGTGTCTTGCCAAGTGCTTTGCATATAGAAACACATAATTTAAGAGTAGGATTATAATTACCAGATTCAATCATACCAATTGTTTGTCGGGTAACACCCACTTTTTTTGCTAAATCTTCCTGTTTCATATCACATTGAATACGAGCCATTTTCATACGTTTATTCTTCATTGAAATCCTCCTCTTAGGATATATTGTAATATATACATAACTTAATGTCAATTATATATTTCATTTTATTTAAAAATCATTATATATTAAATTAATAAGGTATTAATTTAATAACCATTTCATATGCATTTATACACTAATCAGTACCCTCTCACGCTATCCATAAATTTAAATTTCAAAAAACTTTTTAGTATAAAAACGATCCTAGTAACTTTTACGTTACTAGGACCATTGGAAAGTTATTTTTTAATAAAAACCTTTTATCTATAGTCAATTATTTTTCCTTTGTACATGTCTTTTAGATTTATTTTTATGTTAAAAGTCTTTTCATATTGTTTAATTAACCCCTGCTCTCTATCTGTAAATATACATATAGATTTACCAACCTTACCAGCTCTAGCTGTTCTTCCTGCTCTATGAAGATAGTTATCAGTATCTTCTGGTATATCATAGCTAAAAATGCACTCCACATCCTGTATATCAAGACCTCTGGCTGCTATATCAGAAGCTACAAGTAAATTAATTTTACCTGCCTTGAAATCTTCTAAAGCTCTTTTACGTATTTCTTTATCTGCAGTTCCGTATATAGCTTCTGATTTTATTCCATGATAATTTAGCTTTTCAGTAAGTATTTCTATTTCATCAGGTTTATTTACAAATACAATAGCCTTTTTAGGATTTAATATGTGAAAAACCTTTCTTAAAATTAATATTTTATCTCTTTGCTCACATTTAAAACACATATGTTCTATATTTTCATTCATAGAAGTTTTCCCCTGTGTTCTTATAACTTCATATTCTTTCATTAAAGTTTTTGCTACATCTAAAGTTCTTTCATCTATAGTTGCTGAAAAAAACATTAATTGCCTATCCTTTAATGTAGTTTTTATTATAGCCTTAACATCCTCTACATTGTTTTTATCTAAAAGTTTATCTGCCTCATCAACTACAATGGTCTTTATCATATGTGCTTTCATTTTTTTAAGCTTAATAAGTTGAAGTATTCTACCCGTAGATCCCACTACTATATGAGGTTTATTGTTTTTTAAATTTTCTATTTGCTTTTTTATATTTATATTTCCTATTATAGCCGCTGATTTAACTGGTACTTCTGAATCTTCAGCTAAAGTTTTTATCACATCATTCACCTGAATTGCAAGTTCATGTGTAGGTGTAAGTATAAACGCCTGCACTGCTTTACTATTTGTATCTATATTTTGAAATATAGGAGCTAAATAAGCTAAAGTTTTTCCGCTGCCTGTTTCTGCTTCCCCTACTATATCTTTGTTCAAAATAGCCTGTGGAATTGCTTCTACTTGTATTTCTGTTGCATATTCAATGCCTTCTTTTTTTAAACCTTCTGTTATTTTTTCATTTATACCTAATTCTTTAAATAAAGTTTTTGTCATGTGTTTTTAACTCCTTTTTATTTACTAGCTAATTCTACTTTAACTTTTTTACCTTTAATAGTGCCCTCACTAAGAGCCTTTAATACCTTCTCACCATTTCCTTCTAGTATATCAATATAAGAGTGAGTGTCATGAATATCTATAACTCCTATTACTTCTGCACTAAGTCCAGTAGAATTTGAAATAGCTCCTACTATATCTCCCGGTCTAATCTTCTTTTTCTTTCCTGCATTTATGTATATCTTTGTTATCTCTCTGTTTAAATCTGCAGTTTTTCCCTTTTTAAGCGGTTTTATTTTGTTTTTACTTAAAAAAGCTTCTTTATTTTCATTTGCGTCTTTTTCTGTTGGAAGTTCACATTTTTGTATTTCCATTTGTATATAATCTTCTATTTCACTTAAAAATCTATCTTCATTTGGAGTAGAAAATGTTATAGCAGTACCTTTATTTCCTGCTCTACCAGTTCTTCCTATTCTATGAATATAACTTTCCTTTTCCATAGGCAAATCATAATTTATTACATGAGTAACATTATCTATATCAATACCTCTAGCAGCTACATCTGTAGCTATAAGGAATCTAAATTCTCCTCTTTTAAAACTATTCATTGTATCTAATCTTTCATTTTGAAGCATTCCACCATGTATTTTATCACAAGAATATTTTTCTGCCTTCATTCTGCTTGTAACGTAATCCACATTATTTTTTGTTCTACAAAATACTATTGCAGTATCTGGATTTTCCATATAAAGCAAATTTCTAAGTAACGAAAATTTGTTATTCTCTTCTATAATATAACATTTTTGTTCTATGTTATCTACCGTAAGTTTCTCTGGAGTTATTTCTATTTTAGCTGGATTTTTCATGTATTTTTTTGATAAATTTTCTATTGCTTCAGGCATAGTAGCTGAAAAAAGCATATTTTGTCTACTTACAGGAATATTTTCTATAATTTCACTTACTTCCTCTATGAATCCCATATTAAGCATTTCATCAGCTTCATCTAAAATTAAAAACTTTATATTTTCTAGGTTCATATTTCCTCTTTTTATGTGGTCCAAAGTTCTTCCTGGAGTCCCAACTATTATATGTACTCTCTGCTTTAATTCTTTTTTTTGTGTGTCCATAGGCTGTTTACCAAAAATAGCTGCACATCTAATTCTTTTAAATCTTCCTATATTACTTATATCTTCTTTTATCTGAACTGCCAACTCTCTAGTTGGAGTTAGTATTAATGCCTGAGCTTCATTTTCTTCTATTTCCATATGTTCACATATAGGAATAGCAAAGGCAGCAGTTTTTCCACTTCCAGTTTGAGACTTTACTATAACATCTTTTCCCTTCAGAATTAAAGGTATTACTTGTTGTTGAACCTTAGAAGGTTTCTTATATCCTATATTTTTAATGGATTTTAGTATATCCTGCCCTAATCTAAAATCTTCAAATTTTATTTCACTCATATTAGTATTTTCCTTTCTTATTATATCCACTTTTAAAATTCTTTAACATATAGCTTTACTATTATATCACACAATCATATTATATGTAATTTTATCTAATATTAACGTTAATCAATATTGTTATATTGACAAAAATCACTAAATAGTTTATATTTATTCTATGGATAAGTATTATTTGTAAGTTACACATATCCTAAAACAAGCAATACTAAACAATAAATAATATTAATAATTTATATTTGGAGGTTTTATAATGTCAAATAACAAAACTTGTAAATCAGCAGATACTGTATTAGAAAATTTTATAAGCTCCTTAGATGTAGAAACTTCTCATCACAGAGTAGAAGATCAAAAGATTAAATGTGGATTTGGACAACTTGGAGTCTGTTGTAAGTTATGTTCTAACGGTCCATGCAGAATAACTCCTAATTCTCCAAAGGGAATATGTGGTGCTAATGCTGATACAATAGTTGCTAGAAACTTATTAAGGGCTGTAGCTGCAGGTTCTGGATGTTATATTCATATAGTAGAAACTACAGCTAGAAATGTAAAAGCCATAGGTGAGACTGGTGGAGAAATAAAAGGAGTAAATGCACTTAATACTCTGGCAGAACAATTTGGCATAACAGAATCTGATCCTCATAAAAAAGCTGTATTAGTAGCTGATGAAGTATTAAAAGATTTGTACAAACCAAAATTCGAAAAAATGGAAATAATAAACAAGATAGGATATGAACCTAGACTTAAATATTGGAATAAACTTAATATAATGCCTGGTGGAGCTAAATCAGAAGTTTTTGATGCAATTGTAAAAACGTCTACAAATTTAAATAGTGATCCTGTAGACATGCTTTTAAACTGTTTAAAACTTGGAATATCTACTGGAGTATATGGACTTACTTTGACTAATTTACTTAATGATATAGTTTTAGGTGAACCAGCAATAAGAGCTGCCAAAGTTGGTTTCAAAGTTGTAGATAAAGATTATATAAATTTGATGATAACAGGCCATCAACAATCTGTAATATCACACTTAGAAGAAGAACTTATAAAACCTGAAGTAGTAAAAAAAGCCAAAGAAGTTGGAGCTAAAGGTTTCAAATTAGTTGGTTGTACTTGTGTAGGTCAAGATTTACAACTTAGAGGAAAACATTATGATGAAGTATTTTCAGGACATGCTGGAAATAACTTTACAAGTGAAGCTTTAATAGCTACTGGAGGCATCGATGCAATAGTATCAGAATTCAATTGTACTCTTCCTGGAATTGAACCTATTGCAGATAAGTTTATGGTTAAAATGATATGCCTAGATGAAGTTGCTAAAAAAGCTAATGCAGATTACTTCGAATATTCCTTTGAAGATAGAGAAAAAATAAGTGATTATATAATAGGCAAAGCCCTTGAAAGTTATAAAACACGAAGATCTCAAGTTAAAATTAACGTTCCAGAAAACCATGGTTTTGATGATGTAATAACAGGGGTAAGTGAAAATTCTCTTAAAGCATTTTTAGGCGGAAACTGGAAAGCTCTAGTAGATTTAATTGCTGTTGGTAAAATAAAAGGTGTAGCAGGAATAGTTGGTTGTTCAAACTTAACAACTAAAGGTCATGATATATTTACAGTAGAACTTACAAAAGAGCTTATAAAGAGAAATATAATTGTACTTTCTGCAGGCTGTTCTAGTGGTGGTCTTGAAAATGTTGGATTAATGTCACCATCTGCTGCTGAACTTGCAGGTGATAGTCTAAAAGAAGTATGCAAAATTCTTGGTATACCACCTGTTTTAAACTTTGGTCCATGCCTTGCTATAGGAAGATTAGAAATTGTAGCCAAAGAGCTAGCCGAATATTTAAAAATAGATATACCTCAACTTCCTCTTGTACTTTCTGCACCTCAATGGCTTGAAGAACAAGCACTAGCTGATGGATGTTTTGGACTAGCACTTGGACTTCCACTACATCTTGGTTCATCGCCTTTTATAGGTGGAAGTAAAGTTGTAACAAAAGTTCTTACAGAAGATATGGAAAGTCTTACAGGTGGAAAATTAATAATAGAAGATGACATAATAAAAGCCGCAGACGAGCTAGAACAAATCATACTTAAGCGTAGAAAAAATTTAGGACTTAGCTAAGTAAGATTGGAAGGTGTGCTTTATGAAAAGGATAATGATAAATAAAGATTTATGTACAGGATGTTTAAATTGTACCTTAGCTTGCATGTCAGAGCATAATGAAAACGGAAAGTCATTTTTAGACTTGGATTTAGAAGATACTTCTCTTGAAAGTAGGAATCATATATCCCTAGATGAAAAAGGTAATAAATTTCCTATTTTCTGTCGTCATTGTGATGAGCCCGAATGTGTTATAACTTGTATGAGCGGAGCAATGACTAAAGATCTTGAAAGCGGTCTAGTATCCTATGATGAAAATAAGTGTGCTAGCTGCTTTATGTGTGTCATGTCCTGTCCTTATGGAGTTTTAAAGCCTGATTTTAAAACTAAGAGCAAAATAATAAAATGTGATCTATGTACTAATAGAGAAATTCCAAGATGTGTTGAAAATTGTCCAACAGGTGCAATTTATTTACAAAAGGAGGATGGCGACTTATGCAATATTTAATAATAGGTGCCAGTGCTGCTGGAATAAATGCTGCTAAAACTTTAAGAACTCTTGATAAGGATAGTGAAATAACTATTATTTCAAAGGATACCTCTGTTTACTCTAGGTGTATGCTTCATAAATCACTAGATGGAAGCAGAACATTAAAAGAATTAAGTTTTATAGAGGAAGATTTCTTTGAAAAATACAATATTAACTGGATTAAAAATGCAGCAGTTTCTGATATTGATATAGACAATAAAAAAGTATTAATTGAAGATAAAAGTAGTTACAAATTTGATAAATTGCTCATAGCATCTGGAGCTTCTTCTTTTATTCCTCCTGTTAAAAATTTAAGAGAAGCTAAAGGAGTATATTCTCTTAGAAATTTTGAAGATGTTACTGCCATAGAAAATACACTTAAAAATACAAGAAATGTAGTAATACTTGGTGCAGGACTTGTAGGCGTAGATGCAGTTTTAGGTATTATGGAAAAAAATATTAAAATTTCAATTGTTGAAATGGGCGATAGAATTCTACCACTTCAACTAGACAAAAAAGCTTCATCCATGTATGAAAAACTTTTAAAGGAAAAAAATATTGGTCTCTTTACTTCTGTTAAACTAGAAGAAGTTATTTTAAATGAAGATGGCTGTGTAAGTAAAGCAGTACTATCTAATTCCACCACTTTAGACTGTGATATGATAATAGTTGCAGCTGGAGTTAGACCAAATGTAAATTTTATAAAGGATAACAGATTAAAAATTGAAAAAGGAATTATGGTAGATAAATACTGTAAAACAACTGCACCAGATATATATGCAGCTGGTGATGTAACATTTACTGCACCAATATGGCCTATAGCTGTAAAACAAGGAATTACTGCAGCATTTAATATGTCTGGTAAAATCAGAGAATTAACTGATACTTTCGGTATGAAAAATTCAATGAATTTACTTGGTTTAGAATGTGTTTCACTTGGAAATGTAAATCCTCCAGATAACACTTATGATGTAGATATAATTGAAGGACAAGGATTTTACAAGAAAATAATTCATAAGGATGGAATAATTTATGGTGCCTTACTCGTTGGAGATATATCTTACTGTGGAGTTTTAGGAGAATTAATAAAAAATAAAATAAATATAAAGCATATTGATAAAAACATATTTGATATCGATTATTCTGATTTCTATAATGTAGACTTAGATGGTCAATATAATTACAAATTAACTTCTAAATAACTTAAAACCTATAATATTAGTTAAACATTATTTTTAATACCAATTAACTAAAGGGTTTAGTACTAAAATTAACTTTATTAGTACTAAACCCTATTTCTTTATTTATAGAAAGTTACAAATATGAACCTTTCTTAAATAAATATCTTTTGATCTATCAAGAAAAATAATTTTAATTACTATAGTCCTTTTTCATATGCTTCTACCATTTTCTTGACCATATTTCCACCTATTGAGCCTGCTTCTCTTGCTGTCAAATCTCCATTGTAACCATCTTTTAAATTTACTCCTACTTCTTTAGCTGACTCCATTTTAAACCTATTTAAACCTTCCTTAGCTTCTGGTACTAATGTTTTGTATGACATAAAAACATCTCCTTTATAATAAATTTAATATATTTATGTGTGTATTAAGAGTTTGCGCAATTTTAATATTATTACCCTATTAAACTATATGTAAATATAGAAAACTTTTTCAAAAAAAATATTTTAATATTTTTATGTATAAAAAGTTCTTAAATGGTTAAACTTTACTATATATTCATTATGTAATAACTCCTTTGTAAAGTTATTCTAAGTTTAGTTGAAAATTTTCCTATGCTAAATTTCTCTAACTCTTAGAATAACTTATCCAATAATAAATATTTATATTTGTCCCATACATAGTTCAATTTAAATAAAACAGTCGAGATTAACTTCGAGGCTGTTTTATTCTATATCTTAAAAAATAAATCTTTTTTAACTTCTATTCCCTTAGAATTAGTAAATTTAATTAGCTGAAATTTTTCATAATTAACTTTAATTCCATCATCTAAATCAATAGATATTTTCTTGGCTGATAAATATTCTAAAAATTCTTCATATTCCTTACATTCTTCTATTTTTTCAGAAATTTTTTTAATATCTTTCTTTGCATTATTTACATCTTTAGTTGGATAATCTTTTGAAGAAGCTATACTATTTAACTTATTCATTTGCTTTATATACTTTTCTATAATTAAATGAATATAATTTTTTCTAACGTTTTGTATAATATCTTCATTATACCTATGAATATATATTAATGCACCAAAGCCTTCATTTTTACCAGACTTTAATAGCCAATAAATAGGTTTTTTCTTATATATCTTTAAATGATCTTTATAAAAATCCTTTAAAAAATATCTTTTTATACACTGCTTTGAAGTTTCAAAGGTTTTTCTTCCTATAGAATCTGCAATAAAGTCTAAATTTTCATTTAAAGTTTCTTTGCCATACAAATCCTTAACAAAATTAATAAATCTTAAAAATATATCATCCTCAAAACATTCTTCTTCTGTCATTGGAATAATGCTATTATCTATACTTCCATTATAAATAAGCCCTTTTTTATAAGTGGAATATCTTCCAAACATACAACCCACTGCAAAAGATATAAAAGATTTAATATCCCTTTCCTTATCTGCTCTTCTAATGGTTATGTCCTTATCTTTAACTTCAGGTGTTAATTCTTCCTGAAATCCATATATTCCAATGAGCATTTTATTTAATTCTTCTTCATTCTTCTTTAATTTTTCAAATTGCTTATGTGCAAAAGACTTCCAAACATCAAATCCACATGATATGTATTTATTACATAAATTTTTTTCATCTCCACTTATATCTGATTCAAGCTCTCCACTCTTAATTAATAAAAATGGATGCCATTTAAAGTCCCAAGAAGTTTCAAATAGATCCCATTCATTTTTACTTATAATTATATTTTCATGAACTAAATTTTTAATCTTATAACTTATTTCTTTCTGAAATATCTTTTTACTTACAGGAACATTCTTTATATCACCTACTTGGATATTGTAAGTTGGATTCATTATATCCAAAAACATCTTAGATATCTTGCTGCATAACAATGCCAAAACTATATTAATTTGTTCCTCTTTTTCAGAAAAAATAGATGAACCTGCCACATCAAATATAAATCCATTTTGACAGTACCTTGCGCCTATGTCTTCTGATATAAATGTGTAAGTTAACCCTTTTTTAAAATAAAACTTCTCATTTTTTATAGTTCTACTATAGGATTTATACAATTTAGCTGCATACTCTTTTACTTCTTTGCCATCATTTTCCCAATTTATTATAAATTCATTATTTCCATACCACTTTCTATATTCTCCACCTTTATTATATGGAAACCACTTTTTCCCTGAATTTTGTGCTTCTTCTGAGTTATTAGCATCAAATTTAATTTTATTAATATCAACTTCAAACCATTGTCTTAAAAATCTCTTATTATCTGAAGTTGCCATGCCCTGTCTTGGTTTTGCCAATTCACTTAAAGGCTTAAAAGAAGAAAATACCTTCAATATGTTTTCGTTAACCCAGTAAGCAAAAGGTTTACTAGGAATTATAAATAATTGTTTCAAGGCCAGTTCATAAATTTCTCTTTTTGAAATATTACTGCATATCTCTTTTAATTTAATATTTTTTTCTTCACTACTATTTTCCTTTGTAAGATTTATTACTTTAGTTTTATATGAGCAATTAGAATAATTTCTACTTACATATGCCACATTTTGAACAATAGTTCCAACATTTTCTTCAAAAGCTCTAGTCCCCAAATGAAGCATATTTATGAAAGTAGATTTATCCAAAAGCCAACTTCTAAATTCCATAAAACTAGATAAAAACATCCATGAATGCTGATTAATCATAGACACTATCCCATATTTTTTACTGTATTTTAAACATACTTCCATATAAACAGAAAATAAATCATATTTTGATATTGGAAAATTATTAATTAAAAAATCTGCTAATTTACTGTTTATTCCTCTAAGTCCCATGTAAGGTGGATTAGTAATAACCACATCATATTTCATGCTCATTATTTTCCCTTGTTTTATGAGCAAAGGCATTTTATCTAAAATCAGTTTTCTATAATCTCCAAATATGAAATTATCTTCTTTTTTTATTTCCTCTATTCTACTCTCTAATGCTTCAAAGTTAATTTTCCTTACTTCAAGTATTGAACCATATTCTTTAGCATTATTGAATACCTGTATTAAATATTCAACATCTTTCCTTAAACTATATTCTCCTACTTCCAAGCTATCCTGACTTTTGCCTACCCTTGAGTTTTTTACTGTGTTCTTTGAACTTTTAAATGTGCTATTTATACTTTTTTTCAACACTTGTGAACTACAAAAGTAATCTATTACTTCTTTGTTTATTTCATTACTTTCTTCTATTGAACAAATGTTTAACTTTAACCCATCTCTTTGTATGTCCTTAAATAATTCTTTATTATAATATCTTGCTTTCATTTTCAATGCAAAAGAAGCTAGTTTAGTTACTTTCTCATCTATGTCTAAGCCATATATATTATTTCTAAGTATAAGTCCTGGTATTTCTCTTATATTATAACCTGCATCAATGTATATTTCGTAAAGTAAGTCAAAAGCATAAACTAATATATGTCCACTTCCCATACAAGGATCTAATATTGTTATGCTTTCTGGAGATATATTACTTTTATATTTTCTAATTTTATCTAATTCTTCTTCTACTTCTGTTTCTTGATTAGATTCTTCTAAATAATATTGCCATCTCTCCTTTAATAAGTCTGTATGGCACTTTCCAAGTTTACTGCTAGTACATTTTTCATTATCTATATATTCACTATCCCCTTTAAATTTATCAATCCATAATCTTCCCAATGAATTTTCTACCATATATTTTACAATCCACTTTGGAGTAAACAGTTGTGTAGCTGCGGGTATATTTTCTTTTTCTATTTTCACATTTTCTTTTAAAGCTGCAAAAACTTCATCCTTTTTTTCTGATATGTAATATTGGTACATCCAACCTATAACTTCTACCCCACATAAACCTTTGTAATCTTGTAGAAAATTATTTTCTTCTTTTAAACATTCTTCTTCAATATCTTCCACTAACCTTTTAATTATAAAATTCTCATCCAAAATGTTGTCCGGGATTAAAATTTCCATATAATCGATCTTATTTTGAAATATCTCAGGAATAACTTTTCCCAATTCATTGCATTTTTTTATTAAAATATATTTATATGATTTTGTCATATCATTTTGTTTTTCACTAGAAAACTTTTCTAGTTGAATATCTATTATTTTTTCTGTAAGGTAATTATTAACCTCCATATATCTCAAAGCAATAAATCTAAAAAACCATATACAGGCAACTTCTTCTATTATTTCTTCAAAGCCTTTTTGTTTTATATTATCAATCAAAGTTTTTATATATCTAATAGGAAAATCAATTATTTCTTCTTTTCCTCTTATTTTGAATCCATGCTGACATTGTTCCACTTCTGAAATGTTATTTTTTTCTATTCCTATTTTTAAAGCTCTTTCTGTTACTGCTTTTATTAAGTTTCTTCTAGCCCAAACCGAAAAGGATTTCACTTTAGTTTTATCCATAAACATTACCTTTCTTTATACTATATTTCATGACAAATAATCCATAGACAAATAAAACTATACTATGGAGATTACTATTAATCTGCTACTTGTAGATGTTCCCCACTATGTCCAATATAAATACAGTCATCCTCTTTATTATAAATAAAGTATATTCTGTTATCTCCAAGTTTTATATGATAACTCATTTTTACTTTTTTCCCATTAATAGTGACTTCTCTTTTTTTTCCATATTTATTCATAGTTGAATCTGATTCATGTGAAAATTCTATTCCATTCGTCTGTTTTTTAAACTCTTCTTCTATACTATCCTCGAAAAATCCTTGTAATTTCCCTTTCAAAAATGGATATACTAATTTCTCCAGCACCTTGAAAATATTTAATAATTTCGTAAAACCGTATTGCTTATATATGTCTTCTCGTGAATTTGCTGTCTTATATGCTTTATCTGTAAATTTTATATGTGGAAATTCCAATTCAGCTTTTTTAAAAACTTCATTTATATTTTTAGGGGCAGGATTAAAAATCAAATATTCTTCCAGTTTGCTCTTTCCGATAATGTTTTTTACTATTTCAGTTTTTTTATTAATATTAACCTTATACTCTGAGTTTATTATTTCATATTCATTTGCTGATGATAGCACTATATTGTTATCATATTTATGGCATAAACTTATTAACTCAATAAAATAGTAATTATCAATGAATGGATCAACTTTATCACATTCTATTGTATTAACTCCATAAGTTTCTATAGGATCTAAGTATTTTAAAAATACTAATAATGTACTAATAGATTTATCCCCATTGAAATTTTTATAATCTAAATCAAGATTATCCTTAATACATAGCTTATAATTTTTAACTTTTAATAAATCATAAAATTGCTTTATCTCTTTTAAATTTTCTGCTACATTTTCTTTATCTATAATTAAATTGTTTTCATTAAGATAAAAATCCATATTATAATAATCCAAAGTTATCCTCTATGGTTACTTTATCTACAAAGTCATCTGGCCATAGATCTAAACTTCCTGTATCCTCTATTTCTATTTTTTGTATGCTACATTTTAAACTATGATTTTCAAAGAAATAAAGCGATGTTTTATCTTTCAATGTATTATCATTTTTAACAGATAATCTTATCCTATTAACAATTTCTAAACTTTGAGTTTCAATCAATATATTAACTCCAAATTTAACAGCATAATAAAATAATTCAACTAAATTAGTCTTCCATTTTGGATGGAGATGAACTTCTGGATTTTCAATTATAACCAGATCTCCTCTTTTAGCAGTTAAAATAGTTATTAAAATAGGTAGTATTTGAGTATTTCCAAATCCTATTTGTAAAAGATCAAACTCTATATTATTTTCTAAAGCAACAATTTTTCGTTTATTTTCCTCTATTTTCAATTTAAACTTTGAATTTAATATTTTATTCGTCCAAATATAAAATGCATCTAACAATCTTGTTTCATTATCAAAAATTATATTTTCTTTAAAGTTATCCAGAATATCAGCTGTATTCCCATTATTTCTTAATGCAGGTATATATTTTATTGAATTTTCATTTATATTTCCTAAATGTGCATTTATAGTTAATAATTCCTTAAACCCTTGTTGCAAGAATTTTGGTATAAAATTTGGATATAACCCTTTAACCAAAATTCCTTTTTCAAGCAAAATTCTTTTTTCTTCTTTATCATTTAAAATAATTTCATTTAAATCATAAGTTATTGGATTACTATTATTCGTATTTATAACAAATTCATAATTTTTTACAAGCTCACTGCTGTTTTTAAAATAAATATCTATTCTTTTCAATATTGATGTATCTGCCATATCAACAAAATTTAATTTATAGTTATATACAGAATCAAATTCTAGTTCAACATTACAAAACTTTAGATTTTCTATTTTAAGGGATAATTTATACTTTATGCTTTCTCTTCTGCTTACTTCTTTATTTAAAGTTTTCTTAAAATCACCTAGTTCTGGTATTTGTTCAAATGGTAATTTTGTATAGCTAAATGAATTTCTGTTTATTTTCGAAAGAAGCCTTAAACTTTGAGTTAATGATGATTTTCCTGAATTATTAGTTCCAGTTAAAATTGTTAATCCATTTAAGTTAAATATGTATCCTGATTTATGAATTTTAAAGTTGCTAATTGAATATTTACTAATCATTATTATTCCCCCAAAATCTTTTCCATACAATTATCCCATATTTCAAATCTCTCATATGCTTTAGTTTTCGTAGTAGTTGATGCACCCACAATGGAGTCTTTAAAAGATTCATTATCCATTAAAAGCTTCTCCAATTTATCCTTTATACATTTTTTATTTTTTTCTATGCAAGCAGAATCATATTTAGAAAATGATACCATAAGTATTTCAAATAGTGCCACATTGAGCTTGCCTTTTTTATTTTTGTTCTTTATTACAAATGCATCCTTTCCAAAAACATTATATATACTGTTTGCTGTATTTAAAAACGTACTTTTAAATTCACTTTCTCTATATCTATAGTCCTCATAATTATCCAAAGTCTCATTGAGAAATTTTTTCAAATTTCCTCCATAGGATTTAATTCCTCTGTAATAAAAAGACATAAATCTCAATACTAATTCTTGATCCTGCATTGAATTTATATTTACTTTCTTATCTTTTATTAATTTTCTATAATCACTTTCCTTAACTAGCTGTTTTATAAATGGTATACCTTTATTTCTATAAATACAATTTCGCAGTTCTTGAGAATTTAATCTCACTGCACCAGTATTAATTCTTTCAAAAATTTCAAACTTTATATCTGGATTATTATCCTTTTTTACCACAAAAATTACAAGTTGAAAATCCTCAAATTTTCTTTGAATGCTTGGTTCTAAATCTTTAAATAATTTATTTTCCTTAAATAGCACTGTATTTTGTAATTTAAATCTATTATTAACAAATTCTACTATAGTCCTTATTCGCTGTTGACCGTCTATTATCTCATATTTATAATCGTCATCCTCTGACAAGTAAATTGCCTGAATAGGAATATCTAAAATTATAGATTCTATCAGTTTAGATTTTTTATCTGGCAACCATTTAAAATTTCTTTGAAATTCAGCTTCTAATTGAATATCTCCTCTTTCAACCTTTCTAACTGTTTCAAAAATTGAAAATGTCAATTGTGCTATATTTATATTTTGAGGTTTCAAATTTTCATTCATTTTATAATTATAACCTCCATTCCAAACATTTAAACCTGACAATATTATATCACAATGGAAGTTTAATATGTGTTATTGCAATTTTGATATTAACTTCTTATATAGTTTCTGCATATGAGGTTCACTGCTGTGCATAATCACTTCTTCTATAGGAATCCATTTAACAGCACTATTTTCATCTTCTTTAACAATAAGTTTTTCATTTTCATCACCTTCTAATAAATAAGCAATTGATAAATGTAAATGAGGAGATACATATTGTTCTCTTTTTATATGTCCTAATACTGTTAAAATATCTATAGAAAATATATCTGAAGACAATATTTTAAGTTTTTTCACTCCAGTTTCTTCTTTTACTTCTCTAATTGCAACAGATAAAAAATCATCTTCTCCATCTGTATGACCACCTGTCCATGACCATGAATCATATATATTATGATATACCATTAAAACTTTATCCTTATTTTTATTAATCACAAAAGCTGAACTGGTCAAATGAGCAATTTCACTTTTTCTGGTTAATACATCATCAAATTTATTAATACATTTTAATATTATTTCTTTATCCTTTTCTTCTTGTTCATTGTAAGGAACATATTTTTTTATAGACTCAATCCAATTCATATTTTTATCTTTTCCTCCTTAAAATATAATGGATTAGAGCTTATCAAACTTACCCTAATCCATTGCAGTATTTATAAAAAATAATTAACTAGTATATTTTATAATATTTCATCAATAACTCCGCCACCTACTAATAAATCATCATTATAGAATACAACAGATTGACCTTTAGTTATAGCACGTTGTTTATTTTCAAATTCAACTTTTACTCTACCATTATCCAAAGCAGTTATCCATGCTCTTGAAGGTTTTGCCGAATATCTAACTTTAGCTTGAACTTCCATTGTACCTTGAAGGCTGTCAAAAGGTACAAAGTTCATATCTTTAGCAATCAATTCTGTCTTAAATATATCCTTTTCGCTGCCTAATACTACTTCATTTCTTAAAGGATTTATATCCGTTACGTACATTGGTACACCAAAAGCTATTCCAAGTCCCTTTCTTTGTCCTATTGTATAGTAAACTATTCCTTTATGTCTTCCTAACACATTTCCTTCCTTATCTACAAAGTTTCCTGCTTTGACCTTACTTGGAACTTGCTTTTTTATGTATCCACCATGATCATTATCTGGAATAAAGCAAATTTCTTCACTATCTTTTTTGTTATGAACTAATAACCCTATTTCTTTTGCTATTTCTCTTATTTTTTCCTTCTTATAAACACCACAAGGCATAAGAGTATGCTCTAATTGAAATTGAGTCAGATTATATAAAGCATAAGTTTGATCCTTTTTATCATCATCGGATTTTCTTAAAATATATCTATTATCATGTTTTTCTACTACAGCATAGTGACCTGTAGCTACATAATCAGCACCTAATTCCATAGCTTTCTTTAACAATGCATCAAACTTTATAAATTTATTACAAGCTACGCATGGATTAGGAGTTCTTCCCTGCATATATTCATCAATAAAATAATCTATAACATTCTTTTTAAATATATCTTTAAAATTCATAACATAAAAAGGTATGTCTAACCTGTATGCTACTCTTCTAGCATCTTCTACAGCACTTAAAGAACAACACCCTCCTTCTACTGCTTCATATTCTTCATCTTCCTGCCACACCTGCATGGTTACTCCTATAACATCATAACCCTGCTGTTTTAAAAGATATGCTGCAACAGAACTATCTACTCCTCCACTCATACCAATTACAACTTTTTTATTCATATTTATCACCTTTTTCTAATATAATTACATTGCTAAAAACTGCTAAATTTAAATATTATGTGCCTATTATAAAATATAGTAACGTAATTCAGTTAAAAGTTGATTCAGTTACTTGTTTACATTGTATTTTATTATATAAAAATTTAAACAGCTGCCTAAAAATATAAATTATAAAAATAATATAATTTACTTACAATACTACATTTTATACTATAATTTATATAATTCCAAGCAATTTTTTCTACTTCCATTTTTTCTTATTATCTCTAATTTTATTTACTGCTTCCTCTATTATTTTTACTGTGTAGTCCACATCTTCTTCTGTAGTTTTGTACCCTAATGTAAGTCTCAAGGAACCTTTAGCTAAATCCTCTTTTAATCCTATAGCCATTAGCACATGTGATGGCTCCAAAGCACCTGCAGAGCAAGCACTTCCACTAGAAGCACATATGCCTTCACTATCCAGCAGCATAAGTAGAGTATCTCCATCCACAGATTCAAAGCTGATATTCACATTTCCTGGCAACCTATTTTCTCCTTCTGCTCCATTTAATTTAGTTCCAGGTATATTTAAGAGCCCTTTTATCATTTTGTCTCTCAAATAAGTTAGTCTTTTTCTTTCCTCATTCATATTTTGCTCTGCTAATTCTATAGCTTTCCCCATGCCAGCAATTGCCATAACATTTTCTGTACCAGCTCTTTTTGCTCTTTCTTGTGCTCCACCATGAATTAAATTATCTACCTTTATACCTTTTCTCATATAAAGTGCACCTATTCCCTTTGGTCCGTAAAATTTATGTGAAGCCATAGAAAGTAAGTCTATATTCATACTTTTAACATCTATAGGCACACTACCAACTGCTTGAACTGCATCTGTATGAAAAATAATTTTTTTATTTCTACATATACTTCCTATTTGTTCTATAGATTGTATACTTCCTATTTCGTTATTAGCAAACATTATAGAAACTAGTATAGTTTTATTTGTAATAGCTTTTTTAACATCTTCTACATTTACTATTCCAAATTCATTTACAGGCAGATAAGTAACTTCAAAGCCTAGTTTTTCTAGATATTTGCAACTATGTAATATTGCATGATGTTCAATGGCTGTAGTTATTATATGGTTCCCTCTATCTTTATTTGCCAAAGCTGTACCTTTTAAAGCCCAATTGTCAGCTTCAGAACCACCTGCAGTAAAATATACTTCATCTGCATTGGCATTTATAGTCTGTGCTATTCTCATTCTGCTTTCATCTATAGCCATTTTAGTCTTTCTAGATATTTTATATATAGATGAAGGATTACCAAAATAATCTGTTAAATAAGGCTTCATCTCTTCAATAACTTCTTCTTTCATATAAGTTGTAGCTGCATGATCCATGTAAACTTCTCTAGACATAAATTTATCGTCTCCCTAAACTTTTATTTAATCTAGTAACACTTTCCAAAAATAATTCAGAGTAAATTACTATGATATTATTATTTTATTTTTAAAATTATCTTTTGTCAATATGAAACCTATTAAGTCTATTTATAATCTATATTTATAATAAATACTACATATAAAAAATAATGCGAAGTTTTGCTTCGCATTATTTTTACAAGTTCAAAATAAATAACTTTTAATAACTTATGAATCTTGCACTTTTTTATTACTATTTTTCATTATAAAATATAATGGAATTCCTATTATTAAAGCTCCAAGTCCCCACATAATTTGAACTTGAGTTGCTTGAGTTAAAAGCCATAAGCTTACTATTACTGAAAGTATAGGAAGCACTGGTCCAAATGGAATCTTGAAGGTACTTTCCATTCCCTTTCTTCTTCTAAATACTAGAACAGAAAGACAGGTTGGAATATACTGAGCAAATCTTGATATAACACTTATGGAAGCAAGCTGTGTAAAGCTTCCTGAAAGCACCATAGGTATTGCAAGTACTACAGTTATTATAATTGCAATGTAAGGAGTACCTGCTTTATTTTTCTTTGCAACAGCAGCTGGAAGTAATCCATCTTCTGCTAAAGCCACTCCAGATCTTGGAGTTATAAACGAAGCTGCTATATTAATACCGCCTATAGATACTAAGGTTCCTGCTGTTACTAACATTCCACCAAATCCACCTAAGAATACATTAGCTGAATCAGCTACTGGCGTGCCACTGGAAGCTAACTTAGCTCCTAAAGTACCTATAGCTACAGTTTGAGTCAATATGTATATAAGTGAAACTAATACCATAGTTATAGTAATTGCTATTGGAAGATTCTTTTGAGGATTTTCCATATCTTCAGCTGCAACTGCTATGGATTCAAAGCCTGTAAAAGCATAAAATATAAGTATAGCTGCCGAACCTAAAGTTCCACTTGTTACTTTTTCAGGAAACATTGGAATGAAATTTCCACCCTTTATAAAGAATATACCCACTGCTACAAAGAAAATAAGTGGAACAAGTTTTCCAATGGTTATTATATTGTTCATATATTTTGCAGCATTTACACCTAATATATTTATAAATCCTAAAACTACAAGAATTAAAATTGCTATAATATTTTTTGTAGATGGCTGGGCTGCTGCTGGCCAAACTTTAGCTAAAGCTGTAGGAAAACCAACTGCCATAGTAGCCCAAGCAATAATTCCTACTGCCCATTTCATTATACCTACTTCAAATCCTATAAAATTACCGAAAGCTTCCTTTGCATAAACATAAGGTCCACCATTTTTGTTAAATATACCAGAAACTTCAGCAAAACATAAAGCCATGGACATTACTAAAATCATATCAAAAACGTATACCCATATACTACCAGGTCCCATAAGTTTCATAGCTTTTCCTGGAAGTAAAAATATACCTGAACCTATAACTGCATTAATTCCTAATAAAACTATACTCCATAATCCTAACTTTTTCTTGTCTCCCATATTAGTTCTCCTTACTTGATAATTGTACTAATTTTTTAAATAAATTAAGCATAACTTCATTGTCTTTTCTAGCCATCATTTCTGGATGCCATTGAATACCTATAACAAAGCCTTCTTCTTTTTCTATTGCCTCTATAACTCCATCTTTTGCTATAGCTGCTATTTTAAAGCCCGGTGCTAAGTCCTTTACTGCTTGATGATGAAAGCTGTTTGTTGTTACTTTTTCTCCTAAAATATCATATAACTTTGTTCCTTTTATAACTTCCACACTATGTCCAGCTACTTCTGGTCTAGATTCTTGTACATGTTTAATGTAGCAGCCTTCTATTTGAGATAAATCTTGATACATAGTTCCGCCTAAAGCTGCATTTAAAATTTGTAATCCTCTGCAAATACCTAATATAGGTTTATTCAGTTCCATAGCTGCTTTAATAACCATAAGATCATATTCATCACGTTCGGGACATAAAAATCCCTGTTTTTGTGCAGGTTCTTCTCCATAAATTAATGGATTAACATCATATCCTCCAGATATTATTATAGAATCCACAGCTTCTATTTGTACTTTTACTTCTTCATAATCTGAAATTAGTGGCAATATTACAGGTGATCCACCTACTTTTGCAACTGATTGTACATAATCATTATTTACATAAGCTCTCTCATATCCTGGAAACATTCCTCCTTGATCAATCAATAAATTCCCTACTATTCCTATAAGTGGTTTTTTCATAATGTCATACCTCCAAACTTATTATGTTATACTCTTTAGCAATTTTCATACCACAAAGAAACACAATCAAGTTTTTATTTTATTACAGTTTTTCAAAAATAAAAAAATCCCCACTTAAATCAAAGTGAGAATTTTTTACTTAACTCAAAACTAATAATTATTTATCTGTACTTTTATCACTATTTTTCATTATAAAATATAATGGAACTCCTATTACCATTGCTCCAAGCCCCCATGTAACCTGAACTTTAGTTGCTTGAGTCAAAAGCCAACAGCTAACACCTACAGATAATATAGGAATAACTGGTCCAAAAGGTACTTTAAAAGTAGATTTCATTCCTTTTTTTCTAAAAATTATAACAGCAAGACAAGTTGGTATGTATTGTGTAAATCTTGAAATCGCACTTATTGCTGCAAGTTGTGTAAAACTTCCTGATAAAGCAATAGGAATAGTTAAAACTGCAGTTACTATACTTGCTATATAAGGAGTACCTGCTTTACTTTTTTTTGCTATAATTCTAGGTAAAAGTCCATCTTCAGCTAAAGCCACAGCTGATCTTGGAAGTATAAAAGATTCTGCTATATTTATGCCTCCTATAGATACCAAAGTACCAACTGTAACTAAAATCCCTCCAAAACCTCCTAGAAATGTAGCTGCTGATTCTGCTACTGGAGTACTGCTTGCTGCAAGTTTTACACCTAATGTTCCTATAGATACTGCTTGAATTAGTATATATATTATTGATACCAAGAACATAGTTATCATTATTGCTATAGGTAAATTTTTTTTAGGATTTTCCATATCTTCAGCCGCTACAGCTATAGCTTCAAAACCAGTAAAAGCAAAAAATATTAATATTGCTGTAGCCCCAAAACCTGATGGAGTTACTTTAGTTGGAAACATAGGTACAAAGTTTCCACCTTTTATAAAGAAAATACCAACTGCTATAAATAATACTAGAGGCACAAGCTTTGCTATAGTCATTATATTATTTAAATTTTTTGCAAAATCCACTCCTAAAATATTTATAATTGATAAAATTAAAATTATACCTATTTGTATTGAATTTTTAATTAAAGGATTGGATGCTGCTGGCCAAATATTAGATAGCGCGGTAGTAAAACCTACTGCAAATGTAGCCCAAGCTATAATACCTACTACTAATTTCATAATTCCTACTTCAAAACCAACAAATTCACCAAAAGCTTCTTTTGCATAAATATAAGGTCCACCATTTTTATTGAATAAACCTGCAACTTCTGCAAAACACAATGCCATGGCCATAACCAAAGCCATGTCAAAAAAGTATACCCAAATACTTCCCGGCCCCATAAGCTTCATTGCTTTTCCTGGAAGTAAAAATATACCTGTACCTATTACACCATTGATGCCAAGAAGTATTATACTCCATAAACCTAATTTTTTACCATTTCCCATTTTTAGTCCCCCCTTATTTGTTATACTATATTTTCTAGCAATTTTTATGCCTAAAAAAGCATAATCAAACTCATATTTTACAATAAATCAAAGAAGATATTTTTTTAAAACAAAAACTTTAATTTAAATCATTATATATTCAAGCGTAAATTTTGATTCAAAGCAAAATTTTCTTAATTATCAATCTAAATATATTTTAGTATTTTTATTTTTTAAATTTTTTTATTTTCAAAAATGAAATGTATTTATTATAAAAAAAAAGAAAGTAAAACTTAATTTTACTTCTTTTTTAGGTTAAACAGGATATTAATCATTCCTGTTTTTTACCCATTCAATAAACTTTTTTCCCTTTACAGTAATCTCACTACCTTTTCTCCCTACACTAGAAGTTACTAAATTTAATCTATTTAGTATGGTTAATATTCTCCTTACTTCTGCTTCTGTAACTGATATGTATCTTTCCTTTAAGATAACTTCAATATTTTTTCTTCCAACTCCCTCATTTAAATAATTTTTTTCTTCTATTATTTTGATAATTTCAACAGTATTATTTAAACTGCATTTATTGTTTATGATCTGGAATTCTTTTTCAAAATCCATGCTTTTATTTAAAATATAAAAAGGTAAATTGTCCAAATTCACTGTACCATCACTCATAAGTTCTATATATGCTGATACATTTTGAAGTTCTCTAACATTACCAGGCCACCTATAATTCAATAGAATATTTTTTACTTCATCAGAAATTTTAAGTTCTTTTCTTATTATAAAATCTTTCATTGTACTTATAATATCATCTTTTCTTTCTCTAAGAGGAGGTATATTTATTGGAAGCACATTAAGCCTATAAAACAAGTCTTCTCTAAATTTTCCCTGTTGTACCATTTCCATAAGCTTTCTATTAGTAGCAGATATCACTCTAACATTTATATCTATAACACTTTGAGATCCTATTCTCATTACTTGTCTTTCTTGAAGAACTCTGAGAATTCTAGCCTGAAGTGGCAATGGCATATCTCCAATTTCATCTAAAAAAATAGTACCATTATTAGCTTGTTCAAATAAGCCTATTTTTCCTTCTTTTAACGCTCCTGTAAAAGACCCACCTTCATATCCAAAAAGCTCACTTTCCAAAAGATTCTCTGGAAGTGCTGCACAATTTATAGCTACAAAAGGTTGTTTAGCTCTAGGTGATGCATTATGTATTGATTGAGCTAATAATTCTTTTCCAGTACCACTTTCTCCTATAATTAGCGCTGTAAGATCTGAAGATGCAATTTTTCTAGCTAAACTAATACATTCCTTCATTCTAATAGAACAAGTTTTTATATAATCAAAATTATATTTAGCTATTAAACCTTTATTTCTAAGCTTTTTACTTAAATTTTGTTCCAATTGTTTAATATATGTAACTTCCTGTAAATTGAAACAAAACCCTATGTTTTCTGACAATGATTGTACTACTTGCTTATTAGCATTTATTTTTTTACCTCTATATTCTAAAATTTCATCTTTTAAACTCTCACATCTAAATGCATCTACAATATTTGTATCTAAAACTGAGTCTATTTTTTTACCTTTAACATCTTCATATATGTTAAAGATATTTTTAAAAGCATTGTTGCAAAATACAATAATTTCTTCATTATTTATAAGCAGTACTCCTTCTTTAGATATATTTAATACCATATCTAACTCTTGTCTTTTTACAAATAATTCCTTATAGTTTTCTTTTATTCCTGCATTTAAATTTATTAAATTGTCTGAATATTTTATGAGTCTTTCACTTACATTTTTATCTTCTACATTAAGCTTATTCATTATTTTTAAAAAAGTAGATATATCTATATGCCTATTTCCTACATTAATTATGGTATTTATATAATCTGGTACATATTTTTCTTCATCTGGAGTTACAGCTATCTTTATATCTTCATAATTTTTATCCTCTTCATAAGGAATAAGTTCTAAATCATTTACACCTATATGATGAAGTGAAGATGCCATTTCTAATGTAGTTTCTCTATCATCATTTACTACTAATACTTTTGTATTCTTTGGCAGAGTAAATATTTTATAAATTTCACTACCTTTTAACGTTCTTTCTATTACTATTATATTTTCTTTATTTAAAATATTTTTTTCGCATTGAAAACTCTTTTCTTTTGTCATAAACAAAACTATATCATCTTTTATAATATAGTCATCCTTAAAATCACTTATATAATAATTATTAATTTTTATAATATTTTTAAATATATCTTCCAAATTTTTTTTTATAAAACTTGCTACAGACGATTTGTTATTCGTTACAATTCCAATGCTTTTCATGAAATTTCTCCTTATAATTTTAAATACGATTATTTATCCACTTGATTCCATTGACATTCTTTATTCCAAGACCAAATTCATCATTCAATGTAATTTTTCTTTCATTAAATATGGCTCCACCATCCACAGGATCTTCACTACAAAGCACTGGTCCATCTAAATCTATTTTAGTTATAACACTTTTAGCAGCTGCCAAGTGAACTGCTGCAGTAACACTTACTTTAGATTCCAACATACATCCTATCATGCATTGAACTCCATAGATTTCTGCCATGGAACAAATTTTTAAAGCATTATATATTCCTCCTGTTTTCATAAGCTTTATGTTCACTAAATCTGCTGCTCTCATCTGCATTATTTTTAAAGCATCCTCTGGAGAAAATACACTTTCATCTGCCATTACAGGTATGGACACATTATCTGTAATAAATTTTAATCCTTCAATATCATGAGCTTTTACAGGCTGCTCTACAAATTCTATTTGAAGCCCTGAATCCTCCATTTTTCTTAAAGTATAAATAGCTTCTTTAGGCTTCCACCCTTGATTGGCATCTATTCTTATTCTAACATCATATCCCACTGTTTCTCTTATAGCCTTCATTCTTTTTATATCCATTGAAGAATCTACTCCAACTTTTATTTTTAAAGTATTATATCCTCTCTTTACTGCTTTTAAACTATCTTCAGCCATTTCTTCAGGACTATTTACACTTATGGTTATATCCGTTTCTATTTCTTTTCTGTATCCTCCAAGAAGCTTGTACAAAGGCGCATTATATCTTTGCCCATATAAATCATGTAAAGCTATATCCACTGCTGCTTTAGCACTAGTATTTTTTACCATACAATTATTCAAAGTGATCATAATATCTTCAAAATTTTCTATATCCTTGCCTATAAGTAGTTTCTTTATGTGATCTTCTATTGCTCCTATTATAGCTCCTGTTGTATCACCTGTTATTACTCCTGTAGGCGGTGCTTCTCCATATCCTATATTGTCACTATCTGTTACTATTTTTACTATTACATCTTCTACACTATTCACAGTTCTAAGTGCTGTCTTAAAAGGTGTTTTTAATGGAACTGATATCTTTCCTATTTGTATATCTTTAATTTTCATAATTGATTTCTCTCACTTTCTTAATCGTCATTTCGAAAATAATTATATATTTGCTTGGAAGTTTTACATATTAATTTTCTAGCATATCCATCACTTTGTGCTTCATAAGTAAACATTACAAAAATATAATCTCCCACTTTTTCACTATAGACTATACCCGCATCATGCTTTAAACAATTTAAATCTCCAGTTTTATGAGCAATTTTTAAATCATCTAACATGTCTATTCTCATCATAGAAAAATCAAGTTGATGACTCAAAATATCTATCATAAACTTATCCTCTTTTTCTCCTACTAAATTATGATTATATAGCTTTTCCAAGAATAAAAATACATCATAAGCAGAAGTATAATTATCTTTTCCACCTTTATCACCTTCAAAGTCCATCATCTTTCTGCCTAATATAGTATTTTTAAATCCTGTTTCCTTTATAAAATTGTTTATATTATCTATACCTAAAAAATCTATAAGTACATTAGCTGCAGTATTATCACTTTGAATTATCATAAGAGTAATTAAATCTTTAATGCTGTATTGTTCTACTGAATTTAGAAGAGATACTATACTAAAAGGAACTTTTTTATCATTATTTATTTTTATTATGTCATGCAAATCTAACTTTCTCATCTTATTCTCGTTAAAAGCTTCTGCCATTATAAAAAGTTTTATAATAGAGGCAGAAGGGACTACCTCATGAACATTCATATAACAAATTTCTTTGCTTTTTAAATTTTTTACTGCCAGACTATATTTAGATTCTGAGTTTTTTAAACTATTTTTCAATAATTCTTCTAACATAAAATCCCCCTTTATAAAATGACTGTCTCAAAAGCATACCTCACACATGCAATTTTGACTTAATATAAGCAAATTACTACACAACTTATAATTTTGAATTACTATAATTATCTATGACAATATAATTATATGTGTACACTTGAAGTTATTAGTTTGGATTTTAACTTTTAGGTAGTGATATATGGTAAGTGTGCCATCACATTAGCTAAATTGTTTTAGTATTATTCTTATCTCAAAGATTTGGAAAGCCTTAGAACTTTAGTCCTGTTTGAGGGAACCGAGTTTGACAAAGTTCTTAGTTTTTCCAAATCTTCGAGCTTTAGAATAATTAAAACATTTAGCCTTGATGACACACTTACCATATATCACGGACTAAAAGTTAAAATCCAAACTTCCACTGCACCTTTGCTTCGCAATATTTTAAACTGTGAAAGTCAAGTATGATATTTATTATACAGTTTCTAGCATATCAAGTAATTCATCAAATCTCTTTATAGTATCCCCTAAAGGCTTAGGTGTTGTCATATCCACTCCTGCTTTTCTAAGTACATTTATTGGATAATCACTAGATCCGCTCTTTAAAAATCCTTTATAAGCTTCTACAGCAGATTCTCCATTTTTCAGTATTGCATTAGCAAAAGAATTTGCTGCTGCATAACCTGTAGCATACTGATATACGTAAAAGTCAGAGTAAAAATGTGGAATTCTTGACCATTCCATATCTATTTCTTCATCCACAACCATATCAGGTCCAAAATATTTTTCATTTAAATTTCTCCAAATTTTACATAAATCTTCCCCTGTAAGAGGAGTTCCATTTTCTATGCTTTCATGGGTGTTTTTTTCGAACTCCGCAAACATAACCTGTCTAAATACAGTAGTCCTAATTTGCTCTAATTCCTGATTTATAAGATAAAGTTTTCTTCTTTCATCTTTTTCATTATCAATTAAATAATGCATTAATAGGCTTTCATTGGTAGTTGAAGCTACTTCCGCACAGAAAAGAGAATAATCTGAATATATATAAGGTTGATTTTTTCTTGAATAATAAGAGTGTATAGAATGACCCATTTCATGCGCTAAAGTAGAAACATCTGTAAGCTTATAATCATAATTTAGAAGCACATAAGGCATAGTATCATAATCTCCTGTAGAATAAGCCCCTCCTCTTTTACCTTTGTTTGGGTATATATCTACCCAACCATCCTTTATTCCTTCATCAAATATATCCAAGTATTCTTTTCCTAAAGGCTTTAATCCTTTCTTTACTATTTTAACTGCTTCATCGTATTCTATATGTTCCTGCACAGTATCTATCAAAGGAACATATAAATCGTACATATGCATTTCATCAAGTCCTAAAAGCTTCTTTTTAATACTTACATATCTATGCAGTGACTTTAAATTATTATTTATAGTATCAACAGTATTATTGTAAACTTCTATAGGAATATCATTAGGCTTTAGTGAGCATTCCATGGAATTTTTATATTTTCTAGTTTTTGATATAAACACAAAACTTTTTATATTTGAAGTAAGTGATGTAGCTAAAGTATTTTTATATTTCTTATAAGTATTAAATAAAGCTTTAAAAGCTTCTTCTCTAACCGTTCTATTTTTAGACCTTATAAAACTTGAATAATTTACATCAGTTAGTTCAACATTTTCACCTTTTTCATCTTTTATTTTTGGAAAAGTCATATCTGCATTAGACAGCATGCTGTAAACTTTCTCTGGAGCATTCAAACAATCTGATACAGAAGCTATAAGCTCTTCTTGTTCTACATTTAAAATATGAGGCTTTTTTTTCAAAATTTCTTCTAATAAAAACTTATACATATTTAGTTCTGGAATATCTCCTATAAATTTATCTATTGTTCCTTCTTTTAAACTCAATATTTCAGGAATGAAAAAAGCTTCCATGCTTTGTATTTCAGCACTATATGCATATATTTTATCTCTTAAAACTTGAAAAGTAGGATTAGCAGTATCCTCATCACTTTTCATATGGGCAAAAATAGCTAGTTTTCCTGCCAATCTTGAAATTTCTTCATCAAGCTTAAAATATTCTAGAAGCTTTTCACCTTTTGATAACCTACCAGCATATTCACTTAATTTTGGTGTCATAGATTTTAACTTTTCAAAATCCTTTTCCCAGCTTTCCACATTTTTATATATTTTCTCTACCTTCCATTTATCTTGTTGTGATATTTCATTTCTTTTTTTTATCTGTGCCATATAAAATTTTGCTCCTTTTCTATAATTTTTAGTACTTAGGAAACTTCATAATTAGTTTTACCATTTTTTACTTTAATTATAGCATTAACAAGCTTTTTACTCTATATTATTACCTTATTCACTTTATAATGGTTTACATCAACTTAAATATAAAAAAGAATAACTAACATGTACAATTTCTTAGAGTATAATAAAAATATTAGTAAACTTTAGTTAATATGATAAAAAGGAGTTTAATTTAAAATGGAGTTTAATTTGAAAGTTAAAAGTCATAATAAATGGATACAATTACTTTTAAAAATGCCTTCTTTATTTTTAGGATTTATACTTTTTTCTATAGCTACATTAGAAACAATATATTCCAATTTAGGAGTAGCACCTTGGGATGTGCTTCATATGGGAATTGTTTATAATACTCACCTTACTCTTGGTGAAATTTCTCAAATTGTTGGACTTATTATAATATTAATTTCATGCTTTCTAGGTATAGTTCCTGGCATAGGAAGTCTTTTTAATATGTACTTTATAGGTATATTTATTGATTTCATTGATAAATTAGGAATTATAAGGACTCCAAATAGTATGCTTCAAAGATTCCTTATGCTTTTATTTGCAATAATTCTTACAGGCTTTGGATCATTTTTCTACTTAAGAGTTGAGCTTGGAGCTGGTCCAAGAGACGGATTAATGGAAGGACTGGTAAAAAAATTAAACAAGCCAATTTGGGTAATAAGAGGATTTATTGAAATATCGGTGCTTATTATAGGATACTTTTTAGGTGGGCCTGTAGGTGTTGGAACACTAATTATGGCATTCCTAGTAGGATTTTCTGTAGACACTGCTTTTAAAATTGGAAAATATGACTCCAAGACTACCAATCATATGGATTTGATTAAAATGTATAAATTTTTTACTACTAATAAAAATTTAACTTAAATTTAATTTAGAATTAGGATAATATTTAAATATTATCCTAATTCTATTAATATCAGTTATAATATAAAATAATAGTTAATCAAAATTATTATAACAAGGAGATGATATTATGAAATTTATGGGATATGCAAAAAACATTTTAGCTGGTCTGTATTTAAGCCTTAAGAGGTTTCCTTTAACAATAATGTTCTCATTTTCTGTTTTCTTAACACTTATAGTAATATCTGAAACTACTCCAAAAGAAAATACTCTGGCTAGAGTTGCTATGGCATTGGCACTAGGAATCCCAATTTCACTTTGCATAAAACTTTCCTTTGAAAAAACAAATGAAAAAAGTATATTTAAGCTCGCTTTAGCCTACTTATGCGGGATTATATTGTTAATTGCTTATTATTTTTTATTTTTAAAAACTATGGATATGGTTCCTGTTACAAGATATATTGGTGTAAGCCTTGTACTATATTTAGCTTTTCTATTCATTCCCTATTTTTTTAAAAAAGAACAATTTGAAATGTATGTTATAACCATATTTACAGGATTTTTCATCACTATAATCTACTCAATTGTATTGTATTTGGGACTTTCTGCAATTCTATTTACAATAGATAAATTGCTTGGTATAAAAATCTTAGGAAAAATTTATTATTATACATGGTTATTTGTAGTCTTTATATTTTCATTATTATACTTTCTTTCAGGAATACCATTTAAACAAGAAGCAATATCCGTAAAATCTTATCCAAAACTTTTAAGAATATTGCTTTTATATATTGTAATGCCTCTTATAGCTGTATATACAATAATATTGTATATATACTTTGGTAAAATAATAATAACAAAACAATGGCCTGTTGGTTTAGTTTCACATTTGGTTTTATGGTATTCAGTTATCGTTACAATAGTTTTATTCTTTATTACCCCTATAAAAAATCACAGTTCCTGGCAAAACAACTTTTTTAAAATCTTTCCTAAAATAATTTTACCTCTTATTGTAATGATGTTTATATCCATAGCTATACGTCTGAATGCCTACGGTGTAACAGAAAGAAGATATTTTGTTCTTATATTAGGTATTTGGTTATTTTTTATAATGCTGTATTTATCATTTATTAAAAAAATTAGAAACATATTAATTCCTTTTACTCTTTCTATAGTAGCTTTAATTTCAGTATTTGGGCCTTTAAGTAGTTACTCTATTTCAAAAATCAGTCAAAACAATAGACTTGAAAAAATTCTTCTAAAAGATAATATGATCAAAAATGGAAAAATTCAAAGTTCCCCTGATATTTCTAAAAAAGATAAATCTGAAATTAGCAGCATACTTGAATATTTTAACAAAAATCATACCCTTGAAGAAGTTAAATATATTCCTAAAGGCTTTAAATTAAAAGATATGAATAATTTATTTGGATTTTCTTTTGTTTCTCAAAATTATAATTCTTACATGGAATACTTTAATTTCATAAGAAATCAATCAGAAAAAAATATTGATATAACTGGATATGATTATCTCTTTGATATGAGGACTCTCGAAAGTGGCAAAACTGCTTCTGTTTCTCCTTTAAGTGCCTCTTATAACCATGAAACCTCTGTTATAAATATAGTTTATAAAGGCAATGATATTTACACTAAAAATTTAAGCTCTTTCACAAAAAATCTCATTGATAAATATGGTATGATTTCAAAAGAAAATACATTATCATCTGATGAAATGACATTAACTGAAGAAAATGAAAAAGTTAAAGTTAAATTTATATTTTTAAATATATCTGGCAACAGAAATGATTCAAGCAATGAAACTAATTCCAAACAAATTAATTTTTATATGCTTGTTAAAATTAAATAAATTTTATAATATTTTATTTAATTTCAAATTTTTAAATCACTATCTTTTGTACATTTAAGTCTGTTAATGGTAGTCATTAACAGATTTTTTATTTTCTTTTTACCCTTTATATTGCATTGAACTTTGTAACACATAATATTGCAAATTCATAAATTATAATCATACAGTTTTATAATTTATTATTTTAGGAGGAAAATGAAATGTGCGGAATTGCAGGCTGGGTAAACTTTCAAAAAAATATTTCAAAAGAAACGGAAATTATTAAAAATATGACTCGTACATTAAAAAAAAGAGGACCAGATGATGAAGGCTATTATATATCAACAAATACCCTACTAGGTCACAGAAGACTTGTGGTGGTAGATCCTAGTGGCGGTTCTCAGCCAATGGCTAAAGTCATAAATGGTAATAAATATATAATCGTATATAATGGAGAACTTTACAATACTGAAGATCTTAGAAAAATTCTTTTAAGTGAGGGATATAAGTTTGATTCTTATTCTGATACAGAAGTATTATTAGTTTCTTATATTCATTGGGGTATGGATTGTGTAAAAAAGATAAATGGTATATTTGCATTCGCTATATTAGATGAAGCTAATGAAAGTATTTTCCTTGCAAGAGATCCTTTAGGTGTTAAACCTTTGTTTTATACTGTAAAAGATAATTCTCTAATATTTGGCTCTGAAATTAAAACTCTTCTTGCTCATCCAATGGTAGAACCTATATTAACTAGAGAAGGTTTAACAGAAGTCTTTGCACTAGGACCAGCTCGAGCCTTAGGCAGTGGAGTTTTTAAAGATATACAGGAAGTGCCACCAGCTTACTGTTTAATGTATGATAAATATGGTCTAAAACTTGAAGAATATTGGAAACTACAGTGTTCTGAGCATAAAGAAGATGAAGAAGCTACAGCTTACCATTTAAGAAGTCTTTTAGTGGATGCTATAACGCGTCAATTGACAGCTGATGTGCCTGTCTGCACTTTTCTCTCAGGTGGTTTAGACTCAAGTGCCATATCCGCCATAGCCTCAAAAGAATTTCAAAAGCAAGGTAATATATTAAACACTTACGCTATAGATTATGAAGATGATGACTTATATTTTGAAGCTAACGAATTTGAACCAACTTCTGATAAAGTATGGGCTCAAAGAACTTCAAAATATATAAAAAGTAATCATCACGTTGTAGTTAATAATAGTGAAGATCTAGCTTCAGCTTTAGTAGATTCAGTGAAAGCTTATGACTTACCTGGAATGGCCGACATTGATTCTTCTCTATATCTCTTCTGTAAAGAAATAAGAAAACATGCTACAGTAGCAGTATCTGGTGAGTGTGCAGATGAAATTTTTGGTGGATATCCTTGGTTCAGAAGATCTGAAGACATTAATGCCAATACTTTTCCTTGGTCCAAGTCTGTAGGTGCTAGAAAGGAAATATTATCTGAAGATTTAAAATCATTAGATTTAGAAGGCTATTTAGATAATCAATATAAAAGTTCTTTGAAGAAAGTTCCTTATTTAGATGGAGAATCAAAGCTAGATCGCCGTATGCGTGAATTATTCTATTTAAACATTAAATGGTTTATGATTACACTTTTAAACAGAAAAGATAGAATGAGTATGTCAAATAGTTTAGAGGTAAGGGTTCCATTTGCTGACTATAGATTAGTAGAATATGCATTCAATATACCATCTCATATAAAATTCTACAAAGATCGAGAAAAAGGTATTTTAAGAAAAGCCTTAAAGGGAATTTTACCAGATGATATAATCTATAGAAAAAAGAGTCCTTATCCAAAAACTCATAATCCTATGTATACTAAAATAGTTCAACAATGGATGTCTGATATATTAAAAGATAAATCTTCTCCAATTATTCCTTTAATAGACAAACAAGCAGTATCAACTTTAATAGAAACTGGTGGTGCCTCTTTCAAAGCTCCTTGGTTTGGACAGCTTATGAGAGGACCTCAGTTATTAGCTTATTTAATACAAATCAACACCTGGCTTAAAGAATATAGAATTAGGTTAGAACTTTAATTACTAAAATATTAAACTGTACCCTGCAAGATAGATATATAAAAACTGTACTATCCTACAGGGTAATTTTTTATTAACAATTAAAGAAAATTCTTTGTTATGCTCAAGCTATATTTTTGGGTAAAGCTAAATAACGTTTTGAAAATATAAAATATTGTCATTGTACTGTAACAAAACTGTAATAATTTTCTTTTATACTAAAGGAAGAATATTTAGTTAGAATGTTTTAATAAAAAAATAGAAATGAGAGGATCTTTATATGAAAAGAATAAGTAGATTTTTAATAATAGCTATTTGGATGGCTTTAATATATACAATATTTAAATTAAATTTATTGAGTGGAAATTTAGATAATTTAAATAAATTCTTTAGCAACTGTGGCAATTATAAAGCACTAATATTCATTGCTTTATCTTCATTAAGAATAGCAGCATTAATTCCTAGTGCAATATTTATGATTTTAGGAGGAATGATATTTACTCCTACCCAAGGTTTTGCTTTTACTCTTATTTCAGTTATACTAAGCGGAACTATTGTTTACATAGCTTCAAAAATTTTAGTTAGTTCGGGTATTCAGAATTATCTTGCAAACAAATATCCTAAATTTTACGGATTATTACTTAGAAACAATACCAAAATATTAGCTATAGGTATTTTATGTCCAATAGCTCCTTCAGATGCAGCTTGTTTCTTAGCTAGCTCCACAGGATTAAATTATAGAAAATTCATTTTAACAATAATAACTGCTAATATACCAATGATGATACTTTATAGCTTCCTTGGAGATAGTATTATATCATCAGCTAACAATACAATAATAATTTCAACTATTATAGTTTTAATAAGTATGTATTCTATTTACTTATGGAATAAAGAACAAAGAAATGAAAAATTAGTTTAAAAAGAAGGTTTATTCAACCTTCTTTTTCATTGCAGATCTAAACATAATGATAGACGTAAATACAATTACAATCACTACTACCCATTTTAACATAGTAAGTGGTAGTTCCTTAACAATATAAGCAGCAATTAGAACACCTATAATACCAAAAAGATTTGTGGCTAAAGATACTTTTCTATGATAAGCTCCTTCTCTAATAAACTTTATAGCGGCTACAGGCTCGAGAAATGCACATGAACCCATCATTATAGGAAACGCTACCTTAGGAGACATTCCTAGCGCAAAAACCAAAGCCATACATGGTGCATAATTCCCTATTCCTATACACATTAAAGCTCCAAGCATAAAGTTACCTATAAGACCTACTATTAGCTTAACTCCTGTAAGTGATGTTGATGTACCTCCTACAGGCATTATATTTAGCAATCCTGACAGCATTACAAACGCAACAATCAGAAGAGCTATTCCCATTCCAATCTGAACCTTTTTTTTCGGTAGCTTGGACACTATTCCTGCTCCAAAATACGATCCTGCAGTAGCTGCCAAAATCATTGTGACCAATGTAGTTATATCGACTTTAATAACAGTCATGAATATAAGCGCTTCTGTAACCACAGGAACACAATTTGCAACATTCAAAGTACCTGGAATTATTCTGTCATCCACAAGTTTTAAAAATTTATAAACTGCAGTGGTAGGTGCAAAACTTCCTATTCCCAGTGTATCAAAGAAATTTGCTATTAAACCCACTATTCCATAAACTAAAAAGTTACCCCCTTCCTCAAGTCTTCCTTCTTTTTTTGTTTTCACATAATCCTGAAAAAAAACAAATACAAAAAACAAGGTAAAGGCCATAAGAATTCCTGAAATAATATTAATAATCATGGCAAAATCTCCTTTTAATTTACATTATATTACTTAACCTTGTTATAATTATACAATACTTTAGGAAAACATTAAAGAAAATATTGTAGAGTAAATTCAGTAAATTGAATTTATAAATAAAATTTATTTATTTTTTGTTTTTAGTAATTTTCAAAGCACTATATTTAAGTCCTTTTTTAGTTTCATTATATTTTCACACTGCAACATTGATACATAGTAAATTCAAAGAAAGGCAGAAAACATTCCATTAATATTAAAAGACATAAAAGTTAAAAATTCGCAGTATTTAAAAAATATTAAGAATAGTTTCAACAATTAATTCCTGTATCATAATTTAGCTTTAATAGTAGACCAATAAGCTTCATTTTCAAGCCCAAGTCTCCATATGGCTATTCCGGATAAATTATTATCGTTAACAACATCTAATTTGTAAGAAAGGCTTGTACTATTTTCAAACCATACAGTATGATTAACTCCCAACTTATCTTTATACTTAAAAAATGGACTTTTATAAGCATCGCTCCATTCTATATTTGAATTACAAGCTTCAGCTAACTTAGATATCGCATCAATACCATGAGCTTTTACACCATTTTTAGACCAATCATACCCATAACTTGCCACCCCTAAAACTATTTTAGAAGCCGACATTTGGGATGTGGCATACTTAATAGTATTTTTTACCCAACCAATAGAAGCCACAGGTCCAGGCGCTCCATCTGGGGAGTGCTCATCATAAGCCATTATTATAACTTGATCTGTATATTTTGCTATTTCTTTATAATCGTATGCACCACTCCAGGCAGCTTTAACATTATCTTCAGTTTTTGCTGGCACTGAAGCCGTAACAATAAAACCTTTAGAATTAAGTTGTGTATATAATTCCTTTAAAAAGCTTGTATAATAATTTCTATCATAATAATAAACATTTTCAAAATCTATATTTACTCCTTTATAATTATTTGCCTTTAATGTATTTAAAATGTTATTTATAAGCAAACTTCTATTAGTCGAACTTTCAAGTAATGATTTAACTATACTGCCATTAAAATTATTTGTTATCATAGCTAAAGTTTCAATTTTATTAGAGTTAGCATATTCTATTTGTTGTTTAGGAACAGTACCAGATAAATTTCCTTTAATATCTACGGTATAAGTATTTGTTGCTATACTACTTATGGAGCTAACATTTTGTATCATTTTATTATAAGAAGCTTTATCATCAGGGTAGTAATAAGTTGTAAACGCAAGCACTGTTTTACTTTTATTCTTCGGTATCTTTGCCGAACTTTCTTCTTTGTTATATTTAAAAAAAATTGTAGTTGTAACAAAAATTATAAAAATTCCCACTAAAAAAATTTGCAATAATCTTTTTTTATTAACCATAGTGTTATCCTCCCAAGGTTTATATATATATTTATATAAATAAAAATCACTAAGAAGCAATAAACACTTAGTGATTTTATGTATAGTGACGATTGTACTACTTTATTTCTAACTAGATGTACATCCTATCATGCTGGCATTTTCTTGTCAATTAAATATTTACTCCATAAACTCAATATTTTTACATAATGTATTTAAATGAATAATCCCTACATAGTGTTGGTTATTTATTGAAATAATATAAAATATTAGAGTTTATAAACATGAAAAAGAGTTTATGTGTTATTTAAATACAGCACATAAACTCTTCTTCATTAATATAAAATTAATTTATCCGATAGCTACCATCCGTAACACTCCCATCCTCTTAAGGTGGGAGATAACGGCTGACACGCCCCTGGATAAGTTCTTCTAAGACTCAGATGAAGAGAGGTATTCCTCATAAGCAACCTCCATCTGAGTCTAAGAATCACTTGATTTTATAACTAATATCACCAAACTTGTATATAGGAGGTACTGATGATATTCAATTATATTATCCTAAAAACATTTTCATATCGTCATCTACGTTTGTTATTCCACCTATTCCAAAGTTTTCTATTAAAACTTTAGCCACATTTGGTGAAAGGAATGCTGGCAAAGTTGGTCCTAAGTGGATATTTTTAACTCCTAAATGAAGTAACGCCAACAATACTATAACAGCTTTTTGTTCATACCAAGCTATATTATATGATATAGGAAGTTCATTAATATCTTCTAGCCCAAATACTTCTTTTAATTTAAGTGCTATCACTGCTAATGAATATGAGTCATTACATTGTCCAGCATCTAATACTCTTGGAATTCCTCCAATATCACCTAAATCAAGCTTGTTATATTTATATTTAGCACACCCTGCTGTAAGTATAACTGTGTCTTTTGGAAGCTTCTTAGCAAAATCTGTATAATAGCTTCTACTCTTAGCTCTTCCATCACACCCTGCCATAACAAAGAATCTTTTTATAGCTCCTGTTTTAACTGCTTCTACAACTTTGTCAGCCAAAGCTAAAACTTGATTGTGTGCAAATCCACCAACTATTTCTCCTTTTTCAATTTCCTTTGGCGGTTGACATTTTTTGGCATGTGCAATTATACCTGAAAAGTCTTTTGCTTTTCCATTTTTTCCATCTGATATGTGTTTAACTCCAGGAACACCTGTTGCACCAGTAGTATACATTCTATCTTTATATGAATTCTTAGGAGGAACAACACAATTTGTAGTCATTAGAATTGGACCATTAAAGCTTTCAAATTCTTCAGTTTGCTTCCACCATGCGTTTCCATAATTTCCTATGAAATGTTTATATTTCTTAAATGCTGGGTAATAATTCGCTGGAAGCATTTCACTGTGAGTATATACATCTACCCCTGTACCTTCTGTTTGTTTTAATAATTCTTCCATATCTTTTAAATCATGTCCACTTATTAATATTCCAGGTTTATTTCCAACCCCTATATTAACTTTTGTTATTTCTGGATTTCCATAAGATTCAGTATTTGCTTTATCAAGTAATGCCATAGCATCCACTCCATATTTACCTGCTTCAAGTACTAAAGCTATTAATCCATCTACTGCTATACTATCATCCAAAGTTGCAGCTAATGCTTTTTGCATAAAGCCATGAACATTTCCATCATCATATCCTAAGTTGTTAGCATGCTTAATATATGCAGCCATACCTTTTAATCCATAAATCAAAAGTTCTCTTAGGGATCTTATATCTTCATTTTCAGTAGCTAATACACCTACTTTTTCTGCTTTTGCATCAAAAGCATTTACATTATCAGCGAACCATACTGCTGCTTCTGGTAGATTAAGCTCTTCTTCATTTTTTGCTCCACCAAGTCCAAAGATTTTTTTAAGCCATGAAGTATTTTCTTTTGTTTCAGTAAGTTTTCCACCAGCTTTTATATATTGCTCTCTAATTTCTTCTCTTAATTGTAATCCCTTTTTTATTCTTTCTATAAATATATTTCTGTCAAAATTTGCATTAGTTATAGTTGCAAATAAGCTTTCTACTATAAATTTATTTACTTCTTTATTTTCTACTCCTAATTTTCTTGCTTTTGTACTGAATACTGAAATTCCTTTAGTTATATATATTAATAAATCTTGTGACTTTGCTAAATCTTCTGTCTTTCCACATACCCCTTTTATTGTACAACCTTTGCAATTAGCTGCTTCTTGACATTGATAACAAAACATACTCATTTAATAATTCCACCTTTCAATTTTGAAATTTAAATTTATAATTTACTGTTTTATTTTTTGTGTTATCTGTTTTCCATGGCTATATATTACTAAAATGCTCATATTAAATCTGTAACGATTGTTACCAATTCAAAAAATATAAAAAAAGACGGTTAATTTTTTACCGTCTTAATAATAAATTATATTAAAGCTTACTTTTAATTAATAATACCAATAACTATTTTAGTTAAAACTACTCTCTACATTCTTTTGTTTTTTTATCTTCATACATTCTTTTATCTGCAACCTTTATTAATTCTTCAAAAATAATTCCATCGTCAGGAAATAATGAATATCCACAACTTATTCCTGTATTTTTTTCTGGTATTATTTCAGAAACTGAAGATTTTATTTTTGAAATAATTTGTTGTAATTCTTCAATATCTACATAACTTAAAAGGATAACAAATTCATCTCCACCAATTCTCGCAGCTTTACCTTTTAAACCTATGGAATCCGTTATAATTTTAGTTGTACTATTAATGTATTTATCTCCATAGATATGACCATAATCATCATTAACTCTTTTGGTTCCATCTAAATCACAAAGAATAACATAAAAGTAATTTCCATTTTCTGAAACTATTCTGTAACTATTTTCTATTCCTTTTCTATTTAGCATTCCAGTCATAGGATCAGTTAATGCAAGTTCCTCAAACTTTTCAATAGTCTTCTTTGTATAATCACTCCACAATATTACACCTAACACATATATGATTGCACCTAAGGTAAAACTTATTTTTATTATCATATACGCCAAATGAGAATCTTTAAAATAGCTAATCATATCAACAAAAGTAGCAATATTAATTAAGCTTAATCCACCAATTAATATAATGAAAGTATATGTTCTAAATTTCCATCTTTTCTTTGTAAAAATTAATAACTTTGCCATATAAAAAAGAAGCATTGTAGTAACTAAATAAACTAGAATTTTTTGAAGCTCAATCATAAGTGACCCCCAGCCTTAGCTTATATCTTGTTTTGAAAAGTATCTTTCAACTTTATACTTGAATGAGAATTACTTTTCATCTTACGAAACATAATAACTAAAATTGCCAAACTTGAAATTAGTAAAAATAAAGGTATAAATAAGAGCACAGCTTTAGTACAATATTTTATAGAAATTACACCACCAAGTAAAGGAGCCACAGCAAAACCAATACTTCCTACAGTTCCTTGAACGCCAAATAGCAATCCTCTTCTATTAACAGGTGTATCTTCTGTTGTAATTGACATTATCACAGGTTCAACCCCTCCAGTAATAAAGAACACCATACCAAAAACGGCTGTAAATATCCACAAGTTATTTATGTATGCAAGAGGTATAGAGAATATAGCTCCTAGCACTAAATATACTAATAATAATTTCATTTTATTATATTTATCTCCTAGTCTACTTAGAGTTAATCCAGCTAAAGCTGTTGTAAATGCTAAAAATCCATTTATAAGTCCTGTTATTCCAGCTATACCCTTAGTAGTATTTTTAATTTCTTGTACATATATTGGAATATAAGGATTAAATACGGTACGACCTATTCTTATAAAAAGAAGCACTATAAGCATCGATACAGCTGTGGCTGTAAAAATAGAGAGCATTGGTACTTTTTCTCTTTTCTTCTTTTCTTCACCTTTCACAATAATTTCTTTTTCTTCCTTTACAACAAATAAAACTAGTAAAAAGTCCAAAAACATAAGAATACCACCAACTATAAAACTTACACGATACCCAACACATTCTGCTACAATACCACCTATTACCGGACCAATAGATTGTCCAATAAATGTGGAAGATGACAAAAATCCAAGCGCAAAAGAAAGCCTATTTTTAGGTGTACTAGCCGCAACTAAAACTATAGCTGCAGTAATAGTTCCAGTAAATATACCTTGTAATAGCCTTAAAATTATTAATTGATTCACATTAACAATCAAACCCATTCCTGCAATTATAAATGAAGCAAATAGCATAGCTCTTATAAGCATAAGTTTTCTACCATATTTGTCTGAAATGATTCCCCAAATTGGAGACATAACAGCCATAGTAACTGCAGGTGCTGCGTTTAAAATTCCTGAATATAATTTAACATCATTAGGTGATGTAATCCCAAGCTGTTGTATATAGAATGGTACAAAAGGCATTCCAAAATTAAAACTCATTATGGATAAAATTTGTGAAAACCAAACAGTATAAAGATTTATTTTCCATCGTTCCATTATTGATTATTACCTGATCTCAAAATTATAACAAATAGTAATGTATATTAACCTTAAAATTTCAATATTTCTTTGCTACTCGCTAAATATTATCAGGTTTTCACTTCCTTTCCTATTATGCTAATTTTCGACTTATATATTAGCTATTATATCATCAACTGTTTATATTTGAAAGTTTTACAATTGAAACACCTGTATTTGTTAATTATTGAAACTTTGTTATTATTATTTTATAGATAGTCTGTATTGCTAATGGAATAATCTTTTCATCAAAATTAAATTTTGAATTATGCAGAGGATAATTTTTTTCATCTTTTATTTCTGCAAAAAAAACTATTCTTGCACCTTTTACTTTTTTAAAATAAAACCCTGCGTTATCTCCTGCAAGATATGGTTTAATTGAAGTAGTTACGTTTTGTTTACCAAATATACTCTTTCCAACTCTTCTGCCTATAGTTACAAGCTCATCATCATTATAAATACTAGGTATTTTAGGCATTGTTTTAACTTCTATTAAACTCCCACTTTCTTTTTGTAGCTTCTGCTGCATTTTGCTCAAACTTTTACAAATATTAACTCTATCTCCTTCATCAAAAGTTCTTAAAGTTCCTTTCATTTCAACGTTTTCTGCAATTACATTGGTCTTTACTCCTCCTCTTATAGTTCCAATACCAACCACAAAAGGCATCTTTGAATTATATGTATCATTTATTTCACTTACAGCACAAATAACTTTTCCTGCTGCTTTAATAGCATCAATACCTTTATTTACTTCACACCAATGGCTGGATTTACCTGTAATTTTAATATTTAAAGAACTTATTTCACAAGTAGATACATTTTTTCGAATTTCCATCCCTAGTGGTAATGAATTGGCTAAATGAAAAATTAATATTCTATCAACCTTTGGTTTTAATAACACACCACCTTTAATCATTGCCTTTGCACCTTTTCCTATTTCTTCTCCAGGCTCAAATATAAACTTTATATTACACTTTAATTTTTCCTTAGTCTCATAAAATACATAGGAAAGTCCAAGAGCAATTGCAACTATAGCATCATGACCGCAGGCATGCATAATATTTCCATTTTTTGATGCATATTCGCAAGATGTTTCTTCTTGTATTGGCAGTGCATCCATTTCAGCACGAATTGCAAAAGTAGGATAGTTTTCATCATTTATGATTTCTGCAACAACTCCTGTATTTGCTACTATTTTATAAGACATACCAATTTTGTGTAAGAAACTGCAGATAAGTTTACAAGTTCCAAACTCTTGTAAACTTAATTCTGGATACATATGCAGCTGCCTTCTTATTTTAATTATTTCAGGTGTTATTTTCTCTATTAAATTCATATAATCATTATCCATTTATATACAAATTCATCTCCATTCAATTCTCATTATTCCAATTACCAAGTAAGTTTACTTCATCACTACCATTCTAATTCTCCACTTTCTTTGAGTGAATCGTTTAATTTTATTTATTTAAAATTAATTTTAATATTAACTATTTCAGCCTTTGTTCCTATTCTTATAGGTGGTCCCCAGGTTCCATAACCAGAAGTAACTATTAAATTAAAATTGTCTTTTTTCAAATATCCATAGTCATCTTCATATATCATTTTTGTAATAAAATTATTAGGAAAAAACTGTCCTTTATGAGTATGACCTGAAAGTTGAATGTCCACTTTTTCTTTTTCATCTTCTTGCAAATTTGTAGGCCTATGATTCAGTACTACAATTGGAAGTTCCCTATTAACATCTTTTAGTATTTTATCAAGTGGTGTAATATTTTCTTTTTCTCTGTCAATCCTTGCTGGATCATCCCTTCCAACCACATAAAAACTATCATCAATTTTCACTGCACTATCATGCAGCATCTTTACATTTCCATTTTTTAAATAATAGAGAGTTTCTGGCAAGTCTTTTTCTATATATTCATGATTTCCTGTGATACCATAAACTCCATACTTTGACCTTATACTTTTGAAAGCATTTGATGCATAACTTTTCAATTTCGTAGTACTACTTTCATCCATTATATCACCACAAAAGAAAACTATGTCAGGATTCCGTGAATTTATTGAAGTTACCATTTTATCAATACCTTTTTCTTTAACACCTATCCCCATATGTACATCTGCAACCATTACTACATTAAGTGAATTGATTTTGACAGCTTTTTTATTAACAGTTAAATTGTAATTTGTAATTACTACATTGGCAGCGTTCCAAAGCCCAAAGCTTATTATCATAAATGCTACTATGAAAACTGACACTCCATTTCCATACAATTTGCTTAAGTAATTTCTAACTTTTCCTCTATAACCTATTTTATTTAATATAAATTTAGTAATATCTACTATAGGAAACAATATAATAAGATAACATGTAACAGCAAGACAAATGGCTCCTATTGCTGTAAATATTGAAGTTAATAAATTATTTACAGATAAAAAACTCCTAAGTAAAACACTTATGACGTATGAAAGTGCTAAACTCCAAAATATAAACCAATATAATCTACTCTTTATTTTTTTATTTTTATATGAAAATACACCTTTACCTTTTATTCCAATATAATAACATGACATAACATATAAAAACACAAAAAATAAAAGTAAAAGTATAGTTCCAATATATATCAGTATACGCATTTAATATTCCCCCATCTTAAAACTGTTACTTTTTATCACAGATTTCTTTATTGATATGCAATTTATCTCATTTTGCACTAGTGTCATATGTACATAGTACATTTTACATATATTATAGTCAACATCGAAAATTTAATTACATTAACTATAAAATTTCCAATTGACTTTTCATTCTTTTTATATATTTAATAACAATTACTACATCTTAGTGTAACTTTATGTTAAAATCATAAAAAGACATTTAATTTAAACTTGTACTAGTGTATATATCAATAATCAGTAACATTGTCCACAAAGATAATATAAAAGTTTTACTTGGCTACAATTAATTTTTAGGAGGTACATTATTATGAATTCAATTAATTATGAAACCTTATTACACCAGTTAAATTCAGGCAAAAAGGCTGTTATGATTACAATAGTTAATAATAAAAATAGTGAGAGTACAACTTTTTCTAAAAAAATTCTTTTAACTGAAGAAGATTTGAAGAACAATAATAACAATTACAATTTTGATAGCACATTTTATGAAAAGATTAAATATGCTCTAGAATCTGGAAATTTACAATTTGAATCCTCTGAAAATGAAATATACCTAATTGAACCTTATTTTCCTGAGCCTAAACTGATAATTTTAGGTGGAGGACATATTGCTAAACCTTTAGTGGAATTTGGAGCAAAAGTTGGGTTTTCAGTTACTGTCATTGATGATAGACCATCCTTTGCTAACAGCAAAAGGTTTCCCGATGCTGAAAATGTAATCTGTGAAAGTTTTGAAAAATGTTTTGACTTGATTAACTTAAATCCATCAACTTTTGTAGTAATTGTAACTAGAGGTCATAGACATGATATGGATTGTTTAAAACAAGTATTAAAATATGATACAGCATATACTGGAATGATTGGCTCTAAACGTCGAGTTAATGGTGTTATGAATCAATTATTAAGTGAGGGCTACTCTAAAGAAAAGCTTGATAATGTCAACGCTCCTATTGGCCTTGATATAGGTGCCGTTACTCCTGAAGAAATAGCTACTTCTATTATATCTCAAGTTATTAGCTATAGGAGACTTGTTACTTCAAAGAATAATATCAAAAAAGTCACAAAAGCTAATTGGCCAGAATTCGATCGTGATGTGTTAATAGCACTAAGCAAAGAAGAAAAAGAAGAAAAAGCTATTATTACAATCATTTCCACTAAGGGTTCTGTTCCAAGAAAAGAAGGAGCAAAAATGATAGTTTATCCTCACGGTAAAATTCTAGGAAGTATCGGTGGTGGCTGTAGTGAAGGTTCAGTAATCAATACAGCTCGTTACATATTAAGAAATGGTGGCTGTAAGGTTGAAAGTATAGATATGACAGGTTATGTTGCCGAAGAAGAAGGTATGGTTTGCGGTGGAATAATGGATGTATTTATTGAAACATTTTAAAATTAAAATAAAGCCAGTACAAAATTTTATTAAAGATTTGTGCCGGCTTTATCTTACATAAAGTGCAAATTAATTTTCTGGGTAATTTAAATTTTCTTCATTTACATTTAATAAAACTTCATTTAAAAATTTATTTGCTATATATTTTGCCATCGGAAGATTCATATCCAAATAATTTCCACAATCTCTAGCTGCAGCACCAGGTACATCACCTTTAAAATTTGCAATAAATTTGTACATTTCTATTAATAAATTAACAATATCTTTTGATTTGTAATTTCCATTTAAAATCAAATAAAAACCTGTTCTACATCCCATAGGTCCAAAATATACAGTTTTTGAACCATATACACTATGATTTCTTAAAAAAGTTGCAGCAAGATGCTCAATAGTATGCATTTCAGCAGTATTCATAACTGGTTCAAAATTTGGTCTTGTCATTCTTATATCAAAAGTAGTAAGAACTACTTCCCCAAATTTATCTTTTCTTGAAACATAAACACCTGGAAGTAGTTTTTCATGATTAACTGTAAAACTTGCGATTTTTTCCATATTCATTACCTCCTATAAATCCAATCCAATCTTAACATTTATACATTTATACGTCAAGTAAACACTTAACAGCAATATTACACTAGTATTTCTGATCCATTTTCCGTAACAACTATAGTGTGCTCCCATTGAGCTGAAAGAGAACCATCTTTAGTAAGCACTGTCCAATCATCATCAAGAGTAATACATTTATAATCTCCCTCATTTATCATAGGTTCCACAGTAAATACCATGCCTGGAAGCAATAATACTCCCTTTCCCGTCTTAGCAAAATGATCTACATGAGGCTCTTCATGAAATTTCAATCCTACACCATGTCCTCCTAAATCTCTTACTACGGAATATCCTAATTTGTTACAATAATTTTCTATATCTGTTCCTACAGCATTAAGACTACCATAAGGCTTTACTGCATCAATGCCTATATACATGGCTTTTTTTGTCTCTTCCACAAGTTTAACTGCATTTTCACTAGCTTCGCCTATTATAAACATTCTGCTAGCATCAGAATAATATCCATCCAATATAGTACTTACATCTATATTAATTATATCTCCATTTTTTAAAACTGTATTGTCGGGTATTCCATGACATATAACATTATTTATAGAGGTGCAAACACTTTTAGGAAATCCAAAATAATTTAATGGAGCGGCAATAGCACCTCTTTTTGCAGTATGCTCCCTAACCCAATCATCTATTTCACTGGTAGTTACTCCTTCTTTAATTCTCTCTGCTACAATATCCAATATTTCATTAGTAACTACACCACTTTTCCTTATTCCTTCAATCTGTTCTGGTGTTTTTATTAAATCAAAAGAAGGAATTATGAAACCTTCTTTTTCATATTCAAATAATCTTGCATCTTGATCCATGTGACATTTCTTATACTTTTTACCACTGCCACACCAACATAAATCATTTCTACCTGGTTTTTTCATCAAATACATCTCCAATCAAATATTTAGCCTACTAATATAATACCAGTCTTTTCTAATAATTTAAACATAATTTTCAAATTTAGTACAATCAAATGATTCTTAGACAACTGAATTTAAAGTAAAAAAAATTAACAACATAAAATAATTTATGCTGCTAACTTGTCCACTTCTATTTCAATTTATTTAACTCTTTTAGCAGTTAAATAATCTCCTCTAGTAAGCGGTGAAACTTTAACTACATCTCCAGTTTGCGGTGCATGAATATACATTCCATTTCCTACGTATATTCCAACATGGTGAGGATTACCTGATGTTCCAAATAAAACCAAATCTCCTGGTTGAAGTTGATCTCTTGATACAGTAGTACCATCATTTATTTGTTCATAAGTAGTTCTTCCGAGTCCAACACCGAAATGTGCATAAACATACTGAGTAAATCCTGAACAATCAAAACCTGAAGGTGAAGTTCCTCCCCAGACATAAGGAGTTCCTATGAAACTATAAGCATAATTCACTACTGCATTGCTTCCCAAAGATACAGATGCTCCTCTTGATAAGCTAGGTTTAGAAACTGCTGCTGAAGCATATGCAACTTGCTTCTGCTGAGATTGAGCAGCTAACTTCTTAGCAGCATCCTTATCCGAATTAAGCTTGGCAATCTTTTTTTCTGTATCTGCTTTTAAACTTATCAATTTAGTACTTTTTTCATTTAAGTTCTTTTTTTCTGTTTCCATTTTGTTCTTTTTATCATTTAAAGAAGCAATTGTTTTGTTATCAAAAGCCACAATTGTTTTTATTGCTTCCATTCTAGATAGAAAATCCGAAAAATTTGTTGAATCCAATATCATTTCAACATATCCACCAGATCCATTTATGTATGCTGCTCGTACTCTTTTTTTCAATATGTCTTTGTGCTGAATTATATCAGTATCATTATTTTTTATCTGCTGTTCTAATGATTTTATGTCATTTGAAGTCTTAGTTATTTCCTTATTGTTACTATCTAATTTTACTAAAGCATTTTGTATGTCATTATCTAGTTTTTCTATATTGACATTAACACTTCCATCTTGTGAGGGGTCATTAGCTGCTGGTTTTGCAAAAACCGTATTTCCCAGTAAGAATACTGCGGTTAAAGTTCCCGTAATAAACTTTACTATTTTTTTCACTAATATCTCTCCTTTATACTTTTCTTAATTTTTTTTACTCTTTGTCCAATTTCATATTACAATAGGTTATAATATGAAAATTTAAAAACAACCTTTTTCATTATATCACAAGTTTACGAATTTTTAAAATTTATTTTTATATTTTTTACTTTTAATAAATTTAATATGATATTTTATACAATTTCTGCCATTTGTAATACCAACACTTCTTAAAGTGCAGGATAAACATTTCTGTGGGTCTGAATAAGCTCTTCTATAACTAATCCAATTAATTATCTAATCAAAAATGCTAGTATATTTTGTACTATTGAGTAAATATTTCTAATTGAAATTGCTTATTCTTCTCAAAAAAATATTTTACAAAATATACTAGCTCATTTTTTAATTGTTTTTAATACATCCTATTCCACTGAAATTGCATTTACAGGGCACTGATCCGCTGCTTCTTGTGCACTACTTTCTTCTACAGATGGTACTTCATCTTCAATAGCTTTTGCTTTACCATCATCATCCATTTGAAATACTTCTGGACAAACATCTGGACATAACCCACAACCTATACAAGTATCTTTATCAACATTAGCTTTCATAATATTACAGTACTCCTTTCACTATTATAATTTGGATAGTTCATAATTTATTTTTCCGATTTTTCAAATTTCAATTCATAAATATTAAAATATTATTTAATTTCCAATTTAAACTTTCTACTAAAAATTTATAATAAAATCATAAAAAGCTTGATTTTTTTTATTTCCATGATATAATGATCTAACAAACAAAGTTTATTAATAGAATTTATCAAAAAATATTTTTTATTAATAAAAAGTATTTTTATAAGGAGGTATTAAATAATATGGAAATAATATTTGAAATTCCTGTAGACGTTATGGAAGAATGTTTAGTATACTTAGATTAAACTATTATATTTAAGAAGGGATGATTTAAATGAAAAAGTCAAAGAAATATATGACTAAAAATTTAAGCTTCACTATCAATCTTAACGAAATAGCTTTAAATTCTAGAAAATTTAATGCTAGCGAAATTTCTAGAGGTACTGGTACACATAAGTCTAAAAAAGGTAAAGGTTCATATACCCGTAAGAATAAAAATTGGGATTATTCTTACGGGTATTGCTTTTCATTTAAAAGTTGTTAAAATTTTTTATAAGATACCCTAAGTAAAATTCAAATTTAACTTTTGTATCTGTTAAATCCTTTTTTAAAATTTCCTGTATTTTATTGATTTTGTACATTAATGTATTTCTATGCAAATAAAGTTTTTTTGATGTTTGTATATAATTTCCGTTTTTTTCTATAAATACATAAAATATATGGGTAAAATCAGTATCATTTTGAGCATCATATTGCTCAAGTATTCCTACAGTTTCATCATAATATTCTTTTAATAAAGTTACATTTTTTATTTCACTAAGTAATTTATAAGCTCCTATATCTGAATAAAACATATTTTTGTCATTACTACCTTCTGACTTTATTACTTTTAAAGTTTTCAAAGCTTCTAAATAACTTGTCTTTATTTCAGAAAATTTAGTATATGCATTTCCAACTGCTATACTTAAATTAATATCTAAAAAGTTCTTTTTACCATTTTCTCTTATACCCTCCAAAAGCTTTTCTAAATTAATAAGCTTATCTTTTTCATTTATCATAAGAAAAACTACAGATTCATTTTCTAAAAGGCTCATAGGTTGAAATTTTGCATCCCAAATTGAACTATTAACACATCTTAAAAAGCTACTTTTCATATGAAGTATACTTTGTTCATCCTTAACATTTTTAGAATATAAATATTCTTGAAATCGATCTATTGATACAATAATTATTCTAAATGATTTAAATGAAGCATATCCGGAATCTGAAAGCCTTTTTGTAAAATCTTCATAATTTACTTTATCTGATATTATATTTTTTAATAAATTTTCATAAGGAAGTTTTTCTAAATATAATTTTACTATGTGATTGCAAATAACCTTAGTAACTTCTGATAAACTAATCTTCCATGGAATTTCAAAAACAGGGAAATCATTTTCATCAGATATTCTCTTTATATAATCAGGCACCCTTGAAAAATATTTTCCAACGTTCACAATTAATCCTGCTGCATGCTTTTTTATTAATCCGTTTATTAATTCAATAAATCCATTCTTATTATCAAAAATTGCTACCCCTGTAAGTATTATTAATTCATCACTTTTTGCATAACTCACTATATCAGGAGTTTCCATAATATGTACCCATTTTACACTTCTAAAAATGCCTTTGTTTCCACTTACTAATTTTAAATCCTTTAATTCTGACAAGTTTATTAACTGATCAAATGTAGCCTCCATAATTAACTCTCCCCCATCAAAGCCTATTTCGAACTTATTCAATTATATTTTAATGCTTTCATTCCCAAAAAGATATATTAATGGAATAAAATGTTTATGCCTTTATATAAGCCTATAAAATATTTATATTAAAAATTAAAAGAAATTATAATAAAAATAGGGTTCAATACTGAATCAGTATCAAACCCTATTTTTATTATTAATTGAATTATTTCTCAGGTACTTCGTAAATAGCTGTAGCTTCAACTGTCATAACAGGATTTTCATAAACATTTACAGCAGAATCCTGTCTTAACATTCTAGCATTTTCAGCTATTTTAAAAGCTCTTAACTGTACTTTTCTTTTATTTCCACATTCTCCTATTATTCGTCCATCTACCTCTATAAAATCTCCTGCATAAGTAGGAAATGTATACCTAATTTCATCATAACCTAAGCATGTACCCTCATTACCATCACGCATAATCATTAGGTTAGTTGCAACATCACCCATTAATTCTACTGTATGCGAACCATTAACTAATTCACCTGCATAATGTGCTTCACCTGAAGACATTCGAGTACGTATCATAGTTTCATAATTTTTTTCTGGTTTAACAAATGTTTCTGACACTATAAGCACCTCCCAATTTTATAATATTATTCCCATTTGTTTTTTATAACACCATCTGGTTGAACTCCCCTTTGACAATTTTTCTTAACAACTAAAGTTCCTATTGCTCTTGCTACCAAAACTGGTGGATCTAAAACATCAACATCATTTACTTTGGAATCAAGTTTTCCATTACGTCTTGCCGGAGTAGCTACCTTATATGTTTCAAACTGACATTTACGAGAAGAATTTCCAACTTTAATTATACGTCCATGACATTCAATATAATCCCCTTCGTAAACTGGTTTTAAAAATTCCACTTTTTCATATCCTGCAAATAATGATTCATCTCCATCTTGAAGAACGCAAAGTTCAGTTCCTACATCACCATATATATCTAAATGTTTATTGGGTTTCATAACCCCTCCTAAATAATGTGTGCTATCAGGATTTACCCTGTATCTAAGAATAGATTCTCTAACCATAAAAAAACACCTCCAAAACATTTTGTAGTAATATAAAAATCTAATCTATTTATATGCTTTAATTTATAATTAATGTATCTTCCTTTCATGATTATAATAACATCTTATTAAATTGAAATATATGTATTAAGCTAACAATCTTTTTGGGCTTTTTTACTATACATAATTAACAATAAAATATACATTAATCATATATTTCATCAATTGACGTTATTTTCAGAATTTACTGGGCTTAATTTTTCAATCTCAACGAATTTACCTCCATTAATAGAACTTAAATAAAAAGGTATTTTCGTATCACCAAGCTTATCTACAGAAAAACCATCTATTATTCCTGTAAAATTACTATTTTTTAAAATTTCTTCTTTTAAGCCCTTTTTCTTTCCTTCAGTTCTTTTAAGAGCTTCTGTAAGCATTGAAGTAGCTTCATAACCAAAAGCAGCTCCAAATGTAGGCTCACTTCCAAACCTTGTTTTATAGTTATCTTGAAAATCTTTAAAAGCTTGAGATTTATCATTAGGAACATAACATTGTTCAACCTTCATTCCTTCAACTGCTGTGCCGCCATTAACAATTAAAGTTGGCGTTTGTGCCCAAGATGAAGCATATAGTGGAAATGACAAATTCATAGCTCTAATTTTTTGAGCAATCATAGCTGTGTCAATATCTGATGCAATTATAAGTACACCTTGTATTTTACTACCATTTAATTTATATAATAATGAGGAAAAATCTGATTGATTCTTAGACGAAAAACTGATTTCTCCATTTACGTTACCACCTAAAGATTTAAATTTATTTTCAAAAATCTCCATATAATCCTCTGAATATGCTTTATTATCTGTATCATAAATTATAGATATTTCTTTTATATTATTCTTTTTATAAATATATTCTGCGAAAGCTTTTGAGCTTTCGTTAAAGGAAGGATACACATGAAAAAAATAATCATCTATACCAGCTAATTTTGGAGTAGATACCGTTGGTCCTATCATTATTTCTTTATCATCATTTGCCGCTTTAACACCTGCTAAAGTTTGTTCACTAGTAGCATGTCCGATAATAGCAACAGCGCCCAATTTAATGAGATCTGAATCCATCTTTTGTGCCTGTTCTGGTATTCCAAGATCATCACGTATCATTAATTGTATTTTTTCGCCATCAATACCACCTGATGCATTAATTTTTTCAACCGCAAGCTGAACTCCATTTCTCTCTTGTATTCCAAGTTGGGACTGTTTACCTGTAAGTTGAGCATCAAAACCAATTATTATAGTTTTTTTACTTGCTATTTTCATAAAAATAATCCATACTACAAAAACAAATAAAAGTATACAAATGGATGTAACCAACAATCTCCTAACAAACTTTTGTTTCTTAATACCCATTTAAGCATCCCCCTTAACCAGTGTAATATTTTACACTAATTTCAATTTTTTCCATAAAAATATTATACTTCAAATTGATGAATACTTAAATAACTTTTTTATTTTTGTTATAAAAAACCCTGTAAAATACTTTATATAAGTAAATTTACAGGTTTTTTTTAATATTATGAAATGCTTTTTTTGTATTTTACAAATTCACTAACAGTTAAGAACGTTTCATTAAAGCCTAACTTTTTACAAAACTTAGTTATATGTGGTGTTTCTAAATATGCTTTCTTAAGTTCCTCTTCTCTTGAAAAAATCTCTCTTGTTACGCCATCCATTAACATTTTTCCTTGAGCAAACACAATAACTCTTTCAAAACATTCTGCTACAAAGTCCATATCATGAATTATAGTTATAACAAGTTTATTTTTTTCTCTCAATTTTAATATTATATTTTTAATCTTTTCTCTTCCTTCATAATCCTGTGCAATTGTCGGTTCATCAAATATTATAATATCCGTATTCATAGAAACTATTGAAGCTATACTTATAAGCTTTCTTTCAGATAAGCTTAAATCATAAGGATTGTTGTGTTCTAAATGCTCCAATCCTACCATTTTTAAAGCATTCATAGAATTTTTATAAGCTTCTTCTCTACTTTGTCCAATATTTAATGCTCCAAACATAACTTCATCTATTACTTTATTCTTAAATATTTGATCATTAGGATTTTGAAAAACCAACCCTATTTTCGATGATAAACTGGCTACAGTTGCTTCTTTAGTGTTTATTCCTTCTATAAGTATTTCCCCTTCTGAAGGCTTTAAAAGACCTTTTAATAGTTTAACAAAAGTAGTTTTTCCTGCTCCATTTTGACCAATTATAGCTGTACTTCTATTGTCCAACTCTAAATTTATACCTTTTAAAATTTCCTCTTCCTTGCTATATGAAAAATGAAGATTTTTAACTTCAATTTTTTTGTTCATTTGAGTTCACCACCAAATCATAAGCTTTTTCTAAAGTTGCTGGATATAATCCAGTTTTAGGATTTATTATAGATAATTCTTTGCACATTTCTGTATAGGAAGGTTCTTTAACGCCATAACTTCTTAAATCTTCTCTTGAAAAAACTTTTTCTGGTGTATCAAAATCTATTAACTTTCCTTCACTTAAGAGCATGATTCTATCAGAATACTTAGCTATCTTTTCGATTTTATGCTCTACCATTACCACAGTCATGCCTTCTTTACTTAATTTATGCACTGATTTAAATACTTCTTCTGAACCTTCAGGATCAAGCTGTGATGTAGGTTCATCTAAGACTATTATATCTGGCTTCATTGCTATTATACTGGCAATTGCCATTCTTTGCATCTGCCCACCTGATAGTGCAAAAGGATTTCTATCCTTAAATTTTTCTATAGATAAAAGCTTTAAAGAATAATCTATTCTCTCTTTCATTTCTTCTCTTGAAAGCCCCATATTTTCAAGTCCAAAGGCAATTTCTTCATATACAGTAAGTTTAGAGCCTGTAACTTGGGTAAAAGGATTTTGAAAAACTATACCAACCTTTAAAGATAAATCACTTATAGGAGTTTTTCTCACTTCTAATCCATCAATTAATACTTTTCCTCCATAGCCACCAAAGAAGAAATTAGGTACTAAACCTGTTAATGCCTGACATAAAGTTGATTTTCCTGCACCATTTCTTCCTACAATACCTATAAACTCTCCTTCTTCTATTTCAAATGATATGCCCTTAAGCGCCAAATCCTTTGAAAGAGGATATTTATATTTTAAATTTTCCACTACTATTTTCTTCATAAAGCTACCCTCCATACTACTGCTGCAGCTATGATAAAAATCATACATATTCTAAAAAATCCATTGAACTTAGGATAAGTTATCTCATTTAAAAAGCTCTTTTTTCCATTTGAAGAAAATCCTCTCACCTCTAAAGCCATAGCTCTTTCTCTAGTTGCTATTAATGAATTCATAACCACAGGACCTATTAGAGGAAAAAATGCTTTTAATCTAACTATAAGTTTTCCTTCTGTTTCCATACCTCTTGACTTTTGAGCATCCATTATAGTTCCCATAGTCGATGTCATTTGGGGAATTATTTGTAAAACAGAACTTAAAACATATCCTATTTTTGGTGACAATCCTTTTTTTACAAGTTCTTCTATTAAATCAGAAGGTTTAGTAGTTAAAATTAGTATTGCAAAAGCACAAAGTATATTGATTACTCTAAAACATATAAGAATAGCATGGGATAAACCTTCTTTGTAAAAATTCAATTTTCCTAAAGTAAATGCAACATTTTTATTTTCTTGAAAAAATAACCCTTGAATTATGACTATTGATATGAGAATAAGCAAACTAAAATTTATAATCGGAATAACCTTTTTAAAAACTTTAGCAAAAGCTATCAATATAAAACTCATTATTATACAAGCTAAAGCTGACATTTTACTTGGAATTATTATAGCAACAGCTATAACTGTAATTATATATAAAATTTTATTAATAGGATCCATGTTATGTACAAAACTATTTCCTTCTGTATATAAACTTAAATTTTTCATGTGACCACCTCACCTTAAAAATGACTAATCCAAGTCATAAACTTCATTATTTTGATATAAAACTGTAAGAGCCTTTGGAAGTCCCTTAAATATAGAATAACTTATTAAAACTGTAGCTATTTTATCTGGAATATCTACTGCCAGCTCATCTATAAATGAAGCTATCCAAATTGGTTGACCTTTAGCTGTTAAAATTGCATATAAAGCATCTCCCCATATGTTTCCTGTTTGTCCACCCCAAAATGCTATATTTATTGGCGTAGATACGCATGCTGCTACTAAAGCTACAATTATTCCTGCAATTACTGCTGTAAATGCATTTTTTACAAAACCTTTATAGCTTAAAAAACCTAGAACAAGTCCCACTGAAATAGATGTTAAAGCATATATAAATGATATAGGGTCCATAGTCAATCCATAAATAACATTGTTAATGGCACCACTTATAGCACCAACCACTGGACCAGCCAATATACTAGCAAGCATAGTTCCTATAGCATCCAGCCATAGTGGCAATTTTAATATTCCTGCAAAAAGTTTACCTATGTAATTTATACCTACTGCTGCTGGTATTAAAACTAAAGATGTAGTTGAAAGCTTTAAAGACCATCCCTTATTTTTACTCATAATATCACCTCCATTTAATTTTTATTACTATAAGCATAAATTGCTTCCAGTGCTGTCAATATTTCTTTTTTCTCACCATCTAAAGTACCATTTTCTCCATCAACATAACCATTTATGTCTTCTTCTAAATTGCCATCAAATTCTACTACTACATTTAAAATTGATGCAGTTTTTAATCCTCTTAATCCTCCTATAACAAATAATGCTGCACTTTCCATATCAGCACCTAAAACTCTTTTTTTACTCCAATAATTATCTATATTTTCTTCCTCATCAGTATAAAAACTGTCATGACTTCTTGTTACGCCTACATGATAAGGAAATCCTTTCTTTTGCGCACTATCAATAATGTTAAATAAAAGTTCAGTATCAGGTACTGCTGGGTATTTCTCTTCAACATAAGCTCTTGAAGCTCCCTCATCTCTCACTATTCCATTAGGTATAATGAGATCTCCTATTCTTATTCCATTTTGTGTAGCTCCACAGCTTCCAATTCTTATTAAAACTTCAAGACCTATATTTTTAAGTTCTTCTACAGCTATACCTGTAGATGCTCCTCCCATACCTGTAGACATAGCAAGTATCTTTATTCCTTTATAATATCCTACTAAGGATTTATATTCACGATTAAATTCTACTTCTTCTACATCTTCTAAAAATTCTGCTATTCTGTCTACTCTTTTAGGATCTCCTGGAAGTATAGCATATTTTACTTCTAAATCCTTTGAACATCGTATATGTGGTTGAATAACTGTCATAAATAAGCCTCCATTTTAAATATTTTTCTTTGTTAAATTTTTTAATTTATCTAAATCATTAATGAAAACTTGAGAATTGGTTATTTCAAGGATACCTTCTTTTCTAAATTCCATAAAAGTTCTATTTAAGCTTCTTTTTGTTACTGCCAATTGTGCAGCTAAAGTATCCTTATCTATTTTTATATTGGTTCTAGAGCTTTTACTATATTCTTCTAAAAGATAATTGCATATTCTTTCTCTTAATGTGTATAAGGTATCTTTTGCTGATTTTAGTGAAAGATTATAAAATGCAAAACTCATTTGTTCTGTAATATATCTAGATATATTTTTGTCCATGTCATACCACTTTAAAAAATGTTCTCTTTTTAAAGCTAAAAGCTTAATATCTGTTATTGCTTCAATTGAACAGCTAAAAGGAATATTATTGAATATTTCTAATTCACCAATGAAATTACCCTTCGTATATATAGACTGAGAATACCTCTTTCCATTATGAGACATAATAAAAATATTAGCTTCCCCTTCAATTATTATAAAAAAGTATGGATATATCTCACCTTGCTTCAAAAACATTTTTCCTTTTTTGTATTTAAATATCTCCCACTGTTTAAGTATTTCATAAGGACATGACTTTAAAATATTATAAATAGTTTTTTCTTTTTCAATAACCTCTACTACCTTTAAAATGCTCATCTCTCGTTCTCCTTTATAATAATAATATAATTAAACCTTTACATACAGGACATATGTCCCATTTAAAATTATAGCAATGATTTTAAATAAATAAACTGATAAAAATTCAAGACAAACTTCCTAAAGCATAAAATAAACATAGTATAATTATTATTTTAAAGCTTATAAATCACTCATATTAATTACTAATGTGATAAATATACATATTAATAAATTAATTATGATATTCTACATATATAAATATATACAATTAATTGCAGTATAGTTTATACTTGTAACTTAAAAAGCTATGGAATATGTAACTTATTAATTCCATAGCTTTGATTTTCATATATTAACTTATTTTAGGTAAAAAATATTTTATTTAACAATTTCTACTTTATTACGCCCACTACTTTTGGCTTTGTATAATGCTTCATCAGCCTGCCGTATAATTTCATCACTTTTTAAATTTTTACTATTCTCTTTAAAGCAAGCACCTATACTTACGGTTATTTTTACTTTATCATTACCTATTTGGAACTCATTATCTTGAACATTTCTTCTTAATTTTTCACATAAATTATATAAACCTTCTTTATCTGAATTTGTAAATATAATTCCAAATTCCTCTCCACCATACCTGCCTGCAATACCAAAATTAGCTACTGATTCTGACAAAATATCAGAAAGTCCCTTTAATACTTTATCTCCAAATAAATGTCCATAAACATCATTTACCTTTTTAAAATGGTCAATATCTACCATTGCAAAAGAAATACTAGAAGATTTTTTTTCATGCTTTTTAATTTCTTTTTCCAATATTTCTATTAAAAAGGTATGATTATATAATCCAGTAAGACCATCCTTAATAGCCATAGCCTTTAACTTTTCTTGATATTCATTATACCTTAAAACAGACTTAACTCTTGCAGCTAATTCCACTTCATCGATAGGTTTTTTAATATAATCAAAAGCTCCTAACTCTAGTGCCTTTTTAACATCACTACTATGAGTCCTTCCTGTTATCATAATAATGGGTATATCTTGTGTCTGAATATCTCCCTTCAACATTTTACAAATTTCAAATCCATCAATTTCTGGTAATATTATATCTAAAAGTATTGCAGAGGGTTTGATCAAATACACCATTTCTAATATAGAACTTCCATTATCAAATGGATAAACCATATATCCTTCAGCTTTTAAAATGTCTGTCATAAGAGTCAAACTTAATTTATCATCATCAACCACTAATATTTTCGCGTTTGCCATATTATTTTCCCCTTCTATTTTTGTAATTAACATCTAAGAAAATTCAGGTTTTATTGTAAAATTTAATTTCATTATCCAACTAAAAATAGAGTATATCTTGAATTATATTAGAATTCAAGCATTTCATCAAGGAAAATAATTTTATTTTGATGTTTTTTCCTGCACTTTTTATGTTTTTTGTTGATGTGATGAAAAAACATTTCTATAAATTAATCATCAAAACAATGCAAAACTTGTTTCACATTATAACCTTCTTTGGAAAAGTTTGAAAAAATTACTTCATATTTATTAGGTATAACTTTTATAATATTTAAATATATAGGCATATTTTTTAAATTTTCTATGTTTAATCCTCTTTTTTCCATGACAGTATTATATTCATCACTAAATCTTTCTATTAACTTAGCAGTACCTGAAATTTGAACTCCAGCTAAACTTTTAAAGTCCTTATAGTTTTCATATACTGCTATAGAAACATTAGGATTTACATAAATATGTGCATATTTCTCACCTCCTTCGCTGATAAAATAAATTGCTTGATTTAAATATTTATATTCAATAGGTGTAGCTCTTACTTTATTTTCATGTGCAGTACACAAGGTACATGTATTATGTCTTAAAAGAAATTCTTCAATTTTCATTTTTAAAATATCTACTGGCATATTACTATTATCTTTAAAAATTCTTTTTATTTGCAAAGCTTTATTTGCAATTTCTAATTCATCCATAAGTGATGGGAAATATTCTGAAAAAATTATACATTTATCCAGCATATTGCATATCTTTTTCAGAAGTCTATCTGAATTTATAACATTCAAAGATGTACAAAGAATTACAACTCTCTTATTTTCTAATTCATCAGAATTTGTTTTTACAAAATTTACATATTCGTAAAAATCATCTTTTGAATTAACTGACATAAGAATAACCAAATTGGAATAATTTTTAAAGTTTGTTCTAAATCGTTGAAACAACATGGTTTTAGCTGGTCCCAGGGTACAGCTTAAAACCTCTGCAAATTTTTTAATCGTATATCCTTGTTTTTTATAAAGAACCAATGTAGTATCCATTTAACCACTTCCTAATTTTATTTACATTACAATTTTACCATAAAATGTAAATAACTTTAACTGCTTCATTGCTCTGAACATTCTAAAAATAAATACTAATAAAATAAAAAGCTATTATTTAAATAGCTTTTTATTTTAATTTATTATAATATTATTAAAGTTGTTCTCCAATTTTTTGTATTATTTGTGCTGTATTACTAAGTTCACTTATACTGCTATTTATTTCTTCAACACTTGCAGCTTGAGTTTCAAAAGCACTATTATTTTCATAAATACTACTTGTAACATTTTCAATTGAAGTTTTCAATTTAGTCAAAACATTATTTATTTCACCTATAGATTCACTACTTGAATTTGACAACTTTCTTATTTCATTAGCAACAACACTAAATCCTTTTCCCATTTCTCCAGCTCTTGCTGATTCTATTGCTGCATTAAGTCCTAACAAGTTAGTTTGCTTGGATACATTCTGAACAAAGCCTATAATTTCATCTGTTTTCTTCATGTCTTCATTTGTTGCATTTATTTCCTGTAATATATCATTACTATTTTTAGCTACACCTTGTATTCCAGATGCTACATTATCAATAACCTTGGAAATTTCTGAAAAAGATTGTACAAAAGTCTTAGAATGTTCCTTAATATCCTCTCCCCAATTTCTTTTTCCTATGGCAATACTACCTATAATTTGTCCATCTTTATTCTTTATTGGAGATGCTACTGCTTTTATAGCTACACCAAAATATTCCTTAGATAAATCCTTTGTTACTGTCTTTCCCTGCTGCATACATAAATAAGCTGGAATATCATGAGGTATATTATCACCTTCACCATAATTACCTTTATAACTACTAACACCAAATTTAGTAATTTTGATTATTTTTTCTCTATCTGTAAGCATAAATCGTACTTCATTACCAAATAATTCACTAATACAAGGTAATACATAGCTAATACTTAAAATTAAATTATCATCATCCAAATTTTTCATTTTCAATAAACTCCTTTGTTGTGTTTTTGCAATTACTTAATATAATTAAATTATTAATTATTATTGTCAAAACTCTACATATTTTTTATAACATTATTTTATCCTTTAATTCTAAATAATTCAAGGCAATTATTTAAATTGTATAAGCATGTTCTCAACATAAATTAAATCTTCTAAAAGCTAACCACCTAAATAACTAAAATGCATGTAGTCCTTTGGATTCTTGAAGTTACCTCCCCAATCCCATTTGTATTTTTGAAACACTTTGACTATTTCTGGCGTTATAGAATATGGGTCTTCATTTGGCTTATAATAATTTCCAACTTGAGATTGCACTTTCCCATTCTTATCTAATTGAATATAATAATTTTCATCTGGATTTATATCAATGGCAGCTCCTGCTGGATGATTAATACATGAATCTGAATCTCTAAATCCACCCACATCATCTATTGGAAACTGCTCCGGTAGTGCATATATTTCATCAAAAATTTGTTTTACGACTGACGATAATTTCTTATTAACTTCAATACTTCTAATTACAGTTTTTTTTCCTTTGCTCTTATCATTTTTATCTACATAATCCCACACTTTAATATTGATACTTTCTATATTCTCCTGCTTTGCTTCTTTAGTTGTGTATTGCCAATTACCATTGAGTTTAGCAAATATTCCATTCTTTTCTTCATCACCAATAAGAAACTGTCTTCTATTAGCTGCATTTGTGGCATCATTATTATCTTTATCTACTACTTCCTGCTGCTGAAACAAACTATTAACTTTTGATATAGGCATTATACCTTCTCCACCTAATACAACTTTATTTTCAATTACTTCTTCTCGTAGCAGTTTATTCATGTGATTGTTATCACTATTTCCTGCAAATATTATTGGGTTGCTATTTTTTACTGCTAATCCTACAGCACTTAATGCATCCGCAAATCCTTCACCTGATGTTATATAAATAGTATTAAAATTTAAATTTGCTTTAAAATTATCTATAATATTTTCATTTAATGAATAAGGTGTATTTCCTGCTATTCTCTTAACTCCTGAAAACTTATTTGCTACTGTTTCTGATATTAAGCTTTCATCTCCCAATACATATGTATTTTTTACATTATGTTCTTTAAGATAGGCTTGTACAACATTGGGAACTTCATCTTTAGAAACTAATAATACTGGAGCGTTATCCTTAGCTGACATAGGTGCTGCAGATAAAGAACCTGAAAAATCCTCTCCATTTGCTATAAAAATTTCGTCTACATCTCCTAATTCCTTTGCTATATTTACAGCTGTAAAATATCTATCCTGTCCTGATAATCTTTTTAAATTATAACCACTTTTTTTAAGTGAATTTTCAATATCGTTAGAAACAACACCTTTTCCACCTAATATTATTATATTTTTAGGCTTTAGCCTATTTAGTTCACTTACTAATATAGGGTTATCCTTCATGGAATTTCCTTGAACTAATAGTATAGGAGCTTTATATTTATATGATAATACTGAGGCACCTAATGCATCTGGATAATTTTCACCATTTGCTATAATAACGTTTTCCGCAGTACTCCAACCACTTGAGGAAACTGCTTTACATGTATCATAACGAGTTTGTCCAGATAATCTTGTAGTATTATTTTGTGCATCTACACTAGTTGTTATTATTCCAAATATAAAAATTCCTACTAGTACTGTTATTACTCTTTTATTCAACACCTTCTCCCCCTTATTTTCAATTGTTATCTTATAAATTATTACATATTAGTACATTTTTCTTCACATATTTAATTTTACCATATAATTTATCCGATCGCTACCATTGCTAAGTCTCACTTGATTTCGTTTAAACTTACAGTTTCTTTAAAATATGCAAAAACAAAAACATAAAACTTATTTTTGATATTATTATATATTGATTATCTCTAGCTCCACTTTAACTTTAGCTCCACCTTTTTCATTATTTTCAGCTTCAATTTTTCCATTAAATTTATCTACTAAAGCTTTTACTATATATAATCCAAGCCCTGAATGTCCTTTTTCTTTTGATCTCGATTCATCCCCTTGATAAAATTTTTTAAAAATGTTTGCGATATCTTTTTTTGAAAATCCACAGCCTGTATCTAAAACACAAAAAAACATTTTTTCTTCAGTTAAATTTAAATTAAGTTCTATATTTCCTCCTTCCTTAGTAAATCTTAGACTATTAGAAATTAGATTATCTAATACTTCAGATAGAGCATAACAATCCATACTTACTAAGGCTTTGCTTGTTCTTTCATCATTAATTATACATTTAAAACTTATTTTTTTATCTTCTGCAAGTATATTGTAATCAAAAGACTTTTCATTCATGAATTCAATTATATTGCATTTTTTATATTTAAGAGTAAAATCCGATTTTTCAATTTTAGTTAAAACATTCATTTTTTCTATTAATTTAGTCATCCTATCTGCATTGTTATTAATTAAATTTAGGTACCTATAAACTTTATCTTCATCAAATCTTTTACTATCTATAAGACCTTCAACATGACCTTTGATTATAGTAATTGGTGTTTTTAAATCATGGGCAATAGCAGATACCATTTCTTTTCTTTGTTGTTCCATTTCCCACTGCTGATTTAAAGATTTTTTAAGCCCAGATCTCATTTCTTCAAAGGATTTACAAAGCCTTCCTAATTCATCTTTACTGCTGTAATCTATAGTAAAATCTAAATCTTTATTTTTTATTTTTTCAGCACCATCCATAAGCTGCTTTAAGGGTATTTTTAATTTTTTATTAAGCCTAGATGCAAAAATAGCAGTAAAAATTGTAATATATATGAATGGAGATAACAGCATTATATTTTCTGAATGCTTAACTATCCAATTATATTTAGGGTTAGAGGCGCTACTTCTTAAATAATACTTAAAAATAACCATTCCTTGTATTTTACTATTATATATAATAGGTACATATTTTATCATCTTTGGTGTGCTGTTTTTATCAATTTCAGGTTCTTTTCTTAATTTAACTGGAGTTTTTACTATACTTTCTTTAAAATAGCCATATAATAACTCTCCTCTTGAATCCACGACTTCATATTCTATGCCTTGAAGAGGAATTATTTTTTCCAAATTACCTTTAAAATTCTTATTTAAAACTCTATCCTTATTTTCACTTATATACTTTTCAATATCTGGTACAATGGATTCATAATAATTTGATCTTAATATTATGTTTTTTTCTGTTAACTTTAAATCTATATAAATTCCTGCAAAAGTAAACAACATGCTCAAAATTAATACTGATAATATAGAAATAATAAATCGTCTTTTAAAAGTAATATTTTTCATTTAAACCCTACCTCTATTAGTTTGAAATCAAATAATTTGGTTCAGAATGAGTTGTTTTGTCTATATATATCAAACCATCATAACTTTCATTTAAAGTAGTATTTACATAGCTTTTATCATCTCCATTGAAATTAGCACCAAAATCACGACAACTTTGTGGTGAAGATATAAAATTCTTAATATATTTATTTTCTGCTACCGTTTTAAAATCTATAAAAAACAAAGGACTAACTTTAGATAACATATATGGTGCTGATTCTTTCTTTGCTGTTTTAAGAGTACACTTCTTAAGAACATTTGGCTGAGAAGTTTTGTCCACTGCTATGGCACTTCCTTCATTAAATTGGAATCCAATAACATATAGCTTATCTTTGTACATATCATATAAATTTGATCCCATTCTTTTTACATTATAATCCCCATTATTTAAATTATCTTCCTGCTTGTCTACATGTGTATTATGTGCCCAAAGCATAATTTTTGCATCCTGCCCCTCAAAATCTAATATCCATTTAACATTTTCAGCCATATACTTATCTCTCTTATTCTCCATTTCAGCATCACTTTGTTTTCCATGAAGCATATCATAAGCTTGATATATAATATTTAAATTTTGTTTATAAATTTCATAATCTTCTTTAGATGATTTGTTAATATAATTATTTTTATTTTTTCCCATTATATTGATTATTTCTTTAACTTTATCTCCTGGCAAGTGTACATCTTTATTATCAAATACATTTGGACTTCTAAACTTTCCAAGTACGCTATCTATTTGACTTTCATAAACTGGATCTACTTTTTTTAAGTATTCTGTAACCTTTGCTGCTGCTATATCAGATAATTGCATATCAAAACCATAAAACTTAACTTTTTTATCATGGTTTTTATTATATTCCCTCATCCATTTTACCATATTTACCACTTCTTTCGTATTCCATGTCCAAAATCCCATTCCACCTACAACCTTCTCAGCATCCCCTTTTCCATATAGAACATAATCATTAACAGCCATACAGTTACTCATACATGCTTCTATTCCAAAAACATTATATCCCATTTTTTCAACTAAAAATTCAAGCATTCTATGTTTCATTTGAAAGAATTCCTTTGTTCCATGAGTAGCTTCTCCCATTGCTACAATTCTTTTATCCCCTAGTGTACTTTTTAAAGGTATTAAATCCTTAAAATCATTTCCTGCTTTTACTGTGTTTATATCTATTTTTTTACTTTTTAAAGCCTGCACAACTTTACCATTTTTATATTCTTCATATTGATTATTTACTAAAAAAGCTCCAAAAATTAAAATTAAAGCACAAACTATTATAGTTATTATTTTTTTCATTTACATCATACCTCCAACCTTTCATACTTTACCTTAATAGAGGTAGTCTTTTTTTATCCATATTTCTATTCCCATAAAAAGCCCACATACAATCAAAGACAATACAGCAATATGCTCACTTGCAGGTACTGTATGACCTAAAGTGTAAAATCCATATTTCACATTTCTCCATAAGAACTCAAATACATTTGTAAAATGTGTTAAGATTACAATTGATCCAATTACAGATAAAATAGAGATTACAGAGTTAGATATTGTCACTGAAATAATGGATGCTATAGAAAGAATGCTTAACAACACTAAGAACTGTATCATATAAAATTTTATAATGTATAACAATGCACTTGATGCATTAAATTTATGCTGTATATTATAGAAGGTAACAGTTGACACCTTAGGCATAAACAAGTATCCAAAAATGGTGCTGATTATAAATACTATAAAAATTAATATAAATGTAGTTAATACTAGGCTTATCCATTTTGATATCATAAACTCATATTTTTTGTAAGGTCTTATCATATACATTCTAAAAGCTCCTACAATTTGTTCATAATTCATGGAATCAATAAATATAATTGGTAATACTATATACAATAAAACTAAACTAACTTCCTGATATATAAAAGGTGAAAAATTTAGTGAATTCAATGCCACCGTATAATTTTTTGCATCATAAGAACCACTTGGAGACTTTAATCTAAATATACAACTAAGTATTGTATCTAATATAATGAGCATTAATAATATTCTTGTTTTTTTATTAATCCATATTCTTTGAAATTCAGCTTCTATCAATCTTTTCATAATAATTCCTCCCTAAATATAACAATCCTTATCATTAAACAAATTAACTGCAATCAAGTAAAATACTCCTATATACAAAGCAATTATAAATATTATCAACTCTATATCCTTTGGATTTTGTGCAAGTATAATTGATATACCATGGTCTTGAATTGACACTAAGGATGAAAGATCTACTATTTCACTTACCTTATTTGTAAATACTGAATATATAGTTGGGTATAATGCTGACGCTGCTATAAAAGTTAAACTTCCTCCAACTGCTCCTGTAGTTGTCCTACAATTTATACATATAACCATAATGACTAGCGCTGTAGCAATAAGAGTTATAAGCGCAATAATATAATACTTAAAATTGTATAAAACTGCTTCATTTAGTGTAAACATATAATTATAAGTTCTAAATTTAACTTTTTCATGTGGAAGAAATAAATATCCTAATATATAACTTATAATTAAATGACTAGTTAATAACAAAAATAACATGCTTACAATTGCCAAAAATTTTGCCTTTATTATATCCTTAAAGGATACTGCTCTTATCATAATCATTCTAAGCTCACCTGTTCTATATTCACTAGTTATAGATATGCTTATTAACAAGATAGCTATAATATTAAAAAATAGAGTAAGATTCATTTGAAGTACTGTACTTGGAAAATTAAAAAATGCAGTATATTTAGTACTGCTTGATGTAAATTTAAGGTTTGATTTAAGATAATATTTAACAAAGTTAAACAATATTATAGGTACTACCCCAAAGCAAAGCCATATTGATTTTCGTTTCCACATTCTCTGCCATTCACTGAAAAATAGTTGTTTCATCCTTCTTCCTCCTCTTAATAGCCACTTACTAAGTTTATAAATGCATCTTCTAATCTTCCGCCTTCTCCTGTATTTTTTAATAAGTTTTCCTTACTTCCCTGCCATATAATCTTTCCTTTATTAATTGCAACAAATCTATTACACATTTGCTGAAGTTCATCTAAAAGATGGCTTGATATAAAGAAAGTTATATTTTTCTCTTCTCTAAGTTTTAAAATAAGATTTCTTAAATCTCTCATTCCCATGGGATCAAGTCCATTAGCTGGTTCATCTAAAATAACTACTTCTGGATTATTTAAAAGTGCTTGAGCAATGCCCAGTCTCTGCTTCATTCCTAAAGAATAAGTCTTAACCTTATCATCGCCCCTATCTTCAAGATCAACTATTTTTAATATTTCTTCTACTTTTTCTTTTTGTTCCTCCTTTGACATATCAGGATTTATCATAGCTAAATTTTTTAAGTTTTGCCTGCCTGTCATATATGAGAAAAATATGGGTTCTTCAACAATTGCTCCAAGCTTAGTAAGTGCAATTTTTCTATTTTCATTAACATTTATTCCAGCTATACTTACTTCACCTTCTGTAGGCGATATCAAATTTGTTATAACTCTTATTAAGGTAGTTTTCCCTGCACCATTTGGACCTATAAAACCGCAGATATCTCCTTCGTATATATCAAAAGAAACTCCATCTAATATAGTTCTCCTCCCTATTTTTTTAGTAACATTTTTAACTTCAATTTTCTTGTTTAACATATTAATTGCCTCCTATAAATTCAAAATTACCAATCTTTTCTTTACTGCTCTTTAATTTTAAAATCCATTTTTAAACTTTTTATAAAGTTTTTAAAAAATTTAATTCATAGGAAGCTATTAACAAAAATATAAATGCATAAAAAACCATAAAATTAGGACATTAGCCCTATATTTCACGGTTTTTTAAATATCAAGCAATTTTTCATTAATAGTGAACATAATTTTACTTTTCCCACTTATATCCTACACCCCATACAGTAGAAATATATTCTCTATCTTCATCATATTTTTTCAATTTATATCGTATCTTCTTTATATGTTCTGCCACTGTTGCTGAATCCCCATCTGCATCATAACCCCATATCTTTTCATATATTTGTTCCTTGGAAAATACTTGTCCACAATTTACTGCTAAAAGCTCCATTACTCCAAATTCCTTTTTAGTCAAAGGAATAGCTTCACCCATACAAAAAACAGTTCTTCCTTTTAAATCTATATTTAAATTTCCAAAATATAAATTCACTCTATTTTCACTATTAAAGCTCCTTTGATCTCTCCTTAAATGTGCGCTTATTCTTGCTTTTAACTGTCTTAAACTAAAAGGTTTAGAAATGTAATCATCTCCACCTACTCCTAAGCCTGTAATTAAATCTTCCTCTTCACTTTTTGCAGTTAAAAAGATAATAGGACAATTCACTATATCTCTTATTTCTCTACATACTTCATATCCATTTTTACCTGGCATCATAACATCTAGCAATATTAAATCAGGATTAAGCTTTGACTTTTCAACAGCCTCTGTACCACTATATGCCACAAAAACTTCATAATCATCCTCTTGAAGCGAATCTTTTAAAAACGAAATTATATCTTCTTCATCATCTACAACTAATATCTTTTCATTCAATACTTAACATCTCCAATTTTACATAAAATACCTTTGTCATTTTATTTAGAATAATTCAATATATAAAAATCTACTATTCCAAGGACATTGAATTAATCCCCATTTCAAATATTTGTATTTCCATTTCATACTCATACTTGTTTTTTGCCTTTAAATCAAAACGTTCAAAAATTTGTATGGCTGTATCGGATAACCTAATTCCATTATTATCCGCAAATTTAATAATTTCAGATATAACTTTACAGGAGAGTTTTTCAGAATATCGAAATTTACAGCATAAGTAGCGGCCTTCAGGTAAATTAAGATACTCTACATTTTTAAGACGTTTATCCGTAAAATATCCAATCTGTGATACCAATAAATCATTAACTTCAGGTTTATAGTCCTTTTTTTTATAAATATAACACATTACATTTCCTTCAACTGAAGTATCATTTTCAAATAGATCTTCATTTCTTCTACAATATAAATCTATATCATAAATAGAAACATTAACATTTTTAACTGCAACACGACGGGACATAAGGTATTGCTCATATATTTGAAACTCCATGTCATTATTATTTTTATTTTTTAAGCTATCAATAGCATCTGAAATGACTTTACTGGAATATTGCAATTCTTCAATTTTTTTATCAACGGATGCTTTATGTTTAGATAAACAAGATAAAAGAATTTCATAATCATCAGAAGAATTCAACATGAATTTAATTTCTTCTAAGGGCACTCTTAAACATTTATTCATATAACGAATCAAATCAATATAAAAAAACTGATTGTAAACATAATAACGATAATGTGTATTTTCATCAATGTGAAAAGGTTTTAATATATCCATAGAATCGTAAAGACGTAGTGCTTTAATTGGTATATTCATTAGTTTAGATACTTCACCAGTAGTATATAAATCTTTCAATTTTAGTACCTCCATACAAACAAATCCTTATTAATGCCTATTATATAACGGTTTATTGGCTTAGGCAAATTATTTAAAAAAGTTATAAAAAAAGATGTTGACTCTTCCCCAGGGGAAGACTATATATTTAAATTGTTAAAACAATAACTTAACAAGTTCATAAAATACTATAAAAATGGAGTGAAAATAATGAATACGGTATTAATTACAATTGATGGTCATAGGTTAAACGTAGAACCAGAAAAAAGCATTTTAAATGCAGCATTAGAAGCATATATATATATACCTCATTTATGTCATCATCCAGATTTACCTGATATTGGAGCATGTAGATTATGTGTTGTTGAAATAGACGGATGTGACGAAATAAAAACAGCATGCTCTACCAAGGTAGAAGATGGAATGATAATACATACAAAAACAGAAAAGTTAAATGCAATGCGTAGATTGTCAATGGAATTAATGTTGGCTAATCATGTTGATGATTGTACTACGTGTCCTAAATACTTAAAATGTGAATTACAGTCATTAATTCAATACTTGGGAGTAAGTACTTCTCGTTTAAGAAGAACTTTAAATAGTGTGCCTGTAAATACATCTAACCCACTTATTGTAAGAGATTTAAATAGATGTGTATCCTGTGGAAGATGTGTAAGGGTGTGCAAAGAAATTAGAGGTGTAAACGTTCTTGAATATGGAATAACAGAAGACGATAGAATTATGGTTGATATTCGCAATCACAATTCTCTGGAGAATGAAAATTGCCGTTTCTGCGGAGCTTGCGTAGAAGTCTGTCCTACAGGAGCTTTACAGGATAAAGAAGGAGTATTCAAGAAAAATTTAAATCGTGAACTAGGTCTTATTCCATGTAAAGCAGAATGTCCAGCAAATATCGACGTTCCTAAATATGTAAGGTATATTAAAGAAGGCAAATATCAGGATGCTATTGCAGTTATTCGTGAAAAGGCACCTTTTCCACATTCACTAGGATATATATGTATGGCATTTTGCGAAAGTGCATGTAGAAGAAAAGAAATTAATAAAGCCCTATCAATAAGAGAATTAAAAAGATTTGCAGCAGAACATGATAATGGCTTATGGCGTGATAAAGTTGTATTTAAACCAAAAACCAATAAAAAAGTTGCAGTTGTAGGTAGTGGACCTGCTGGCTTAACAGCAGCATATTATCTATCTAAATGTGGACATGAAGTTACAGTATTTGAAAAACTACCAGTAGCTGGGGGAATGATGTCAACTGGCATTCCAGAATATCGTCTTCCAAGGGAAGCTGTCCAAGCTGAAATTGCAGAAATAGAACGTGCAGGAGTTACTATATTGACCAATACTAAAGTAAATTCACTTGAGGATTTAAAAGGTAAAGGTTTTAATAAAATTTTATTAGCAATAGGAACAGGAAAAGGTGTACGATTACCAATTCCAGGTGCTGACTTAGAAAATGTATATGAAAATATAGAATTTTTACAGATGGTTTCTCTTAAAAAGCCAGTTACTGTAGGAGAAAAGGTAGTAGTTTTAGGCGGTGGAAATGTAGCATTTGATTGTGCAAGAGTAGCCAAAAGACTTGGTGCAAAAGATATTACAATAGCTTGCTTAGAAAGCAAAAAAGCTATGACTGCAAGCGATGATGAAATAGAAGAAGGAACAGAAGAAGGAATCAAAATTCTCAATTCAAGAACTTTTGTTTCTATAGAAAGTCATGGAAACACTGCTGCAGGAGTAAAATGTCAAGAAGTAGCATCATTTAGCTTTGATGAAAATAAAAGACTACAACTTCAAATAGCACCTGATTCAGAACATATAATACCAGCAGATACAGTTATTTTTGCTACAGGTCAAAGAGCAGAAGTACCAAAAGAATGGAATTTAACTACTGGTCGTGGAAATTCAATTGTCACCGAAGATGGAATGAAAATTAGTGACAGTGATATCTATGCAGTTGGCGATGCAGTATATGGAACAAGCTCTGTAATCAGAGCCATTGCAGCTGGACGTAAAGTTGCATCTGCCATAGATATTGCACTAGGTGGAGATGGCATAATTGAAGATAAACTAACAGAAGATGTTATTCTAAATCCCTACATAGGTAAAGATGAAAGCTTTTTATCTATTGAAAGAGCTAAAAATGAATGTGAAGGTGTCGGGAGTCGTACTACGAATTTCAAAGAAGTAAATCATTGCTTAAGTGAATCTTCTGCTTGCAAGGAATCAAATAGATGTTTGCAATGTGATTTACGTACACAAATTACAAAGCCAAAATTATGGGCTGAGTACAAAATTAAATAGAAAGGAGTGGAAAAGTATGGCATTAATTCAAAGAAAGTTATGGAAACAGATATCTTCAGAAGAAATAAAGGATTTTGCAATTGAAGAATATAAAAAACAGTCAGAAAATCCATGTCCTGTTGATAAAATGAAAAAATTTACTGACAGTACAAGGCGTACAAGTTGTGGAGAATGTGTAATTTGCAGAGAAGGAATACTTCAGCTCAATGTAATAGCAGAAGCAATTTCTGAGGGCAAAGGACGTGATGGCGATATTGAGATTTTAACTGAAATATCAGATGATCTAACCATAGGATCATGTTGTGATTATGGTAAAGAAGTTGGAAAAATTACTAAAGAAATAATTGAAGAAGGAATGGAAGAGTTTGAAAAACATATAAAAAGAAAAAGATGTGATGCTTTAATATGTAAGAAATTTTTCAGTTACTATATTGCACCAGAAAAATGTAATGGCTGTAATAAGTGTAAAGAGGAGTGTCCTCAAAAGGCAATTGCTGGAGATAAAGATTTGATTCATGTAATAAATTCAGATATTTGTGATAGATGTGGGAAATGTACAATAATATGTGAAAAAGCAGCAATTCAAAAGGCAGGCGCAGTGGTACCTAAACTTCCACAAGAGCCAGTGCCAGTTGGAACTTTTAAGGCTGAACCACAAAATGGTGGTGGATTAATGGCTGGTAGAAGGCGTAGAAGAAGTTAATAATATAAATTAATATATAAATGACAATATTAAAGGAGGAGTAAAAAATGAGAGAATTTGAAACAGACGTAGTTGTAGTTGGTGGAGGAGCTTCAGGACTTGCAGCAGCAATTACTGCTGCTGAAAAAGGTGCAAAAGTAATGATACTTGAAAAAGCTAATACTACAGGTGGATGTGCTAACATGGCAATGGGACCTCTTGGTGTTGAAACAAGAATGCAAAGAGAAAGACTTATAGATATCTCTGTTGATAGAGCATTTAATAAGTTCATGGAATATACTCACTGGAGATCAGATGCAAGATTGATAAGAAGATATTTAGAGCAATCAGCAGGAACTATTGAATGGTTAGAAAACATGGGAGTAGAATTCGCATTACCTTCAAAATACTTTCCAGGTTCAGAAGCAACTTGGCATATTGTTAAACCTAAAACTGGAAAACCAGGACTTCGTGCAGCTGCTACTATGATTAAAATTATGACTGAAAGAGCAGAAGAATTAGGCGTTAAAATATTATTAGAAACACCTGTAAAGAGTATTATTAAAGATCAAGACGAAGTAATTGGTGTAACAGCTAACGATAAAGATGGTGAATTAGAAGTATATGCTGGTGCAGTTATCATTGGTACAGGTGGATTTGGCGATAACCCAGATTTCATTAAAGAGCATGTTGGACTTGAATGGGGAAAAGACTTGTTCTCATATAGAATTCCTGGATTAACTGGAGATGGAATTCAGATGGCATGGGACGCTGGTGCTTCAAAGGATTTTATGACTATGGAAATGGTCTTCTTTGCTCCTAATACTGGTGGATATGCTCCTATAGAGTTACCTTTCCGCCAACCTAATCTTTTAGTTAACTTAGATGGTGAAAGATTTATAAATGAAGAAGTTATAGAAAATCCTGTATTTACTGCAAATGCTATTGAAAAACAAAAAAAGAAAATTGCATATTCTATATTAGATGAAGAAATAATCAAGCACTATGAAGAAAAAGGCTTGGATCTTATAAATGTTGTTACTTCTGGTATGGATATGAGTTATTTTAGACAAGAAGAAGAAGAAGCAAAGAAAAATGGTAGTGATGTATTATTTATTGCTGATTCTATAGAAGAGTTAGCTGAAAAAACTGGCATTGATGCAGAAAACTTAAAAAATACCATTGAAACTTATAATTCTTATTGTAATTCAAAAGATGAGTTATTCCATAAAAATCCTAAATACTTATTACCAATTAAAGGTTCTAAATATTATGCATTAAAACTTGGTTTAAGTGCATATGGAAGTGCTGGCGGTATAAAAATAAACTATAATACTGAAGTTCTTAATGATGATTTAAATGTTATAAAGGGACTTTATGCTGCTGGAACTGATGCTAATTCACTATATAATCCTGATTATGCTTTTGTACTACCTGGAAATTCTCTAGGTTTTGCTTTGAACAGTGGAAGAATATCAGGTAATAGTGCTGTAGAATACATTAAAACATATCTTGTTGAAGAATAATAACTGTTTATTAGTAAAAGAATAAAAGTTTACTTAAAAAGCCTCAGTCTTTAATTTTCATAAGACTGAGGCTCTTTAATCCTTTTAAATTATTTTCTTTCATGTAACACTTCTTTTAAAATATTTGTCCCATTTATGGCAGATGGAAAACCAGCATAAATTGTCATTAAGAGCATTATTTCTTTTACATCATCAGCTGTTAACCCTATATTAAGTCCTGCATTAATATGAAATTTTAATTGAGACTTAGCATTGCCTAAAGCAGTTAATGCAGCAATAGTAGCAATTTGCCTATATCTCTTATTTAAATTATTTCTTGAAATAATATCTGCATAACTTTGCACTACTAATTTCACAAGATCTGGTGAAAAATTATTATATGCATTTTCAAGAATTTCTACTTGATTGCCATCTAATTCTGAAAGTTCAGCTGCACCAACCTCATATCTATCCTCAGGAGAAATTTTATTTGTTGCCTCCTTCCCTATAGAATCTTTTATTCCTTGTTTTTCACGTTCACTTAAAACATCCTTTAATGCATTCATAGCATTTATGCATGTTGGAAAACCAGAATATGCTGACATTTGAAGTATTATTTCTTTTATATCATTGATCGTACATCCAACATTTAGCGCTCCATTTATATGAACCTTTAATTGAGGCTCTGCATTTCCAAGTGCTGTTAGTGATGCAACAACAGCAATTTCCTTTGATTTTAAATCCAATCCATCCCTTGAATATATGTCTCCAAAGGAATATTCAATCATATATTTTACTAAATCAGGCGATATATCATTTAAACTATTTTTTACCTCTTCACCTGCTTTTCCATCAATTTCTTGTAATTTTCCATATCCTCTTTCTAATCTAGTCTCTTCTTTCATTAATTTTTTCCTCCATCTCACTATAAATTTGAACTTTTCTTGCAACATAATCCTTTGCTTCTAGCAATTTTTCAATTTGCTGTTCTATAAATTTTAAATGTTCTTCCATAATATTCTTTCTTTCTGTAATAGTTTCATCTCCCATATGCCTTAAGTTTGCATATTCTTTCATCTTAGCTATATTCATTCCTGTTGCCCTAAGCCTGTTTATTACCTCAAGCCATTTTAAGTCCTGTTCACTATAAACTCTTTTTCCTGCAGAATTTCTCTTTATATCTCTAATTAATCCAATATCCTCATAATATCTAAGGGTATGTGCTTTTAATTTAGTTATCTTTGATACTTCACTTATTTCTAATTCCAAGCTAAAATCCCTCCCACTTTCCTTATGCTGCCTTAAATGATCATTTATACTATCTTGTCTCCCAATAACAAAATCATATCACTTAAAGTGCACTTTAAGTCAATAGCAAAATTATAATTTTTAAAATAACACAAACTCATGAAAATACAACTTGGGGAAAAGATATTTTAGAAAAGAGCGCTGGGATTTAAATTTATAAATGACTTACTTTATAACAAAAATTTATAGCAACCTGATCTTCAATTTTTGTTGTTAAAAATAAAAGCTGGTATAAACCGTTAGTTTTAGGTTATTCCAGCTTTAACTTTGTATTATTTACTCTTCATTTAATTTGTTCATAATTTTAAGCATTCCATAAAGTATTGCCTGTGGAGATGGTGGACAGCCTGGTATAACCAGGTTAACTTTCAATATTTCATTTAAATCTTCACAAATGCTGTATCCATCCTTAAATATGCCTCCACTGTAAGCACAGCTGCCTACTGCTATAACAATCTTAGGGTCTGAAATAGCATCATAAGTTTTTATTAATGCTTCCTTCATGTTTAAAGTAACAGGACCTGTAACCACTATTCCATCAGCATGTCTTGGAGATGCAGCAAACTTAATACCATATCTTGATAAATCATAGTAGGTATTTTGTGTATTAGATACTTCCATCATACATCCATTACAAGACCCTGTATCAACAGATCTTAAAACCAAGGATCTTTTAAATTTGCTGTATATTTTTTCTTTAACTTCCTGTCCTAATATCTCAATGCTTGCCATTTTATAATCATTACTTCTCTTTAATGCTTTATAAGAACATGCATCAACACAATTATTACAATAAATGCATTTTTTAAAATCTAATTCTATATCAAATGCTTTATCTGTATTAACTTTGTTATGTTCAGTATCTTTTCTAATGGAAATAGCATCAACCAAGCACTCCTGTACACATTTGCCGCAGCCTGTACAATTATCATTACAAACTTCTATTCTTCCATAGCTATATGGATTATCCATAAGAGGATTTTTAACTGTATCTTTTCCATTTTTTATTCTATCTAATAAAAACTTCATTTCATCACCTACTTATCATTTTCAGAATAAGACATATTAAAACTCTTATTACACAAAGGAAAATCTGGTACTATTTCTCCAAGCACTGCATAAGTTAAACCATTCCAGTTAGTAACGGAAGGTGTTTTAAAATAAATTCTATTGAATTTATTATCTTTACCAACCTTACCATACACAATAAGTTCACCCTTTACTGTTTCCACAGCAGCAAGTGCTTCTGTTTCCTCTACTAACTTAAATTCAGTTTTGGTTTTTAAAATGTCTTTATTTATAAGATCTAATGAAGCAAAAATAAAATTATAAGCATCATAAATTTCTTTAATTTTTAACTTGTACCTTTCAAAAACGCCGCCAATTTCAAGGGTATTATTACTCTTTTTTAGAATTCCATATATTTCATATGGGAAGCTCTTTCTAACATCATAATTAATTCCAGAAGCTCTCCCGCTGATACCAGTCATATAAAGTTTTTTAGCAGTTTTATTACGTACTATCCCAGTATTTTCAACTCTATCTAAAAAGGAAACAGAATTCAATGTGATTTCTATAATCTCATCCATTCTCTTCTTCATACCATTTAAAGTCTTTTTAATATCTTCAATATGTTCCTTTGTAAAATCTATATTTATGCCACAGGGAATAATAACATTTCTCATAAACCTGCTTCCAGTTATTCTTTCGCAAAGCTTGTGAATTTGTTCTCCAAAAGCTCCAAACCTTTTAGCAGGATAACTAAATCCAATATCCACGCATATACCGGATATATCACCTAAAAAATTATATATTCTTTCTAATTCCAAAAGCACCACTCTTAATGCCTTTATTTCTTGAGGTATATCATAAGATAACAACTTTTCAACTAAAAGAGCATAACTTTCAGCATAAGCTGCAGAGGATTCACATGCCATTCTTTCAAATACAAGATTAAGCTTATTTGCATCTACATTTTCACAAATCTTTTCTATTCCCCTATGCTTATAATTAAACCTGAGTTCTAGATTTTCAATAGCTTCACCTATAACACTAAATCTAAAATGTCCTGGTTCAATTATGCCTGCATGCACAGGTCCTACAGATATTTGATAAGCTCCATCTCCAAAAGCTTCCTTGCATTTATAAGGCAAAATTTCATTTTTTTCTTGTAATTTAGCACCATAAGGGAAACTTTTTCTTAATGGATATACATCCTCAGGCCACTTTTCATGTTTAACAATTTTCCTAGTATCTATACCATCTTTTATTTTCAAACCAAATAGGTCACACATTTCTCTTTCAAATAAATGACTTTGGAACAAAATATCCTGGAAAGTTTTAATTTCTTCTTGGGTCTTGTACCGTACTATTACAAAATACCTTTTCTTACTATTAGAAAGTATAATATTAATCATAAAATCATTTTGAGCATTTTCTTCATTACTGTTATCAACACAAAATTGCGCAATAAATTTTAATTTATATTTTACTAAAAATAAGCTAATTAACGATTTAACATGTGAAATTTCAACGTCCACATAAATTTCATTCTTGTTTTTAATTTCACTATTATATTTAAGATTGCTTAATTCTTCTTTAAATAAGTCAATGTTCACTATTTTCACATCCTTCTATTAATAAACTTGTTACTGCATAGAATTAATAATTAAAACAGCTTTATTAATTAATGAAGCTATTTCGTATCTAGAGAAAAAACTTAGAATAATTATTATGAAAAATATAATAATTAGTGGAATTATATTTTCCTTATCCTTTTCACTTCTTGTATTAAAGTCCTTATCATCGCTAAATATCATATTAATAAAAACTTTTAAAAAGCCTGCAAAAACTATAAGAAGGCATAAAGCATAAATACCACATACAAGATAATGACCATTTTTTATTGATGCAGCAAGTATATTATATTCGCTAAAAAATGATGGAAATGGTGGTATACCTGTTATAACAAGAATCCCGCAAATCAAAAGCACTGAATTTATAGGCATTGTTTTTATTAAATTATTTACCCTATCTATACGTTTTGTTTTATAAACACTTAATATATTACCTGATATCAAAAATAACAGTGATTTTCCATATGCATGTATAATAGAATGAAGCATTGAACCGTACAAAGCAATTGGTCCACCTATACCAAAACCTAATGTAATAATCCCCATATTTTCTACAGAAGAAAAAGCTAATAATCTTTTATAGTTCTTTTGATTTAATATACTGAAGGCTGATATAATCAAGGATATTAATCCAAATACTATAAATAAGTATTTCATTTTTTCCAATCCGCTTATGAGTTTAACTATTATATAAAATCTTAAGACTACATAAAGTGCAAGATTTAAAAGTACTCCAGACATCATAGCACTAATTGGAGATGGCGCTTCACTGTGAGCATCTGGAAGCCAGGTATGCATTGGAGCAAGTCCAGCTTTTGTGGCAATACCTACAAAAATAAAACAAAAACCAAATTTAACTATACTCTTATTTAGTAGAGAATAGTTTTTAACAAGGTATGTCCAATTTAAAACCTTATTAGAAGGATCTCCAGATGAATAAATAAATAAAATTATTCCTATCAAACCTAGTACTATACCAATAGAACAAATAATAATATATTTCCATGCAGCTTCTAATGAAAGCTTATGCCTATTAAAACCAATTAAAAATGCTGTGGAAAGAGTGGTTGCTTCAAGGCTTATCCACATTAATATTATGTTGTTGCTTATTGCAACTGCAATCATTGATAATACAAATAAATTAAATAAGAAATAATAAATTTTAGCAAAATTAATACTTATTGAACCATTATGTATTTCTTCTCCTATGTATTTATGAGAATATAATGCTGCAACTAACGATATAGTGCTTATTAAAATTAACTGAATTATATTTAAACTATCTATGTATATTAAATTATTACAAAAATTAAGTGAATCCTGTAATTTAAGATTTCTATAAAATACTAGCGAAACTGCGGCAAGCATAACCATATTTAAAATTGTTAAAATAGATATTGCTTTCATACTTTTAAGAAGTATGTTTAATAAAATAACTACTGCAAATACAGTTGCACATATAGATAATATCATTTTCTCACCTCTATTCTTTTAAATTTGAAAGGTAGTCTGTATTTATAGTGTCAAAGGTTTTATTAATATTAAATATCATTATTCCCATAAGAAGAGCAAGAACTAAAACTTCTAGGGCCATCCAAGCTTCTAAAATAAGTGAAAGCTTTACTACTGACATTTCAAATAAAATAATCCCATTCTCTATAGTTAAAAAACCTATCATTTGAGTAATTGCTTTTTTTCTACCTATCATAAGGGTTCCACCAACAAGTGCCAAAAACACTGCTGTTTTTAAATAAGTATTATTATAATTTCTAAAGAAAGCAAAAACAATTATTATAAAGAAACCTGAAAGTACAAAGGAATTAACTGCATTTATAATCAAATCTAATTCTCTTTTTACTTTTAAATATCTAGTAGATTTGTTTATTATATAAGGTATTATAATTACCTTTATTATTAAGGTTAAAAGTCCCATTATGTAGTAATGAACTTCTTTTGTATTATATCCTAAAATAATACATATAAAAGTTATGGCAAGGGATTGAAATGCAAAGCTTAATACTAAAAGCTTAACTCTTCTAAGTCCGCATATTAAAATCCCAGATAATATTATAATAGCAAGTAAAAGCTGTAACATTTTTTATTCTCCTTTCTATATCTAGTGTACCTACTTGTACACTCCTTTATTTTACCTACTTAAATTTCGCACATACAAAATTTCGACTTAATATCCAAACTTCCACTACACTTTAAGTTGAGTTAATTATAAAAAGTAGTTTAAAGATATAGCTGCAATAGCAATAGCTAATGCTGCCGATAAAAGTTCTGGAACTCTAAACAATCTTGATTTTGTCATTGAAATTTCAATAATAGAAATACCAAATAAAATAACTAGAATCTTTATAAAGAAAACTGCAGCAGCTTTTAATATAGTAACCACACCTAGTGTTGTTGCTGCTCCAAAGGGCATAAAAAGATTTATAAAAATGGTTAAAAATATCATTAGTTTAATTTGTGAAGCCATTTCTACAAAAGCTAAATCCGTTCCTGATAAATCTAATATCATTGCTTCATGTATCATAGTAAGCTCTAGATGAGTTTCCGGGTTATCTATAGGAAGTCTTGCATTTTCCGTGAGTAACAATATAAAAAATGAAATTGCAGCTAAAATATGTCCTATACCATAAAAAGCTCCTGCACTATTATTGAAGGATATAGTGAAAATATTAAAGGATTTATTTTCAAAATATAAAAACATAATAGTAAGAAACATTACTGGCTCTGCAAGCATTGACAGGAAAAGCTCCCTGCTTGTCCCCATTCCTCCAAAGGTACTGGCACAATCTAATCCTATTAATGTATTTAAAAATTTTATAACTGACATCATAAAAATAATAAGAAATAAACTTCCTAAGTATGTTTGTCCACTGCTGAAAAAAGTAGGAATCATAAAAACAGCAGTTATAGCAGCCGCTAAACTTAATATAGGTCCTATTTGTGTTATAAAACTACTATGACTACTCCTTATCCTTTCTTTGCTAAACAACTTTTGGTAATCATAATATACTTGAAAAATACTACTTCCCTTATATCCTCTTAAAATAGCCTTGAATTTTTTAAGAATACCCATAAAAAGAGGAGTTACTATAATAAGAAGCATACTTTGTAAAAAATTAATTGCTATGTACTTCAAGATTTTTACCTCCTTAAATCAATGAATGCTGCCATCATATAAACATGTTAACAAGTAAAACTGTAACTAAAAGTGAAACAAAAATATATGATACATATACTTGTATCTTTCCAAAATGAATTTTGGTAACACGTAATGATATATAATAAACAACCTTAACTACTGATCCATAAATGTATTTTTCTATGTTATCTAGTACCTTGTCCTTTAATAATATTGAATAACCATTTTTCACTTCTTTCTCATATCCAACTATTTTTCCAAAGATTCTTGTTGATGGCTGGCTTAGTCCATTTGCACTATACTGCATATTAGACTTTACATTATTAAAGCCGCATCCCCAAGTTTCTTTTATTACTGTAGCTTTTTTGTTATTTAATACTTTTGATATTAAAGCTAAAATAGCTGTTATAATTACAAAAATACAGGATACGATTATTATTTCATTATTTATTTCACTATTTATCAAAGGTAAATTTGTATTTAAAATTGAATTTGAAACCTTTGATATTAAATTAATTATAAAAGGTGAAAATACTCCTGAAATTATACATAGTAAAGCTAAAATTCCAAGCCCAATATTCATTGATAGTGGAATTTTATGTGCATTTATTGCTTTTTCACTTCTCGGTGCTCCAAGATAAGTTATTCCAAAGCTCTTAACAGATGCATATAATGTAACTCCACTAGTTAGTGCTATAATAAGTCCGCTACCTATAATGATTAAAGCAGTCCATGTACCTTTAATTGAAGCAGTTCCAATTATAAAGCACTTAAATATTAAAATTTCACTGGCAAAACCATTTAAAGGAGGAATTGCTGAAATAGCTGCAGTACCAATAAAAGCACATATGGCTGCAAATTTCATTTTCTTATAAAGCCCCCCTAGCTCGTTCATATTCTTTGTTCCTGTAGAATATAAAACACTACCTGCACTAGCAAAAAGCAGACTTTTAAAAATAGCATGATTGAATATATGAAATAAAGCTGCAATTAAAGTTAGATTGGCAAATGAATTTAAATTCAAATTGTAAAATACTAAAGAAAGTCCTAAAGTTGAAATTATTATTCCTATATTTTCAGCACTGGAATAAGCAAGCAGTTTTTTAATATCCTTTTGAACTAATGCATTCAATACTGAAAAAATTGCAGTTACTGCTCCTAAAAGTACTAATAAAAGAGCTGCTTTTAAAGGAAGTACTTTAATAAATGTAAAAGTTACTCTTATTAATCCGTAAATAGCAACCTTAAGCATAACCCCTGACATAAGAGCTGAAGCATTGGAGGTCGCACTAGGATGAGCTTTTGGCAGCCATCCGTGAAGTGGTAGAAGTCCTGCTTTTGCACCAAAACCTAAAATAGCAAAAGTGAAAATTATATATTTTTGATTTATTGTAAAGCTATTTGATAACTGATAAAACTTATCAAAGCTTATGCTGCCTGTATATTTATATAAAAATGCAAACATAATCATTAGGAATAACCCACTAATATGTGTCATTATAAAATACATTATTCCTGACCTTATATTTTCCTTATTTTTATACTCATAAACAACAAGAAAAAATGATACAGCACTCATAACTTCCCAAAATACAATAAAAGTAATGCTATCTCGTGCTAGTACTACACATAACATTGATGCTGCAAATAAGAGCATTAACATAAAATTATATTTAACTGAATACTTACCTTTATATTCTGCAGTATAACCTATTGAATATATAAAAATAGGTGCAAAAACTACAAAAATTATAATTGCAAAAAATATAGAAATTGGATCATTCATAACACCATTACAAAAAAATGTTGGTAACAAAATACTTTTCACTCCTTTTCTTATTATAATTAGCACTCGAATATTAAAATAACTATGTACTTTTTTATTTTTTGTATTAGAATTTAATTATGTCAAATTTTTAATATAGTTAGTATTCGAATATTAGAATGCGACACGAAATCTATCATATCACTTTATTGTCGAAAATACAATATATTTGACTTTTACTTAATACTACATCTTGTAAAAGTAAAAACTTAAAATGTTTAACTTGTACTATGGAGGGCTTCACATTGAAAAATAGAAAATCACTTGATATACATACATTCTATAATTTATCCAGGTATTGCTTTTTAAATATAGAATATAATTATAGTTCTGTTGTAGAACAAACTGGAATAACACTGCCTCAACTAAGAATTTTATGGATATTAAAAGCCTTTCCTGGAATATCCCTAGGAAAGATTGCAACTATAGGCTATTGGACATGTCCTACAGTAACTAATATTTTAAAAATTCTAGTTGACAAAAAATTAGTTATAAAAGAAGATTCAGTAAATAAAAAGGTTTATAAATTAAATGTTACTGAAGAAGGGGAAAAATATATTAATATAAATAAGCAAAATAAATCTAAGAATTTTCATCTCTTTGATTTAATGAATTTGTTTTCTGAAGAAGAACTAGATTATATTGTAGAATTTTATAAAGATATAGTTATTAAAGCTGGTAAAGATTATGTTTTCCAATATGTAGACAAAATTAATTCACTAAGTTTAAAAGTGGATTACACTGATTTTTCCGAAAATGACACTAAAAAATTAAAAAAACTTGTGTTTTTTTATAACACTTTAAGAATATTTATTTTACATATGGAACATGATCATAGGCTCTTATTAAAAAATTTAAATTTAACCTACCCTCAATTAAGAGCCTTATGGATAATTGAAGCTTTTCCTGGAGTTACGTCTAGAGCATTAAGTTCTCTAGCCTTCTGGTCTCCTTCAACCGCAAGTTTAATTGTAAAAAATTTATATACTAAAGACCTTATTTATAAAGAAAAAGCAGCAGTAAAAAACTCTCTTTATCTTTTCATAAATTCTAAGGGAGAACAAACCTTAATAGAAGATTTTAAACTAAATAATCATAGACTAATTATTAATGATTATTTGAAAGATACAGAAGAAAAAACTTTAAACACAATAAATAATTGCTTATATTTGATTAATAAAAAACTTAAAAATGATATGGTAGAAACCTACATTGAAAAGATTCACGAAATATTAGAAAGCTACCATGATAAATTTAGATAACTTAGAAGAAAAACTGCTGACAAAACATTTTTGTCAGCAGTTTTTCTTAATACAGAAATTTTTCGAACTAAATAATTTTACTTAATCTATCTTTTAGCTCTACTTCCTTATCAATTAGCCATCCTTCTTCCTCGCAAGTATCTCCCCATTGAACTATATCATTTATTTCATCTTTAGTTAACTCAACAGATATTTTATCAATAACTTTTAAATTTTCCTCATAATATCCATTATACATTTTTAAAGCATTAGTTTCTCCTTTTAGCCCTAATGAGTATATAGGTATTCCTTTTGCATCTTTATGATGTGCCACAACATAAAGCCTTACTCCATGATTCTTTTTATCGGCTTCTGAGTCAATATGTTTTACTTCAACTAAAGTCCCCAATGATATATTATATTTATCCATGATTTTCCTCATCCCCTCTTAGTTATAACTTCTACATAAAAACTCGATCTCCTTTATTTTTTAAAAAGTAACTAAAATGCCTATAATAATCTTAAAGATATAAATACTACTTATGAGCTAAAACTACATTTTCTACCCAATTAAAAATACGCTCATTAGATATATGTTTAGCTCCAACCTGACAGTGTGCTTCTGCACCTTCTTCTGAAGTAAACATCATATATTCCTTTGGGCAAGTAAGCAAATCATAAAGTTGTTTTGCTTGTTCTGGAAACATATTCTCATTTTCCCCATCTACAATAAGAGTAGGACATTTAATTTTATCGCATATATCTTGCAGCCAATAATTTTCACATTGTATCATAAATTCAGCAGGACTTTTCACACCAAAAACATACATTCCATGTGTTAACGCCCACATCATTTCAGTATTAGTTTCCATAATTTTTCTTAATTCAATATTGGTATCCTTAAAATTGTCACGAATTTGTTTGAAGAATTCTCCTCTTTTCATACCCTTAGGTCTTCTAAACCCCATAAAGTCAAAAACTCCAGTATTAGCAATGCAAGCTGCTAGTCTGTTTTCAAAAGCTGCTGCTCTAGGAGCTAAATAACCACCAAAACTTTCACCTAAAAGTAAAATAGTATTTGAATCAACTTCTTTTCTTGAAACAAGGTAATCTACAACTGGTGTTATTACATTTCCATAGTCTAGTCTAAATACAAGGTTTTGTTTACGTATGACCTCACCTTGTCCAGGTCCCTCAATTGCAATGCAATTTATTCCTCGCTTTACTGCAGCCATACCTAAACCATACATTTCCTCTTTTGTACCATCAAATCCAGTCATTGCAATCAATGTTGCTCTAGGCATATTTCCAACAACCTTATAAAAATGTCCGGGTAAGCTAGTTCCTTCATAAGGTATTCTTACAGGTTCAATAACAGGCTTATTAAATTTCATCACAAAAGAAAAGCATTCTAAATTCTTGTCATAAAGTTTTAGACTTCTTTTAGCTTCTAAATTTTTATCCAAATAAAACTCTGCTGTTCTATAATAATTTGAAGCACGTAAGTAAGCTTCTTCAGCACTAACCATATTTCCATCTAAATAACACTTTTTTGCAAATTTCTCTATTCTTTCTGCAGTTTTAGCCCATTCTAAACACCAGCTTTCAAAATTTCCATCCTCTATTTTGTCCACTGTATTTAATACCTCTCCTATGTCTGCTGCTCCCCATGCAGCTTCTCCTAAAAGTCTCAATGCTTGAAATGAAAATTGACTATCTTTAAAAAATTTTTTCATAACTAACCCTCCTATTTCTTTTTTAAATACCATTTAGAAAAGAAAATACTAAATATTAAAAGAAAGGAATCTAATATATTGCCGCAAACAGTACTTATTGCATAGTATGAGCTCATAGATACTATATTTAAAAGTATAATTTTTAAAACAGCTTCAGTTATATTTAAAATCCCCCATGAAGTAGTAAGTATTTTCCAATTAGTCTTGTATTTTGGTCTCTCTTTAAATTCTTTTGAAGCATTTTTTAAAAAACTTTGTTCTGCTACTATTTGAATTAATGATCTTTCAAAAAACAATGAACCAAGTAGAACTACAGCAATTAATGTATTTTGAGCTATAGGAGATATAAAATAAAATGTTGGATTTTTTGAAATAATAGTACCTATTAATCCAATTCCAGAAAAAACTGCTGCCATTGATGCAAGTGCATTAATTTGATGCTCGTTAATGAAATTAATAAAAACCACGCCTATACTCCATACTCCAGATAAAATTACTCCTTTAAGAGTCATTCCCATTTTATCAAAAACTGAGAATATTATAATAGGAATAATAGCACTTACAATAAAATCTCTATTAAATACTTTGCTTAATATTGAGTTATTTCTAACTGACTTTTCCATAATTATTTTCTCCTTATATCTCCAAATTTTTGTTAAATAATTACCTACTCCTATACTCTACCTTTTTCAAAGCATTATAAAAAGCTATCTTTTCTTGTATAAATTTAACTAAAACTCACTTGATTTGCATTTTTCACATAAGCTTCAGGATCAATAACATCCTTATCAAGTACAGCTTGAGTTTCTGATTTTATATATCCATAATTCGCCACTTCTTTCCCTGCACTTTTTAGTGCTGAAAAAAATTCAGCATACATCTTTTTTAACATATCGTTACTATTAACAGCGCCAAGTATTCCTCCTTGTGCACATAAAATAGTACCTAATAAATTCCCTTTTGTCATAACTTTAAATGTTTCAACTAAACCTGAAAAATTATATTGTCCAGGGAAACCACAATTCGAAATCAATACACTCTTAGCAGGTGATTTTCCAAAACGCTTAGGATGTGTATAGTTCTCACCTTTTTTAACAATTTCTCTATTATTTAATGGCAGCATACGATCCATAAAATCTTTCATTATCCCTGTTACAGTAAAATAGTATAATGGAGTAGCATAAACTATTATGTCAGCTTCTAATACTTTTCCAAGCAATTCTTCCATATCATCCTTATGAATGCACTTTCCTGGAGTTTTTGTCCAACAAGTAAAACATCCACTGCAGTGCTCTATATTTTTGTCTTTAAGGTATACTATTTCTGTTTTCGCACCAGCTTCCTCACACCCTTTAAGAAATGGCTTTAAAATGACCTCTGTATTTCCTTTTTCTCCTCTTGGACTTCCATTTACAGCTAAAATTTTCATATAAAAACATCTCCTTTTACTTTACAAATCTTTTATATTTTCTAAACTTTCTCTAGTCTCATCACACCATTTTAATTTCGATTCACAATCATATATTCCAAAATTGATGGTACTAATCCATAATACTAAATTCTTTTTATCCAATTTAGATGAATTCAACATATCTTTAATTTTAAAATATAATTTAAGTTCCTCTTCGCAATCTTCCCTCATCTTTTCAATCTTTTCAATGACATTTCTAACAGGTATATCCTTTGAACAAAATATTTTAAGTAAAAATTCTGATCTAACAGGTTGCTGCTCAACAGGAAGAATGAGCCACTGTTCTAATTCCTTCTTACCCTTTTCTGTAATGGAATATATATTCTTTGATGGTCTTCCTTCTGTTTGTTCAACTTTTTTAGTTATTAATTCTTCTTCCTCCATCTTTTTTAGTACAGGATATATATGTCCATAATTTTCATTCCAAAAATGTCCTATAGATGAATCGCAAAATTTTTTAATATCATATCCTGAACCTGAACTTAAAGTAAGTACTCCTAAAAGAGCATATTTAGTTTTATTTATTTTTGCCAAATTAATTTCCCCTCCAAATTTATATTTATATATTATCGTTTTATATATCACTTTGATATATATGATTATATCAGAGTGATATATAAAGTCAATATATTTTTATCAATAAAATAATTTTTATTTTATTAATTGAATTCATTATGCAAACTAAGAAGAACCTCTTAGAATTTATACCTAATCTTTTAAATTAGATATAAATTCTAAGAGGTTCTTCTTAAAAATCTATAAACTATCGATGTATTTTCTTAACTTATTTTATTCTTCTTGCAGTTTCATATCACTAATTTTATTATATGCATACAAATTAACAATGAAGAAAAGTATACATAAAACAACTAAGTTAAAATGATTTGTAACTATAGATTTAAAAACTAAAGTACAATTTAGAATATTATTTAGAACATAAATTAAATTACGATTTTTGTACAAGAAGTTTGTATATACCATACTAGAACTCTCCTTTGATAACTAAGATTCACTACACCATATAATAACACATTTTAGGCTAATAAAAATGAATAATCTTTTAATAAAATTTTATGGTTTTGAAAACAAAATAAATCTTATTATCTAATCTTCTTTATCTCCATCTATAACTACATCTATTTTCCCTGTTTCTGAATCCATAATTAATCCATGTACTCTAATATCTTTAGGAACTAAAGGGTGATTTTTTATCATTTTAACACTTTCTTTTATAGATTCTTCCACTGATTCAAAACCATGAAGCCACTCTTCAACATGAACACCTGCATTGTTCAATATATCTATAGTATCTTCCATTATCCCTCTATTTATCATTTTATTAATAAGACTTTTAGTATCTAAATTACTCATTCCACAGCCAGAATGTCCTACTATAAAGACATCTTCTGCCCCAAACTCATATATTGCAACCATTATACTCCTAGCAACACCACCAAAAGGATGAATAACTGTTGCTCCTGCATCTTTTATTATTTTAGCATCACCATTTTTTATATTCATAGCCCTTGGTAATAACTCTGTCAATCTAGTATCCATGCAAGATAATACAACCATTTTCTTTTTTGGAATTTTGCTAACTACATATGGTTCATATTCATTATTACTTACAAAATTCTCATTGTACTTTAATATTTCTTCTAATCTGCTCATTTTTTACCCCCAAATAATTTACATATAGATATATATTTTAGATTATATTAAATATATTATACTACGAAAATTTCTTTTATCAATATTTATATATCTTTAAATGAGAAAATTTAAATAGAATAAGTTTTCAATAAAAATCATAATTTATTATCTGTAATACATCTTCATCCATTCATCTTTAAGTATTCCATAAACAATGTGACTAACATAATGATCATATAGCCATTCTGACTCTCGTAAAGTTCCTTCATTTTTAAAACCCAGCTTTTCTGGAATGTGTCTACTTTTAAAATTTTCTTCAGCACACCTAATTTCCACTCTATTTAATCCAAGCTCTTTTATAGCATAATCTACCAAAACCTTGCAAGCTCTTATCATAATACCATTTTTTTGAAATTCTTCTCCAATCCAATAACCAATGCTTGTAGATTTATTTGACCAATCAATATTGTGATATCCAATTATGCCTGCCATTCTTCCCTTATACCATACTCCACATCGAAATCCATCATTACCTACATATTGTTCTTTAGAAATTTTTATAGATTTTGCCACATCTCCAAAAGTCTTAATTCCATCTACCCAAGGCAACCATTGTTTAAGATAAGATCGATTTCTCTGTATTAGTGCAAATTGTTCTTCTATATGACAATTATCTAACAATTTTAGTTCTATATCACCATCAATTACATACTTAAACAAATAAACTCACTTCTCACTTTCATATTTTATTTTGAATATTCATCAACCCAATTAATTATATCATTAACAACATAATCAGGCACATTAGCAGCTTTTCCATACCCTTCAGTTGATTTAGAGTTTGTTTCTATAAAAAAGTGGTTTAATTTATCATAAGATTTGTAATTTACATTTTGCTTATTTTTCAATATATTTTTCCACTTATCTAGGTTAGAAACATCCACTTGATAATCCATTTTTCCTTGAAGAATAAGAAGAGGTTCTTTTATACTTACAGCATCATTTACTTGAGTTGAATTCTTAACACTTAACCAATAATATGGGTAAGCACCAAAAATCGGTGTATTTTCAGGTAAATTTCCTGGAAAGTTTTTATCTTTTACTGTACTATATACACTTTCTATTCCCTTTAACTGATTTTCATTCATCTCTCCTATTGAATTTAAATATTTGCTTTGTTCTAAAAGAGTGTCAAGGAAATCTACAGGTCCAGCCATCATTATACCTCCAGCTGCTCCATTATCACCACAATCTTTTACTATTGTTGATGTAAGCATTGCTCCTAAACTGTGTCCTAAAACAAAAACTTTATTCGAATCAATGCCTTCAGTTTTCTTTAATAAGTTTACAGCATCCACTGCATCATTTACTGTTTCTTTATTTAAATCAATTTTTGTATCTACTAAACTTAATGTTCCATAACAATTTGCTCTTTTATCATATCGTAATACTGCAATCCCCTTCGAAGCAAGCCCTGCTGATATATCCCTAAACACTTTTGTATCTCCAGAAGTTTCATCCATATCACCAGCACCACTGCCATGAACAAGTACTACTGCTGGAAATGGACCATTTCCTTTAGGCATACTTAATACTGCTGGCAATTTGTATTTTTCATCACCTATAGTTACTTTTTTTTCAGTAAAGTTATCCATATTTGCATAACTTGGCAGTTTATACTTACTATCAACTGGAGTATTTTCAAATACTAAATCGTATATTTGTCCATCATTATCATATTTTATTTTTACATCAACAGTGGTAGAACTTCCTTCAACTTTATAAGTTAGTGTAATTACATTTCCAAGTGGTGCTTCTTCTTGCTTTACATCTATTGGTTTTGTGTCAACTCCCTTAAAGCTTACACTTGAAAGATAATTTTTCATTATTCCTTCTCCATAACCTGTTTTTAAATCACTACTTAATTGTTTTAAAGCTTCATCAATATTCTTATTTGATAAATTACTTACAAAACTTTCAGCTTTAACTTTTAAATCTTTGGATGAATTTGTATCCCCACCAAAGCTCAAAGCATTTTGTACACTTTTTGAAACTGAACCCTCTCCCCCAAGTATTATGACATTTTTAAACTTTCTATTTTTTATATATTCTTTAACACTGCTAATATTATTTCCATCGGTTATTACTATAGGTGCTTTAAGTTTAGCTGAAAGAGCAGTTCCAGAAAGTGCATCCGGGAAAGCTTCTCCACTGGCAATTATTACATTATCTAAATTCTCATCAAAATATTTGCATATATTCATAGAGGTTTCATATCTATCTTTACCTTGTATTCTTGCTACATCCTTTGATATTTGTTTTAATTTATCCTCTATTCCACTACTTATTGAACTGCTTCCTCCTATAACATATATTTTAGAAGGTTTAATTTCCTTTATTTTTTCTTCTGTCTTACTTGGTAAATTATTAAATGGAGTTATAAAAATAGGATATCCCTTATATGCCGCTATACTAGATATACTCAAAGCATCTGGAAAATTATCACCATTTGCTATAACTATTGGTGTACCTTCCCTTACATTAGCCTGATTCACTATTTTTATATTAGTTTCATATCTATCATTTCCACCTAATCTTATTATTTTATTAAACCCTTTTCCTTTAAAATATTTGTCAAATCCACTATTTACAGAAGCTTCCCCTCCTAAAATATATATAGTACCATCTTTCTTTAAATGATTTTCAATATAACTTATAGTTTTACTGCTATTTTGTATATTATCTCCTACAAGCATTACAGGAGAACCCCAAAATCCTTGAATGCAACTGCTTGAAAGTGCATCTGCAAATCCATTACCACTAGTAACAATAACACTGTTCAATTGTCCACCTTCATAATAACTAGCTATATTAGCAGAAGTCTCATATCTATCATTACCACTGAGTCTCTTTACACTAATATTTTCATCTGCATAAACTGAAGAAGATATACAAGTACATGCTGCAATAGCCAAAATTAAACCTAATCTAAAATTTCTATTTAACATATTACTCCCCTTTTCCATTAATACATTTATTATATTTGTTATACATCTATTATAACAAATACTTTATGAAAAGCAACATTTTATGGATTTTTATACAAAAACATTTGCTGCTTCACATAAATAATATTAACCAATAATTTGTAAATATTATATTAAGTCTTCTAAATATTCTTCGATATTGAAAATATATACAGTATATAGGAGGGGGTTATTATGGATTCAATTATAATAAATAAATCAATAACTTATGAAACTAATGCTAGAGAACATAAAAATTCATTTAGCAATGATAAAAATGAAAATTCCCACAATAATACTATCGTTCAAAACACGGATGATTCACACATATCTAGTGATGCCATGGTTAGTTATAAATTTTTAAACCGTATTGAGAGTTCTGTAAAAAATATTACTGAATCTCCTTTCATAGAAAAATATAATTCTGAATATGAGAATATAAAAAAAGAAATTAACTCTGGTATTTATGGCAAGAATATAAATAATTATATAGACCTACTTGATAATGCATTTAAAGGTGCATTAAATCATGCTTCTAACATTTTACTTAAATCCTCTACTAAATCTGATAGTATAAAGCTATCTTCCTCAGCTTTAACTAAATGTCAAAAACAATATGAAACAGCTACCAGCCTTGTTTGGATATTCAGAGTAGAACATAAAAAAGTTTTAAAAGAAATAGAAGAATATAAAAAGAAAAAAAACCATGAGAAAGTAGCTTCATTAACTCAACTCAGCAATACTTATAAACATGTGATAAACAATATTTCTTGTAATATAAACTTCATACAAGAAAACATTAACAAATCCTTTGAAAAAGACTCGTATAAATTAGAAGATTGCGACAAATTAACTGAACTTCAAGGAGATCAATACTCTTCAACTTAATTTGAAATTTATACAAAATAATAAAATCTATTTTTAAAATAAAAGCATTGCATTTTCTATAAATTTTCTATAAACTTTAGATAATGAATAAGAGTCTTTATGATCATAATTCATGTAAAAAGCTTATTAAAGGAGTATGCTATGAAAGCAAAACAAGTCTTGGAAATTTCTCTTTGTGCAGGTCAAATGCTTTTAAGCAGCGGTGCAGAATCCTATAGAGTTGAAGAAACAATTGAAAGAATATGTAATGCATATAATCTAAAATGTGAATGTATGGTTACTGCTAAAGGAGTATTTATTTCTATAATAGATCTTAATGATGAAAAAGTAACTTCATTAAAAAAAATCAGAACAAGAAATGTTGATTTGTATAGAATAGAATTAATTAATTCTTTTTCAAGAGACATTCAACATGACCCTGTTTCCTATGAAAAAGCTAAACAAATACTAAAAGATATAGAACAAGCTCCATACTTCAGTTTTCCAATAAGACTATTTGCTGCTAGTATGACTTCATTTATTTATTCACTATTTTTTAATGGTACTATATGTGATTCAATAATTTCTGTAATTATAAGTATAGTTATTTATTTTATACTAGAAAAAATATCTGGAATTGTTTTTTTACAATTTTTTCTTTCAGGTTTTATTATAGGTATTGCCAGTATAATCGCTCAAAACTTAATACCTCTTGTAAACAAAGGTAATGTAATAACTGGATCAATAATGATACTATTACCAGGAGTTCCTCTAACTAATGGCATAAAAGATATTATATCTGGTGACTTTGAATCAGGCATAACTAAATTTGGTGAAGCAATGCTTATTATAACTGCAGTAGGAGCAGGCATCGGTTCAGCATTAACTATTGGGATGGGTATAAGACTATGATAAAACAAATATTATTAGCATTTTTAGGAAGCATATTTCCTGTTATTCTTTTTAACATCGATAGAAAAAAAATAATATGGACTGGATTTTGTGGTGCTATTGGCTGGACTGCATATCTTGTAGTTTATAAGTATACCTCTAGTCCTGTTTCTGCATCATTTGTAGGTGCATTTTTTGTAGGTATATATAGTGAATTGATGGCAAGAATACTTAAAACACCTGCTGTACAATTTTCAATACCAGGAATATTTCCACTAGTACCTGGTATTACGGCTTATACTACCATAAATAGTATTGTAGAGCAAAAGTACTCATTAGCATACTCTAAAGGTATGCAAACTATTGCTGTCGGCGGAGCAATTGCATTTGGAATAATGCTTTCTACAACAGCTTTTCGTTTTATTTCAAAATTAACAAAACAAAAAGTTAAGTAAATAATTTAGTATGTTAAAGCCTTCAGTATTAATAAATTACACTGAAGGCTAAAAATACTAATTGGGAAGTTCATCTAAAGTTTTAAATTCATATCCTTTACTCTTCCATTCTTTGATCAAACTATCTAAAATACTAGCATTAGTTTTAGACATAGCATGAAGTAAGCAAATCATACCATTGCGTGTATTCTTCAAAAGAAGTGCTTTAGATTTTTCGGGATCAGGTTGCTTATTTGCATCATAATCTTGATGTGCAAGAGCAAAAAATATAGATTTATAGCCAAGCTTTTGAGTATAATAAAGAGACAATTCACTAAAAGTACCTTCCGGTGGTCTGAAATATTTTGACATCTTACATCCAGGAATACTATTTACTACAGACTCTACTCCAGTAATTTCATCATCAAAAGCTTTTTCATTTTTAAATGTAGGCATAGATTTATGGTGTACAGAGTGATTTCCTATTATATGTCCTTCAGCCTTAATTCTCTTTAATAAACTAGCATTTGGAACTCCTTTAAAGCTACCAGTTGCAAATGGCTTAGTTACAAAGAAAGCCGCATGTACATTATTCTTCTTTAATGTATCTAAAATACTAGATGTATAACCATTTTCATAACCTTCATCGAAAGTAAGATAAATAATTTTTTTTGAATTATCTCCAAAAGCATATCCCTTATATTTTGATAATAGTGGTGCATTATCTCTTGGTGAATACATCCATGACCAGGATATAGCTTTAGTACTAAGTGATGAAACATCTGATAACACTAAAGGAGTAAAATATTTTTCTTTAATTTCAGATTTATCAGTTTCTTTTTGTTTATTTTCAGAACTTTTATTAGTAGAATTATTATTTTTATCATTCATGGTAGTTTCATTTTTGTTCTCCGTATTTTTTGATGCATTTTTATTTACTGTTCCACATCCTGAAAAAAATAAAACTAAAGCCATACATAAGGCTAAGTTCTTTTTAATCAATTTTATCCCTCCAAATATCTGTCATATTACAGCATTTTAAAGCTTTTCATTGTACTCCATATGTAAATTTAATTTTTAAATTAATTAATAAAAATGCTATTACAACTATTATAACAGAAAATTACAATATATTTCCAAAAACTTTTAAATTTCAATCTTCTATAAAAAATTTCTTAAAATTTGTCTTAAATTTAATTTCTTAATTTTAAATATATCTAAGAAAAAAATAACCATAGTACCAAATATCTATTCTTAATAATACATATAAATAATTAAGAGGTGCTTGATACACCTCATTTTTATTAATGAATTTTCCTCACACTTTTCTTAATGTAATTACAAATAGTCTTTGGGCATTCCAAAGTATTTTATATTATTATATTGTGGATAGACAGATTCAAATCTAACTATTATTGGTGATTTTTTTAGAACTGGATGTATTTCAAAAAATTTTCTATCGCCATAACAAATTGCTTCTAAAGCTAATGGTAATTCTCTTACAAAGATTTTATACCTTAAAGCAGCTTTATTCTTGTTGTTTTCACCTCCAACATAACAAAATACATTTAGAACATACTGATTGTTTACAAATTTCCATTCTGCTAATACTTCATCCCTTTGAGCTGTTATGTTTTCATAAGCATATGTTAACCCTATTACTAAAAAAAGTTCTGCTGTTTTATCCGAATGCGTTAATGTATATCTCCTTAGTATAATTGGACCTACACTATTAACTCCATCCTTAAACTTTACAAAAAGCTTTTCTGGATTTAATTTTTTCAAAATTATCATTCCTTATAATAGCTCTCTTTACTATAATATTAAATTAATCTTTAACTGTGCAAATTGAATAATTTAAATATACATTATATAATGTGTTCAAAGCACAAGACACAAAACTATAAGTTTATAAATAGGAGACGTATTATGGACAAGAATAATCTTTATTTTCATATTCATTATTGTAATCACAGAGAAACATATGAGGATTGGAAACGGAAACATAAGAAAAAGATTGCTAGAAAAATCAAGCACCATGAACTCTTACTTGTAACTGGTGGTAAAGGTTACATATCAACTGAAAACAAAGAATTCTTTGCAGAGAAAGGAATGTTATTTTATTTAAAACCTGATATTTTTCATTCAATAGAACCAAATTTAAGTGAACCACTTACTTTTTTATCAGTTCATTTTAGCTTTATTTGTGTAAATTTTTGTAATGATAAATGGAATTTATCTAATGAAATTGAATATTTAAAATTTCCTATAATGCAGAAGTTTAAAAATTACTATCCTCTTTTCCATATATTTAAAAAACTTGTTGAAACATGGAGTACAAAGTTACCTGATTACGAATTTTCCTGCAAAATAATTCTTGAAGAGCTTTTGTTAGAAATATATGATAATTTAAAAAGACAGGATACAAATTATTCATCAACTATTAAAGTAGAAAAAATTATAAAATACTTACATGAAAATATAAATAAATCCATTACATTAAAAGAATTATCAGATCTTGTTTCTCTTTCTCCTAGCTATCTTTCAAGGACATTTAAAGATACAACAGGATATTCAATAATTGAATTTTTTAATAGGATGAAAATAGATAAGGCTGAAGCACTGATTATAGTTGGTGACAAAAAAATCAAAGAAATTTCTGAGCTTATAGGTTTTAAGGATGAATTTTACTTTAGTCGACTGTTTAAAAAAATCAAAGGTATAAGCCCTAAAGAATTTTACAACAAAAATGTCCATGAATATTAAAATATTTCATGTAATTAAGCCTTCTTTAAGCTTATAATTAAAATATAATTGTTAATTGCGAAAGAAGGTTGACACTATTGAAAATTTGGAAAAAGAATCTAATTGTATGTTGGTTTGGATCATTTGTAACTGCTTTAGGATTGAGCCAAATAGCACCTATAATGCCGCTTTACATTAAGCAGCTAGGTATTCACAATATTTCTGCTGTTGAACAAATATCTGGAATTGCTTTTGGAATTACTTTTATAGTTTTAGCAATATTCTCACCAATTTGGGGATATGCAGCTGATAAAATTGGTAGAAAACCTATGCTTTTACGTGCAAGTTTCGGTATGTGTATTGTAATTTCAACTATGGGGTTTGCACAAAATGTATATCAGCTTATTGCCTTAAGAATGCTCCAGGGAATTGTAGCAGGTTACAGTACAGCTTGTATGACATTAGTTGCAACTCAAACTGATAAAGAACATTCCGGTTGGGCATTAGGTGTACTGTCCACAGCTTCTATTTCAGGTTCACTACTTGGTCCGCTTATTGGAGGATATCTAGATGAAATTTTAGGATTACAGTTCACTTTTTTCTTTACTGGTGCTCTTATGTTAGTTGCTTTTATCCTAACTTTACTATTTGTAAAAGAAGATTTTGCAGCATCTGATAAAAAAGTACTCAGTACAAAAGAGGTTTGGCATAAGCTGCCTGATTCTCATTTAATTATTGTTCTATTTGCTACTTCTTTTATTTTGCAGCTTGCATTTTTTTCTATAGAACCAATAGTAACAATATATATATCTGAGTTATCCCATAATTCAGCTCATATTGCCTTAATTTCTGGAATGGCTTTTTCTGCTTCAGGTGTTGCCAGCATTATTTCAGCCCCAAGACTTGGGAAGTTATCAGATAAAGTTGGTCCTCAAAAAGTTATGCTTGCATCACTTATTATAGCTGGTTTAATATTTATCCCTCAAGCTTTTGTAAAAAACTCCTGGGAATTAATAACATTAAGATTCGCATTAGGTTTTGTAACAGCAGGTCTAGCACCATCAATTAACACCTTATTAAAGAAAATAACACCAGACGTTCTTACTGGAAGAATGTATGGTTTTAATATGAGTGCATTTTATTTAGGAACCTTTTCTGGTTCTTTACTTGGTGGACAAATAGCTTCACATTTTGGTATAAAATATGTATTTTTTATTACTAGCACATTACTTATTTTAAATGCCATACTGGTTTATAACAAAATATGTAAGAAATTGAATTCGAGTACTGCTCCTTTATTAAAAGGACATATGGTTTAAAAGCCATTAATCGCATAAAAGAAAACTAAATCAAAATCACTATCTATTTTATTGAATTCCAATAAATTTTGATAGTGATTTTTACTATATTAACGATTACTATTTACTTACCGGCAATGGATACATCAAATAGTTCTAATGCCTTTGGTCCTTCAAATTCATTATCTTTTTGTATTTCCTTTGAAAGATACATATTACTGTGAAAATCCTTCATATTTCCAGATACAGAACCTCCAGTTATAGGAGTAGTTTTTGTTCCATCAAAGTACCATCCAAGTCTTATTTCTCCTCCAAAATCTCCAGTAAGCTTATCTATTTGAAAATCAGAGAATTCAACAAGCTCCATATAAGGTTCATTTTTCATTTCTTTATAAGCTCTGCTTCCTCCATCTACTGTGAAATTATTAATAATTCCTGTAGGTTCTACTCCTAAATAAAAGCTGTGTCTAAAATCCCCATGATAATTTTTAAGTAAACCTTTATCAAATATTTGAACCTTTGATAAAGCAATCCCATCTTCATCAAAAGGAACTGAGTAAGATGAGTTTTCTAATGCTGGATCCAGCGTTATACTTAACAAATCCCCTTTTACATCATCACCTTGTATATTTTCATTTAGCCTAGCTATAGACATATGGTTGTAAACTGCTTCTACATTTCCTTGATACACATAATAAGAAAGAAGTTCTTTAACAGCTGATCCTGTAAATATAACCTTATATTTTCCCACCTTTGGCATATCTTTTGCCAAAGCTCTCTGCTGTGAAACAAATAGCATTTCATTTACAGAAGACACAATTTGTTTTTCATCAAAATTTGAAAACCCTATGGATTTATACAGTTCTATTTCTTCTTCTTCTCTCCAATTAGTTATAAATTCAATAGTTCCTTTGTAATTTTCAAAACTAACATCTACTCCATTTGAATTTATAATTCTCTTATATACTTTTTCCAAGAAAAGTTCTGATGAATTTATATTTCCTCTTTCTTTATTGTCAGCTTCATAAAGCTTTTCTGTTAATTTTTCCATCCAATAAGAAAGTGTATTGCCTTTAAAGCTGCTTTCTTTATTCTTTTCATTTCCTTTTATAACTTTTTTAGGAAGATCATAATATTGATTTTTAGCAAAACTAGCAGCAAAGGCTGCATCTTCTAAAGACTTTTTAATTTCTTCATCATTCATGGTAGGATGAATATTTACTATAGAAGATCCTTTATATTTTATTTTATTTTCTTCAAAATCCTTATAAACTGTAACTTTAAAATGGTGAACATCTTTACTTCTATTCATATCTAAATCTTTCTTTATGAAAAATAATTCTTCTGAATTTACCTTTGTTTCAACTATTTTATATCCATCAACATCCAAAGTTTCTAATATACTTTTTATTCTGTTTATCATTTTATCCAAGCCTCACTTTCGCTTTAATATATGGGCCTCCAGAAGACACTTTTACAAATTCCTTATATCCCTTGCCACAAGCACCAGAACCACAAAGCTCTACTTTATCTGAAACCATGGATATAGATTTCAAAAGATTAGGCACATATCCTGTTAAAACTACTGGAGATACAATATTCCCTGTTAACTTTCCATTTTTTATTTCAAGACCATAATTCACCATACATTGTATTCCCCAATTCTTAGGATCTTCCATACCACTCATTGGACAATCTAATAAATATCCAAATTCTATTGAAGCTATCATATCCTCAAGCTTACTAGATCCAGCGGCAAAATAAGTATTGGTCATTCTTGAATAAGCTTTTCTTTCAAAAGACTGCCTTTTACCATTTCCTGTTGGAGTAGTATTTAACTCCAAAGCTGAAAGTGTATCTGATATACCTTTCTTAAGTATTCCTCTATCTATAACTACAGTATCTGTTCCTAAAACCCCTTCATCATCAAATAAATATGAAGAAACATCTACAGCTGAAGAAGCTCCATCATGCATAGTTACAAGTGGAGATGCTATTTCCTTGTCCATATATTCAGCTGCTTTAGCTCTATTTTTCACAAACATGTCCATTTCTACACCATGACCAAAAGCCTCATGTGCAATTATTCCTGAAACATCTGGAGAACATATGCATTCATATTCTCCAGGAGTAACTGGCTTTGAATCTAGAAGTTTTATAGAAATATCTACTGTTTCATCTACCTTTTCTGAAATTTCCTCTAAAAGTTCAGAAGCTTTAAGTCCAGAAAAAGGACTATATGAATATTTAGTCTTATTTTCTCGTCTTACAATACTAAATATTGATCCTTCACTCCATATGTAACTTTGAGCTAAATCCTTATTATTAGAAATAAAAATCTTTGATACATGAACTTGCTGGTATCTAACTCTTAAATCTATTAAAAGATCACTTAAAGAAAAAGCCTTATCCTTTATACTTATCATTTTTTCTATTATTTCTTTATCACTTATTTGTTCTGGGAGCACTTTAACTTCTCCTATAAAGGTTTTTTCTATTTTTTCTTCATTTATCAAATCATAAGCATTTATGTCCACTTTATTTTTTAAGGATTCAATTTGTCCTTTTATTTTTTTCCTTATGTTTTCTGCTATGCTTTCAATTTCATTTTCATTTATCTCATTAAAAGAAATTTCAGAATAACTAATTCCATTATAAACCTTTACTACAAAACCTCTTTCACTCCAAAATGAATCTTGAATGGAAATTCCTGTCCTTTGAACTAAATATAATTTTCCACAAACATCACTACCTAAAACTGATACATATTTGAAATCCTTAGATAAGTTTTTTATAAGTTTTTTTATACTTGGTTTTGTGTTATTTAAAAAATTGGACATTTTAACCTTCATATAAATTCCTCCTCACTTTCATCCATTCTATATTTTACCATTACAAATAATAAAAATATAGCACTACTTGTACCAAATAACAAGTAATGCTTACAAAATTAAAACTATTATTTTATACTACCTTAGTCATTTCTCTAAAAATCTTGGTTTTAGTTGCTTTTAAATACAATACAGCCTCTAACACTGCACCACCAATACTTCTAGCTTTATCAGAAATTGTATAACAATTCTGCTTTTCTTCAATTCTAGGATCAATATCTGCTATTTTAAGCCCTTTAGAAATTTTACTTCCATTTCTTATTATTCCTCTTAATACTCCATCAATAGTAGCTTTAACTTCTATTCCGTTCACATAAGCTATAACTTCTCCAGCTTTAACTATATCTGCAATTTCCTTTACATTTTCAATAATACCACCAGCCGGACTGTGTAGCACTCTTTCCTTTGCATAACCAGCTATTTTTCCAGGTACCCCAGTATTATTCATAGCCATACCGCTAAATATTAATCTTCCTAAATTATGACCTCTCATAGTCTCTACAACTATGTCAACATCTTTTCCAGCTTCAAATCCAGGACCAACTGCTATAGTCATAGGCGCCATGTTCATACTTGTTCCTAAATTCTTCTTTGCTATTATTGAATCTATAACAATTTGAGGTTCTATTATATCTATATATTTGCCTTCTGGATCTATAATAACAGGTACAATTCCTTCAGACCAAACCTTCTTAATTTCATATATATTTTTTACAAGTACAGATTTTATACCTTCTACAATCGCATAACCATCAAATATAGCCTCACTAAAACACACTTTTCTTCTAATGGAAGTAGGCTTTTCTACTTCTGCTATTAAAACCTTGAATCCACTTCTATATAATTTTTGAACTATACCAGAGGCAATATCTCCTCCACCTCTTATTATAACAATATCTTCAATCATACTTTAACCCCTTGTAATTTTCTCATATTCCTGCCAGGTATCTATATCTACCATAGCATATTCATTTCTAACATCTACAGTTATTACATTGTTAGCGTGATTATTAATAACGTTCTTCCCGCCATTATCTCCTTGAAGCAATTTAAGTTCATCTATAAACCTTCTTGGAAATATTACAGGACTCCCTTTTCTATTTTCATGGATAGGAACAACTATACAATTATTATTTTTTTCAAATACATCCATTAGAAGCTTTATAGTATCAACATCCAGCAAAGGCTGATCTGATGTAAAAAACATATATCCATCAGCTTCTTTTGATACACTTATTCCAAGTTTTATGGATTCACTCTGCCCTTTAAATGCATTGCTATTTTTTACAACCTTAATACCCTTTTTTATACCTATATTCAATACTTCTTCATCTTTAGCCACAAGGATTTTGCTGTAAAAATCACAAGCCATGACTTTTTCTATAATGTGTTCAACCATAGCTTTATCTTTATACGGCAGTAGCAATTTATTTTTACCCATTCTATTTCCAGAACCAGATGCCATAATAATAGCACTAATCATTTTTATCACCCTTAACCATCCTATTGGTTTATATAAATATTTTTATTTTGTAAGCCTAAGTTACCAATTGGCATTGCTTATTTTTTAAGCTTCCAATTATAATTTTATCTACATAGTTATAATTGTTTTCTAAAATATTAGCTGCTAACCTTTTTGCTAAAATAAGCTCATTTTTCCCATCTACCTTATTTATAAATAAAACTTTCTCTCCTATAGCATCTTTAAACAAACCTTTATTATGAAATACTAAAGAAGTTAACTGCTTTTCAGTTATAATTTCATTTTCTTTTGAATTAGTTATACTCTCAAATTCACATAATCTATGAATATTTTCAGTATTTACTTTTTTACCTAAGGCATCTATGCTTAAAATGCCTATAGTTTTATGAGTATCTTTGCTTATTACAGGTTCATCATCTTTCCATCCCTTAATGGACTTTCTCTTAGAACCATCTGCTTCTACTAAAACATAGTCAAAATATGGTAACTGAGCTTTTAAAAGCTCAGTATTCAATCCAATTATTTTATTTTCTTCATTCAAATGACTTCCATACAAATATACACCATTAACTTTTTCACAATTATACTTATTAAAGTTACTTTCATTTATAGTAACAAAATCATAGTATTTTTTATGAGGCATATAAATTTTTGTAGTAGTAGTTACAAGTACTTTATTTTCACCTCTTAATTCTTCTGCTAAAGAATACATGAAAGTAGTTTTTCCTCCAGCACCTACAATGGATATTACGTCACTTTTTTTTAAGTTTAATAAATCCCTTAAATTCATATTGCACCTCCTAAATAGTTAAGAACTAATAGTTAAAAGTGAATAGTTATACGAATTTATTTATTCTCTTTCTCCTGCATTGCCATAAACACTTTTTCTGGTGTCATTGGGAGAGATGTCATTCTAACTCCTACAGCATTATAAACTGCATGTGCAATTGCTGGTGATGGAGTATTTACAACAACTTCTCCTATAGATTTTGCTCCAAAAGGACCTGTTGGCTCATAGCTTTCTTCAAAATCCACTATTATACTTCCTACATCTTTTCTACAAGGAATTTTATACTGCATAAATGTATTTGTTTCAAGTCTTCCCTTTGAGTTAAATTTAATATCCTCATATAATGCCATTCCTATTCCTTGAGCAATTCCACCTTCTACTTGAAGTCTTGCTAAATTTGGATTAATGATAGTTCCACTATCAGCTACTGCTACATAGTTTATTACATCCACTTTTCCTGTTTCCTTGTCTACTTCTACTTCTGCAAAGCCTGCCATAAATGGTGGAGGTGATACCTCACTTCCATAAGTAGCGTTACCAACTAATTGAGGCTTTCCTGTGCCTAAAACCGTAAGTTCAGCTAATTTTTCTAAACTCATAGTTTTCTCTCCATCAACAGCTTTTATATTTTCTCCATCAAATTCTACATCTTCAGGGGACAATTCAAGTAATTTAGCTCCTGCTTCAACAATCTGTTTTCTAAGTGATTCTGCTGCTTTCACTACAGCCATTCCTGTAACATAAGTTGTACTTGAAGCATAAGAACCTGGATCATAAGGAGAAATATCCGTATCTGCTGCATTTACTATAATTTTTTTCATTGATGTTTCTAAAATCTCAGCAGCCATTTGTGATAATATTGTATCACTTCCTGTTCCCATATCTGTAGAACCTATAAGAAGTGTATAATTTCCATCATCATTTAACCTTACTTCTGCAGATGCAGTATCTATACATGCAATTCCTGATCCCTGCATGGTTACTGCCATACCAAGAGCTCTTACTTTAGTCTCACTTATTTCTCTTCTTGGATATTTTTCATTCCAGCCTATTAACTCTTTACCTTTTTTTATACATCTATGAAGAGCTGAACTTCCTAAAATCTTTCCTTCAAAAGCAAGAGAAGTTTCTCCTTCTTTAATTAAATTTTTCAGTCTAATTTCTGTTGGATCCATATTTAACTTTTCCGCTAATTTGTTAACTGTTGATTCAACAGCAAAAGCTCCTTGGGTTGCTCCATATCCTCTAAATGCTCCTGCTGGAGTTTTATTTGTATAAACTACATCTCCCATAAATCTAACAGCTTTTGTCTTGTTATATAAAGGAAGTGTTTTTTGTCCTACAAGTCCAAATACTGTAGAAGCATGCTCACCATAAGCTCCTGTATCTGATAAACACTGTATATCTATTGCTCTTATATATCCTTCTTTGTCTGCACCTAATCTAACCCTTGTTCTCATAGCATGACGGCTAGTTGTACATTCAAAAGTTTCTTTTCTATCATATATTATCATAGATGGTTTACCTGTTTTAATAGTTACTATTGCAGAAAAAATTTCTACTGCAACAGTTTGTTTACCTCCAAAACCGCCGCCTATTCTTGGTTTAATTACTCTTATTTTACTTGATGGTATGTTAAGAGCTCTAGCTAATTTTCTTCTAACATGGAATGGAATTTGTGTTGAACTTATAACTACAAGTCTTCCTGCATGATCAATATAATTGAAAGAACGATAAGTTTCCATCATGCAATGAGCTTGTGCTTGATTATAATAAGTATCTTCTACTATAACATCACACTTTTCAAGTTCACTTTCTACATTTCCATATTCCATATTTTGTCTAGAAACAATATTTTTTTCCCTCTGCATACCAATGTCAAAATTACAATGAAGATCCTCTTCATGAACTGTTGATTCATGTTCTTCTGCTTTTTCAAAATCCAGAACAGGCTCAAAAACTTCATATTCAACTTTTATCAACTTTATAGCCTTTAAAGCTGTCCTTTCGTCTACAGCAGCTACAATTGCAACTTCATCTCCTACATATCTAACAACTTCATCCAATATTAAACGATCATAAGGTGAAGGTTCTGGATAAGATTGTCCAGCTAATGTAAATCTCACATTTGGGACATCTTTATAGGTTAAAACACATTCGACACCATCTATTTTTTCTGCTTTTGATGTATCTATAGATTTTATTCTTGCAAAAGCATGTGGGCTTCTTAGTATTTTTATTACTAAAGCATCTTTTACCGCTAAATCTTCCGTATAAACAGGTTTACCTGTTGCAATAGCCATTCCATCTATCTTTGAAATACCTTTACCAACTATTCTCATGTTTATGCTACCCCCAGATATTTTTTAATTGCTCTTAACTGACCCATATAGCCTGTACATCTGCACAAGTTACCAGTTAAGTAATGAATTATTTCTTCCTCTGTTGGATTTTTAAGTTCATTTTTCATAGCAATTACAGTCATTATAAAACCCGGACTGCAAAACCCACATTGTTCAGCGCCTTCTGATACAAGAATTTTGGCAAATTCCTCTGCTTCTTCTTTTACTCCTTCTATAGTAGTAATATTTTTTCCATTAACTCTTATAGATAAAGTTGAACAGGATAAAGTTGGCTTTCCTTCTATCCATACTGTGCAAAGACCGCAGCAAGTTGTATCACAGCCTTTTCTTATACTTAATATTCCATTTTTTCTTAAAGTATCGGCTAAAAATTCATCTTTTTCTATTTCAAAATTAACTTTTTTATTATTTAAAATAATTTCTATTTGCACTGTAATACCTCCATTATCGCTCTTTTTACAAGAACCTTGCACATAGATTTCCTGTACTTTGCTGAACCTCTCATATTGCTTCCAAAATGCAGCTCTTCTGAAGCTATGTTTGCCACATTTTCTACATTTTCAATGCTGAAATTTCCACTAGATAACTCGCGGGATGCTCCTTTTGCAATTTTAGCATGTAAAGGTCTAGCTCCTACGACTACAGTCCATTTATCCTCTAATCTAGAAACAGATACATTTAATATAGGATAATCACTTATAGCATTTCTTAAATTTCCATAAACAGCTTTTCTGTTATTTTTCTTTATAAATATTCTAGTTAAAATGTCCTTTTCATAAGGTCTTTCTAAAAACTCTTCTAAGGACATTCTCTTTCCTTTGTATAATTCCACTTCTGTATCTAAACACAATAATGCTGTTATCAAATCAGAAAATCCATACTTTGAATATACAGTAGCACCTACAGTTACTACATTTCTAAACTGAACTCCTATTATATTGCTAACTGATTTAGGTAATATTCCATTAAAGTATTCTTTAAATAGGGGGCTTGTCTCAATATCTCTAAAGCTAGTCATAGCTCCCACTTCTATATATTCATCATCTTCTTTTATATAATTTAAATTAAGCTTTGATAAATCCACAGCTGTACCTATTCTTTTAGCACCCATCCTTAAAAAAGCACAACCTCCAAGAATGGTATTGCTTTTTTTATCTACAAGTACTTTATATGCTTCATCTATTGTATTGGGTTGAACTAAATCTAGTATTGTAAACATCTTTACCTCCTTATAATCTGTATTTTTCACTTTCAGTATAGTAATAAAACGCTTTAACTTTTGTATATCATTTTAATTTAAACAAAAATATATTAAATTGTTCAATATTTATCACAAATCTAAATATTGTTCACAGTTTTCCATTTTTACAAAAGCTATTATATCATATTTTTCGTAAAAGTCGAACATTTATTTATTTTTCATAAAAAATTTTCGTCAATGTCCAATATTAACCAACATAATTATAGTTTTTTATATGCCTTATATGCTAATTTTTTTAATTCAAAGCAAACTAAGAATATTATTAGTTGTATTTGTATATAATTTTGCATTTAAAAAAAGCTATAAAATTAAGGTATTAAACCTCATATTTCATAGCTTAGATTTATATACTTTATTTATTTTTGCTCTGCCCAATCTGCTGGATATGTTACATATAAAAATTTTGCATAATTCGGTACTGAAAATTGTATTTTTGAGTTTTTAGGTATAAAGATTATATCTCCTTTATTACCTACGACTTTTCTTCCATCTATATTAATTTCTAAAGTTCCTTCTATAACATAGTCTACTTCATCATATGTTAATGTCCAATCAAAACATGTCTCATCCATTTCCATAAGACCACATCCAAGCCTTGGACTTTCCTCTAAAGTTACAAGATCTTTAAGGTAAACTTTATCCCCTTCTTTTCCTGTATCAAACTTTTCTGGCTTAACTGTATTTAATTTTACTGATAATATTCCACTTGGATCTACATGTTTTTCAAATTCTTCTTTGTTAGCACTTCCAGTTAAAGTTTCTGTGATTATTTTTCTTACCATATCTTCAAGTAATTTTGAATCAATATTTTGCATATATATACCTCCTAATTTTACCAACTAATATTTAAGAATTTATCGCTTCACTGCTTGCTGCTTTATCTTCATTATTTTTAGATACAATGTTACTTTTAGAAGCTATTACACAAGCCAACATCACTGCTGTAACACCTCCAACTAGCTTTCCAACTATCATTGGAAATATCATTTGTTTTGCAACACCTGCAACAAAACCTAAATGATCACCAAATACAAAAGCTGCACTTACAGCAAAAGCTACATTTATAAGCTTACCTCTGTCATCCATATCTTTAAGCATTCCAAACATAGGAATATTATTTGCAAGAGTTGCTACCATACCTGCTGCTGCAACATCATTCATTCCAAGAAGTGATCCAAGCTTCATAAGTGGCTTTTTAAACACTTTTGTAATTACATAAACCATAGGGAATGCACCAGCTAATACTACTGCAATATCTCCAACTACTTTTATTCCATCATCTAATGGAGTCATTCCTGGGATTATAACTAATCCTGTTAACTTTTCTATTATTCCACAAGCAAGTCCTATTGTTATTAATATGACTACAAATTTTCCAAATAAGTTAAATCCATTTATCATTTTTTCTGGTATTTTCCAAAGTCCTATAGCTATAAGTGCTGCAAAAATTACTATCGGTACTAAATTTCTAAGTATCATTCCTATTTCAAGTCCTGCCACAAGACCACCTATTAAACAACCTATTGGAATTGTTATAATACCTGCAAGCACACCTGTTGCTAAAAACTTATGATCTTTTTTCTCTATGATTCCAAGTGCTACTGGAATTGTAAATACTATTGTAGGCCCCATCATTGATCCTAGTATTGCTCCTGCAAATAAACCTGCTGCTTTAGTTTCCGCAAGCTGAATTGCAAGTGGAAATCCTCCCATATCACAAGCAAGCAATGTTGTTGCAAACATAGATGGATCTGCACCAAGAGCTTTATAGAGCGGAACTACCACTGGTTTTAACACGTTTGCAAGCACTGGAGCCAAGCATATAACACCTACCATTGCTACAGTAAGTGACCCCATAGCCATAAAACCTTCTTCAAATTTTTCACCTAATCCAAATTTGTTTCCAATGCACTTATCTATAGCTGAAATAGCCATAAATGCAACCATGATATATATAATTATTTCATTTATCTGCATGTTATCCCCCATTCCTACGTTTAAACATATTAAAAAATACACTATCTACTAGTTATTTTTTTAACATGATTTATTTTAATAAACTTTCTTCTACTTCCAGACTATCAATAATTCCAACAATTACTGCATCTATAGGTACTGCTTTTATATCAAAGGAAGACTTAGCTGCACTTCCTTTTGTTACAAGAACAGTTTCTCCTATGCCTGCACCTACATTATCAACAGCTACAAAGGCTGACATTCCACCTTCATACGTGGTTTTAGATGGTGCTACTACAAGGAATTTTAACCCGTTTAACTTTTCATCTTTTCTTGTGGCCCATACATTGCCAATAACTTTTCCTATGACCATAATTTTTCCTCCAAGACTACACTCGCTTTATTTTCAAATGATTAATTCTAATAAAGTCTTGTGCAAGTGGTGTTAATATAGATTTTTTAAGTATGTTTATTTCCTTTACACCATCCATATAAAGCCTTCTTAAATCTACTTCTGTTATAAGCTTTTTGCTTAAAGAATTCTTTATAAACTCTTGTTTATTTTCAATTTTTTCACTTATACTGTCCTCATAAACCTCATGGTTTTGTGATTTGTGAATATCTTGTCCACATAATAACGCCCTTATTAAGTTTCCTTCATTTAATATATCAACACCATTATACATAAGTTTTTGTTCATATTCTGTATAAAGCTTATATAAATTTTTATTGGCACTTGACATATATTTTCTATATTCCATTCCATCTTCTAAAACATATACTCTTTTACCTTTAAAAAGGGCATTTATAATAATCTCTTCATATTGACCATTACAAAGTCCAAGAGCTAAATTAGATAAAACTTTTAAATTTAATTTTGATAATACAACTGCCTTATAACAGTCTACATTCACATCACTATTGTATAAATCAACTATATATTTTTCTTCTAAAGCTTCCTTTATATTAGAGCTTTCAAAGCAATCTCCCAGCAATAATATTTTATCCTTAACATATCTATTTTCATCATAAGATAGCTTTTTTATCCTTTTCATTACTTCCTTAGTAATCATTTCTACTAATTTTTCCATATCCATTTATATCACATCCTTTATGGAAAGCTATTTTAAAATTTTTGCTCTTGTTCCCTTTACAAATCCACAAGCATTTGCTTCATCATAATCTATGTGCATAAAAGTTCTGAAGTTTTCATTTACCCTTATAACAACATCATCAAAAATTAAAGGTCTTTTGCTTAAAACTTTAACTTTAACTATCTCTTTATCCTCTACATTGTAAAAAGCCGCATCCTTAGGACATAAATGTATATGTCTCTTAGCTACTATAACACCTTCCTTAAAATCCTTAGAATACTTTTCTGTTGCTATAGTAATTGGCGCACTGCCTTTAATATTTCCAGATTCTCTAATAGGGGCCTTTACCCCTAAAGAAAGTGCATCAGTAAGAGAAAGTTCTATTTGAGTATTTTCTCTTTCTGGACCTAAAACCACTACATTTTTGATAGTACCTTTAGGTCCTATGAGTGTGACTCTTTCTTTGCAAGCATACTGTCCTACTTGAGACAGCTCTTTTACTTTTGTAAGCTTATACCCTGAGCCAAAAAGTAATTCTACATCCTCTCTCGAAAGATGTACATGCCTTCCAGAAGCTTCAACCTGTACAGAAAGCTTTTCTTCAATTCTTTTTAAAGCTTCTTGAACTATAAATTCCAAATCTAAACTGGCCAATCTTATACCCCTTTCTATTTATATTTACCTGTAAGGCATCTAAACATTATTACATAAAAGCAGCTGCTTAATCTATTTAGAGCTCTTATGATATCTTCTCTTGATACCTCTCCCTCTTCATTTTTAAAAGCTTTAAATGCTTCTATTTCCACCTCACGAACGGCACTTCTTAATGAATTTATTGAAACTACAATTTCACCCATTTTATAGCTTGTAAAAAAGTGTTCCATATTAAAATACTTTTTAGGATCATGAGAAATTTCTCTAATTTCCTTTTCATTCATTCCTATAAGATTAATATCTCCAAGAGGCTTTTCCAACACTTCACACCTTAATATCTCTCTTACAAAAGATAAAATTTCTTCCAATTCCAATGCTAACTTTTCATTTTGAAGTTTTACTGATAAAACTTGAGTTTCTAATATTTTAGACTCTAAACTATCTATTTTTCCTCTTAATACAATTTTTTTATGATCTTTAAATACTAATTTGTTTCCATAAAGCTGAGTCATGTGTTCAGGTTTTTCCTCTAAATAACCACCTTGAAAGCACTTATATTTAGGAAAAATTTTACCCGAATCTTCACTTTGATTTGAAACTTCAACTTTGCTATTTTTATTAGTTAATTTATCAACTACTACTAACTTGACATTTCTATCATTCAAATATTGTCTTGCAGACGGAGTTACAATGACTCCCTTTTCTATTTGAAAATTTTTTTCACCTTCTGGTAAATTTTTAAGTTCTCTTCTTACTCCTGCTTCTGTAAGTACCATAATTTTCACATCCTTTTTAGAATGTCCTATATAAACATACTATCCGTAAGTTAACTACCTGACGGATAGTATGTTTTATTAGTTTCTAATAATTGCTAGCCTGTCCCACGTTCTTAACCTGGAATAATTAGCAATTCCTCTATCTATTTAAATAAATTTATTGAACTTCTACTTTTGGAAGTATTGCATCTACTTCTGTATGTGGTCTTGGGATTACATGAACTGATATTAATTCTCCAACTCTTTCTGCAGCTGCTGCACCAGCATCTGTAGCTGCTTTAACAGCTCCAACATCTCCTCTTACCATTACTGTAACAAGTCCGCCTCCTACATGTTCTTTTCCTACTAAAGTAACATTTGCAGCTTTAACCATAGCATCTGCTGCTTCTATTGCTCCTACTAATCCTTTTGTTTCAATCATTCCTAATGCATTTGTACTTGCCATTTTAAATTCCTCCTAAATATTCAAATAATTTTATTTTAATTTACAATCTTTCACTTAACCTTTAAGTTTTTCTAATAATTTTTCAACTATTGCATTTATATACTCTTCATTTAAATCTTTTAAATTTTCACAAGAAGAAATATTCTCTTCTCCTCTTAATTCTTCTATTTCTTTAACTCCATAAACCATTCTTCTTATATTGATTAAATTCATAGGTCCTATATTATCAGAAGTTGAACTTCCACCTACTGCTCCACAACCTAAAGTTAAGGCTGGGACAAGATTTGTTGCTGCACCTATTCCACCTAAAGCTCCTGGAGTATTTACAAGAAGTCTTGAAACTGGTTTTTTTAGTGCAAATTCTCTTATTATATCTTCATTACTTGAATGAATTATAAGAGTATGTCCAGCTCCTTCATTATTTAATACATCTATACACTTTTCACATGCTTTTTCCCAATTTTCTTCGCAATAAAATGCTAAAATTGGAGCAAGCTTTTCTCTTGAATAAGGATATTGTTTTCCAACTTTTGTTTCCTTAGCAATAAGTACTCGTGTATTTTCTGGTATACTTATACCTGCCATTTCTGCTATATTCTTAGGACTCTTACCTACAATTTTAGGATTCATTGTTCCATTAGCTCTTAAAATAAACTTTGACAATCTATCTGCTTCTTCTTCTGTCATGAAATATCCACCTTGTTTTTTGAACTCTTCAATAACTTTAACTCTTGAACATTCTTCTACTACTACTGATTGTTCAGAAGCACATATTGTTCCATTATCAAAAGTTTTACTATCTAAAATTCTTTTAACAGCTAATTTTATATCTGCAGATTTTTCTATAAATGCAGGTCCATTTCCAGGTCCTACTCCTATAGCTGGTGTTCCTGAACTGTATGCTGCTTTTACCATTGCTGATCCACCAGTTGCAAGTATTAAAGCTACATCTTTATGTTTCATAAGTTCAGATGTACCTTCCATGCTCGGAACTGTAACACCTGATATAGCTCCTTCTGGGCATCCTGCTTCAACTGCTGCTTTAGAAATAATTTTAATAGTTTCTAATATGCAATTTTTTGCATTAGGATGTGGTGAGAAAACTATAGAATTTCCCCCCTTAACAGATATCATAGCCTTATATATAACTGTTGAAGTAGGATTTGTTGAAGGCACAAGACCTGCCACAACACCTACAGGTACTGCTATCTCTACAATTTTCTTTTCCCTATTCTCATTTATGATTCCTACAGTTTTCATATCTTTTATATATTCATATACTCTTTTGCTGGCAAAGGTATTTTTTACAATTTTATCTTTCCCCTTACCAAATCCTGTTTCTTCTTCTGCCATTCTAGCTAATTTTTCTGCATTTTCAGCTCCAGCATCCGATATTGCCTTAACTATTTTATCTATTTGTTTCTGGCTCATCGCTGCAAGTATCTTTTGAGCTTCTTTAGCTTTTGATACAAGAGTTCTAACTTCTTGAATAGATATTAAGTCCTTATCTATAACGTCCATCTATTTAATCCTCCTTATAATAGGTTAGTATTTCTTGGATCAGCCTATCTTTTCTGGCAAATTTAATTTGTTTATTTGTCATAGGCGATTTCATTGACCTTACTAATCTTCGTAATTCTTCTACAGTTTTATTTTCTAACTCTTTTGCAAAGTCTTCTTTAACAATTTTTTTACTTGTAGCTTCTTCAAATTCTAATTTTTTACTTTCTTCTTCATCATTTAACGTTTTTTCAATAATTGCGTCTTCACTAACAAAATTATTATTTTCCTCTATAATTTCAACTTTTTCTTCCAGAATACTCCAAGTACTTTTTTCTGGTCTTGCTATAACATGTGTTGAAATCAATTTACATATCTTTTTAGTAGCTTCTTCTGCAGCTTGTACCGCTGAATTAACTGCCCCTACATCTCCTTTTATTTTTACAGTAACTATTCCACCTTTTACTTTTTCGCATCCTATTAAATTAACATTAGCAGCTTTAAGTGCCGTATCAGCAGCTTCTATGGCACCAAGGTAACCGTATACTTCTATTAACCCTAATGCTCCATTATTCATAAAATTACCTTATTAAAAAGCTGTTGGATTTTCAGCTACAAACTGCACTGCTGCAGCAAAAGCATCACATGCTGCTTTACAAGCTGATTGACTTCCTGTTAATAATCCTCCACCAAAGTTAGTTTCTGATGGTGGTCCGTAAAATGCTGCTAAACTTACATCTGCTGCTTTTAAAGCTGCATCTAATCCATACATTGCTTCAAGAGGAGGTGCTATTAAATAAGCTATTGCTTCTCCTTCTTTTATATTAGCTGTTTGTGAAAGGTAGGTTCCAGTTCTTGATATGCAATGAGCATAATATACTATTGAATTGTCATCATTAGCACTTACAAAATGCGCTCCATTTTCTACAAAGTCAAGAAGTGAGTTAACACCACTTCTAACTTCTGCTGGATTTGGTCCTGCAAGTATACCTATAACTTCACCAGCTAATTTTGTATTTGAATTAGCCGAACCTCCATACATTGATTTTGCATAAACTACATCCACATCTGCTGCTTTTGTAGCTTCATCTAAAGCAGTGTAAGTTACATCATCTATATCTGATGTTATTAAACCAAGACTTTTATGATGTGATTCTAAATTAAAGGCTTTAGCCATTTCTGGACTTACATTTGAAATTATCTTTACACTTAATACTGTTGCACGAATAGCTTCGTTTTTCATATGCTTTTCCTCCTAAACCAGTTAAATTTTTAAATCTATACCGCTTGCTTTTTTATCCAAAATTTCTTTTATTATTTCAGCTATATGTGCTCCTGCTTCAACTGGTGCTGTTCCACCTTTGTGTATATTTGAAAGAACAGTTCTTCTAGCTTCTGGCATATTTACTGTTGCCTTATAAGCTATATATGCACTCATACTTTCTGCTGTTACAAGACCTGGTCTTTCACCTATAAGCACGCAAGTAACATCTGCTTGTAATGCTTCTGAAATGACATCCATAGCTCCTACTCTTCCGTATTTTACAAAGAAAGTAGTTCCAACACTTAAATTATAAGAATTAAGTCCTTGCATAATAGCTGGAAGTATGTCCTTAATATTAGCTTCTATTGCAGCTGAGCTCAAACCATCTGATACATATATTTGAACCTGTGGTCTCATAGTGCACTTAGATTTAATCTCATCTATTGTTTCCTTTGAAAACTTTCTTCCTAAATCTGGTCTTGTTATATATTCATCCTTATTCTCACATAAAGTTTTTACTGAGAAAAGATTTTCTTCCTTTAAAAATTCCTCAGGAACATCTGAAAATACTGAATCCTGTGCTGCTGCATGGTCTGCTCTAAATCTAAGTGAAGTTTCCGTTTTATATCTTGGACCAGCTCTCCATATTCCAATTCTTGATGGAGTTTTTTCTTTCATTTTTAAATATCCCTCAGCATCCGATGGATTTGGAACTAAAAGCTGCTCTTTTATATTAATTTCTGTTATATCATCTACAAATCCATTTTCTACTTGAGATGATGATGTACATTTTTTAGGCTCAATTTCTTTTTTAAATTCTTCTTTTTTATCACTTGTCATTTCCGTTAAAAGTTGGGAAACTAATTGTTTTAATTCTACTTCTGATATCATTGATATTTCTCCTTTCACTATTTAAGAAATACAGATGCATCTCCTGCTTTTTTAGTTAATTTTCCATTTTCTACAAAACCCATTTTATTAAGCCATTGATCAAATTCCTTTATTGGCTTCAAGTTTAATAATTCTCTTAAAGTAGCTGTATCATGGTATCCTGTGCATTGGTAATTAAGCATTACATCATCACCATGTGGCACTCCCATAAAGTAGTTACAGCCTGCTGCTGCAAGCAGTACAGCTAAGTTTTCTATGTCATTTTGATCAGCTTTCATGTGGTTAGTGTAGCAAGCATCACATCCCATTGGTATTCCTGTAAGTTTACCCATGAAATGATCCTCAAGTCCTGCCCTTATAACCTGTTTACTATCATATAAGTATTCAGGTCCTATAAATCCAACTACTGTGTTTACAAGGAAAGGATTATACTTTTTAGCAAAACCATAACATCTTGCTTCCATAGTAAGCTGGTCAACTCCATGATGGGCGTCTGAAGATAACTCAGATCCCTGTCCAGTTTCAAAATACATCACATTTGGTCCTTCTCCAGTACCTTCTTTTAATGCTAGTTGTCTAGCTTCTTCAATCATGTCACCAGTTATTCCAAAGGCTTCATTTCCTTTTTGTGAACCTGCTATACTTTGGAATATAAGATCAGTTGGAGCTCCTTTTCTTACAGCTTCCATTTGAGTTGTTACATGTGCAAGTACACAATTCTGTGTTGGTATTTTCCATTTATTTTTAAACTCATCAAATTTTTTTAATACTTTTGTTACACTTTCCACAGAATCATCAACTGGATTTAATCCTATAACAGCGTCTCCGATACCAAAACTTAATCCTTCCATAAGAGATGCAAGTATTCCATCAGGGTCATCTGTAGGATGGTTAGGCTGAAGTCTTGCAGATAAAGTTCCTTCTAATCCTATAGTTGTATTGCAGTGAGCCGTTATTCTTATCTTTCTTGCTCCATATATCAAATCTAAATTTGACATTAGCTTTGCTACTGCAGCAACCATTTCACTAGTTAATCCTCTGCTCACTCTCTTTATATCAGCTCCAGTAGTGTCTTCATCTAATATCCATTCTCTTAATTCTGATACTGTCCAATTTTTTATCTCATTATAAATCTTTTCATTTACTGCATCTTGAATTATTCTTGTTACTTCATCAACTTCATATGGTACTGCAGGATTATTTCTTAGATCTTCCAAAGTAACACTTGCTAAAACTACCTTAGCAGCTACTCTCTCTTCAGAAGATTCCGCAGCAATTCCAGCAAGCTTATCTCCTGATTTTTCTTCATTGGCTTTAGCCATTACTTCCATCAATGATTTGAATTCATATACATGTCCAAATAATTTTGTTTTTAATTTCAAAACAATTCCCTCCTTTATATCATTAAGAATTAAATACCAATGTCTTAATTACTACAGGTACTACTTTTCCATCTGCTAATGGCTTACCAATATCAATGTAGTCCCCATTTTGAACTTTTATAGCATCTATACATATAACTGGTTTCTTAAAATTCAAGTTATTCTGTATAGTTTGTCCCAAAACCTTAGCAATATCATTTTCTACTACAACTATAATAGGAAAATCCTCTTTCATTATTTCTGCCATACCTTCTATTAGCACACTAGAAAGCTCTTCAATTTCTTTAAAGCTAGGATTCTTCTTAGCTTTTAAAGCAAGTGCCACTGGCTGAATTTCATTTTCTAATACAAACCAGTTTAATTTTTCCTTTATAATTTTAGTAAGTTCTTTAGGCTCTAACTTTTCATCTTCTGAAGATAACTTCAATATTGGAAGATTTTTTATAGGAAGTTTATCTTCTGTGTAGGTTATAGTACTTCCACTTATATCTGTAGTATGTGAGCCTGCACCTACCACTGTAGCTCTTATAGTTTCTTGAGATTTTTTTAAGTTTAACTTTTCACATAAAAAAGATTTTTTAATAGCTTGACCTAATAGTATTCCTATATCACCATATTTAAAGATATCTCCATCTGGTTCATTGTATATATAATCTGCAACCCCTCCTGAAAAGGTTATGCACTTTATATCTTTTTTAAGATCTAATCCTTTATTAGTTATAATTCTTTCATAAAATCCTGATCTTTCTCTAAGACCTACACTTTCTTCCAAAAGTTTTACCATTTCATCTACTACAGCAGAAAGTTTATCTTTTGAGGCTTCTTCACCTTCTTGAATTTCAATTTTCTTTAGCTTACATAACTCTTTTATTTTTTCTGCTATATAAGTTATTTTTCTTGAAGATTTATCAATTTTTATAAGTCTTCCACCTATATCAAGACATCCAACTTCAACTAATTCTCCTCTATTAAATACTGCAATATTTGTGGTTCCTCCACCAATGTCTAAATTAACTACCACAGTATTTTCTTCCTTAGATATTCTGTCAGCACCTGCACCTTTTCCTGAAATTATTGACTCAAGATCTGGTCCTGCAGTTGCCACTACAAAATCTCCAGCAAACCCACTTAATTTTTGTATTACATAATTGGCATTATTCTTTCTTGCAGTTTCTCCTGTTATGATTACAGCCCCTGTTCTAACATCATCTTTAGACACTCCAGCTTTTTCATATTCACTTTTTACAATTTCTCTTACCCTTTCACCATTAATTTCTTTTTGAGATATAAGAGGTGTAAAGTAAATATCGCTTCTATATACAATTTTCTTATCTACTATACTTATTCTTGGTACAGAAAAACTTGAAGCTGTATTTTCAATTGTTATATTACTGAATATAAGCTGTGTAGTGGATGTCCCTATGTCAATTCCCACACTTAAAATCTCTTCTTTCACTTTCAATCCTCCTTCCTTTTAAAAATACAAAGAGGCTTAAAATTACTATTTAAATAATAATTTTAAGCCTCTTTGCTTGATTTATATAAACACGCCTTTGTGTTTAATTCACTATTTTAATTTTTAAAATCAAATCTTATTTTTGTTCCTGTGTTATTTGAAACTATATCTATATCTCCATTTAGTTTATCTTTTACTAAATTCTTTACTATACTTAAACCAAGACTATTACTTCTCTTATTTTTAATATCAAAACCTATTCCATTATCTATTAAATTTATAGCGGAATAAATTTCACCTTTTTTAATTATTATATCTATAATTCCTGAATCCTTATTTTTAAAAGCATAATGCATAGAATTTTGTAATAACTCATTTACAACTAATGCTATAGACGTTGCCTTATCAGAATCTATTTTAAAATCGTCACCTTCTAAATTTACTTTTATATTTTTGCTTTCACCGTCAAAGTATTTTACAGTATTGTTTTTTATATTGCTTACTACATCCTGAATATTTACTTCATCTATGCCTTCTTTGGCAAGTATCTCATGTGTAGCTGCTATGCTTAATATCCTATTCATGCTTTCATTTAAGGATTCTTTTGTGCTTTCATTATCACTTCTCCTAGCTTGAAGCCTTAAAAGGCTTGCTACGGTTTGAAGATTATTTTTAACCCTGTGATGTATTTCTTTAATAGCCACAGATTTTAATATAAGTTCTTTTTCCTTTTGTTTCATACTGGTTATGTCCTTAATCATTAAAATAAGTTTTATCGTTTTGGCTGGTATAAATATTCTTTTTAATTCTAAAAACAAGTTTCCAACATTAACTTCTTGTACTTGAATGCTTTGGCCTGAAGAAGCATTTTCCATGTTACTCTCTTTTATAACATTTTCGAATGTGGAATTATCAAAGGATATGTTATCATAATCCATTCCAATTAATGTATCCTTATAACCTAACTTTGAATAAAGCCTATCAGCTTTAGGATTTTTAAATCTTACCACTCCATCTTCATCAAACATGATTATAGCTTGATCTAAATTATTGGTTATAGGATTACCACCTTCAGTTATAGACATAAGTGTATCTGTTAATGTTTTGTATCCTTCAGTTAACATTTCTACATATCTGTCATTATTGATCTTACTTGTTACATCTTTTTCTATTATAAGTGCACCTATTACCCTATTATTATTTTTAATAGGTGCAACACTTTGTCTTACATTTACCATTTCTTGAGTTACAGCTTTTAATTCCTTTGTAGCTATACCAAGCTCCAATGTTCTTAATACTGCTGGCTCATTACTTCTATAAGCTAATTTTCCAACTACTGAATTTTTATACATGCTCTTACCATTTAGTGGTTTTGCTTCTGCTACTACTATTGCTACATCTTTATCTCTTGTTGGACAATCTATAAATACATCCCCATTAGATACATCTGCTAAAGATTGTATTGAACACACCATATTTTCTATTTTTAATATATCATGTTTAGTTAAATCAGTATATTGTATACATAATTCTCTTATATTTGGATTATGCATAATTCGAAAGTATTATCTCCGATATTTGTTTCATGGTGCATCTTTTATTCATACTTAAATTCCTAATTTTAGAGTAAGCATCTTCTTCACTAATATTTTCTTTTTTTATTAACAACCCTTTAGCTTTTTCTATTGTTTTTCTTTCTTCAAGTTTCTTACTAATATTTTCAAGATCTTTCTTCATCTTTTTAAATTCTCTACTTTTAGATATCGCTACCTCAAGAGTAGGAACTAAAGATTTTTGATCTAGTGGCTTTACCAAGTATCCTATTGCGCCAACTTTAGCTGCCTTTTCAATAAAATCATTTCCACTGTAGGCTGTAAGAAGTACTACTCCACCTGCTAAATTTTCATTTTGAATTATTTTTGTAGCATTTAATCCATCAAGTATAGGCATCTTTATATCCATAATCACCAAATCCGGTAAATATCTTCTACAAAGCTCCACTGCATCAAAACCATCAGAAGCTTCTGCTACCACATTGTATTTAGCTTCCTCCAGCATTTCTCGTAAATCCATTCTTGTAATAGGTTCATCATCGGCTATTACTATTCTCTTTAACATATCTTCACCTCATAAATAAAAAATATATATAAATAAATTTTACTGGATATATTTTTTTATTTCATCTATACCTGAATTTTCTGTACTACTTATCTTAAATATCTTTTTAGCGCCTGCAACTTCAAGTAATTTTTCTGCCCTTTTTATGCTGTTTTCACATTTGCACAAATCTATTTTTGTTATAATTCCTATAACAGTCTTTTCAAAAGCCCCTGCAAATTCTGGTGGAAATAAACTTTCTTCCTCTGTGCAATCCTGAATAAATGCAATTATATCTGCCTCTACTGAAGATACTATTAAAGCTTTATAATAAGCTCTATTTTCTATGTATTCCCCCGGAGTATCGATTATATTTTCACAAACTTCAACAGCCTGAGTCTTTTTATATTGCACACATTCTTTATTTAGCACCTGAGTTAATGTAGTTTTTCCAGAGCCTGTCCTTCCAATGAGCAATAACGTTTTCATATTTAATATAACTCCTCTAATACTTTAATTATTTAAAAACACCTTATGACTTTGTAATAGGTGATGCTGAAAAAGAGTTTGTATTAGTTAAAACATCTAGCACTGCTTTAACAGCTGACTCTACACTTCCTACATCCCCTGTTATAACTAAAGAACCGCTAAATCTATCTAAAAAACCTATTGATACTCCAGCTGCTTTAGTTGCTACATCTGCAGCTATTATAGACGCTTCACTTGGAGTTATAGTGAGAATGCCTATGGCATCTTTTATCTCAGAAACAAGTCCTAACTTCTTATATATATCCTTGTTTGGATTTGCTATGATGTGAGCTAATGTTACCTGTTTTCCTGGTACATATTCTTGAATTATTCTTTGTTTGTCTTCCATAATGCATCATCACCTCTTTCAAATAAAATAGGCCTCTTAAAAATAAAAATATATTTCTAAGAAGCCTCATTGCTTTTCAACATTTATACACTTCATTGTGTATCTATGATTAAATACTACACTTTTTGATCAAATATGTCAATATATTTTTAAAATTTATTGTTATTTTCCATTATACGCCTTTTTAAGTAATTCAACTACTTCTTCAATGTTTAAACTCTTAGGATTTGTACTACTGCATCTATCATCTATAGACCTTTGTGAAAGTATGGTCAATTCATCATAGAATTCTTTCTTATCTAAACCTGCTTCTTTAAATGAATTTGGTATTTTAAGCTCCTTTAACAGCTTGTTTATAGCTGATATAAGATTTTTTACACCTTGTCTCACAGTTGGACATGGAAGTCCCAAAATACTTGCTATTTGTGCATATTTTTTTGCTGTATTACTATCTGAAGAATCTGAATAATTGTAAATTGAATTATTTTTTATATTCGCATTAAATTCTATTACATAAGGTAATAATATAGCATTAGTTCTTCCATGAGAAAGATGAAATCTTCCTCCTATTGTATGTGCTATTCCATGATTTATGCCTAATGAAGCTGAATTAAATGCTATTCCAGCCATACAAGATGCATTGTGCATTTTTCTTCTAGCTTCCATGTTATCCCCATGATTATATACAGAAATTAAATTTTCAAAAACCATTTTTATAGATTTTTCAGCTAAAGCATCTGTATAATCTGTAGACTTTAATGAAACATAAGCTTCAATTGCGTGAGTTAAAACATCCATACCTGTGTCTGCTGTAATAAAATCTGGAACAGTCTTTACAAGCTCTGCATCAAGTATTGCTTCATCTGCTAAAAGTTCATCTGAAATCAAAGGATATTTTACACCTTTTTCTCTGTCTGTTATAACTGAAAAATTTGTGACTTCCGATCCAGTACCACTTGTAGTTGGTATAGCAATAAACTTAACATTTTTCTTATTTGTATCATTTACCAATTGATTTGATACTTTATTTTTAAATAAACATATAGCTTTTGCTGTATCAATGGCCGAGCCTCCACCTAAAGCTACTACAACATCTGGATCAAATTCTATCATAACCTTTACACCTTTGATTATATTTTCTATAGGCGGATCTGGTACTACATCTGAAAATATTGATAAATCCATATCTTCTTTTTTAAATTTGTCAACTATCTTATTTATAGCACCTGATTCAACCATAAAAGGATCTGTTACTATAAATACCTTATTATATTGTAATTCACTCAACCTTTTTAAAGACCCTTCTCCAAAAAAAATATTTGTTTTTAATTTAAAATTTTCCATGTAAATCCTCCTCATGTTTAATATTGAAACTCTTTCTCCTGTCTTTAGGTAAGTATGCTATCATCTCAAAATCACAGATTTTGGATGTCTGCTTAAATAAAAAAGCTCCACAGGAAATTTACTTTCCTATGGAGCTACTTTGCTTCTTTCAAATGCACTACATTGTACATTAAAAAATTTTTAATTTTTACAAATTTTCAACTGTAATTATATAATTTTCAATGAATTATGTCAATATACTTTCACATTAATTCATATTTTTTAAGAATAAATCCTACTTATAAAAACTTTTTAGTCATCATTTGTAAATATTACTATTAAAGAAATATCTATATAAACAACACTCTTTACAATTCTTCTATTTCTATTAACCTTGGTAATGATGCTATAGCCCCTAGTTTTGTGCATACAACAGCTCCTACTTTATTTGCAAAAGCAGTTATTTCTTCTATCTTTTCAAACTTTTCTATTAAAGACTTGGGATCTTCAAGTTCAGCTATTTTATACAAAAATGCTCCAACAAAGGCATCTCCTGCACCTGTGGAATCTATAGCTTTTATTTTTATACTACTAATTATGGCAGACTTTTTACCGTTTGATATTAAAGTCCCTTCTTTTCCTAAAGTTACAGCTACAATTTTAGCTCCTAGCTTGTGAAGCATCTCTAATCCTCTATTTAAATCATCTTCTCCTGATATAATTTTTATTTCTTCATCACTTACCTTTACTAAATCAGCATACTTCATGCAAAATTTAGATGTTTCTATAAATTCTTCGGTCCTTCCTTTCCACAGGTCTATTCTATAATTAGGATCAAAAGATATAAATATATTTTGTTTTTCTGCAATCTCCATAACTTTTAAATAAGTCTCTTTCGATTCTCCACCAAGAAGTGCTGTAGCAGAACCAAAATGTATTATTTTAGAAGTCTTTATTTTTTCTTCTTCCAATTCTTCATATTTTAATAATCCATCTGCACCTCTATTGAATATAAAATCTCTTTCACCATTAGATTTTAAAGAAACAAAAGCTAGTGTAGTATTTGAATTATTATCCATAATTAACATAGAAGTATCCACACCTGCTTGATCTAAAGTATTCTTTAAAAACAATCCAAATGCATCCTTACCAACTTTACCTGCAAATAAAGCCTTTCCACCTAATTTAGCTATAGCTGCTGTAACATTGGCAGGTGCTCCCCCTGCTTTTTTAACAAAATTACTTCCTTCAGATAAAGTAGAGTTAACATCCGAACAAATAAAATCAATAAGCAATTCACCTACACATAGTATTCTATTATTCATAATCATTCCTCCTAAAATTGCAGTTGCAACAATTTGCAAATTAATCCTTACTATTTCCTACCAAAAATATAAATTCATCATTTAATTCCACTTTTCCTTCTTTTACGCCTTTAAGAAAATTAAATTTTTCTGAATTTGTCACAACTACAGAAGTTATAGGTGATTTTCCCTTTTCTTCTAATAATTTATCTCCAGCTTTAACATTGTCCCCATTTTTGCAAAAACTTTAAAACCTTCTCCATTCATATTTACTTTATCTATTACAATATGAATATATATTTCCAATACTTTATTCTTCATAGCAATTCTTATTATGCATTTATTGATATTTTTTAAGCCACTATCTCATAATAAGAATGATAGAAATATCATCTTGTGAACCATTTTTAATTGCCTCTGCAACAACATTTTCACATATTTCTTGTCCTGACGAAGTATCCGATATGATCTTCTCTAATTCATCAATTCCAACATACTCATGTACTCCATCAGAGGTTATTATAATTTTCCTCGAATTTTCAATAACCTTAAATACTTCACCTACATAAAGAGCTTTCAGCAACTTTTCATTTCCCCCACCCATACAGTTTGTAATTTCATTTCTTTTACTATAAGTCTCCGCTTCTTCTTCTGTAATAACACCTTTTTTTATTAACCAATTTACTGTAGTATGATCCTCCGTTAACTGCTTTAAATAACTACCCTGCATAGTATATATTCTTGTGTTTCCTACATGAAAAATCCATGCTTTATTATTAATAATACAAATTCCAGATAATGTTGTTGCCATTTTAGACAGTTGTACATTTTTATTTGATTCTCTAATAACCTTGTTATTTATTTCATTAATCAAATTAATAATTGCATGCTCATTTATAATTTCACATTTACTCAGTGTGCCTATAGCTTCTATTACCATATTGGATGCTACATCACCTGCATTATTTCCACCAACTCCATCCGCAATTGCAGCTAATATACAAGTATCATCTATGCTCATAGTATAGTACTCATTATCCAATATTATATTATTAATAAAAACACTGTCTTCATTTTTGTCTTTATTAATCCCCTTTCTAGTTATCGCATGAACTTGCAAATTTAATCCTCCCCACATTCAATAGTTACCGGCCTCTTATTGAAATTTATATTCTTAATTAAAATATTAGCATTGTTCAAAATCATATTATCAAATAAATATCTTGATAGTGGATTTATTAATAAACTTTCTACAACATTTCCAATACCTCTTCCACCATTATCAAGATTTTCATTGACTTTTCTTAATAACACATTTCTTGCATCATCAGTTAGTTTAACGTCTATATTTTTATCCATCAGTAAAGTCTTGAATATTTTATTTATTTGTGAATCTAAAATTTGTTCAGCAACATTTGATCTAATATAATCAAAAACAACTATATTTTCACCTATACGATTTAATATTTCTGGTCGCCCTAATTCTAATTTGAAATAATTTCCAATAGACCCTTTTACCTTTTTCTGTATATCTTCATAATTCATATTTGAAGTAACATTAGGACGTCTTTCACCTAATTCATCTTTTGTGTAAATCCCCAAATTACTTGTAAATATAATAATTGTTTCTGAAAAATATACCGTATTTCCTTGTCCATCAGTCATTCTTCCATCTTCAAGGATTTGTAAAAATTTATCCAATATTGATGGATGTGCCTTTTCTATTTCATCAAATAGTAAAATTGAAAACGGGTTATTTTTTACTGCATTCGTTAATTGTCCGCCTGATTCATATCCAACATATCCTGGAGGAGCTCCTAAAAGTTTTTGATCACTGTGACTTTGACTATACTCACTCATATCAAATCTTATACAATATTTTTCATCTCCAAACAATTTCTCTGCAAGTGTTTTAGCTGTTTCTGTCTTACCTGTTCCTGTTGGTCCTGCAAAAAATAAAATTCCTTTAGGCTTTGAATGTGATGAATGCTGCAATCCCGACATACCAATTGCTGCCCTTTTAATAACATCAAGTACCTTTATAATAGCTTCATCTTGCCCCTTTACTCTTTTTCTAAAGTCTTCTTCAGCATTTTTAAACTTATATAAGTCTAAACTATTCCAAGGATTATCTTTAATACCATATTTATATAGATCAATTACGTCTGACATATTTGATATATGAATACCTTCATTTTTGCAAAGCTTCCTCAATCCATTGAGTTCTGTAAAACAAAAGCCTTCTGTGAGTGCTATAAATTTATCCTGGATTTTTTCTAATTCACCCTTTTTATCTTCATAATGCTTTATATCTTCATTGTAAATATCTCTCTTAAAGAAAGTGGGAAAGTTGTCCCCTTTTATAAGTTGTTCCCGTTCATTTTTTGTAGGCGTATCAATAGTTAATGTTTTAACATTGGGATTGTTTATATATAACCAAGCTGGTAAATCATTTATCTTATTAACAATCATTACAAGAATATTTTTTACAAGTCCCTTTTCTGTCTTAACTTCTTTTCCATTCATAGATGCTAATAATAAATTTGTAAAGCTATCAACCTCTGATTGTTGAAGGTTGTCTGGTGATATGATATACCTAGATGCTAAATTCATAATTACTGCCGTAGCACTTTTGTTTTGTGATAATACGTTTTTTATGTATGTTGTTGCATTTGCTCCTCTTCCTTTGAAATCGCACTTGATCCTTCCATCATCTACATTAGCTTCTACAAGCTCTGCAAATTTCTCAATATGCTTATTTTCATTATTATTATAAAAACCATTCATACTATCATATAAGGCTATAGTTTCATAACCACAATCTTTAAAGTAGTAATGTAAATATTCAGTTAAACTTAATATACTGCCTTTATAAACACTTCCATCTATAGGATATTGATAGACATCAAGTATATTCCCCTCTATTATAATTAAAGGCTTAATTTTATGAAAAATATCAAGTTCCCTATGCCATTTTGCTGCTAAGTTTTCCACTCTTATTCCCCCTTTTGCAATCCAAACTTTTTTACATCATCATCTAATTGCTTAATAAAACCAGGCTTATGTATTCCTACAGATATTATTCCATCTATAGTTTTAAAATTTTGTATTTTATTAGCCCCCTTACTTAGATATTTTTCATATCTTTCCTTATATGCACTATTTAAAATATGCACCTTCTGGTTATCAGAGCCTCTTAAAAGCACATTATTATTTCTTTTCTCAATATATCTACCATCAATTAAAACCGCAATATTCCCCAATACGTTTGTAATTGATAATTTATTCTTTCCTTTTAATTCTTCAAGAGTATATCCGGTATATATTAAAATATCAGAACTTATTGCTTTTATCCTTTCAATCAATTCTGATAGCTTGTCAACCTGCTCAAAGGGATCTCCTCCCGTAATAGTGAATCCATCTATTCGATATTTCATACTTAGACTATATATAATTTTAAATATATCATTAACAGATATCTCATACTTATCATCAAATTCCCACAATTCAGGATTGCTACACCCCTCACAACCATGCTTACAACCACACATCCAAATTCCAATCCGTTTACCAGGTCCTAGAACTTCAACTGGATATAATATTCTTGCAACTAACATACATAATTTCTCACAATAAAATATGCTGCTTTTTCTTGATATCCATCATCTTTTTTCATTCCTCCAAGCCCAACTTCATCACCATCTTTTAATAATCTTGGAATATCCTCTACAAGCTTTTCATTGTTTACATAAGTAAAATTGGTTTGACTTAAATTAGTAATATACAAATCATCTTCTACTAATGTTAACTTAGCATGAGTACGGCTCACATATGGCTTAAACTGCAAATAATCACTCATATCATTCTCTCGACCAATAATATGAAGTTGTTTTGTAATTTTAAAGGTATATTTATCATCAATACTTACTAAAGAATAGTCTGCTTTCTCTGTTAACAATACTGGCTGGGTATCTGAAATATCCTCTCCACAACTGCTACATTTTCGTGCTTGTGGAATATTATGAGTTCCACAGTCACAAATTCGAACCATTTTTTCTTGTGGCATATTATGCTTTTCCTCTTCTTGTTTCACAATCTGCTCTTCAACCTCATCCAACACTTTTGTACTTGAAAGATCTGTTTCACAATATATACATTCTAATAGTTGGGGGGCATTCTTTTCTCCACAAGATGGACAAACTTTATACTTATCCATAAATTATCACCACTAATTCCTTTCTAAAGTTTTCTTGTTTCCAGCACTAACTTTACGTTTTTTTGCTTTCATTATTTCAATTTCCATATCACTTTTTATGTTATAATCGGAAGTATTTATTACCTGTGCATATTCAGGCTTAGGAGGTAAAATACAAACTCTATTGCTAATTATTACTCCCTTTTCACTTAATTTCTTTTCAATTCCCGTAAAATCTTCACAAAAACTCTCCATATCTTCACAAAGCCTATTTATTTCAGCATCATCTGGTAATCGATCCTGCTTATCTACACCACCTAGCTCCATGGTTATATTCCCATCAGAAGCATAGGTAACATTAATTGCATTTCCTTCATTAAACGAATATAATTCATTTTTGAATTTCTTACCACTACGCTTAGTAACTTTTCTATCGCCCAGTAGTTCATATCCCATTTCAGCCATTACCTCATCCATACAACTGTTTATATATGATTCTTCACGCTGTTCTACAAGTTGTTTCTCTATTTGTTCAATTTCAAGTTTAAGATTACTGATTGCTTCATCTGAAAATGTATGTTTTTTAATTGTTATTCCTACCATATTGCATAATGCTGAATATCGTACGATAAGATCATCATAGGTTTCTTTTTCATTTTGATAACTTATAATATATTTGTTATATTGTTTTACAAGCTCCGTAAAAGTCATAGCTTTGTAATTTTGTAAAAATCCGATATCACTAATCTCTCTTATTTTATGCATAGCAGCCATTATGTCATTTCGCATCGTCTGTGGTAAAACTTGGTTTTCTGACATCTCACTTAGCTTTGTCAACATAGTTTCTGATAACTTAGAATCCTTATCCGATTCCACTTTGCCAATGTTTGTAGGTATCTCAAGTAAAAAGCCTTCATCAATACCATTTTGTATGTCTTGGATAAGGTTCTTCTTTAAATCTTTTGCTTTTTCAGTAAGCATATCTGCTTTTTTCATTATTTTTTTAAGATAAGCTTCTAAAGATTTATTATGAATTTCCAGCCTCTCTAACGTCAGTTCTTTATCATTTAAAGAATTGCTTTCTATTTTCTGTTGTATATCCACGCATAAATTTTCTACTTGAGAAATATACTCTTTTCCCTCATTAGTTCTCTTTTGAAGCTCCTTTACCTGTTCTAGAGGCTCATCAAAGCTAGCACAGATAGTTCTTAGTTCGCTAATATATCTATTAATTTTTGTTTTTTCTTCCTGCGTACGTCGTTCTCTTTCTAACTGCTCTCTAAGAATACGCCTTTGCTCTTTAGTTAATGTGTACCTAGACGTTTTGGGACCGCTCATTTATACTCCTCCTTATATTTTCAATTTTGTTGATGGACATTACTATTAATTTTAGCACTTACTCTTTTAACAACATCATAAAGCTCATTACCACTAATCGCCTTTGGCAAAAGATTATTAGAAAGAAGGATGTTTCTAATACGACTTAGCTTTGATGTTAGCAGTAAATCATTATATGGTGTATTATTACAATAAAGCTTGATAGCCTCATCAAAGTTTTCAGCATTCTTAAACAAAATTGAATAGTATTCTTGATCAGATTGTCCTTTTTTTCTTGTAATGAAATTACTTTTTAATTTATCATTTTTAGGCGTAGTAGCAGAAAAGTTTTTGTATCCTGCGGATAGCAATTCTTCTTTTAACTTATTCCCAAAACTAATTAACTGTTCAAGTTCTGGCTGCACTAATTTTCCTTTCTTCTTCTAATTGAAGCACCTTTTGCTTAAGTATTTAATTTCCTTATTATTCCATAAATTCATATTATCGCCATTAGTTATCAAAGAATTTTATACTTATATATATTTTTTATATCTTAGTCAACTACATATAGGGGCTCACCCTCTTTTAACCAAGTTAAACCTGTACCATCTATTCGAACGCGATAGTAATCATACAGTTTTCTGTCCATAAATGCTTTGTTATCTTGAAAGTATACCCAATCATTTACTATATAAATGTCCCATGCATAATATTGAGCTATCCGTTTTATATTACTGCCATCGGGATTAGCAATAAATAATCCATTTTGCTTTTCAGAAGAAAATACTATTTTATTTTTATATAAATTAAAATAACCAATATCTTCAATAATGCACTCAAAATTTTTAGGATTTACATGTGAGGTATAATATAAATTACGACTACCACAAATTCGAGCATATAACCCTTTAGGTGTACAAATAATATCTCTCAATTTATTAAATTTATCTAATTTATTATGAATTAATTCAAATTTACTGCTTTTCAAGTTAATTCGTGCAAATCCTTCTATACTATTGTAATACATCCATTCAGAAGAAAAGGCATACTCAATTGTAGAACCATATTCCAAATCAACAGGTAGTGCATTATTACAAAGCTCTTTGGGATTTTCGCCTTCTAATGAAGAATAATAAATTCTATCTCCATCTTCCTTATTTACAAAATATAGATTTTCCTTGTAAATCATTTGACTATGCCAAAGACCCTTACCTCCAGCGTTACTATAGTATTTATCAAATCCATGTCCATAAAATAATTTTCCTTTCATAACAGTAAGTTTCTCTTTATTATACCCAGTATATTCCTTAACATTTTCACCTGTGTTTTTGTTATATTCAGTCATCGTTCCTTTTTTAAATCCAATATATACTCTATCCCTATAATCGCAACAATTCCCACCATTAGCTATATTCCCTGGGATATTTCCATAATTCATAATATCCTCATCTGTATATAAAACGTCTCCAAAGCGCTTTTCTCTTTCCTTTTGTTGGTGTTTTTCTTTTTCTGTTTTGGATTTTTCTAATTCATTTAATACTGCTTGCTCTAATTCGCTGTCAATTCTTTTACTCACTTCTTCTATGACTTGAATTTTAGGTTGAATTTCTTGCTTTTCATTTATATATTCAAACAAATATGAAGACTGTTCTTCAATTAATCCACTTTCATTTTCATGAAAAGTTGAGACCATTTCTTCTACATCTTCATTATTTTTTTCTAATTTGGAAATTAAATCAACTAATTTAGGAGCTTTGCCAAATGATTCTAAAAATTTGTGAAACCGATCTGCTGTTTCAAATTTTTCGGCAAGTTCAGCACGTCTCAAAACTTCCTCATTAATCTTAGCAACACGAATATTTTCATTCTCTGATTTACTATTGTGTGCTTCCACTTGTACTTTTTTTTCTTTTTCTAGTTGCGTAATAATTTTTGAAAATTCAATGTTTTCACTTTTAATATTATGTAATTGTATTTCAAATTCTTGATTTTTATCTAGCAACATTTTCTTTTCCATTTCTAAATTCTGCATCATTTTAAAGAAATTAATTTTCTCTTTTTTATTTATATAAAGTGCTAAAATATACTGTAATCTTAAAAATGACTTTTGTTTTTCTTCAGACTCTGTACTTTCTAAAAAAACTTCTCTTGTTTTAGTATTATAAGGATTTTCATACTCCAAATTAGCATATTTAATATCCTTTTTCACTTTCTCTTCTTCTAGTTTAGAAAGAGCTTCTGAAAGTTGCTTATTTGTACTTTCAATTTCATGTAACTCTATATTTAGTTTCTCCACTTTATCTAATAACACTTGTTTTTCCTTTTCTAATTTATAAATACTTTGAGAATGTTGCTTATTTTCGCTTTTAATTTCATGCAACTGTATCTCTAATTTCTCAACTTTATCTAATAATACTTGTCTTACTTTTTCTAATTTAGAAGTAGCGTCAAAAATTTGCCTTTTTTCATTTTCAAGATTATATAACTGAAAATACAAATTACCATTCTCATCTAATAAACTCGCCTTTTCTTTGCTAATAAGTTCAAATTGTTCTTTCAATTCTTTAATTTTATTGTCTTCAAATAAGGACATAATTTTTTCCTCCATACCATTCTAGTAACATTTCTTTTCATTTATCAATTCTTTTCCTAAAATAATGAATTAGCTTTCAACATACATATCAGAATTATCTTCATCGTCTGCCAGTTTGTGAAAAAACTTTAACTTTTTCATATAATCTTTCTAATTCTAAATAAATATTATACCTAACCAAATCTCATAGAATCAATAATTCTACTCGAATAATACTATTTATTAACTTATCCTTCAAAAATTTCTGTATCTTTACAACATTTATATCAAATAATTCATTTCTTTTTCTAATTAGGGCAATTTACCTTGAAGTATAAACCTCTCTATTTTACCAGAAAGTCATTTCTATATTAACAGTTAATAAAATTTTTTTATGTTATTATATAAAGCATATTCTAGTCAACTACATATAATGGCTCACCTTCTTTTAAGCGAGTTAGACCTGTGCCATCTATTCGAACACGATAGTAGTCATCCATCATGTTACTATCTTTAAAATATACCCAATCATTTACTATATTAATAGACCATGCAGTATACTGAACTATCATTCTTATTTCACTTCCATCAGAATTAGCAGTAAATAATCCTTTCTTATTTCTAGAAGAAAATACTATTTTGTTTTTATTAAGGTTAAAGCATATAACATCATCAATAATAAGAATAGTTTCTTCAGGATTTGTATGCTTAAAGTAATATAATTGACTTCTATAATTTTTTGAAATTAGCCCATATACACCCTTTGGGCTACAAATAATACCATATAGTCCATTTGGAAGCAGTTCAAATGAACTATTGTTTGAGTTTATCCTTGCAAATCCACTTGTACTGTTATAATATACCCAATCACTCGAGAAACTTAGCTCGGTTCCTCTTTTTGCTGGTAAAGCATTGCTGCTTAATTCTGTTACATTCTGGCCTTGCAATGAACAATAATAAATCCTATCTCCATCATCTCTATTTGTAAAATAAAGTCTTCCATCATAAATAGTTTGACTCCCCCAATAAAATTCTCCTTTAAAACACGTGAAACATTCAATATTTCGATTTCCTAAAAACGCTATAAACTTTTCATATCTTATATTTCCATAAAACAATTTATTGTGGATTACGGCAAGTTTTCCTAAATTAAATCCTCTATATTCTTTTACTTTTTCACCAGTCTTTTTACTATATTCAATCATAATTTTATTTTTAAGTCCAATGTATATTCTATCACCATAAATACAACACCTACCCCCATTAGCTATATTTCCAGGTGTATTGCCATACCTTATAGTATCATCTTCAGAATATAAAACTTTTCCAAAACGTTCCTCTTCCTCCTTCTTCCGCTTTTCTTTCTTTTCATTTTCTATTCTTTCCAATCCAGCTGATACAATTTGATTTAATTCAGTATCGATTTTTTTGCTCATATCTTCTATATCTTCAATTTTAGGTTGAGATTTATCCTTTTTATCTGTATATTGAAACAAATATGATGACTTTTCATTAATTAAAATACTTTCATTTTTATTAAAAGCAGAAACTATTTTCTGTACATCTTTATTATCTTTTTCTAATTCAAATATTAAGTCAACTAACTTAGGTTTTTTCCCAAATGATTCTAAAAACTTGTGAAAACGATCAGCTGTTTCAAACTTTTCTGCAAGCTCTGCACGTTCTAAAAGTTTCTTATTTTCATTTTCAAATTTATGTAACTCTTTATCCAATTTTTCATATTTATCTAATAGTAGTTGTTTCTCGTTTTTTAAAACCTTCAACTCTTGCTTTAATTTATCAATCTCCTTATTTCTAAATAAAAACATACTCATCTTCCCCCATACTATCCTACTAGTGTTTCTTTCCACTTATCCAATTCTTTTCTCTTTCCAATAGCAATAAGCCAACTCTCTAAACGTATGTCCAAATTATCTTCACTATCTATCAGCTTATGGCAAAAGCTTTCAAATTCTTCATAAGACTTATTAAGAAGCTCTTTCATATATGAAGCAAGTTCTCCTACATTTTTAAATTTAACACCATCTAAATCTAAAATTCTCTGTCCGGATAACATGTAAGCCATCTGATAACAAGTCATCAACTTACTGCGTTCATCATTATTATTAAATTCATGCATAGCTTCAATATTACCAACTGCACTCTTCAGCTTTTCATCATTAGGTGCTATCGTCTGAACATAAGTTGAAAGTAACTTTTCTGAAAGTATACTATCATAATAATTTAACTTACTAGTATCATTTTTCCAAAGCCGCTCTAGCATATCTCGACCTAAAGCATTGATACTTTCAAAGCTTCCTCCTTTCCAATAAAATGCTCTTAATTCTGGATAAATAGTATAAAGCAATTTCCAAAAGATGATATCGTCTTTTCCACTAGTTCTTGTTGCTTCTAACTCAGCGTCTAAACAAAATGTAGCAATCTCAGGATTAAAACCTTTAAAGAATCCTGAAATCAATCCGCGGAATAATTGCTTTTTACCATTTTCCCAATTCTCAGCTAATGCTGCAACAAGAGATGGAATATCTGTATATTTTTTGCGTAAAAAAGTATATGGTGGCATTTCAAGTTTTTCAGAATTACCAATGCCTTCTCCAGGAATAGCTAGTTTCTTTCCATCACACCACTGCTTAACCTCATCATATGTCCATCGTCGATTGGGGTTCTTTTTATTTCTTCTATTTGTAATATCATAATAAGTAAGTGCAGAAATAAAATTTTTTAGTTCACTTGGCATATCCTCTTGAAATGGTATTCTTTGCACAGATACATACTTTTCTATTTCCTCAGCCTTCATATTTTTATATGGAGTATATCCGCAAAATAGCTCAAATATTGTTATTCCAAAAGAATAATAATCAGATTCCTCCAAAAATAAATTACGAAAAGTTTCTGGTGCCGAGTACTCTGGTGTCATTCCTGTTTTGGTAACAATTATTGTATTACCATCACTTTTCACTGAACTGATACCAAAGTCAATAATAGTAACATCTTTTCCATTGTCAGTAATCATGATATTAGATGGTTTTAAATCTTTATGAATAATTCCATTACTGTGCAAAACCTTCAAACCTTCATTAATACTTGGAATAATATTTTTGCGAATCTCTTCATAATTAAAATCTTTGTTTAATTTTCTTCCTTGCAAACTTCCGTTTTTATAATAGTCCAAAACTTCAAAAGGTTTTCCTTTATGTATACCTGTCTCATATATCTTAGATACAAATGGCGAATTAATACTTTTTAATATTTCTACAACATCCTGCTTTATAGCAAATTCACGCCTGTACACCTTAGCAATATACTCTTTATTATTCCACTTGCAAATGTATAAGTCCGCCTCTCCTGTCACCACATCCAATTTACTAATAACTTCATATTTATCGCAAAGCACAGTACCAGGCTCTAAATTATTATTTATAGTATTATTAAGTTCTTGATTAATTGATGTTTTATTATCATCAATTATCAGATTTAATTGAGTTTGCTCTCCAGATAAAACAGTTCCGTTAATCTGCGTTATGTTATTGTTATTTTTCATTTTGCATCATCCTTTTTCAAAATTTTGCCATCAATGTTTAGTACACGTTCACTGTTTATTAAATATTCTCTCGCTTCTGTCATTGCCTGCCTAATATTATCACCAAATCGTTGGAAACCAAATTCCCTAGCCGTTGCCAAAAGTAATTCTTCTTCATCAATTCCAATACTTTTACTTGCTATTACACTCATTGCTTCCGCAAGTTCTTCTTTGCATATGTGTTTTATAGATCTTACTTCTCCACCCTTTTCTGGTATACGAACTTTAGCTTTTTTATTTAACTTACTCCAGCAAAAATCCTGAATTATTTCTACATCATTTTCTAAATTAAAGCTTAGTTGACTATCTACTGCTTTACGTACCTTTATCGTAACTTTTTGATTTTCCCAAAGACATGCTAATCTTTTATACAATAGATCCTTATGTATTGGCTGCTCATTTTCTACAACAAACTTAATTGCACCATATAATGATGGTTGCTTCTCAGAAGCTACGTATTCTGATAAATGGGCCTCTTTATAATATTCAAATTGATATGGATTATTTGTATCCAAACTGTCATCTTCTGCTTCAATATCATTATGAGATTCCACTAAGTTTTTTGCAATCAACTCAATCTTTTTATTTGTCTTAACCTGCTGCATTTTATTGGTTTCATGACTACTGTCCTGGATAGCTTGTTTTATTGCATTTAAAAGCCTTTCCTTCTCTGTAATAGGATTTCTAATCCATTCAGTTGACCAAATACGATATAGCTTCCACCCAACCTTTTTTAACATACTTTGCCTTAATCGATCCCGGTCTCTAACTGTTTTAGCTAAATGATAATTATATCCGTCACACTCAATACCAATGACGTATCTCTGATAATTTTGTGGATCCTTAATTGCTATATCGATTTTATATTCCGAACTTCCTATTTGAGTGTCAACTTTGTACCCTGACTTAATTAATATATCTGCAATATATTCTTCAAATGATAAATCTTTTTCTTTATCCATATGAATATCTTTTTCACTTAAAAGATTATCTCTATTAATAGCAAATTCAATATAAGATCGTAACATTTTTACCCCTTCAGACTTAGTTCTTGATAAGTCTATATCTGTTGGCCTTATTGATCCAACTAGTTTTACATTGTACTTTGCACGAGTAATAGCAACATTTAATCTTCTATATCCACCCTCATGTCCAAGAGGTCCAAATCTCATATACATAGTTCCTTTAGCATTTCTTGCATAACCTATACTAAATATAATTGTATCTCTTTCATCCCCTTGTACATTTTCAAGATTTTTAACAAAAAAAGGTTCTTCTTTAGCTTCATCAAAGAATGTTTCATATTGTGGATTCTCAATTCTGAATTTATTAATGACATCCTCAACGACATCCTGCTGTTTCTGGCTAAATGTTATAACACCTAAAGATCGTTTTGAATATTTAGCAATATGTATTCTTATCAGCTCTACTATTTTTTGCGCTTCTATTTTATTACAACTCTTTTCATAAACTCCATTCTCCACATATATATACTCAACACCATTATCCTGTAAGTTATTATTACTTGGAAATGTGGTTAGCATACTATCATAAATTTTTTTATTAGAAAATGCTATTAAATCTTCATTACGGCTACGATAATGCCATAGAAGTGTATGTTCTGGTATTATATTTGACATTTCATCTAGTATTGAGCCTTGTGTACTAAAATTATCATATAAATCTTCATCTTCTTCATTATCTTCATCAAAATTATTATCTTCTGTATGATTGGCAAAAAAGCTTGTTGGTGGTAACTGTTCTTTATCGCCAGCTATTATAACTTGATTTCCTCTAAAAATTGCACCTATTGAATCCTGTGGATGAACTTGAGATGCTTCATCAAATATTACCATATCAAAATTATAACTTTGTGCCTCTAAAAAATATGAAACAGATAGTGGAGACATCATTAAACAAGGTTTAAGTGTCATAAGTAAATTAGGTATTGCTTTGAATAACTTTCTCAAAGGCATTATCTTTTTCTTTTTATTTAATTCATGCTTCAAAGTTGAAAGTTCATCATTTGCTAATACAATTTTATTTTTTTTAGGTATCTTTTTTATTAGCAATTCTCTTATTCTAGCTTGTGCTATTATAAACTGAGCTTCATCTAATTGTGAAAATGTCTCAACACTTATGTCTTGCATAACTCTACGAAATTCTAAAATTGCTGGGTATCTTACAATAGTAGCATCTAACCACATCTTATAAAATCCTTTTAAAAATGAATTCATTATTAAATTAGTTTCTAACTTTTCCTCTTCTATTTTTTCAATAAAATCCCCTACCCCATTTACTTCACAATTACTTTTACTAATTTTATAATTAATCCACTCATCAAGTAATGAAATGTCCCCACATCCTTGTATTTTCACTAAAAGTTCTCTCAAATTCATAGAAGATAACTTGTTTTCAAATAAAGTTTCATACTGTTTAAAGTCAAGAATAACATTATTGTAGGATTCCTCCAATTGCTTTACTGCTAAATAAATATTCTTTCCTGAATCTTTATGAGTACAAACATACTGTATAAACTCTTTGTCTAATTTATATTTTAAACAAGCATCTTTAAACTTCATTGTCCAATTTAAATCACTTAGTATATTTTCCCAGTTCGTATCGATTCCTATAAATTTATATACGTATAAGTCATTTAATTTTTTAGTATTCTGTTGAATATCTTTAATAAAATCCTGTATAATGATTAATTTATCTAAATCATTGATTAATTCTATATAATTACGTTTTGTTATAAACATTGGTGAAACATTATTATATTCTTTTATGATTTCATTTGATGATTTAATAAGTTGCTTACAATAGTTAACAATTTCAATAATTTTATCATGTTTAATAATATCATTTTTTAAAAAATCTGATATCTGTGCCACTAAATTTGTTTCTATAATAATTTTAATTTCTCCAGCTAATTCTATTAATTCTTTTTTATCACCTTTTCCCATTAATATTTCCTTTGTTTTTTCAGCTATATCTTGATGTCCAAAAAAATTATTTATATTCTTAACATAATTACAAATTTTCCTTAATTTTTCCCAATCAGTATCCAATCCTGAATTCATGTTTTGAAAAAAATTAGTTAACATACTGTCATTTTCATTTAACCATTGATTATTTACTTGAACCTTTTTTATAGAGTTTAGCAAGTTTTCTATTGTTTTCTCATTAATATTTTTACATTCCTCGCTTCTCTTTAAACAACAAAGGATATCATTAAAATCTTTTTCTATATCCATGGTAGTTTTCTTCATATTATTAGTAAGATTCCAAAAGTCTTTCACATTTATTTCTTCAATATCATATAAATCATAAAAAAGCAAATTTATAGTATCTTCTATATTAATATTTGGTAATTTCATCATAAAATTATTAAATTCTTTAAACTCATTCCAATTTCTTTCTTCACAAAGAAACTCATTTCGCAATTTGTTTGGCATTACTTCATTTTCGAAGAAACTTAAAATACTGCTAAATGTATTTATCTTATTGTCTATAACATCCCAATTTGTATTTTCTGTCAAATAGTAGTCACCTAAAACTTTCTTAATCAAATTATCATTTTCAAATAACCACTTCTTACTATCATTAATTATATTCAAATCTTCCAGTAATTGAGTTATTTTCTTATCATCAATTCCGTTGATATGCTGATCATAAATATTAGAAATTATACTATTATAATCACATTCAATATTTTCCATTATGCTGTATTTATATTTAAGATTATAAATAAGCTTATCAATTGGTAGATCTTTTATATTTTTTAAATCTGGGAATATCAAAGAAAAATCTTCTGTACTATTGAAATCTTTTAAAGAATTAATTTTGCTATATTGCTTAGCAATAACACTATCTTCGGCTACTCCTTCAATAAGTTCAACCTTAATTTTAGGTGGTATATTTTCTTTTGAAAAATATTGTAGCAACTTATTAAAATCCTTAAGCTTTTCATATATATTATTCCAATTTGTTTTATCTTCTGCATAATGTTGACCCATCATACTTTTTATTAAAATGTCATTTTCAGCTAACCAATTTTTACTCTCATCTATTTCCTTTAAATCAAATAATAGATCAATAATAGTTTCATCTTTAAGCTTTTTAACTACATTTTTATTCATTTTCCTAATTATTTTTCTGTCAGTTCTATATGATTTTTTGAATATTTTAAATATACTTGTATATTCTACTTTAAATCTATTTAACATACCTAAGTAATCTATATCAAAAATACCTTTTTCGTATATGGAAGCTACTTTATTCATCTTGGAATAAAGTAGTTCTACCCTTTTCCTAGTATTTTCGATTGTTTGTGAAATCTCATCATACCTATTTTTATCAAACCAAACTTCTGTTGGTCTTATATTGCTTAAAATTAGTGTGCATATTTCAGTTAGTTCATTTATTTCATTAATTGTATCGTATGATTTAAGTCCATATGATTCTATAATATTTAATGCTGCATTATATGCCTCATTATATAGTCTTTGAACATCATTTATTAATAATTTATTTTTGGGGATGAATTTTAGTGTTATAAGTTTTCTTTCATTAGGTTGATCGTTATAATCACTTGATCTTTCAAATGCTTCAAAGATACCACTATATTGCAATTTAAATCTATTCAATATTTTCAAGTAATCTGTATTAAATACATCTTTTCTACATAACATATTGATTTCATTAGTCTTGTCAACTAGCAAATTAACTTCTTCTTTTATTTTAGAAAGGATTTTCGTAATAACTATATGCTTACTTTTATCAAACCAAATTTCTGTTGGTCTTACATCCGAAATAATTAATTTGCTTAATTCATTAAGTTTATGTAAATCACCAATTGTACTATAAATATTCATTGAATATTTTTCTGATATTTTTAACATAGTTTTGTAAGCATCATTAAAAATATTAGATATATCTTCAACTATTTTTCTAGCTTTTTTAGCAAATATTTGCACATCAATTTGGTATATGCCTTCACACTTATCTGAATCGATAGTTTCTTTCATCTTACAATGCTGTATGTAGTTAAATACTTGTTTATATTTACTATAAAATCTATCAAGCATCTCTATTGAATTAATTTCTAATATATTTTCTTTATACTTTGTTAGAATTTCGCTTAATACTTTATTTGTTTCTGTGGAAATCTTTTCACCTGCATCAACTAATTTTTCTGCTTCATTAATTGCATTTGGGCTAAACCATATTTCCTCGAGTTTTGGAATTTCATTTATACTATTACAGATGTCCACCATTTCTTTAATATAATTTAATGTAATATCTCTTTGAATACCAATCTTTTCTGAGACCTTTGATGCTATATTATATAAAGTTAGAGAATCATCATATAAGTTTATGGCCACTCTACTTATATCTTCAATACTTTCTAAAATTTTCTCCCTATCAGTGTATTTTCCTTCGTTAATTATATTTTCAATTAATCTAATTGATTGAACAATACTATTTTCACTTTTTTTAGCATCTAATTGCAAAATACCTGAAGAGTAATTTTTTGAAATCTCATCTAATGAACTTTTGTAAAGTTCGTTTGTCTTTTTATAAATCTTCGCGCATTCTATTAGTTCTTCTATATTATCATTATATATCCACGATAGAGGAACTGTGGGAGACTGTGATGAGATTTTTAGCACCTCAAGAACTTCTCCGATCACTTCTAGCTTAAATTCAAATGGTAAATGATACTTGTTTATATAACATTCTAATTTTTCAACCAAATCTTCAAATTTTATATACAATATACTAACATTACTTTCAATACTAAGTTTCTTTTCATGTGTTACCATTGACAATGTACAGTTTTTCCAAGGATTTTTATAATAATCTATTCTTAAATTTTTGATTGTATTTATATACAGCTTAATTGCATATTGATATCTACTCAAATTCTCAAATGTAGTCTTATCTATATTATTTATAGTGAATGATATATCTGGAATTTCACTTAACTTAAACACTTGACCATATACTTCATAAATACTCATGCCTAAAGGTTCAATAACTGTATGTAGCTCAGAGTTATATTTATTAAGTTTTTCACGCTCTACTAATAACTCATTTAATACACCTAAAGCATTATTATTTACCGTTTCTTCTGGTAACAATAATGTTTTTCCTATATCTTCTAGAACACATTTCTTATTTACCTTATGACTATGAATTGCTAAACAAAAATCTGCTAAGCCGACTTCAGTAAGTCTTCTATACACAACCTCCAGTGCAGCCATTTTTTCAGATACAAATAAAACTTTCTTACCACCAGCTAACGCTTCTGCAATTATATTCGTAATAGTTTGACTTTTCCCCGTACCTGGAGGCCCTTGCATAACAAAACTAATACCTTTCTTAGAAAGTAATATTGCATCTTGCTGACTTGAATCTGCATCCATAACCTGAAAGGTATCAATTGGTTTAGTAATACTATCATGATCATAACCATCTGATGCTTCATCAAATCCTAAAATAGAACTTTTATCTCCACACATAGCCCTTATAACAGGGTTTTGAATAATACGTTCTGTATTTATTTCTAAATCCTTATACATATTAATTTTTAAAAAAGATAATAAACTTAAACTTGTTTCTCTTAAAATACCCCAACCATTGTAGTTAACTATTTCTTCAACTTTATCTATAAACGTTTCAATTTCATCTTCATTTGAATCAAATGCTGGCAATGTAACACCATAATCCTTTTCTAAAATAAATGCCAATGTAGGATTAAGTACAATTTCATCATCGTACAATTTTAGCGTATATGGTGCATGTATTGCCTCAACTTCAATTGATACTGGAACTAATATAAGTGGTGATAGCAACCAACTATTATAACTTTTATCTCTCCACCTTAAAAAACCACATACCAAATAAAGTATATTAATACCTTGTTCATCAAGGGATAGCTTCGATTTATCTCGTAAGTTTTTTAGTGTCTTTTTACATTCTTCATTACTTACTTCTGTCTTAATGTCCCCTCTAACAACAGTTATTGGTTCTGACATAGCTGATAGTAATGATAATACGTCATACATTTTTTTATCAGTATTTCTACTTATAGGAGCTTTAAAAGTAAGTTTTTCTTCATTACCCACTATACGTTTATAAATATCCATAAATTCTGGTTCAACAATACCTATATTTGATCGCTTAGTCTTCTTATAATTCAAAAGCCTATTTCGTTTACCAGGATCTAATAAACTATCTTTCCATATCTCAATCCTTTTTTCGATTTTTGTATTATAATCAATCACTTTAATTCACCTGTTTCTGAATTATTAAATTAACTAAATATGTATATTATCTCTGTAAATCATTTTACTGTTAATTCTATTTATAATATATAAACTTTTAATCATCATATAATCATCATATATAGCACTTTTTTATTAACGTGTTTTAATATCAATAGCTAGGCTACCACTTTTACCTTGAAGTATAGTTATCATAGCTTTTCCTAATTTACACTGAAAGATTTTTTTATTATAGTTCTTATACATATTATTAATGTAATAAGTACATGTATAACATGAATCTCATATATTGATTTTGTACTAACCTAGCTATTTGAAAGTTTTGTAATTAGATAGCTACTTTACCTATTAATTTTTATAAACTTTAACAGCTTATTTTATATAGTATGATTTTCACATGAACAATAATTTTTACTTATTCTCTGTCCATAAATTTGTAATGGGATATCCATCAAATTCTTTACGACGTTCTTCTGAAATCCTGTCATAATGTAACTTAGCCTCTAGAAAACTATCCAACAAAATACTCACCGCTGTTAAAATTGCCTCATCAGTTGTGTTGTATTTAATTTTAGAAATCTCTTGTAATTCATCCGACAAAAGTGGTCTCATTCTTTTAAGAATTTGAAACTTATTTACTGTTAGAATTTCTAAATCAATAGTAGCTCTCTCTAAAAGCCACATCATAATCTTTTGTGCTGAATTCAGAATTTCTAAATCTTTCTCTTTTTGTTCATCATAAGCTTTCAACATCTCCAAAACTAATATATTTGCTAATTCATCTTGCAGTTTTGATTTTGGTGCATGAATAATTGATTCTATTATTCTTAAATAGTTTATATTCGATACTGTTAAAAAGTCTTCTTTTTTTAAGTAGCTATAAACGCTTAAAGCAACTTCTTTTCCATCAACTGTAGCCTTGCAAGAAAGATTGTTATCACTAAAAAAATTAAATATTTTATACTTTCCTGCCTCAACTTCAATGCATAACAATCTAATAGTTATATTACTTATATCCAAATTACCAATTCCAGACTTATTATTAACACTAAGTGGTACATACTCATCATAAAGAATTGATTTTACTAATAAAAATAATTTATCTAATTCTTTCTTTGAAAGTTTGTCCATCTCTAAATCTTTCTTAACCCCTAATATATTTAAAGCTGATTGAATTTCTTCAAGTCCATGTAAATATTCTTCTTGATTTTTTAGATTTTCTAGATAGTTACCTTTTATGCTATCTGCTGAAAAAATGACTCCATTGATTTTTATATTCTTATTATTTAGTAATGCTATTACAAATTTTAAATCTTTTACTCTTTCAGATAATTTTCCTAAAGGCTTATAATTGAATTTTCCCGTATTGATATCGAAAGTAATACTTTTTCCAATATTTAATACCTGCTTACCAATTTCATGTATAACTTTACAACTGCTATAAAAAATTTTATCATCAACTGTTATTGGCACTGGTATATCAGATAAAATTTGATCTACCTCTATCTTATCAATTGGAACTTTAACATTAAATCCTTTAGGTTGTGCATAAATATACGTAGAATGTGTTAAAGAATACTTAATTACATCTGTGAAGTTGTTAAGACCTATACCCCTATAACCAAAATAGAATCCATCAGTTTCAAGTCCAAGTTCTTTAATATTACGTAAGGACAAAACTCTCTGATCTACAGTTCCACCTTGTAACTTTTGATCTTTAATGAAATTAATGAAAATATTTACTACCTCAATTGGATCATCCTTTGGAAATTCTTGTAATTCAATTGTTTTAGTTTTTTGTCCTCCCATTGTTTTAATTAACTTATTTAAATCAAAAGGTAGCAGAACATTGTAATATATCTTGCACTCATCATAATCTTTCATATAAATAACAAATACAATTGCTCCATTACTACTTAAATAATTTCGTAAATCACTGCAATCTAGTGTATATTTAATTGTATATTGAGATAAATCTTTTTGAACAGAACCTTTAATCTGAACAGGAACCCTGCCTTCAATATCTTTTTTGGCAATGGAATTAGATTTATAAACAATAATTTCTCCATCCCAAGAAGGTGTTTTATCATTTTCTCGAATATCTGGAATAAGCCTTTGATTTCGAGTAAGAAAATCCTTTATTTTAATTACTGATCTCATTTCAATTCTCAATGGATCTAGCATCATGCTATTTCACATCCTTAACCATAAAATTAAAGCTAATTCTTATTTATTAAAATACTACTTTTATCAGTCTAACATCTTTCCTTTATAGACATAATTACTATAATTAAAATACATTACATACGTTATAATATTTTTAATCAAATTATACCATATTGCCCATATTAATACTTATATTTACAAAATAAAATTTATTTACCTTTATTTCGAATATTGCTTAACATCATGTAACCCATATTAATTTTATACAACCTATATAAAAGCATAACTCCAACAGATCTGTCTTGCTGCAGAAATCCATATGGACATGTCTTTTTAATGCCCATACATGCAGATTTTTACAGCAAACAATTCCCAACCCACACACTCTGCCGAATATCCAAATAAAGGACTAGCTTTTATTCTGACAGGAGGAAGAATTAAAACTTGTCTATATCCTCTTGTATTTTTATTTTGTAAATTAACAACAGCCTGTATCTATTTTCAAATACAAGCTGCTGTTATCATTCATTATTTTATTTAAATTTATCTTAGAAATCATAAATTAATTTGTAATTTCATTTATATTAGTATTGTTTGAAATTCATTTCCTTCATGTGATACAATTACTTCAATAGTATTTAGAACTCCCATTCCATCTTCGCCTGTGATAAAATATGTCTGAACACCAGTACGATATATAGAAACTATATTTGACTTTTAAAATTATTGGTAATATTCAACGGAGAAGTTTAATCCTTTGTGCTTACACAAACGTCATGTATTAGGTATGTTTATCATTTTAGCGACATCATTTACAACGATGTATTTATGCGCATACACTTGAAGTTACTAGTTTAAATTTTAACTTTTATGTAGTGATATATGATAAGTGTGTCATCACATTAGCTAAATTGTTTTAATATTATTCTTAGCTCGAAGTTTTTAAAAGTCTTAGAACTTTAGTCCTGTCTGAGGGAACCGAGTTTGACAAAGTTCTTAGACTTTTAAAAACTTCGAGCTTTAGAATAATTAAAACATTTAGCCGTGATGACACACTTATCATATATCATGAAGTAAAAGTTAAAATTTAAACTTCCACTGTACTCTTGTATCGCATTATGCTTATTTTGTAAAGATCATACTTTAAAATTTTAAATATGTGTTTCCATCCAATGGTATTACAACTTGCAGTTTAGGTTCCCTATTTACTAAACCTACTGCATAAATAGTGTAAAATTTATCTGGACCAAATCTAGTATTAGGTAAAAGTAACACTTTTTGATCCGTATTTGCAACTCTTAGTTGAAGATTATAATTTCCAGGAGCAATTTCCTTATATTCAGTAATTCCACCATATGAAACATTTTTGAAAATTATATCTCCATTATATAATGTAAGATCTACAGCAGGTGCTCCTGGAGAAAAATGGACAAACCTAATCTTAGCTCTTCCAGGTCTTAAAGGTTCTATAGTATCCTCTACAGCTCTTAATTCTAAATTAGGTATTAAACCTGTTGCAGCTAATGTAAATATTTTACCTTGAGGAATAACTATACTTCTGTCCAGCAAAGGATTGATTTGAGTACCTCTTCTAAAAATTCTAATTCTGTATCTTCCTAATGGTAATCTTATATAGTCTGTAAACCCTTTAAATCTAAGATTCGTTGCAATAATATCATTATTTGCATAAACATCTATTGGTGATACATCTGGTGCAGCATGAAAAACTCTAATATATGAATATCCTGGCCCTTGTCTAAAATAGCTATTATAGTAAGGACAAAATAGCATCTAAATCACCTTTCAATATTACTATACTATACCATTATATGTTATTATAATTTTTTTGTTATTAAAGATATCTACTTTACCGTTACTCTTATAACTTCTTCTATAGATGCAAGATGTTTAATAATTTCCGATTTTCTTATATGTCTTGGTATTAATATGGTATATAAACTCTTCATACATCCATCTTCGCATCCATCTACTTCTTCAATTAAAAACTCAATGTTTTTTATTTTTATATTTTTCCCCTCAAAATATCCATTAACCATTTGTACCATTCCTTGTTTATCCATATATTCTATTTCCAATTTTACCAAATTACTTTTATCAATAAATTTTGCTTCAAATTTTTTTAAGCTAACAAGTGCAATGACTACAGCAACAGTTGATAAAATACTTAACACATAATAACCTAATCCAACTGCAAGCCCGATACATGCAACTACCCATAGGCTAGCAGCTGTAGTAAGCCCCTTAACAGAACCTTTCTCATGTAATATTGTACCAGCACCTAAGAAACCTACACCACTTACCACTTGTGCTCCTATTCTACCTATATCTGCCTTTAAAGCACTGCTTAATTGTGGATTTTGCCCTATCATTTCAACAGTCTTTTGAACATCGTATAGTTGTATCATAGATATCACACAAGCACCTATACATACAAGTATATGTGTCCTAAATCCTGCTGGTCTATTTTGATATTCCCTTTCATATCCTATTAATCCTCCAATAATTATAGCCAATAGCAGTCTAACTGCAACTTCATAAACTCTCATTTAATCTACTCCCTAATTTATTTGTAAATTTTTATCTTATTATAACAAACTTTAAGTTAATAATAAATTATTATTGTTTATTTAATGAATTAATAGTATTAATTACAACCTCAAAAAAATTGCGAAGCAGAGCTTCGCAATTTACTTTTATGAAATCAAAACTTTTTCTAATCAGGAATTACAACACGTTCAGGTTTACCAATAATGAATATATAAGAAAAAGCTCCTAAAATACCCATGGCAGATACGAAAACCAATGCAGAAGAATAAGATCCCGTTCTAGCAACTAGAAATCCAACTATAGCTGGAGATAGAGTTCCTCCCAAATTAGTTATAAAATTATAAGTACTGCCACACAATCCTACTAAATTTTTTGGCATTATTTCAGATAGTAGTGCCCAAGAAATAGCTGATGCCATTCCTTGCCCAAAAAATGCTATTGACATAAATGTAATTATAGTATTAACCTCATTGGAATAATTAGCTCCTATAATTACAGAAGACAATAATAATCCAGTAATAACAGGAAGTTTTCTTGATATACTCATTCCTAAATTCTTAGAAACCATCCAATCTGACCATCTTCCAGATATAAGAACTCCAGCAATTGCTGCAAAGTAAGGTAATGCTCCATAAATTCCAACTTTTAGTATAGGCATATGTTTTTCACTTACAAGGTATGATGGAAACCAAGTCATGAAGAAAAATAGTATTGAAGCAATGGAAAAACCACCTATATACATACCCCATAATTGACGGTTTGAAAATAGATACTTTAAATCTTTCAAAGTAATTTTTCTTTTCTCTGCTACAGTATCTGAAAGTCCTCCACCATCTTTAATAAGATCAAGTTCTTCTTTATTAATACCTTTTGTTTTAGCAGGATCACTGTAACAAGTAAACCAAACAATAGCAAACAAAAGTCCCAATGCCCCTGTAACTATAAATACAGCTCTCCATCCAAAATTTATCAAAATCCATGTTATTATAGGAGTACAAAGTGCAAGTCCAATATATTCAGCACCAGTATAAGCTCCTATTGCAAGTCCACGCTCCTTAGATGGAAACCATGTAGTAACAATACGTCCATTGGCAGGGAAAGCAGGTGCTTCAAAAAATCCAAGTCCAATTCTAGAAGCAATTATACTTGCAACATTATACGTAATCGCCATAGCACCAGTAAATATTGACCATCCACAAAGTGCAATTCCATATATTAATTTAGTTCCAAAACGATCAAGCAAAAATCCACAAGGAATTTGCATACAAGTATATGACCAACCTAATGCTGAAAATATCAATCCCATTTGAGCAGGATTTAAATTAAGATCTTTTGATAAAAATGGTGCAGCAACAGAAAGATTAGCTCTATCCAAATAATTTATAAATGTTATTGTACATACTAAAAATAGTATAAACCATCTTTTCTTAGTTGGTTTGTTTTGTAAATTGTTCATATTACTTTGTTTCATCAATATTCCTCCAATTCCAATTAAAGTTGCTTAAATTTGTTTATTATATATATTTAATTGTATTTTTTGAAATTTTCAGATAATTATTTTTATAATTTCCTAATATATTGTATTATATAAATGATTTTTTTCATATACTTAAAATTGATTTGCACTATACTACTTTAATATGCACTATTCTATAAATTCCTTTTTTATTAACTCATTAAATGTTTTATTTTTATAATTGGGTTGAATTTTAAAATCCAACCCATGTGTAACTTATTAATTACATAATATAATTCAATTTCTAGTATTCACATAGCTTATTCACTATACACATATAAATCTTAATTAATATTTAATATCTAGCACCTTTTTCATATGTTCTATAGGCATATCTTTTCCTGTAAACAATTTAAATGCAGCTGCTCCCTGAAATAACATCATTCCTAACCCATTCATTGTTTTACATCCAACCTCTTTTGCCATTTTTAACAATGCTGTTTCTCTTGGTGAATAAACAACATCTACTACAATTAAATCTGATCTTAAAAAACTTGGGTCAGGAATATAAGTTTGTCCTTCTAAAGGTTTCATTCCCATACCAGTTGCATTTGTGAATATATAACTATCCTTAATTTCTTCCTTCAATTTATCAAGATCTGCTAAATCATATAAAATTGCTTTACAATTTGTTTTTTCATTGATATCCTTTACTGTCTTTTCAGCACGAGCATAAAATTCATCCTTACGATTGAAAATTGATATTTCCTTTACTCCATCTAAAGCTGCTTGTATTTCTATTGCTGTAGCTGCTCCACCTGCTCCTACAATGGTCATTTTTTTACCAATGATATTAATACCAGCATCTTTTAATGCTTCCATGTATCCAATACCATCTGTAATATGTCCAGTTAAGACACCATTATCATTTACAATTGTATTAACTGCACCACAAAGTTCTGCTGCTTCTGATACCTTGTCAAGGTACTTGTGTACTACTGTTTTATTAGGCATTGATACGTTTGATCCACGTACTTTCATTGCTCTGAAGCCTTTTATAGTATCTTCTAACTCTTCATTACCTACTTCAAATGCAAGATAAGCATAGTCCAATCCTAATTTTGCAAATGCTTCATTGTGCATTGCTGGTGAGCTTGAATGCCTAATTGGGTATGCTATTAATCCTATAAGTTCTGTATGTCCTGTAATTCTTTCTGCCATAATAATTCTCTCCTTTAACCTTAAAATTTTTATATATTATTATAATCAACCTCTAAATTAATATAATTTTTAGTAATCGTTATCTTAAAGTACGTAAATAACTATTTTATGTAATTTTTAAAGAAATAATTTTACAAAAAGTATTTGTTTTCATCATTATTCACCACTTAATATATAGTTATTTTTTTAACATTTTGTGTCTATATTATACTATTTATATTTTAACAATTCTAATACATATTTTTATCATTATTAATAGCTTTTTTCTATGTATTGTAATCCCCTGTATAATTATTACTTATTCTGGTATAAAAAATTATATTATGTAAAAAGATGATTTCTAATCAACTTAAAAATCATCTTTTCATTATGTATCACTCCTTATATAATAGTTTTTAATATTTATTTAGCTAAAGGAATTTCAGGAATTTCTCCATATGATCTACCTTGAACTCCCATGATGTACTTGTCCATAAATTTAAGAACTTTATACATATTTTCATTAGTCCTAAAAGCATCATCACCATGAATAGCTCCTTCTAATATATCAATATGCACATTCTCATCTCCACAAAACTTTATATACTTGTTGAAAAAATCAATTGCTTGTAGATATGGTACTACTTTATCAGATGTCCCCTGTTGAATTAGCATTGGAGGCATATTTGCATTCATTTGGTAAATTGGAGATGCATCAGCATATTTGTCTTCATTTCCTTTCATGCTGCATCCCATTAGACGATCTAAAACACCATCATCTTCACCTTTATAGGTTTCTCCCACTTTAACAAGTTGTTTTTTATGATTTTCTATATTAATAAAGTCAAAAATTCCATACCATGCAGCTACAGCTTGTACATCACTAGAATATTCTGAATTCCCCATTGACAAATCTTCATATTCAGAACGTCCATTTGTAGTTGCCATAACTCCAGCAAGGTGTCCTCCTGACGAATTTCCTATAACTCCAATTTTATCTGTTTTTATATTATATTTAGCTGAGTTTGCTCTTAAAAACCTTACAGCTGCCTTGCAATCATATATTTGTGCTGGCCATTTTGCATCACCGCTTAATCTGTAATTGATAGTTGCAACAGCGTACCCTTTAAAAGCCAACTGGATACTTGATCTTGTATGTACATTTCTCTTATCTCCAAAGAACCATGCACCTCCATGAATATTAATAACTACTGGAAATGGGCCTTCACCTTCATTTGGAATAATTATATCCATCTTTTGATGTTTACTTTCATTAGCATATGAAATATCCAAATAAGTTTTTTTGAAAACCTTTTCTACTTCAAGCATTAAAAGTGCTTCATTTGATACTTCCCTACCAATTGCGTCATTTCTATCCATAACAACTTCCTCCTAAATAATAATATTTTACATATAATAAAAAGTAAATATCATAAATCCATAATTACAATTAGTAATTAGAATTTATCAATAACTATTAAAGATTTTAAGAAACTTCTCCCTACTTAGAAGCAGAAGTATTTGCTATCATATTTTTTGGTAATAATAATGTAGATAAACCACCAATTATAAGCATAGCTGTTAAAAAGAACATTCCAGCTTTTGATGAACCAGTTAATGTAATAAAATACCCCACTGCATATGGACCAACAAATGATCCTAATCCCATAGCAACAGCCATCATACCTCTTGCTGGACCATCAAGTTCCTTTACTAACACAAGAGATGGTATTGAGTAATAGCTTGGCATATGTCCTTGTACAAATATACTAACAAGACATAATAATGCAATTTCAGCTACTGGAGTTAATGTACCTCCTGCAAAGTTTGCTATTAACAAAGATACTGCAAACATAACAAGCGGTAAACCTGTAGTCAACCTTCTATTCTTTACCTTGGTTGCAATGTAAGTCCATGCCCAAAGACCAATTACTGTAAAAATATTTGGTATTATAGATATAAATCCTACATTTAAAATATTAGTTTTGGTAATAGCTTTAATCATTGTAGGCATCCAAATAGTATAACCAAATTGACCTATATTTACAGTAAAACCCACAATACATAAACTCCATACATATTTGTTACGTAATAAAAGTCCTAAAGGTAATTTTTCACTTTTTACTTCAACATTTCCTGCTACTTTTTTAGCTTCTTCACGTTCTTGTTGTATAGTTGTTTCTATATACTCTCTTTCTTCTTTGCTTAACCATTTTGCTTGTTCTGGTCTATCAAAAATAAAAAAATGCCATAGAGCACAACCTACTAAACTTAATAAGCCAAGTATTATAAATAAACTTCTCCATCCATAAAATTGTATAAGAGTTCCTCCAATAGGTCCCATAGAAACTGCTGCTATTGAAATTGCTGTAAAATAAGTTGAATTTGCTCTGTTTCTTTCTCCATCTTTATCTGGAAACCAGAATGTGAATATAGTAGTAATTGCAGGAGAAAATGCACCTTCAAAAAATCCAATAACAAATCTAACTGCTACTAATTGCCAACCGGTTTGAACGAATCCAGTAAGTATAGTAAATATACTCCATCCAGCAATGCAAATTGAAACAAACTTTTTAACTTTTCCCTTTTGAGCTAGCTGTCCAGCTGGTACAGAAAGAAACAATACACCAATAGAAAAAACTCCTGCCACTAAACCTGCCATTGTAGAATTTAAAGCAAGCCCATTTTGAAGTCCTCCTGGCAGTGCTATACTTATAATCTGTCTATCTATAAAATAGAAAAAAGTTGTAATAAAACATACTGGCAAAATATATATCCATCTTGCTCCAGGTATTTTTTTTGTTGAAGTTTCCATAACATACTCCCCCTTACTGAATAATTTGTAATATAGTTCATATTTCTTAATAATTTAGAAATTAACATACAACCTATACTAATAACCATCATACTCACTTTTTGTCAAAACATTTTACACATAGATAAAATACTTGTCATGAATATGATGGTGTTTTATAGATAAAATAAGTAAAATCAATTCCAATCAAGTAATTTGAAAATATCAATTATTCTTTGTCTCATAGTTTAGCAATTATTGATACATTAATCAGAAATTACAATACGTTCAGGTTTTCCAATTATAAATATATAAGATATAGCACCTATAATACCCATAATTGATATAAAGACTAATGCTGAAGAATATGAACCAGTTCTAGCAATCAGATATCCAACTATAAGAGGTGATAACGCTCCTCCCATATTAGTTATAAAATTATAAGTAGCTCCGCATAAACCAACTAAATTCTTTGGCATTATTTCAGAAAGCAATGCCCAGGAAACAGTTGATGCCATACCTTGTCCAAAGAAACCAATACACATAAAAATTATAACTAACGTGATATTATTTGTATAATTACCACCTATAATCATAGCAGATAGTAATAAACCAATAATAACAGGCATTTTACGAGATATACTCATACTAAGTCCTCTTGAAAGCATCCAATCAGACCATCTTCCAGCTACAAATACACCAGCAATAGCTGCAAAATATGGTATTGCGCCATATATACCAAATTTTAATATAGCCATATGTTTTTCATTTACAAGATAAGATGGAAACCATGTCATAAAAAAGAACAGTATTGAGGCAATTGAAAATCCACCTATATACATGCCCCACAATTGTCTATTACTAAAAAGATACTTTAATTCTCTTAAGCTAATCTTTCTCTTCTCTTTTATAGTGTCGGAAAGTCCTCCTCCATTTTTAATGAGATCAAGCTCTGCCTTATTAACACCTTTTGCAGAAGCAGGATCATGATAAAAAGCAATCCAACCTATAAAACATAGTACTCCAAGTACACCAGTAGTAATAAAAATTGATCTCCAGCCAAATGTTACTAAAAGCCAAGTAAGAATTGGAGTGCAAAGTGCAAGTCCTACATATTCCGAGCCAGTATAAGCCCCAATTGCCAAACCACGTTCATGAGATGGAAACCAAGTAGTAACAATACGGTTATTTGCCGGAAAAGCTGGTGCTTCAAAAAAGCCAAGACCAATACGACAAGCTATCAAACTACTTACGCCAGAAGCAAATGCCATAACTCCTGTAACTAAGGACCAACCTAAAAGAGCAATTCCATATACTAATCTAGGTCCAAATGTGTCAAGAAACCACCCACATGGAATTTGCATACAAGTATATGCCCAACTCATAGCTGAGAATATCAATCCCATTACAGCAGGATTTAGTGCAAATTCCTTTGATATTGCTGTTGACGCTACCGATAAATTCGCCCTATCAAGATAATTTACAAATGTTATTATGCACACTAATAACAATATAAACCATCTCTTGCCAGTTGCTTTTCTTTCTTCTTTCTCCATAATTACTTCTCTCATTTTTCCCCTCCTGTATAAATTTTCATAATTTATGTTTTCAATAATTTAAAAGTTAACATGAAATATGTAATAATATATTATTTTATGTACGTTTTTTGCTAATTTTTTTCAACATCTAAGCAAAATCTTTGTTATATGTATAATTGATTGGGTTAATTTTAACTTTCACAATTCAAAATTTAAAATTTTCAAAAAATTATTTTTCAAGAAATAGATGTAACTTAATTGCAAATATCATAATATCTGCAATTAAGTTTTATTTAATATGTTCTATTCTATTGTTCTAATATATTTTTATTGTTCTACTGCATGTTTTGCATATTGTCTGTTTACATATAAAGCTAGTATTACACCAATAATAGTAATTACTGCATTAAATAAAACTACATATTTTGGTCCATCTGTACCACCAGATCTTGTTATAGCACCAGCAGCATTTAAAATAACATAGTTTGCTACACTAGATGAAATCATAACTATGGAAGTAATCTTACCTTTATTTGCTGGGAACATTGAGTTTGCTGTAGATACAGCTAACTGAAGCACTCCACCTGCTGCTGTAAATCCAATTACAAATCCACCTATTAAACAAATCGTTGGTGTCTGTACAAAGTATATGATCAAAAGCATTATTGTTGAAAGCAAAGGATAAAGAACAAGTACTTTAACTGGTTTAAGGAATTTCTTTACTAAAGCTGCTGTTAAAAGTACTGCTACCATTGATCCCATTGCATAATATGATTGAATTTGAGCTGGCTTAGCAAGCCCATATAATTTTCCTAATTCTTGATTACAGTTTAACCATAATTGGAATGTAGATGTACATGTAAAACCAATAAGAATAACTGCAATGCTAGTTGGTGTAAATTTCATCTTTTCTTCCTTAGGTTTATCACTCTTAGCACCAGTGTTCATTGGAGGGAAAGGCATAAATGCAATTAAGATGCCATCTATAGCAAGTAAAATACCTGTCACAATGAAAATAGTTTTATAAGTCATGTGGTTTGCTGAAACGATACCTATCATAAATGGAAGTAAAAATTGAGATATAGATATAGAGAATTTAGTAAACATGTTAGCAACATCACCAGAATTTACAAAGATCTCTAAACATGATGGAGTAACGCATGTATCTAAAAATGAGTTAGCAGCACCACCAATTAGTGCAAATATATAAGCAACATACATATTTGGTGCTAATATAAGACCAAAGAAATAACACACATAAAGTACTATACCAATTAGTCCTGAAACTCTTCTTCCAAACTTATCTGAAATAGGTCCTGAAAAAGGATATCCAATAAGACGACCTAGTCCAAGTGCAGCGATAACAGCAAGCACTATACTTACATCAATATTACCATTAGCTAAAACATGTCCTCCCCAAGCAGTAGCAAAATCCTTTTTATATTGTCCTAAAATTGATACCCCAATACCATGTACAAAATAGGTGAAATATAATGCTAAGGCCGTTGGATAATATTTTTTATTATTCATTTTTTTCTCCTCTCATTCTTCATCTAAAAGTTTTATTGATAAAAATTATATTTTTATATATTAAAATTCCGTCTGCAATTTGTTATTAATTTGTTAATTTTTATATACTTTTTTTGTTAATTTATTAACTTTTCTGTTTTAATAATTAGGTTGGATTTATAAATCCAACCTAATTGGATACTAAATGTTAGCCATTACTTAAAGTATAATTCCTTAACTTCTTTTGCTGGCATTTCTAATCCAGTATATAACTTAAAGGCTTCTGCTCCTTGCCATAATAACATTCCTGTCCCATCTACTGTCTTACATCCAGCAGCTTCAGCAGCTTTTAAAAACTTTGTTTGTTTTGGATTATATACTGTATCTGATACAACTAAATCTTTTCTAAAAACTGAATTATCTTTTATTGGAGATTCATCTTCATGAGGGTGCATTCCTACTCTTGTTGCATTTACTAAAATATTAGAAGATGCAATTTTTTCTCTAAGCTTTTGTCTATCTTCTAAGTCGTATAACTCTACAACGCATTGTGGTACTTCTTGCTTTAATTTTTCAATAGTTTCTTCAGCTCTTTTATAGAAATCATCCTTTATATTAAATATGGAAATTTCCTTAGCTCCATCTAAAGCACATTGTACTTGAATAGCCGTTGCAGCACCACCTGCACCAATAATAGTTATATTTTTACCTTTTACCTCTACTCCATTTTCATTTAAGCTGCGTACAAATCCAACACCATCTGTAATATTTCCAGTTAATTTACCATTGTTATTGACAATAGTATTTACTGCTCCTACTATACGAGCAGCTGGAGATAGCTCATCCATATATTTAACTACTTCACTCTTACATGGCATTGTGACATTTGACCCTTTAATATTCAAAGTCTTAATAGCTGCAATAGCATCAGGAACTTTTTCTAAAGAAATGTCAAAGGCTAAATATGCAGAATCTATTCCTGTCTTTTGAAAGCTGTAATTGTACATAGCAGGAGATCCTGAATGTCCCACTGGTGTACCTATTAAACTATATAAAGCTGTTGTTCCTGAAATTCTTTTTTCCATAATGTAAGCCCCCTAAAATTGTTATAGTGCTATAGCATTATATTTGTAATGCTGCATCTAGTGCTTCTTTTGTTGCATCTAATGCTCTACGTGCTCTTGTTGCATCTCCAACAACATAAGTTTCTTTTACAACTTTTTTAACATCTTCACTTAATGGATCATAGTTACGTGATCCCATAGCAAGAACTACTGAATCAAAACCATGAGCACTTTGTCCTACTCCGTCTGCAAGTGTATAGTCTACGCCATCTTCAAAGAATTTTGCAACTTTTGCTCCTGTAATAGTTTTAATTTTATATTCATCAAAATCTTTCATTAAATATTTACGGTGTTCTGATATTACATCAGCTCCTACTTCATCACGAAGTTCTACAACAGTAACATCATGTCCAAGTTCTCCTAAGAAAGCAGCTGTTTCACATCCAACCATACCGCCTCCTACAACAAGAACTTTTTTTCCACAAACTTCTTTTCCATCAAGAAGATCAACTGCATGGATCAATCCAGACTCATTGATTCCTGGTATAGGAAGTACAAGTGGTGTTGCTCCTGTAGCTAAAATTACTGCATCAGGTTTTTCTTGTGATACTATTTCAGGAGTTACCTTTGTATTCATATGGATTTTCACACCATATTTGTTACACTTATTGATATAACTACGTACCATATTTGTAATGTCGCCTTTTCCTGGAGGATAAGCTGCTAAACGCATTTGTCCACCAAGTGTATCAGTTGCTTCAAACAATGCTACATCATGGCCTCTCTTAGCACATACCCATGCCGCAAGCATACCACCAACTCCGCCTCCAACAACTACTACTTTTTTACTAGTATCTGCTTGTTTTAACTCATTTTCTCTTCCAAGTAGTGGATTAACAAGGCAAGTAATTGGCTTTCCTTGATACATGTTGCAAACACATCCTTGTAAACAAGCAATACATGGAGTTAATTCATCCAAGCATCCAGCTGCAGCCTTATTAGGTGTTTCTGGATCAGCTAAGCTTTGACGTCCAAAGGCTACTAAATCACATCTTCCTTCACGAACTAATATTTCTGCATAATGTGGTTCTGTAAAACGTCCTACAACAATAACAGGAATATTTACTGCTCTTTTTATTTCTGTAACTAATTCAGCATTGAAGCCTCCATGTATAACTGTAGGTGCCCACATATATTCATCTTTAAGATGTACAGCACGTGAAACGTGAAGTCCATCAATACCACACTCTTCTAAATAAGCAGCAATTACTGCACTATCGTGAACATCTAATCCACCTGCAACTTCATCACTAGAATTTATACGGCATATAATAGCTATAGAATGTCCAACTTTTTTTCGAATATTTTCAATAACTAAACGAGGAAGTCTCATTCTATTTTCAAAGCATCCTCCAAATTCATCTACACGTTTGTTTGTTCTTGGAGATAGGAAACTACTAATTAGATATCCATGTGCACAGTGTACTTCTACTGCATCAGCTCCAGCTTTCTTCGCACGTACTGCTGCATCACCATATGCTTCAATTAATTCATAAATCTCTTCAGTAGTCATTGCTTCAGGTATATTACGACCTAATGCTGATGGTATTGCTGACGCAGATTTTAATGGATATCCAGCAACTTTTGCATTACCCTCAGGCCCTGCATGTTGAAGCTGAATAGATATTTTAGCACCATTTTCATGACAAGCGTCAATAACACGTTTAAAGCTTTCTACTGTACTATCATCAAATAAGCAAGGTTTTCTAGGACCTCCCTTAGCTTCTTTATGCACAACTGTAGCTTCAAAAGTTATTAATCCAAAACCACCTTGAGCACGTTTACTATAATAGGCCAATGATTTATCACTCATAGTTCCATCTGTATTTGCAAAATTGTTTCCCATAGGTGAAACAACAAAACGATTTGGAACTGTCATTGGACCAATTTTTATTGGAGCAAACATGGATTTAAACATCATAAAAAATCTCATCCTTTCATTTTTTGAAATCCATTAAAATTTATAATATATTACTATTTTGCATTTGGAGAAACTTCTGGCCAAGCTTTATCTAATACTTTTATAGTATTGTCATATGTGTGCTTAGCTGCTTCAGCAACACCTTTTTCTAAAATAGCATCACTTATTACTTCAACACCAATACATGCAGGTTTTATACCTTTTTCTTTAATCATCTGAACAAAACCTTCTGTTACATTAATTCCAGTGCCTGGTGCAAGTCTATCATGCATTGATTCATCTCTTAATATAGATTTTGCATAAGGTCTTTCATAAACATCATTGATCTGGATGGATACAATTTTATCAGCTGGTATACCTTCTAATAATTTAATATCATTTTCCTGATTTGCTCTTGCCCAATGCCATGTATCTAATATAAGCTTAGCATTGTCGCAGCCAGAAGCTTTAACTACTGCCCAACCTTTTTTAATATCTTGAACACCACTGTATGGCATAGGTTCTAAACCAATAACATACTTACCAGCTCTTTGACATAATTCTTTTAACTTTTGTGCAGTATGTTCAACACTATAATCTTCCATTAATCCAATATTTATGTGGTTAACACCAAATAATTCACACATATGGAAACACATTTGTTCTTTATATTTTTCTTCATAAGAACGATTATCTTCAGCCCAAAGTGTAATATATTCAACTTCAGTAACCTTCATATCATATTTTTTAAGAATATCAAGTATATCAGCATCAAATAAACCTTCATTTAATGCATCTACATATGTTTCAGCACGAAGACCTATTCCTTCATAACCTGCTTCTTTTGCTGCTTTAACTCTTTCTTCAAATTTACATTGATCTCCTAATGTCCATGAACTAACTGTAATTGGTGGGCATTGATTTTTCATGATATTATCCCCTTTCAAATGAAAAATTGTTATTAATTTAGCTTAGTTTTTAACTTATGTATGAGATATTTAATAAATTAATCAAGTCATTTTCTACCGGTAGTTTCCTATTAAAATAGGCCTAATTTCAATTAAGTAATCGATTTAATTGAAATTTATAAACTCATTATATTATATAAGTTTTCATAAAACAAATTGATAATTTCCTATCAATTAATAGATTTTATGTATAGTTTGTGTTATAATTGTGCCAATCATATTTTGAAAGTGAGGCATGAAATTGAATTTATATCATTTACGCTATTTCGTAACTCTAGCACACTTAGAACATTATACAAGAGCTGCTGAGAAATTAATGATTACTCAGCCAAGTTTAAGTCATGCAATATCCTTATTAGAAAATGAACTAGGCATCTCTTTGTTTGAAAAAGACGGTAGAAACATTGTGCTTACCAAATATGGAAAAGTATTTTTAAATAATGTAGAAAAATCCTTAGAAATTCTTGATTCTAGTGTTAAAACTTTAAAACTTATTGGCAGTGGTGAAGGTAAAATTCAGCTAGCCTTTCTTCGCACATTAGGAACGGATTTCGTACCAGATATTACTCGAAAGTTTTTAGAAACCCATAGTGAAAAATCAATAGAATTTAATTTCAACACTATAGCAACTTCTGTTGATATTATCCAAGGTCTCAAGGAGAGAAAATATGACATTGCTTTCTGCTCCAAAATCGGTAAAGAACAAGGTATTGAATTTATACCAGTTGCTAACCAAGAGCTAGTACTAATTGTTCCTACTGACCATCCACTTGCAGATAAAAACTCAATAGATTTAATTGATACAATCCCGTACCCTCAAATCTTTTTTACAAGCAAAAGTGGACTTAGACCTATAGTTGATGATTTGTTTACACAAATCGGTAAAGAACCCAAAATTGTTTATGAAGTTGAAGAAGATCAAGTAATTGCTGGACTTGTTGCTAAAAATTTTGGCATTGCAGTTTGTCCTAACATGCCTATTTTGAATTCTATGAATTTGAAAGTAATTAAAATTTCAAGTCCAAATTTTGAAAGACTATTTTATTTAGCAATGTTGAAAGATGCTTACCTTGCACCAATTGTTCATGAATTTAAAAATTTTGTTATAGAAAATACTGAAATATAAAGTTTAGTTGTATTATGTGTATACAAAATCCTATTAATTCAACTTTTAGAGGACAATTACTCTTTGTCCTCTAAAAAGTTGTGTCTCAATGTGCTCATATTAAATCTAAGTTTTATATATAGCAAAATTGAATTAATTAATATTTAATGTTTAATACTTTTTTCATGTGTTCTATAGGCATTTCTTTTCCAGTCCATAGCTTGAAAGCTGCTGCTCCTTGGAATAGCATCATTCCAAAACCATTCATTGTTTTACAACCTACTTCTTTTGCCATTTTTAACAATGCTGTTTCTGCAGGTGCATAAACTGTATCTGTTACAATTAAATCTGGTCTTAAGAAGCTTGGATCTGGAATATAAGTTTGACCTTCTAAAGGTTTCATTCCAACACCAGTTGCATTAGCAAATAAATAGCTGTCTGCAATTTCTTCTTTTAATTTTGCAAGATCATCTAAATCATATAAAGTTGCTTTACAGTTAGTTTTTTCATTAATATCTTTTACTGTCTTCTTTCCTCTTTCGAAGAATTCATCCTTACGGTTAAATATTGATATTTCCTTCACTCCATCTAAAGCTGCTTGTATTTCTATTGCTGTAGCTGCTCCACCTGCTCCTGCTATTGTTATTTTCTTACCAACAACATCAATTCCAGCATCTTTTAATGATTGCATATAACCAATACCATCTGTGATGTGTCCAGTTAAAACACCATTGTCATTTACAATTGTATTAACTGCACCGCAAAGTTCTGCTGCTTCTGATAACTTGTCAAGATACTTATGTACCACTGTTTTATTTGGCATTGATACATTTGATCCACGAACTTTCATTGCTCTGAAGCCTTTTATAGTATCCTCTAATTGTTCATTACCTACTTCAAATGCAAGATAAGCATAATCCAAACCTAATTTTGCAAATGCTTCATTGTGCATTGCTGGTGAACTTGAATGTCTAATTGGATATGCTATTAATCCTATAAGTTCTGTGTGTCCTGTAATTCTTTCTGCCATAATAATCGTCTCCTTTATATCTAATTTATATTTTTATATAGTTTTTTATTATAATAACTATTTATTAGCACTAATAAGTGAAAGTATTTTGTATAATTCATTTGCTTCTAATTGTCCTGGAGCTGATGCAACTTTTGCTGATCCAAAAGTAAGCGCTGATCCAAAGGCTTCACCTGCTAGACGACTTATAACTCCTAGTGGTCCCATAGACATAGTTATAATCGGTGTTTTATCATGATCACGTGTCATTTCATTTGTAGCTGTCAATAATTCAACTACATCTGTACTGCTTAAAGGCATTACTGCTATTTTAGGTACATCTGCTCCTAATTCTTGCATTTTGCAAAGCCTTGCTATTATTTCATTTTTACTAGGCGTTTTATCAAAATCATGATTAGACATAATTACTTTAACATCATGTTCGTGTGCTGCTTTTACAATTTCCTTCACAGCTTCTTCATCACCAATAAATAATTCCACATCAATCATATCTGCATTGCCTGTTGCTGATATTGCCTTTTGTAATTCTATATAATATTCTAATGTAATTTCCTTTGCTCCACCTTCTTTAGCACTCCTAAAAGTAACTAACAAAGGTGTATCTCCTAATGCTTTTCTAACTTCAGCTAAAATTTCTTTTACTTTTTCAATTTTATATACATCTTCGTAAAAATCTATTCTCCATTCTGCAACATCCAATTTAACTTCTTTTAAATAAGCTACATCCTTCATAATTTCTTCATTGCTGCATCCCATGAATGGTACTGCTATTTTGGGAATTCCCTGACCTAATTTCATATTTCTTACTTGAACTATACTTTTCATTTTTTACTTCCTTTCTTAACTTTTTAAATTATTGATTAAGATTAAGTAATCGTTATCTTAAAGAATTAAAAAAATTATTACTTATAAATTTTAACAGATAATACTGTACAAAACACTACATAATAAAAGCTTTTCTACTATAATTGTATATTATATAACAGTTTAGTTATTTTTTTAACATATCTTGACTTTATTATACTGCAATACATTTGATAATTCTAATACATATTTTTATGATTATTAATAGTTTTTATCTATCAATTATGATATACTATGTATTATTCTATTTAGGAGGACTACTCTATGAACTTAAGCCAATTATACTATTTTAGAAAAATTGCTCAATTAGAGCACTTCAGACAAGCAGCTTTAGAATTAAATGTATCTCAACCTAGCTTAAGTAAATCAATGCTAAATTTAGAATCAGAACTGGGTATTTGCTTATTTGATAAAGAAGGAAGAAATGTTCATCTAACTAAGTATGGCAAAATTTTTTTACAATATGTAGAAAATATTTTAAACGAATTAGAAAATGCCAAAAATAAGATGAATCAATTAGCAAGCAGTGAACATGGTCATGTTGATATAGCATATATTTCGCCATTAGCACAATATTATATACCTGATACAGTGCGTAGTTTTTTAAATATAGAACAAAATAAAAATGTTACTTTCACATTTAAACAAGGTTTTTCTTACGAAATGATAGAGGAACTTAAAAATGATAAATATGATTTAATTTTTTGTTCTCACATAGAAAATGAACCTGATATTATGTTTGTTCCAATTATTAAAAAGGATTTATTTGTTATTGTTCCTTTTGATCATCCGCTTTCAAAATTTGAAAGCATTGATTTGAAAGATATTGAACCATATCCTTTAGTAGCATATGATAAAACTTCTGCTATGGGAAAAACTACTTTAAAATTATTGAAAAGTATTAATTTGAATCCAAAAATTATTTGTGAAGCTGCTGATGAATATGCTATTTCTTCACTAGTTGCTGCAAACTTTGGAGTAGCTATTATAGCTGAAGCGCCTGCTCTTGCACATGCTAAAGTAAAAAAAATAAACATCAACAGCCCAAAATATTCTCAAATAATATATCTTGCATATAAAAAAAATAAGTATTTTCCTTCTGCTGTTATTAATTTTATTTCATATATAAAGGAAAAAAGTTCTGTAAGTGAATCACTATAAAAATAGCCGATTAAGGTGAAATCAAATCACCTTAATCGGCACTATTTTTACTTAATTTAAATTATTACTTAAATGCACCCATAACCTCTAAAGTTTTAACTACATTTCTACCCTCTTCAATACCAGATATTATTCTTCTTGCTCTTACACTATCACCAATGTTAAGAAGTTTTACATTATTTTCTGAAGCATACTCTTCAACCATAGGGAATTCAGCATTTTCTGATCTCATTCCTAGGCATACAAAACCATAGTCGAAGTTTATATATACAGCAGCTCCTTCAGAATTTTTCACTGTAAACGAACTATCATTAACAGTCTGAAGTGCAGTATTTGCAAGCTGTTTAACATTATTTACTTTCATCATATGATATACATCAAGCTTTGTATTAGTATCTAAATCTTTTCCTATTACTGGCATCATTTCTATGACAGCAACATCTGCTCCTCTTTCAGCAAAGAACTCTACAACATCAAGTCCTACTGCTCCTCCACCTACTACTACAACTTTTTTATCTTTACAGTCTTTATCAAACTCTTTGATGTTATTAATAAATCCAAATGTTGATTTAACCTTTGATCCATCTTTATCTACACGATCTAATAATCCCGATATTGGAGGAAGTAATGGTTTTGATCCTGTTGCATTAATTACAATATCTGGATTTAATCCATCTAATACTTCTTTTGAAGCTTTTGTGTTAAGTTTTACTTTAAGGTTAGGAAGTTCCTTCACTCTATTTTCTAAATATTCTACAAAATAATGAATTCTTGCTTTTGCTGGAATCGTTCCGATCATCCAAGCTAATCCACCTAATCTATCCTTTTGTTCTAATAATGTAACATTACAACCTACTTCTGCAGCAGTACAGGCAGCTTCCAGTCCTGCTGTACCTCCACCAATAACTACAACGTTAACAGGTTTCTTTACTTGTTTTTCTTTATAAGCATCTTCAAATAAAAGATCTGGATTTATACTACAGCGAATTGGTTGTGATTTTGCTAAACGATGATCAGCACATCCTATATTACAAGATATACATCTTCTAAGAAGATGTTCCTGTCCGTCAGCAACCTTATTAGCCCAATATGGTTCTGCAATTAAACCACGGCCCATAGCTAAAAGGTCTGCATCTCCTTTAGCAATGATTTCCTCAGCAACTTTTGGAGAACGAATGTTTCCTGAAGTTATTACTGGTTTATTGAATTTTTCTTTGAAAGCCTTCGCCATATAGCTTCTCCAGCCTTCTGCTAAACTCATTTTATCATGTTGAAGATATAAGGTATCATTTTGTGCTATAGAAATATTTAAGAAATCTACTCTTTCCTGCATGTATCCCATTAATTCTAGAGAATCTTCAAGCGTGTTACCTCCCTCAATCATGTCATCAGCACTAATTCTTATAGAAATTGGGAATCTAGGACCTACTGCAGCTCTAACACTATCTATAACCATTACAGCAAATCTTGCTCTATTTTCAGCACTTCCACCAAATTCATCAGTTCTATCATTAAATAAAGGTGATAAAAATTGATTAAGCAAATAAGAATGACCTGCATGAATTTCAACTGAATCAAATCCTGCTAATTGAGCTCTTGCAGCAGCTTCTCCATATTTTTTTGCAATATCTTTCATTTCCTCTACAGTTAATGGTCTTGGAATTGCTCCACCTGTCTTTGAAGGAATATTAGAAGCAGAAACTGCTTGTACTCCATCTAATCTTGCAGCATAAGCAGATGCTCCAGCATGGTTAAGCTGAATTGAAACTTTAGCTCCATAAGCATGAAGTCTTTCCACTAATGTATAAAGTCCAGGTACATATTGGTTATCATCAATTCTGCACTGCTTTGTTCCGTTAGTTCCCATTGGAAAATCAATACAAGCATTTTCAACTATGATAAGCCCTGTACCACCTTTTGCTCTTAATTCATAATATTTAATCATCTCTTCAGATACTTCTGCACTAACAGTAGCAAAATTACTACCTATTGGTGGCATAACAGTTCTATTTCTAAGAGTCATTCCATTTATAGTAATTGGTGACAAAAGATTTGGATATTTGCTTTTCATTTTTCTTCCTCCATTTTTATACCTATTTTATCTTTATATAGTAGAATTTAGAAACAATATGGAAAGTTTTTTCTTAACATATTGCATTTATATCGTGTTTGTATCAAGAATTGGATTTTCACTATATCAAATACTTTTTTTATCAATACAACTAAACTTAAATGAATGTGTTTGTTAATTAACATTCATCTCGTGATTCATTATAGCAAAACCGTTATCATAAATCTAATTCATATTTTCCTTTAAAGCTATAGAATTTATTTATATATTCTATTATAATGAGTACTATAAACGATTAAAAATTCTAAAAAAAGTATTAAAATAAAAATATAGAAAGAGGTGAATTAAAATGAATTTGAAACAGCTTCAATACTTTCGTGTTTTAGCACAAACTGAGCATTACACAAAGGCAGCTGAAAAATTATACATAACACAGCCTAGTTTAAGTTATAGTATTTCAGAATTAGAAAGAGAATTTGGTACTCAACTATTTGAAAAGGAAGGTAGAAATGTAAAATTGACAAAATATGGACGTTTTTTTCTTTCTTATGTAGAAAAAGCTCTTGATGAATTAGATTTAGGTAAAAATCTATTGTTAAAAATGGTAAGTCCAACAGAAGGAAAGGTTGACTTAGCTTTTATTTACACTTTAGGTTCAAAATTTGTACCTAATATAGTTCAAAGCTTTTTAAATGAAACTAATTATAAAAATGTAGATTTTTCTTTTGCTCAAGGAAACACTCAATATTTAATTAATAACCTTAAAGAAGGAAAATTTGATCTGGTTTTTTGCTCTTTTGTTGAAAATGAACCCAATATTGATTTTATTCCTATAGCACAAGAAGAATTAGTTATCATTGTACCTAAAGATCATCCTCTTTCTAATTACAAAAGTATAAGTTTAAGTGAAACTTCACCTTACCCTTTTGTTTTCTTCAGTAATGAAAGTGGTTTGCGCCCACTTATAGATAAAATGTTTAAAGATTCAAATATAGTACCTAAAATTGCATGTGAAGCTGAAGAGGATAGTGCTATAGCTGGCTTTGTAGCTATTAATTATGGAATGGCAATCATTCCTAATATACCATCTTTAAAAAATTTTGATGTAAAAATACTTAAAATCAAACAACCAAATTATAAAAGATTTATTTATGCAGCTACTGTTAAAAATCGTTATAACACTCTTGCTACAGATTCTTTTCGTTCATTTGCAATTAAATATGGTAAGAAAAATTATTTAGACACAAATAAGTGCATATAAAATTTCTTTTATTTTTACATACACTCTACAAATCTATAGAATTGTTCTATTGATTATACACAAAAAAACTATTAGATATTTTGAAACATGAAATATATAATTAAGTTATTGAATAAATTAATAGTAATTATTAATATTTTTAGAAAATAAACATATGAACAAAATAACAAGTTAAAAACATATTTACTGGTTATTTTCTTCATATGTCTAAATCTTATGGAATTATAAAATACTATATCTAATTATTTATATAGAAAATTTAAGAATTAGTATAAGTCACTTACTGCTGTTTGAATTTTTATTTTGCTAATTCTAGTATTTTTTCAATTACATCTTCAATTTTACCATTATTCTCAATTCGAAAATCTGAGTATTTTTTGTAAAGTTCATATCTTTCATCTAAAAGTTCATATAATTTTCCTACTCCATCTTTCAAAAGAGGTCTACTTAATACATTTATGTCTTTTGCAATATTTTCTACAGGTCTATCTATAAAAATTACAATACCATTTTTCTTGAAGTTTTCTATATTTGAAAAATTCTTTATTACTCCACCACCAGTGGATATTATAGCTGATTTTTTTGCACTTACTTCACAAACAGCTTCTTTTTCTAGTTTTCTAAAATAATCTTCTCCATTTTTAAATATATCTGTTATGGTTTTTCCTTCTCTATCTTCTATATAATCATCCATATCAATGAAATCTGTTCTCAATTTTTCATATAAAATTTTTCCTATTGTTGTTTTTCCGCTGCCTGGCATTCCTATTAATACTATATTTTTACTCACCATATTTATAACACCTTTCATTTTTTATTTCAAAAATTTAACAATTACATTTTTCAATAACTTTATATATATGCTTTTTAATTTCTTGTCCAATTTTCATTTGCTGCCAAATTTCTTGTGATGCTATAGCTTGAGCTACTAACATATAAAGTCCATTTACAGTTTTTACTCCAATTTCCCTAGCTTCTCTTAAAAAAATAGTTTCTATAGGATTATATATTAAATCTATTGCCGAACTAAATTTACTTAATATATTCTTATCCACTGAACAACTTTCTATCTTAGGATACATTCCACAAGGAGTACAATTTATAATTATATCCTTGCATTTAAGCTTATTCATATCTTCATAAGATATAACCTTAAAATCTTTAAGCTTATCTTTAGCATTTTCAGGAATCCTACTCACAAAAATGATATCATTTATTCCGTTATCCAATAAATAGTGAAACACTGCCTTTGAAGCTCCTCCAGTGCCTAGTATAACGGCTTCTTTATTATAAGTATCTATTTCTTCTCTTTTTAACGATTCACCAAAGCCATAATAATCCGTATTATACCCTATAAGTTTGTTTCCTTTAAAATCTATAGTGTTAATGGCTCCTATTTTTGAAGCTTCCACAGATACATCATCTAAGTATTCCATAATGTTCACTTTGTGAGGTATAGTTACATTTATTCCCTTAGCTCCAAGTGCTTTTAATCCAATTACAGCTTTTTTTAAATCTTCATTATTTACTTCAAACAAATTATAAAAACCATTTAAATTTAAATCTTCTAATATTAAACTGTGTATTTTAGGAGAAATACTGTGTCCTAAAGTTTTTCCAATTAGTCCATATAAATTTCCCATCTATATTTAACTCACCTCACCTTTGTAGTTTCCCAAAAACTTATAATACAAACTTTCTTCTTCTATGGTCTTTAAAGCACTTCTTGTATTTTCATTTAATATATTTCCTTGAAAATCGATATAGAAAAAGTACTGCCATGATTTACCTACAATTGGTCTTGACTCTATTTTCATCATATTTAAATTGTTATCTGAAAAATGCTTTAAAATTTTATACAAGGCTCCTACCTCATGAGATATTGATAAAATAACACTTATCTTATCACAGTTAACATCACATTTTTCTTTTCTTCCTATAATTATAAACCTAGTATAATTGTTACTATTATAATTTATATTTTCCTTCAAAATTTTTAATCCATAAAATTCTGCTGCCTTTTTGCTTGCCACGCAAGCTTTATTTTTCAAATTTTCCTTGCTTACATACTCTGCACTTTTAGCAGTATTAAAGTATGGAATTAATCTCCAATCACTATGAACATCAAAAAATTCTTTACACTGCAGAAAACCTTGTGTATGTGAGTAAACTTCATTTATATCGCAAATTTCAGCATTTCCAATTCCCATTAAATTATGATCTACCTTTACACATTTTTCACCAACTATATAAAATCCATATTCCCTCATAAGATCGTAAACTTCAGAAATACCACCTGTTGATGAATTTTCAATAGGTAAAACACCATATTTTATGTCACCTTTTTGTACTGCTTCAAAAATATCCTTAAAACTCTTAAAATGTTCTGACTTTACATTGTTACCAAAATACTCATTTACCGCTTGGTGACTAAATGAGGCAGGAACCCCTTGAAACCCTACTTTAAATTCACTATCTTCATCTGCTTCACAATTACATGATACCTTAGAGAGTATTTCCTTTTGGGATTCTCTGCTTATACTCATTAAATCTTGAAGAAACTCCTTTAAATAGTTTTGTAAAGTTTTATCTTCAACCTTCTTCAAATGCTTGTTTATAATTTGATCTTCTCTACTACTATCCAATACTTCCATGTGATTTTCTATCTTATAATGAGCTACATTAGAAACTACTGACATTCTCTTTTTAAAGAGCTTTACTAATTCCTCATCTATTTCATTAATTTGTTCTCTTAAATAGTTTAAATCTTCCATGTTTATCACTTTCCTTAATCTATAAATTGAATTATTGCTATTGCAGCTGCAGCTTCCACCACTGGAAGTGCTCTAGGTATAATACAAGGATCATGTCTTCCTTTTATCTCTATCTTAGCATTTTCTCTCTTTTGTATGTCCACTGTATTTTGAATTTTTGCAATGGATGGTGTTGGTTTTACAGCTGTTCTAAATATTAAAGGCATTCCATTTGTAATTCCACCTAAAATTCCCCCATTATTATTGCTGTAGGTTTTTATTTTTTCATTTTCAATATAAAATCCATCATTGGCTTCTGAACCCTTCATTTTTGATATATTAAAGCCTTCACCAAATTCTACTCCTTTTACTCCTGGAATAGAAAATAACAAATGTGATAAAACACTTTCTACAGAGTCAAAGAAAGGTTCTCCAAGACCTACCGGTAAATTATTTACTGCTGTCTCTATAACTCCACCTAAAGAATCCATTTCTTCCTTAGCTTTTAATATGCTGTTTTTCATATTAATACCTATTTGTTCAGTCAAAACAGGAAATTTACTTTCATTTAAACTTTTTAAGATTTCATTTTCTATTTCAGTCATATTGAAGCTTACATCTTCTATTTTAGCTATACTTTTTATATGACTTCCAATAAATATACCTTTTTTTTCTAATATTTGTTTACAGATAGCACCTGCAAATACTAAAGGAGCTGTTATCCTTCCTGAGAAATGCCCTCCTCCTCTATAATCATTAAATCCTTGATATTTAACATATCCTGTTAAATCTCCATGAGAAGGTCTCATTAAATTCTTAGTTTTTTCATAATCCTTGGAATGTTGATTTTTATTATGAATAATCGCACACAAAGGTGTTCCTGTAGTTCTTCCATTAAAGTATCCACTTAATATTTCAAAATTGTCTTCCTCTTTTCTAGGAGTAGAAAGTTCGTTTCCTCCTGGAGCCCTCCTTTTCATCTCTTTATTTATATAATCTAAATCCAATTCTATACCTGGCTTAAGGCCATCAATATTTATGCCTATAGCCTTTCCATGAGACTCTCCAAAAATCGAAAGTCTTACTTTACTGCCCCAAACTCCACTCATCTATATTACCTCCTAAAGCTCTGAAGTGTTTCCAAAAATCTGGGTAGGATTTTTTAACACAAGACGCATCTTTTATTATAACAGGCTCATTACACTTTATGGAAGCCACTGCTAGTGCCATGGCTATACGATGATCATTCCAGCTTTGAACTTCTCCACCTTTAAGACTTTCTTTTCCTCTTATTATAAGTCCATCTTCTTTTTCTTCTATATCTGCTCCAAGTCTGTTAAGTTCTGTACTTATTGCACTTAATCTATCAGATTCTTTAATTCTAAGTCTAGCTGCATTTACTATTTCTGTAGTGCCTTCACTTAATGCTGCCAGTGATGTTAATATAGGTACAAGATCTGGACACTGAGAAGCATCTATAATTGTACCTTTAGTTTTAGAAGGTACTGCTCTTATTTTATTTCCTTGTATAGAAATTTTACCATTCATACTTTTTATTATATTGAGTATAGCTTTATCTCCTTGTAAAGAATTTATATCCAGTCCTTCACATACTATATCATTTCCAAGTAATCCTGCTGCAAGCCAAAAGGCTGCTTGGGAAAAATCACCTTCTACTTCACAATCTGATGATTTATAGCTTTGATTTCCTCTTATAATAAATTCCTTATATTCTCTATTTTCTATATCTATACCATACTTTTTAAGCATATCCATAGTTAAATCTACATAAGGCTTTGATTCCAATTCTGTAGTAATTATTATCTTTGAATCCCCATCCAAAAGTGGAAGAGCAAACATCAATCCACTGATAAATTGAGAACTTATATCTCCTCTAACTTTATATTCATCTGGTTTTAATTTACCTTCTATAGTTAATGGAAGTTTTCCATTTGCATTATCATATTTAAGTTTCTGTTCATCAAATATATTATAGTAGCACTTTAAAGGTCTTTCTATAAGCTTTCCTTTTCCTTTAAACGTAAGTTTTTCCCCTGTTGTTGCTCCTACTGGTATTAAAAATCTAAGTGTTGACCCAGATTCTGAACAATCCATATTTGAATTTATAGGTTCTAACTTTTCCAAACCTCTTATTTGAAGTGAATTTTTTTCCTTTTTAATTCTTACTCCTAAATTCTTCATTACATCACAAGTAGCTTCTACATCTTCTGAAAAAACTACATTAGATATATTGCTAGTTCCATTTGAAAGTCCAGCACAAATTACTGCTCTATGACAAGCACTTTTTGAAGTTGGAACTTCTACTTTTCCACTGAGATTACTTGGATTAATCATTACATATTTCATAAAATTTAGCCCCCTATTTTTTAAATATAATTTTCTATTTCCTTAATGGACACTTTTTTGATAAAACCTTCACCTATTTTATTTAGAAGAATTAAATTAATATTTTCCCCACTACTCTTCTTATCCAATTTTATTGTGTGAAGTATTTTTTCTTTGTCCATTTCTATTCTTCTGTATGGTAATTCATACTTCATAAGTATTTTTTTTATAAAATTATAAGTGCCAATTTTAGTAATGTTAAGTTCTTCACTTCTTCTAGTTATTTCAGCCATGCCTATAGCAACAGCTTCACCATGAGTATATTTGCTGTAATTGAAATATTCTTCTACAGCATGCCCCAAAGTATGACCAAAATTCAAAATCATTCTTTCGCCTAAATCCTTCTCATCACTCTCCACTACTTTCTTTTTTATATTACAGCATGTGTATATTATCTTTTCTATGTTTTCTAAGAGTTCTTCATCATCTTTATAATTCATAAGTGTTCTAAATATACTTTCATCTCTTATACATCCGTACTTTATTACTTCTGCTAATCCATCATGCAAAAACCTTTTATCCAAAGTTTTGAGTAATTCTGGATCTATAAAAACAGCTTTAGGTTGATAAAAGCTTCCTACCAAATTTTTCCCCCAAGGTAAATCCACCGCAACTTTACCACCCACACTGCTATCTACTTGAGCTAAAAGTGATGTAGGTATTTGTATATATGGTATTCCTCTTAAATAAGTAGCAGCTGCAAAGCCACCTAAATCACCAACAACACCACCACCAAAGGTTAATATTAAGTCCCCTCTTGTGAGATTAAAATTAGTAAAATCCTCATACAACTTTTTTAGTGTATCTATAGATTTACTTTTTTCTCCTGGTTCTATGGAAATAATCTTTGTTTTAAAATTTTTATCCTGTATAGTTTTGTTTAAAGCTTTTACATATAATTTTTCCAAATTCTTGTCTGTTACTATAAGAATTTTTTTATTTTCATGGTTTTCTTTCAAATAAGCTGCTATTTTTTCAAAAATGTTTTTTTCAATATAAATTTTATAACTATTATCTTTAAGTTTTACTTCAATTATTTTCATAATCTATACCATCTTCTTTCTCCTTGCAGTGGCATTTCTAAATATATGTTTTAAAGTATTTTCATCCTCTGACATTATAGCATTTTTTATTTTTTCCATGGATTTTTGAAATCTTTCTATCTCATTAATCAAATTATCTGAATTAAGAAAGAATAACTCTGACCACAAGGTAGAATTTATAACCGCAACACGAGTAGCATCTTTAAAGCTTCCCCCAGTAAAAGTTTCTATATTATTTTCTGCAAAATCTGAATCCATAAGTGATACTGCTATAACATGTGGAAGCTGACTTGTAAATGATATTATCTTATCATGTTCTTCAGGTGATATACTTATTACTTTCTTACAACCTATAGCTCTTGCCATCTTTTCTATTAGCATTATATTTTCCTTAAGATTTCTTTCTGTAGGTGTAATTATATAATTAGCATTATTAAAAATATCATCAGAAGCAACCTTGATTCCCTTTGATTCTTTTCCTGCCATTGGATGTCCTCCAACAAAATCCAGTTCATCAGGCAAAAAAGAGTTTATAATATCTATTAATCCTTCCTTTATCCCACAAGTATCTGTTATTACAGCTCCTTTTTTAAAATCACCTATATTGCTTTTCATAAATTTCACAATTTCTTCAGGATAAGTGGCCATAATAACTAAATCTGCTTTTCTCAAAGCTTCTTTTCCATCTGTAAATCCTTGGTCTATTATTCCTCTATTTACAGCTTCTTTTAATGAATTTTCATCTACATCTATACCACTTATACTTAAAGGATTTAATTTTCTTAATGCCATAGCATATGATCCACCTATAAGCCCTAAACCAACAATAACTATATTAAAGTTAAAATCACATTCCTCCAATGTAACCACCCCCAAATTTTAGATTGCCTTTTTCTCTATTTTAGCTATTTGTGATAATTCCTTCATAAGTTCTTTAAATCTCTCTGGTTTTATAGATTGTTGTCCATCACACTTTGCATTAGCTGGATCATTGTGTACTTCAATGATAAGTCCATCTGCTCCTACTGCTAGAGCCGCTTTTGCTAAGGGTTCTACCATCCACCACATTCCTGCTGAATGGCTTGGATCAACTATGATAGGTAAGTGACTTAATCTTTTTATTGCAGGTATAGCACTTAAATCTAAAGTGTTTCTTGTATATGTTTCAAAGGTTCTTATACCTCTTTCACACAATATTACATTTTCATTTCCACCTGCCATTATATACTCAGCAGACATGATTAATTCCTCAATGGTTGCAGATAAGCCTCTTTTTAAAAGAATTGGTTTTCTTGTTTTTCCGAGTTGTTTTAATAAATCAAAGTTTTGCATGTTTCTTGCACCCACTTGAATAACATCTACATCTTCAACAAATGTATCTATCATATCAGCAGACATTATCTCTGTTACTATAGGAAGTCCTGTTTCTTTTCTTGCAAGCTTAAGAAGTTCTAATCCTTCTTGCTTAAGTCCTTGAAAACTGTATGGTGAGGTTCTAGGTTTGAAAGCTCCTCCTCTTAAAAATCCAGCTCCACTTTCCTTTACCGTTTTTGCAATTTCTAAGATCTGCTCTTCACTTTCTACAGAACAAGGTCCTGCCATAATAGCTATCTTATCTCCACCTATTACTTGATCATTAACTTTTATTTCTGAATTACTTGGATGAAATAATCTATTTGCTAATTTAAAAGGCTGTTGTACTTTAGTAACTCTTTCTACACATTCATTAGCTTGAATTTTATCAGGATCAAGCTTTGTAGTATCTCCAACAATTCCTAATATACATTGATTTTCTCCTTGTATTAAATTCACCTTACAGCCCTCCATCTCTATTCTCTCTTTTATTCTTTCTATTTCCTCTCTTGTTGCACCACATCTCATAATTACTACCATAAAATAAACCTCCTTAAAATTTTAAAAATATTATTTTGTATATTGCTTTTATATATTAAATAATTTATTTGCCGGCTTAAAATTATTTTTATAAATTTTAGATTAAATTGCTATTTTTTTCATAAAATATATGGTATAATTCAGCACTTTACCTCATTATAGATAAAAAAAAGTAAGGCTCTAATGAGCCTTACTAAACAAATTAAATGTATAGTGCTATACGCATAGCATTTCTTTACACCAATTAAATTTCAATCTATTAAACTCATTGAAAAAAAGAATATATATTTTTTTGCAGAAAAAGTAACCAGCGCTAAAATAAAAGTAGCCCCAGCTAAAATAAAAATAATATTTTCCGCTTATTCCCTTTCCAATGATATTTTTCATGATTTTTCCCTCCAAAACAATTTTTATTGGTTTATGTTAAAATTAACTTGATATTAGTTGTAATTATAACATATATTTTTATGATGTCAATAAATAATTTTATCTTTTTTAATATTATGATTTTTCATAGATACTTAATTCAATATTTTATATTCTATTTACTAAAGCATAACAACTACTATATTAAAGCAAGAACCAGCTTTTATACGCGATGCTAACTATTTTTTTGTACATGTTGTAATTTGCTTTAAATTGAAAAATTTTAATAACAATTGAGCTTTGTACTTTTTTCATTATATGGTATAATATACTCCATAACACATTGCAAATTACTCTTTTATGCGTATAATTTAAAAAATATAAATATATCAATTAGGAGGTTTATTTTTATGATAATCTTAACAATACTTTTATCTGCTGTAGTATTCATTCTTTTGGGTTCAGTAATTGCTGCAGTAGCACTACCTATATTTGCTTTTATTTTTGCTATAGGTATAGTAATTTCAATTTTAGCACTAATATTTAAAATAATTTTTGCTGGACCTTTATTTATTTTAATGATAATTATAGCATTATATTATTTTTTCAAAAGATAAAATAATACTATAACAAATAAGACTTTGCATTTAATTTGCAAAGTCTTATTTTTTTTAAAAAGTTGTAACTATTTTTTACTTTCTTAATACTATATATAGTGAAGATAGATTTTACGGAGGTATGTACATGTACTATCAAAATGATAGCGAAAATACTAATACTGATATTGACATTGATATGGATCAAAGTCGTCATCATCATCACAGACGTGATTGTTGCTGTATGCCATTTTTCCCTTGGATGGGCGGTTGCTCTCCTTGGTTTGGTGGTGGCTCTCCTTGGTTTGGTGGTGGCTGTGGCTCTCCTTGGTTCGGTGGTGGCTCTCCTTGGTTCGGTGGTGGATTCCAAGGTGCCGGTGCTCAAGCAAGTTGTTCTTGTGGCGCTGGAATGCGTGGTGAAGATGATGATATTGACATGGATCAAAGCCGTCACCATCGCCGTAGACGCGATTGCTGTTGTATGCCATTTTTCCCTTGGATGTACTCACCTTGGATGTTATCACCTTGGATGAACTCACCTTGGCTGGGTGGTGGATTTGGATTCCCTACAGCAGGAGCTCAAGCAAACTGTTCTTGTGGAGCTGGGGCAGGATTCCCTTATTCACAAGGATTCCCATTCCAAGGTGCTGGTGCTCAAGCAAATTGTTCTTGTGGAGCTGGAATGCGCAGCGAAGATGATGATATTGATATGGATATGGATGAGGATAGATTTTATCCTTACTACAAATATCCTAAATATCCTAAATACCCATATTATCCATATTACCCTTATTACCCTTATTATCCTAAATATCCTCATCATAGAGACTATTTACCTTTGTAAACTAGACATTCATTCAAATTCTGTTAATGGAACGTTTGAAATTTATTCAAATGTTCCATTAATACCCTTTTTCAAATAAAATATCTATAGTTTCAGATTATTAATTGAATTCACGTCACATTTAAAATAAAATTCAATACTTTACTGCATATATCTTTAAATTCTACTTGTAAGTCATTACTCAATCCTATATTCATATCTATTCTTCCTATTTCTATTCCTATAAAATATCCTTTCACTTCTATTCCATATATATCAATTAAATCCATTAACCCTAAAGAATGTGCAGCACACTGCTTTCTTATTTTTTTTATATCCTTAATTTTCTTGAATGTTAAATCGCCAGGAACCTTATCAGAAAAATATGAATCTGCAATATAAAATTCATCGACATTATTTAACTTAGAAAGGCAGAAATCCACATCCGTTTCTCCAATTATTACTTCTATATCATTATCCTCTAAAACACTTTTTATATTTTCAAGTAGAAAAATAGCTACTCCATCATCTAGCATAAGTTTATTACCTACACCTATCACTATTTTTTTCATATTGATATTTTTTCATTGGCTTTTTCTAAAATCCAATTGGATAATTCATCTATCCCTTTATTATTAGTACAGGAAGTTTCAAAAACTTTAATTTTAGAATTCACTGTGTTAATATCCTTATAAAATTCTTCCTTGCTAAAATTAGTAAAATCAATTAGATCTATTTTATTTAAAATCAATACTTCACTTTTTTCAAACATAAGTGGGTATTTTAATGGTTTGTCATTTCCTTCTGTTATACTGAGCACACATGCTTTCATGTCTTCTCCTACTTCAAATTCTGCAGGACACACTAAATTCCCCACATTTTCTATTATAATCATATCTAAATTTCTCAAATCTAAATTAAGCACTGCTTCTCTTATCATATCTGCATCTAAATGGCAAGCTCCTGAAGTATTTATTTGTACCACTGGAATCCCTTTAGCTTCTATCCTATCTGCATCCTTAGTAGTGTATATATCACCTTCTATTACTGCAATATTTAAATGCTTTTTAATACTGCAAATTAACTTTTCAAGTATAGATGTTTTACCTGAACCTGGCGCACTCATCAAATTTATTACAAATATATTTTCATCATCAAAAATCTTTTTATTTTCTAAAGCAATTTCTTCATTAGTATGAAGCATATTTACAATAACTTTAATTTCACTCATATTTTATTCTCCTTCTATAGAATATAAATATAATTCATATCCAGTTATAATCTTTGAAGAGAAGCCTCCACAAATAGGACAAAGCTTATTAAAATGATCTATGTCATAGTTTATATCACAATTTTTACAATAAGCTCTTGCTTTTATTTTATCTATACAAAGCTCTGCATCCTTCAAAATGGAATAATTTTTAAGTTCACTAAATGCAAAATTTAAAGCTTCATCCATTACTCCTGACAACTCTCCAATTTTTAATGTAACTTTTCTTATAATCTTAAAATTACATTCCTCAGCCTTTTTAAGTACAATATCTATAGTGCTTTCCATTATGGAAATCTCATGCAATTTTACCATCTCCCTAAATGTATATTGCATTCTAAAAATGCCTAAATTAATTTATACAATTTCAATATTATAGTCTTTACAACAATCTGTAGTCACATGAGTTGCACAAGATACACAAGGATCAAAAGAGCGAATTATTCTTCCTATTTCCACCGGATTTTTTACATTTTGAATTTCAGTACCTATAAGTGATTCTTCAATAGCCCCATGCTGTGACACACTATCTTTAGGTGAAAGATTCCACACTGTTGGGGTGATTATATCATAATTTTTTATAACTCCATTTTCTATTTTTATCCAATGTCCAAGTGCTCCTCTTACTGCATCATAAAGTCCTTTTCCTTCTGCACTTTCAGGAATTATATACTGATTTTGAACTGCTGGTATTGGCCTTATAAAATCTAAAAGTTCAAGCATTTTTTCTGATAATATTTTACCTTCAAGTACTCTAGCAATTAACCTATCCATAGTTGATACATTGTATTTGTAGTAGCCACCTAAAATCATACGCGCCAAAGGACCTACTTGAACAACTTTTCCTCTATATCTAGGTGCTTTTATAAAAGTATAAGCTCCAGGTTTTTTTATATCTAATTCTGAAGGTTTCTCAGATGGCACTGTATTGGATTTTGTATTTTTATACCAAGAATATTCTACACCTTCTTTTATAGCATCTACATCTAAGCTGCTTTTTTTATCATCGATATATACAGAAGGGTAAACATAAACTAATTCCTTTTCAGGTAAATCATTAAATAAACCAAATGTCAAAAGGTTCTTCGTTCCTGCTCCCATATTAAAATATTCTGGATAATATGCTGATATAATGTTTATATCCTCAATCATATCTGAACATATAAATTCGTGAATTTGCTGCAGCAAATATTTAAGTCTTATTATTTTAGAAGCATCCAAATTTGCAGTAGTTCCTCCTACAAATACACCATGATTATGAGGAGCTTTTCCTCCAATAATAGCTACCATTTCATGAGCAAAACGGCTATATTCTAATGCTTTTAAATAGTCCTCACTGATTTTTTGTGTTAACTTATCAGGAAGTCTAAAATCATAATCTATACTTCCCGGAACTTCCTTTATCTTAGCATAATCAGGAAATACAAAAATACAAATCTGTCTTATAATATTTTGAATAAAGTCAGCTCCATGGGCAAAATCTCTTATTCTTACTCCATTTTTATCTGGTTTTACCTTTAAAGCATCTTCTAGAGCTAAGCTTGCAACCACTCCATGTGCAGTTGAACATATGCCACATATCCTTTCAGTAAAATACACAGCATCTAATGGAGGCCTTCCCTTTAACATACTTTCAAAACCTCTAAACAATACTCCACTGCTTTTAGCATTTACTATTTTATTCTTTTCAATTTCAACCTCCATACTTAAAGGTCCACTAATTCTAGTTATTGGTTCTATAGTTATCCTTGTATCCATAATAAATTTCCCCTTCCTTAATACCTTATAAAAGGCTCTGTGCCATCTGGAAAATATTCACTAGCACAACCTATACAAGGAGTATTATTTTCTACAGGCCAATTCATTCTTGAATTCCACTTTCCTAAAGGGCAATAAGCTTTTGTTATAGGTCCTCTACATCCAAGTTTAAACATACATTCATGTTCTCCAAGTTTTTTTGCAAATATATTATTATCAAAATATGAACGTCTTTCACAATCAGTGTGATTAGTTTCTCTATAAAACATTAATGGCCTACCTTTGTCATCAACATCTATCTCACCATATAAAATTAGACTGGCAATAGTTCCTATAACCCATAAAGGATTTGCTGGACACCCAGGAATATTTATAATCTTCCTATTTAAAAATTCACTTAAACTCATACAACCAGTAGGATTGGGTTTTGCAGCAGATATTCCTCCAAAGGAAGCACAAGTACCTATAGCTATTATTTTTTTTGTCTTTGCTGCTGCCAAGCTAACTCCTTCTGCTGCAGATATTTGTTTTCCGTTATAATACGCCATTAATGTATAAAAGCCATTATCTTTTTTTGTAATGGCTCCTTCTACTCCAAGTATAAAATCTGTATTCAAAGTTTCTAGAAAATTTTCATAAGCTCTTTCTCCATCAGGCTGCATTAAACTATTGCTGTATTTTAAATTTACCATTTGATTAAGAAAATATTTAAAATCTGGTTTATCTGCATTGAGAAAAGAAATTATATTCCCCTCACATCCAGTACATTCAAGCCAAATAAAATTAGGTTTTTTGACTATTCCTCTATTGATTTTATCTATAGCCTCATATACAAGTTTCATTAAAGGCAAAATTTATCCCCCCATTATATATTTCTCTTATAAATTAAAGCATTTACTTAATTTTGCCTACAACTGGAAGATTTTTTAACATTTCAACTTTATTACCATGGCAGCTTTTAAACTCCTTTGAAAGATCTCTACCCGCATATAGTCCAAAATGAGTTCCTCCTCCCCAAACACTGATGTAACTTAAATCATAAACTATACCATTTACTGCTACATAGGCAGGTTTTCCCATGGAGCCATCATATTCAGCCAATTCTTCAATAGTAAATTCCTTTGATGATTGAATTGGCATTTCTCTTTCCATATTTTCATTCATATTTATATCATCTAAAATTTCTGTTGTCTTATAAGCTATTGTATTTATCAAATATATTTTTTCATAAGGGCATATAGAATCATTAATCAATTTCCTATAATAATTTATTTCTTGAAGCATATTTTTAAGTTCTTGAGAAGTTCGTTTGTCCATAAATTTCCCCCTTTTATAATCTTCAATGTAAATATATTTTAAAACCCTAAATTTATTACTGAAAATTCTACAATAATTTATCAAATGACTGTGCTCATTTAAATTTTCTAGTGGAGGAAATTTTAAGAATATGTTCATAAATACATGTACTTAGAGATGTTACCTAGATATGATATTTCAAGAATATATTAAATTTAAATAGGCACTTGAAATTCAAGTGCCTATTTTGCTGCCACCTTGTGTATCCCTGCTGTGGCACTAAATATTTTTGTATTTTTAATTATAGACAAATTTCAACTATTTAATCACTTAGATAATGCTTGGCTTTTTTCTAGTTGAACCTTATTATCTATAAGTTGAAGATTGTTCTCTTTTATTATTTTTATAACTAAATCTGCATAAATTTCATTACCTTTTTTATCTTGTACAGTACTATATCCAGCTTTTTCTATAGCTTCTGCTTGATCTCTATAATTTAATGCTGATAAAACACCTTTGTCCTTATATCTCTTATTTTTATAAAGAAAATCACCATAATCCTTTAGTGACTCACTTTTACTAGCATAAACTCTAAAGGAATCTTTTATAATTTTATCATAATACTCAGAAGTTTTCATAATTACGCTTTTTCCCTTCCAACTACTATCCGCTTTTATGCCAAATAAATTATTAGATTTGGAAGCAAGTTCTGATTTTCCCCATCCTGATTCTAATATTGCTTGTGATATAGTTACAGAAGGTAAAATACCATACCTATTATATATGTCAATCGCTTCTGGAGTCAATTCATCTATAAACTTTTTATAAGAAGGATCATCTTTTAACTTTCTATTTAATGCTACAGAATCTAAATCTTTTAAATATCTATATACTTTTTCCTTTTCACTCTTTTTTAAAGATAGCTTGTCCAAAACTTCATCTAAACTTAAAAGTTTATATTTACTATTTCCAACATTATGCACTGATGTGTTTTTCACTAAAAACATACTTGCCAGTTTCGTTATATTTTCTCCACTTACCTTTGAAAAATCATTTTTGTACCTAACTCCATCAATAGCAGCAAGTTGTTTCCAATTTACTTGAAGTTTATCTTTACTTACACTATCTGTAGTATCAATATAAAGATTCATATTAATATTTTTTGTATTTATATGCTCATGTTTATATATATAATATTTTGCTATACTAAAAATTCCACAAAAGAAAACTAGTACAACAATTATTTTAAGTAAATTATTTATTTTTTTTCCCATTAAGCCTCTCCTGTCTTTAAATTCAAATCCATATTAGTATACTACATAATGAGAATATTTTGCACCAGTTAAATTAAATTGTTTACAAAAATTCTTTAAATTCTCTCTTCAATCCACCTATGTATATCCTCTATAATATCATCTTTTTCCTCTTTTTCACTTAATATCTCATGATAGCATTTTGGATATATCTTCATAGATTTATCATCAGAGTTTATATTATTGAACATCCATTTAGAAGCCTCATTTTTAACTATTCTATCCATTTCTCCATGAAGTATAAGGCATGGATACTCATAGTTTTTAATATTTTCACTAATCCATTTAGAGCCTTTTATAAATGCTTCTCCTAAAAGTTTTATGTTTGTTTCTTTAAGTACAAGAGGATCATTATCATAATCTTTAACTACATTCTCATCTCTACAAATAAATTTCGATAAAGCGTTAGGCGATTTTTCTCTTGGATGTTTTTCAAAATAATTATCCTTTTTTAAGTCTTTAAAAGCATGAGGTTCCGTGATTGCAGGCCCTGATAATATTTGGCCCTTTAATTTATTTTTATATTTCATTCCATAACCTGCTGTAATAAATCCTCCCATGCTATGCCCAAACATAAATACAGGCAATCCTTTATTTTCTTCTAAAGCCATATCCACCACTTTATCTGCATCCTTAAAAAAATCCTGAAAATTTTCTATGTAGCCTCTTTCTCCTCCAGATTTCCCATGACCTCTATTATCAAATCTATAAACTGTATAACCAAAATCATTTAGTTTCTTTGTAAAATAATTATATCTTTCTAAATGCTCACAAAGGCCATGAACTATTACAACTACTGCCTTTGCAGAATCTACTATGTCCTTACTATAAAATAGTTTAGTACCATCAAACGCATTAAATTCACCTTGTAGCTTGTTAAACATACATCCCACCTCCGTAATAACCTATTCTACAAAAGATTTCACTTTCCTTCAAAATTTACTATTTTTTCAATATGACATTTTTATGTTTTATAGTATACTTATTGTATCTAAGTATTACTTTTTCAACAAATTACTATATAATAGTAATAAATATAAAGTTTTTTTTTAAAACTACGATAAAATTATAATACGGTATAATATTTTTTACAGGTTGTGAAAATTATGGATAAATTTACAGATGAATTAAGAGCAAAAAAAGTTATAAATAGAAATGATATTCAAACTTTTAAAAATTATATTGATAAAAAGTATGCTAAAAATCAAACTAAAGAAAGAGCTAGTATGCTTTCAAACACCATTCATCATATACTATACACAAAATTGGAAGGAATACCAAATGAATATAAATCTTCTATAAAAGTAAATATACTAAAAAATACCTTTGCCAAAAATAAGACCTCAATTACTATGTATGATGTTTTCGATTGCTGTTTGATGGAAAATAAATTAAAAACTAATTGTACAAGCTTATTAACAAACTGGATTAACTTAAATATAGATAATCCAATTAAAGATGAAGATTTGAAGTCATATTTAGGTATTAAAGAAGAGGTTAACCATAAAAAGAAAGTTAAAAATACTGATGATAATAAACTTATAGTTAATATGACTGATAGTAACATTAATGTTGAAAATAATGCTCCTAATTATAAATTTTTAAATACTTATTTAAAATATTTAGGAACATTGAAATTTAGTAATAAAACTATTATTACTTTTATCGTTATAATATTCCTTATTATGTTTTATCCTATAAGTAAAGTTGCTTATAGTATGAGCTCTAAAAGTAATTTTAAGTTTTATTCTTTCAAGGAAAAAAGTGTTTCTCAAGGTTTACTGCAAAATACTAATTGTAAATTTTCAAATGCCCATCTTCCAGATTACATGAAATATAAAGATATAGATGAAGTAAAATTAAAAAAATTTTTAACTCTACATAAATCTTTACTTGTGAAGGAGCCTTATTTTTCTACTATTATGTCTGTTGCAAAAGAATTTAATTTAAATCCTCTAGTGCTCTTTTCAATAACTGGACAAGAACAAAGCTTTGTGCCTGAAGATACAAAGTTTGCTTCTAAAATTGCCAATAACCCTTTTAACGTTTTTCACAGCTGGCAGGAGTATAATACAGATATAAAAGATGCTTCAAAAATAGCTGCAAGAACTGTTATCAATTTATCTAAAGATATGCCTAAAGATTCAGATCCATTTTTATGGGTTGGTAAAAGCTATGCTGAAGATAAAAATTGGGGTAAAGGTGTAGAAGCTATATTTAAAGATTTAAGTGAAAAATGCAAGTAATTACGAACAGGAGGATTCCAAAAGGAATTATACTTTAAAAAGTATATAAATATGAAGAATGAAAGTTTTTTTATGTTATATCTTAGTTATAAACTTATATGGAATATTTTTAATGCATTCTGATAAAAGTAAATCTCAAAAAGGCAAATGGAGAATACCTGAAAAAACTCTCTTTGTCACATCACTTCTCCTTGGAAGTCCTGGTATACTTATAGGCATGTATTTATTTAGACATAAAACCAAGCATAAAAGATTTACAATTGGAATACCAGTAATACTTATTATTCAAATATTTATATTTGCTAAGTACTTTAGTTAAGGTACTTAGTATTTTTATTTTCAAATATTAAGAGAGGTGATAATTGGCATGTCATATTTTAAGTACAACAACAAAAATATTTATTATGAAGAAGTAGGAATAGGTACTCCCCTGTTTTTGCTGCATGGAAATACTGCTTCTTCAAAAATGTTTGAAGCTATCCTTAATTTGTATAAAGATAAATATAAGTTGGTTTTAATAGATTTTTTAGGATATGGACGTTCTCAACACTTAAACAAATTTCCTATAAACTTATGGTTTGATGAATCAATGCAGGTGATACAACTTATAGAACATTTACGCTATAAAAAAGTAAATATTATAGGTACAAGTGGTGGTGCATGGACTGCACTAAATGTATGTCTTGAAAGACCTGACCTAGTTATGAAAGTAATTGCTGATAGCTTTAATGGTGAAACTTTAGAATCAGATTTTTGTAATCAACTTAGAGAACAACGTGAATTATCAAAACAAATTGATGAAGCAAGACACTTTTATTCTTTATGTAACGGCAACGATTGGGAACAAGTTATTGATAATGATACAAATGCTTTTTGTGAGTTTGCCAATAAAAATACTAATTTATTTAGAAAACCACTAACAAGTCTAAAAACCGAAATATTACTCACTGGAAGTAAAAAAGATGAAATGTTAGAAAAGCATTTTGAAAAAAAGTATTCAGAATATAATCTTAAAAGTTAAAAACGGAAAAATGCATTTATTTGATACTGGATTTCATCCTGCTATGATTTCAAACGCTGTTTCTTTTGCTAATATAGCAAATTCTTTTTTTAGCTTAGATGTTATCAAGTAAAATATAGAATTTATAAAAATAATGCGACTTAAGCGTATGTAAGCGAAGTAACTTGCTTTTAAATGAAATATTAGCCTAGCAGCAGGCTACGCCTTAATTTTTAAACATTATAAGTTGCGATTATAAATATAATTTTGACTTACTAAAACTACTTATAACAATGTAATTATATGTGTACACTTGAAGTTACTAGTTTGAATTTTAACTTTTATG
>NZ_JIBU02000012.1:1560-65463 GCF_000633595.2 Clostridium drakei | reverse complement strand
CGAGTTTGACAAAGTTCTTAGGTTTTCCAAATCTTCAAGCTTTAGAATAATTAAAACATTTAGCAGTGATGAACCACTTACCATATATCACGGAGTAAAAGTTAAAATCCAAACTTCCACTGCACTCTTACGTCGCAATGTGCTTATTATATAAACTTTTAAATTATGAGCTTTATCTACTTTTCAATTACAAACTCCATATTTACAGGAGCAATAAGCTTAGATGATGTTTTATCCTTTTGAACAGACTGAATATCTTTTATAAATATAGTATACTTTTTACCCTTTTCATAAGAATTAACTGGTGCCACTTTAATGGCCTTATTATCTTTATCATAAGATACATTCACCTTAACCTGCTGATTTTTATCATTTAATACATATACATTGGCAGTATTTACTGTTACTTTATCTAAATCTTTTGCAAATTTAAATGTCCATGTTTTATTTGAAGATACATTATCTTTCTTCTCCATATTTATTATATTTCCTTTTTCTTCTTTAGAAGTTAGTACATTTTTTATAGTCATAAAATTTTTCTTGCTTTCTTCTATCTTCGTTTCTCCACCTACAACACATAGATAATTTTGCTTTAAAACCGCATCCATAACTGGTGCAAAATTTCTTATATCTTCTGCTGTTGTAGATATAATATCTCTTCTCTCCTTTTCCAAATCTGACTGCTTAGTTCCTGTTAAATATAAATTATCAGCTATAATTCCATCAGCAGCAGCTCCATAATATTGATCTAATTTACTATATTTATTATCCTCCTGCCCTACTGTACCTATTATATAATTAGTCATTTGTTTCTCATCAGCATTGAAATTCTTCAAAAATTCAGGCGTTTGATTAAATGTATCTATTGTCTTTTGAAGATTAGGATCTCTATAAGATGAAAATACAACTTTATTATTATCTACTCCCATATAAGCTCCATAGGCTCCGTCTCTCTCTCTTATAATAGGAGACAAATAATCCATATTTAATATATTTTCAAGAACCTTAATTTTACCATTTTCAGTATAACCTGACTTTTTAAGATCTCCACCTTTATACACATATTGAACAGTTGAAGGAATAATTAACCCTTCATTTATTGTTGAATCATCAAAACTATATTTATATTTTTTAAGATTTTTATTTTTTAAATCAGATAAGAAATAGTTTAAATTATCAGCAAAAGTTTTATAATTCTCTTCATTTCCAGTAAAACTTACTATCAAATCTTTTTTGTTAAATACAAGCTCTCTAACTTGTTTCAAGTTTTTTATAATTTCATCACTTTTGCTATCAAAATTTTTATCTAAGTCACATAATAAAGAGTAAAATCCGTCATCTTTATAAGCATTGTATTTACCAGATTCAGACATATATGATAACAACTTCTCTTTACCCAATAAGTTTCCATTATACGCTAACTGCTGTTCTCTTTGAATTTTTAAATTGCTTATTATTTCTTTTAAACGAGGTTTATCATTTAAATTACTATTAAATATTATCTCATTTAAAATATTAAAACCATTTTTTAAATTTTCATTTAAAGGCATCAATGTAACTGTCATCTTTGGATAATACAAATTACTATCTTCATGATTTACTACACATTCTGGAGAAAGTGTAATTCCTCCACTGTTAATTAAAGTTTGTTCTCTTAAATCATCTTTGGAATAATTTTTTGTAGCTATATTACCAAGAACATTACTTAATAAATAAACATATCCAAGTTTATCTTGAGGTACTGTACTGGTATCAAAATATAACGTAGTAAAATCTATACCATTAGTATATATAGGATGTTCTAAAACTTTAACTCCACTTTCTGTTTTTTCTACAGTCTTATATTCTTTTGTATTTGTATTTATATCCTCACGAGTAAGCGTTGGCAGTGTATTCAATTCTTCTTTGGTAGGCGGTGTATTTTGCCATTTCTTTAAATCCTGAGTACTTCTAACTAGTGAATCAAGTTGATCCTTAGAAAGTGATGCTTTATATGCTGCAAGTTTAGATTTCAACTCAACTTCTTTCTTATTTTCAAGACCTGTCACAGGTTTCAAAACTACTAAAGATGAACTTTTATTATCTAATAGATAAGTCTTTATAAGCTCTTTAAAATGTTCTGGTTTAACTTTCTCTTTTATATTTGCAATATCAGAATCTACATTTAAATAAGCAATAGGGTCTCCTTCATGCATCCAGCTTCTCATAATAAGCACATCATAAGCAAGAGCATAATCACCTTTTACCATACGATTATTTAATTCATATACTTTATAAATTGAATTTAATAATTGATCATCAAAACCATTTTGTACTATATTTTTTAAACTGTCATTTACAACCTGCTTAAACTTATCCTTTTGACTTTCATCTACATTTTCTGCAATTATACTAAAAACTGGTTGAATTCCTGAGAAATCAAATTTAATGCTGACATTTTCACCAAAACCATTATCCTTTAGTGCTTTTTTTATTGGAGAAGATGGTATTCCACCTAGTAAAGTTTGAAGGAAAGAAAATGCTTCTACTACATCCTTATTTGTATTTTTATCAATTACATAATTCAAACTCAAATAGCTTTTATTTTTAGTAGATGCTCCTTCTGGTAAAGAGTATTCTACAGTTTTTTCTACACTTTGATTAAAAGGCTTCTGAAGTTGTAATTCAGTGTTTACCTCTTTTTTATCAAAATTATTTAGATACTTTTCCCCTATAAACTTCAATGTTTTATCAATATCCATCTTTCCATATAAGTACAAATAGCTATTTGCAGGGTTATAATTTTCATTATAAGTTTTTAAAAACTCCTCATAAGTTAGATTAGGCATTTCATCAGGAGCACCTCCAGCTTCATACTTATATGATGTATCTGGAAAAAGTGATTGATTCACAGCTCTATCTAGTACCCAATCAGGTGAAGAATAATTTCCCTTCATTTCATTATATACTACACCATTATATGTTAAATCATCATTAGGCGAGTTCAATTCATATCTTATACCCTCTTGCTCAAAAATTCTTTTATCTTTTAATACATTAGGATAAAAAACAGCATCTAAATATATCCCCATTAAATTTTGAAAATCTTTGTCATTTTTACTTGATACAGGATATAATGTACTATCATTTGTAGTTACAGCATTCAAATATGTAGTTAAGGATTGTTTAGCCATTTCAGATAAAACATCTTTAACCGGGTAATTTTTAGAACCATAAAGAACTGAATGTTCTATTACATGATTAACTCCTTTATTATCCTTTGTAGGAGTTCTAAAATTTACACACATCATTTTATTATCACTATCATTCTGTAAATATATAAGCTGAGCTCCACTTTTAACATGTTTATAAATGCATACATTGGATTTTAAATCTTCAATCCATTTTTTAGAAACTAATTGGAATCCTCCCAAGGAATCATTAATAGTACTACTTACTTGCACATTAGAACTTTCTGCTTTTACATTGTTTGATAGTTCCATAATGAAAGCCTGTGATGACAGCATTGTTACTACTGTTAACGCTATTATAGACTTTAACCTTTTATTCATTTTAAATCCCCCTTATAAAAACTGGAATAGTCTTATTAATTATATATTATACTAGTTTTTTCTAATTTCTAAATACAATACTGTTAAATTATGCATATTATGTGTTCAATTGTCGCCAGATAACATTAAATAAATTATTCAATTTTCATAATATAAAATATTGCAAAGCAAATTATTTTATTTAGAATCAGAATAAAACTTTTAAAATATATTAAATATAAAGATACTTTTAGTATGTACTAAATACTCATACTATTTCTTATTTAAATATTATACTTTAAGTAAAATCATGCTGCAAAACATTATAATAAATATTGTTATACATGTTGACAAATATTATGTTAAATAGTATTATATAACCTATAAGGTAGCAAAAATATTAATAATTTAGGGGGAATCATCTATGACTGTAGATAATTACATTTTTAAAAATTCTAAAGAACTAAAGGGATTAGCTAGAGAAAAACTAAAAGAAAATTGGCTTAAAGCTATACTTGTTTGTTTTATATGCTGGTTTGTTGCTGATTCTTTCTCAAATATATCAAATGTTAATGATGGAATTCAACACATTTCTTTTTTAAATAATCACATTCACTTAAACTTTATGGACAATTCATCAACTGACAATATAATTACTTTTTTGAGTTTCTTATTTAGTGGTGCATTATATGCAGGTTCCTCTTTATTTTTCCTAAAACTAATAAGAAACCAAAATGCTTTAGTTGAAGATTTGTTATATGGTTTTAAAAGCTTTAATCTTTTTGGAAAACTGTTTTTATTAGAACTTATAAAATCTCTATTCATAATTTTATGGACTTTACTTTTAATAGTTCCTGGAATAATTGCGTCTCTTAAATATTCTATGGCTTATTATATAATAATTGATAATCCTGATTTAAGTATCACAGATGCTATAGATTTAAGTACTAACATGATGGATGGACATAAATGCAGATTATTTTGTTTAGTAATGAGTTTTTTGGGATGGTTTTTACTAGGAATATTAACCTTAGGCATAGGATTTATATGGATTGCACCTTATTACGAAACTACAAAAGCTAATTTTTATGAAGAATTAAAAGAATCTTATTAGGAAAAGGAGTTCCACATAAAGAATGTAGGGGGTGTTAGCAATTGTAACGATGGAATGAATGTTAATTGTGTTACAAACTAATACCTTTACTACACTATATTTTTTATTTTCAATGAACTCTATAAAGAAGAATATAAAATAATTTTGTTAATTTTCAATTATTGTGATATACTATAAGAATAAGTTAGATGTTGTCAGTACTGTACAACCTTAAAAAAATATTAGGTTTATTTTTAAGTAGAAAAATAAAGATTCTAAAATTTTTAACAACATAAGATTTATAACTTTAAAATGTTAGAAATCTTAATGTTTTTTCTACATTAAATTTTCCATCACCTTTACAAGGTGTTTTTTTATCTTATAAAACTTTTATCACTATATTTCAATTTTATCTTAATGTATAAATAGCTTTTAAGGTTGCTATAAGAACTCTTTTGCTTAAGCAGTTAGAGTTCTTATGCTGTATGTAATTCTTTCTATGCTTTATATTAATCAAACTAAAAAATTCACTTTATTGTGTATCTCAAAAACTTCAATAAAAAAGCTTTAGTAATTTAAGGAGGGATTTATTAATGAGAAAAAATTATAAAATAAAAAAAACTATATCAGTAAAACACTTTATCTCCGAATTTGGAGAAAACTTTTCTGAACATATGAAGGAAAGGTTATTAGATTTAGAAGTAAGATGTGTTTTGACAAGAAAAGAGGAAGAAAATATACTTGATTTAAAACATGTTGAACATACCAAATATGATTGTCCTTCAGATAATACTTCAAAAGAATATGTGTACGGAGAATTTTTAGCACTAGATGGGGTTTTATATTTTTCAGAAAAATGTATAGAAGGCGATGAAGTTATGCAATCCCCAATAACAAATGTTATATACAATTCTTTAAGTAGTACAGATATGATTTTTGATGAAAATGGCAACGCTAAAAAAATTGATAATGACAATATCGACTATGTTATAGATACTATATTAACAGTATGTCCTGATGTATCTCAAAGATATTTAGATATTTTAGAAGAAATGACTTCAAATTCAGAAAATAAATTATCAAATACAATTTACACTAAGGCTTATCATTAAATTATATTTATTATTAGCATTATATTAAACAAGAGATTTTAATTCTTACAGTATTTAACTTTTACTCTAAGCTTATCTAAATTTATTATGTTTTTAAATTTTATATCAAAATGAAATCCAACCATACTGTATAAAACAGTATGGTTATGGATTATCATTTAATTTAATATTTTTTTTAAACAAAAATACTAATGGTATAGTTGCTAATATTATAAATAAGGTTAACATAAAAGCATCATCTATTCCATGCAAATAAGCTTCTTTTCCTAAATATGAATAGGCAAGATACAAACCTCCAATTTGAGGATTTATTGAATCAAAACCTTTCCCTACTATATACTCTTTAGCTGAATTCAAAAAATTTGAACTTATAGGACTTATGCTATTAAATTGCTCCGCTAATCTATAATAATGCAAATTTTGTCTATGTTGAAGAAATATCGTAAGTATAGTTATACTCAAGGATCCAACTACTTGTTTTACAGTATTTTGAAGAGAAGATCCTCTTCCTACTAATTCCTTAGGCAAGGCATTCATCCCCTCATTTTGAATCAGTATAATGCACATTCCTACTGAAGCTCCTCTTAAAAATACTAATAAAGTAAAAATACTGTTACTTGTATCCAAATTTAAGAAATACAATTTATAAGTTGAAACTGACATTAAAATCATGCCTAAAGCGATTAAAGGTAAACTTCCAATTTTGCTTGAAATTTTTCCACTTATCATCATAAATAAGGCTGATCCAAATGCATAAGCCATCATCATAATACCAGTTTTCACAGCACTTAATCCTACTAAATTTTGTAAGAATAATGGCATCAAGAGTAATAACCCATATATACCAAACATTATAATACTTGTTATTATTAAACTTAAAGTATACTTATATATTTTTAATATTCTTAAATCTAACAAAGGATTATCTGTGGTGAGTTCTTGTACAACAAATAGTATAAAATTAGCGCTTCCAAATATAATTAATAATGGATATTTTATTTCTCCCCAATCTATATTAGACCATTCACCTATAACATAAAGAATACTTACTAACCCTAAAGTTGAAGTTAACACTCCAATATAATCCAACTTTTGTCCTTTTATTCCTTTACTATCCTTTATAATTACTATAGCTAAGAAGGTTCCCATAATCCCAATAGGAACGTTGACTGTAAAAATTAAATTCCAAGTCAAATATTCAACTATATATCCACCTAAAGTTGGTCCAATAGCTGGTGCTGCCATTGCTGCTATTCCATAAATTGCTGTAGCTATTCCAATTTTATCTTTAGGCATTATTTTATACACCATAGACATACTAACAGGCATAATCATTCCCCCACCTATTGCCTGTACTACTCTTGAAAATATCAAAACATTTATGTTCCATGAAATTCCACACATAAATGATCCAACCGTAAAAACAATTAGAGAGAATACATATACTTTTTTCATTCCAAAAGTATCCTCTAAATATCCAGTGAGAGGTATCACTGCTCCTGATGCTAACATATATCCAGTTAAAACCCATTGAGTTCTATCTAGTGTTGATCCGAAAGAAGACATTATTTTTGTTACAGCTATATTTACAATACTAGTATCAAGAAACGCCATGAAGGTTCCTATAATTACTATTCCTAAACATAACCATTTATAAGAAGGAGATTCTTTTTGTTCCACTCTCTTCACCTGCCTTTATAATCTTTTCTTTTATCTTATGTGTATATTAACTGCTACATTAATACCTGGTAAAAGTTTAACATTACTATATTTATCTAATTTGATTTTAACCGGTACCTTTTGCACAATTTTTGTAAAGTTAGCGCTGGTTGATGTTGGAAGTAAAGAAAATGTAGCAGTAGATGCTTCACCAACAGAATCTATTTTCCCAGTGAACTTTTTGCTTTTATATTTATCTATAGTAATATCAACTTTTTCACCTGACCTCAATTTAGTTAATTTCGTTTCTTCTATATTAGCTGTAACGTATATGTCATCCTGATTTATTACATAAGCAAGTGTCTGACCTGCTGTACACATTTCTCCTTCACTTGCTTGTTTTTTTATGATTATTCCATCTATAGGAGAACGAATAATAGCATTTTCTAAGGTATCACTAGCCTGTCCAACCATATCCTGTCTTCCAATTATTTGACCCTTATTTACCTTATCTCCTTCTTCAACACTAAATTCTAAAAGTTTACCAGATACTTGAGGCGTTACTTTTAATAAATCTGCATTAAGCTTAGCATCTTCTGTAGAAACAAAATGAGTACTATTATACCAGTAATATCCTACTATTCCTATCATAGTTACTATCATAATTACTAATATACTGCTCATTATTACTTTCTTTTTTGATTTCATATGCTTTTTCATCTCCTCTACTCTTTAAGTCCTATTTCTGTAATCATTCCTGGTTTTAACATATCATTTCCTTCTTTTAAAGTAACTCTAACTAAATTTTTACCACTAGAACTAAGTATAGGATTTATTATAGATATTTCACCCTTAAACCTTTTGTCTGGTATATCATCTGCTTTAACAACTACCTGTTTGCCAACTTTAATTTTTCCAAACACATTTTCAGGTACATATCCATCTATATAAAGCTGATTATTGCCTACAATTTTAACTAAAGTAACACCTGTTCCTGCAATTTCTCCTACATGTATGTTACATTCACTTACTGTTCCAGATATTGGTGAAGTTATAATTCCATTATTTATTTGACTTACAGCTGAATTCACTGCAACTTGCGCTTCATTCACCAAAGCCTCTGAAGAAGCTATATCCTCTTTTTCCGCACCATTATTAAGTTTATCTAAAGTAGCTTTATCTGAAGTCAACTTATCCTTGGCAGTATTTAAAGTTGCTTCCATCTGTTCTAAATTTTGTTTTGTTTCATTCCCAGTATCATACAACTTTTTTATTCGATTATAATTATTAAGAGCATTTTCGTAAATTTTATTATCATTATCTATAGCTGCTTCTGCTATGGATATATCTTCAGGCCTTGCTTTACTTTGAACCTTATTCAAAGCAGCCTTAGCTGTATTTACTTTTGCTTCTGCTTGATTTTGTTGATTCTTTAAATCTGTGGTATCTAGGTACACAATGGGATCTCCAGCATTAACTTTACTTCCCACTTGTACATTAACTTTAGTAACCTTAGATGGTGAAATTTTAGAAGACAAATTTACAAAATTATCAGCTTCAATTTTTCCAGCAAAAATAAAAACTTCCCTTTGAGCTGATGCTGTACTAATAATTTCTTTATCATTTGACTTAAAATAACTGCATCCATTTAATAATATTGGAATTATGAATAATATTGGAATTATTCTTTTTATATGACTCTTCATTTTATCCCTCCTCTTTAAAATTCATTTAAATATCTAAACTATATTTACTTTTGCTTACAAACACCATATTTTATTATTTCCATAAAACATGTAAGTTCTTTATTCATCATTTCTAATTCTTTTATCACTTGTTCTTCCTTTAATTCACTTTGAATAAAAGAGTATTTTTTTAAATATCTCATTGTAAGTGCTTGAAATATAAATGAAAACATATCAAATACCTTATTTAAATCAACATTTTTATTAAAATCTGATGTATCTATATTATTAAGCATAACTTTTTTCATTCTTTCTATTAAACTTTGAGTCTTCTCAGTTGCTATGGCTTGTAGCTCATTTGGTAAATTACACAAAAGTGCATTTGAGATAATAATTCCTAAATACATCTCACCTTTAAGCCATTCTGTTCTCTCTTCCAATAATTGATTAAACTTTTCGAATGCACTATTATGAGATTTTTCACATATTTCTTTTGTCTTTTGAAAATATAATTCAGCACAGTAGTCTAAAATATATAAATATAAATTCTTCTTATTCTCAAAGTAATGAAATATCATTCCTTTAGATATACCTGCTTCTTTTACAATATTGTTAGTAGATGCCTCTTCATACCCTTTTACAGCAAACTCTTTTAAGGCTGCTTTAATAATTCTATTCTTTTTTTCTTCTGATATTTTTTCAAAATTCTCATACATTTTATCACTCTCCAAAAAAATATTTCATTGACCACATGGTCGATAAATATATTGTAATACTTATCGACCATGTGGTCAATAGATATATTATAAAAAATTCCTCAAATTATCTTTAAAATAATTCGAGGAATTTTTTACACCAAGGTACATTCCAAAAGATATAATACCTTATTATATCTACTTTTTTCTTTTATATTCATCATTATATTCAACATATATAAATCTAATTGCAAAAAATAAATTAACACATAATGCTGTTATTATTAAGTGACTATTTACTCTTAGTCTTTCAAAAAAGGATATTATTATAAGATTAAAATAAATAAGAACTGGAAGAAGTTTACGTTTTCTATTAGTTTTAATACATTCTAGTATAATAGGAATCATAACTAAAGCAAGAAGAATTAAATCAAGTATAAAATTCATTATTAAATTAGCCCCTATAAATTATTTATACAATTTAATTGTATGTTATACCTTAATTTTTTATAATATAAGCTATCTAAAATTAACATTATTTTAAAATCCCAATATAAATAACTCCTTTCAATATTAAAATATGCACTTTTGTTTCTTAAGTTTACTACTAATATTTATTTTTAAACTTTAATTTTTTAATATTTAAAGGTATATTTATTAAAATTTTAATGTATTTTTAAAAACTATTTACTTAGTTTAACGCTATATGTAAAATTACATTAATATGATAAAAAGGAGGTTCATTTATGGATGACATAGATTTGAAAATCATCAACACCTTGAAGGAAAACAGTAGGTCAACTTCTTCAGAAATAAGTAAAAAAGTAAACCTTTCTATTCCTGCTGTAGCTGAAAGAATAAGAAAACTAGAAGATGGAAATATAATTGAAAAATACACTATAAAAATAAATAGAGAAAAAATTAATTATAAACTTTTAGCCTTCATTTTCGTGAACATTGACAAAACAGAAAACATAGAAAATTTCAGAAAGTCTATAGTTCAATATAATTCTGTACTAGAATGTCATCATGTTGCTGGAGAATATGATTATGTTTTGAAAGTATTAGTAGAGGATACAAAGTCTCTAGAGTATTTTTTATCAAATACCCTAAAGAAAATTAAAGGTGTAATTAAATCAAATACAATAATTGTACTTTCTTCTTTAAAAGAAAACATCAATATTTAAGAGGTGTCAAAAATGATTTTTAAAGGTTTTAAATTTGGTATGTTGTTACAATTTGCCATAGGCCCTGTTTGCATCTTTATATTCCAAATAGCATCATCAAAAGGTTTTTATATTGCGGAAACAGGTGTATTAGGTGCTACTTTAATTGATGGAATATTCATTTTTGCTGCTATTGTTGGTATATCCTCTATAATTGAAAAACAAAATATAAAATTAACTTTGAAAATATTTGGTGCTGTAGTTTTATTTATTTTTGGACTCAGCACAATTCTGAACCAGTTTAATATAAATTTTTTGCCAAATTTAACCATCCAAAATACTAGTAGTACAAATAATGCATTTTTCCATTCACTTATAATTACTGCTTCAAATCCACTTACTATAGTCTTTTGGTCTGGTATATTTTTATCCAAAATAACAGAAGAAAATATAAAAAAAATGGATATTTATCTATTTGGTTTTGGAGCACTGTTATCTACAATGTTTTTTTTAACTTTAATCTCTTTAGCAGGAAATTTTGCAAATACCTTTCTATCTATGGGTATAATACAAAATTTAAATATAATTGTTGGTTTTTTATTAATATACTTTAGTATTAAAATGTTTTTAAAAAAAGTATAAAAAAATGAGAATGTTGCATTAATAAATTAGTACAACATCCTCATTTTTAAAATATATGTGATTTAATTTAGCTTAATAAATCATCCATATTATATAATCCTTTATCTTGATTAACAAGATATTTAGCAGCTTTCACTGCTCCTTGAGCAAATATATTTTTTGACATTGCAGTATGTTTTATTTCCACTATTTCATCCATTCCTGCAAATATAACAGTATGTTCACCTGCTATAGTGCCACCACGAACTGCATGTATACCAATTTCATTTTTTTCTCTTTTGCTTATTCCTTCTCTGCCATATACAAATTCTTTTGAATTATTTAACTCATTATTTATTGCATTAGCAATCATATAGGCCGTTCCACTAGGTGCATCAACCTTTTTATTATGATGTTTTTCTATAATTTCTATATCAAAACTTTCACTTAAAATAGCTGCTGCTTTTTTTACCAAACTAGTTAATACATTAATTCCAAGTGATGTATTTCCTGATTGAAATACAGCTATTTTTTCAGAAGCTTTCTTTATATCATCTATATTTTCAGAAGAAAGTCCTGTTGTTGCTATTACTATTGGAGTTTTTGTTTCAATTCCGTAATTTAGCAAACCTTCTAAACCAGCTGGATTAGAAAAATCAATAATGACATCTGCATTTCCTTTATAACTAGATATATCACTATACACATCATAATTATTGTTATATATCTCTGTGTTTTTATCTATACCTGCAACTGTTTTAACATCTTCCATTGATTCTATAGTCTTAGTCAAAACTTGTCCCATAGCTCCATTACATCCACTTATTATTACCTTTAACATCTTATTTCTCCTTTATTTCTATACCGTATTCTTCCATATTATCTATTAATACCTTCTTATTTTTATCTTCCATAGTAGTTAAAGGCATTCTCAATTTTCCAACATTCATTCCCATAACATTCATAGCAGTCTTAACAGGAATAGGATTTGTTTCTATAAATAATGCATGTATAACTCCATTCATTTTAAGCTGTAGCTTTCTTGCTTCTTTAACATTTCCATTTAAATATTCCATAACCATGTTATGAGTATCCTCTGGTAATATGTTAGCAACTACTGAAATTACACCTTTTCCACCAAGAGATAATATAGGAACTACCATATCATCATTTCCACTGTAGATACAAAAATCTTCTCCACATAATCTAACAATATCAGCTGCTAAAACTATATCCCCACTAGCCTCTTTTATTGCTACTATATTTTTAACCTTTGATAGCTCATATACTGTTTCTGCTTTTAAATTCATTCCGGTTCTTCCTGGAACATTATATAAAATAGCAGGAACTTTTATACTGCTAGTTATAGCTTTAAAATGTTCTATAACACCTTTTTGTGTGCTTTTATTATAATAAGGAGTTACAAGCAATACTCCATCTACTCCTACTTTTTCTGCATATTTGCTTAATTCTATAGAATAAGCTGTGTTATTACTTCCTGTACCAGCTATAACTGGTATTCTCTTATTTACTCTCTTAACTGCAAATTCTATGGTTTCTTTTCTTTCTGCATCTGTCATAGTTGCAGCTTCTCCAGTAGTTCCGCATATAATTATTGCATCTGTTTTATTTTCTATTTGCCAGTCTATTAATTCACCTAATTTTTCATAGTCTATACCACTTTCTGTATATGGGGTAACAATAGCTACTCCTGATCCTTCAAATAAACACATAAATAACCCTCCTAAAATAAATTAAAGATTTTTAACTAATACTTCTGCTATTTGAACTGTGTTTGTAGCTGCACCTTTTCTTATATTATCAGCTACAACCCATAAATTAAGTCCATTTTCTATGCTAAAGTCTCTTCTTATTCTTCCAACATAAACTTCATCAGTTCCTTCAGCATTTATTGGCATTGGATAAACCGTATTTTTAACATCATCTTGTAAAATTATTCCATCAGCATTCCCTAAAAGTTCAAATACCTTATCTAGCTCAAAAGGTTTTCCAAATTCCAAATTTATAGAAACACTATGTCCATATCTTACTGGAACTCTAACTGTAGTTGCTGTTATCTTTAGATCATAATCATTTAATATCTTTTTAGTTTCTTCTATCATTTTAATTTCTTCTTTCGTGTATCCATTTTCCATAAATACATCTATATGAGGAAGACAATTGTAAGCTATTTGATAAGGATATTTATTAGGTGCTTCTCCTTTTATACCATTTTCTAAATCCTTTATTCCACCAACTCCTGATCCAGAAACTGCCTGATAAGTAGAATAAATTATTCTTTTTATTTTAAATGCATCATGCAATACTTTAAGTGGCACTACACATTGAATAGTAGAACAATTAGGATTTGCAATAATTCCTGTATTCCAATTTACATCTTCTGGATTTACTTCTGGTACTACTAAAGGAATATCCTTATCCATTCTCCATGCACTGCTGTTATCTACTACTATTACTCCATTTTCTTTTGCTATAGGAGCAAATTTTTTACTAATATCTCCACCAGCAGAAAATAATGCTATATCTATATCTTTTTTAAATGAATCTTCATTTAATTCTTCTATTATATATTCTTTACCTTTAAACTCCATTTTGCTTCCAGCAGATTTTTTTGATGCAAAAAGGTATAAATTATCAATAGGAAAATTCCTTTCATCTAATACTTTTAAAAACGTTCTCCCAACCATTCCTGTTGCTCCAACGATAGCAATATTTGCTTTTCTCATTTCAATCACCTCATAAATATTTTTAGTTAATAATTATTAACTTTTACAAGTTTAATTTTTGTGCTAAAACTGTTACTGCTTTTTGTTTATCTTTTGAATCTAAAGTATAAGATATACTTATTTCTGAAGTAGTTACTTGCTTAAATTCAATATCATTTTCTGCAAATATGGTAAATATAGAAGCTGCAACTCCAGACTGCTTCATCATACCTATTCCAACTACAGATAATTTTGTAATATCTGATTCCTTAGAAACCTTAATACCTTGTATCTCAGCCTTTAGCTCTTTTTGAACCTCATTAATTGTATTTACATCTTCCTTTGATGCAGTAAAGGAAACATTTATATATCCATTAAATGGTGCTGTTTGACTTATCATATCAATATTTACATGATGTTTAGCCAATTTATCAAATATTATTGATATATTTTTAGAATTATATGGTACATTATTAACTGTAACCATAAGAACATCATCACTAATTGAAAGTCCTGTTATTACTTTTTCTTCCATTGTTTCATCATACTCCTTTATATAAGTTCCTTTTTGATTTCCATGCGTTGATGCTACATAAATAGGAATTTTGTATTTACATCCTATTTCTACTGCTCTTGTTTCCATGACACCAGCTCCTAGGCTTGCCATTTCCATCATTTCTTCATAGCTTATATAATCTAATTTCTTTGCATTAGGCCAAACTCTTGGATCAACACCATATATTCCATCCACATCTGTGTATATTTCACAAGTACAATTGAGCTTTGCAGCTAGTGCTACAGCAGTGGTATCTGATCCACCTCTTCCTAAAGTTGTTATATCTCCATTTTCATTTATACCTTGAAATCCAGCTACTACAACTATTTTTCCAGCTTTCAAATGATTCTCTACATTTTGAATCTCTATATCAAATATTCTATTTTTAGTATGAACTCCTCCTGTCTTTATTCCAGCTTGAAATCCTGTTAATGACACTGAATCATATCCATTTTCTTGAAACACCATGGATAGTAGTGCAATTGTCACTTGCTCTCCAGTTGATATTAGCATATCCATTTCTCTCTTATTAGGATTGTCAGAAATCTGTTTTGCCATATCTATAAGCTTATCTGTGGTCTTCCCCATAGCAGAAACCACCACTACAATGTCATTACCTTCCTTTTTTCTTTCTATTACTTTCTTTGCAACAGCCTTTATTTTATCTATAGTTCCTACAGATGTTCCTCCATATTTTTGTACTATTGTAGCCAAGTTCATTACCCCCTTTATTAAAATAATATATCGTTTCTAATAATATCTTCATAAGTTTCTCTTTTTACTGCTATTTTTGCTTCACCTTCTTTAACAAATACTACTGCTGGCTTAGGTATTCTATTATAATTACTAGACATACTATAGTTATAGGCTCCAGTAGTTAACACTGCCATAATATCTCCTCTTTCAACCCTTGGAAGTTCAATTTCTTTTATTATTATGTCTCCAGATTCACAGCACTTTCCTCCAATAGTATACTTTTCATTATTTTCAACATTAACCTTATTTGCAACTAAAGCTTCATATTTTGCATCATATAATGCTGTCCTTGGATTATCTGCCATACCTCCATCTATAAAAACATACTGTTTACCACCATAAGTTTTTTTAGTACCTCCTACCTTGTAGAGAGTAGTACCTGCATTGGCAATTATTGATCTACCTGGTTCTATCATAACTTTTTTAATATTTAAACCTGATTTTTGTGCTTCTTCTTTAAGTATTGAAATCATATTTTTAAGACAACTCTTTAAATTAACAGGTTTATCTCCTTCAGAATAATATACTCCAAATCCTCCTCCTAGATTTAATTCTTCAGCACAAAATCCACATTCATTTTTTATTTTTTCTAAAAACTTAATCATATCAGACACTTCTGAGTAAAATGATTTTTCCTCAAAAATTTGAGATCCTATGTGACAATGAAATCCCTTTAAATTTACACTTTCACTATTTTTAAACCTGTTTATAATCTTGCACATATCTTCATCAAATATCGATTCTCCAAATTTAGAATCATTTTTTGAAGTTTGAATATATTCATGAGTATGAGCTTCTATACCTGGATTTACTCTTAATAAAACATCAATTTTTTTGTTTAAGCTTTTACATAAATATTCAATTACTTCTAACTCATTTCTATTATCTACTACTATTCTTCCTATTCCTTCTTCGATAGCCATGGTTAATTCGCTTTCTGTTTTATTATTCCCGTGCATATAAATTCTACTTACAGGAAAATTTGCTTTTAAAGCTGTATAAAGTTCTCCACCAGATACCACATCTAAACTCAATCCTTCTTCACAAATAACTTTAGCAATTGCTAAATTTAAAAAGGCTTTAGATGCATATATAACTTCACTTTCAATACCTTCTATTTCAAAATTATCTTTAAACTCTCTGCAAGTATTTCTAACTAAATCTTCATCTACTACATATAGAGGAGTACCAAATTCTTTTACTAGTTCAGTAGTATCGCATTTTCCTATTTCTAAATGTCCTTTATCATTTACATTCATAGTTCCAAATAATTTCATCTTATCTTCCTCTTTTCATTAATTTTAAATATATAAATCTCTTCTTAATTATTAATATACTAAATTTGTGTAAATTAAAAGCAGCTGTGAGCAAAAGGTACTCTCAACTGCATATACAATACAAAACCTTTTGCCCCAATATGATAAGCACTTCTTTAAAAAATTGGGCAATTTCCTAAAGACAGTACTATACTTATTCAGCATAGTCCCAGTATACAAACATCAAAGCTTGTAAACTTCGGCGGATGACCCTTTCTTGTATCTTAAATATACATTACTTATGACAACCGCAACCTCTGTACCATATTGTTTATATTAAATTTAGTGTTTTTTTGTAAATAAAAAACAGTTATGAGCAAAAGGCACTCACAACTGCTGTGTATAACAACAAACCTTTTGCCCCAATATGACAAGCACTCCTCTAAAAAATTGGGCAATTTTTCAAAGACAGTACTATACTTATTCAGTATAATCCCAACACATAAAACTAAGTTTTATGTACTTCGGCGGGTGCTCCTTTCCTAATAATTCAGTACTTATAACAACCGCGGCCTCTATGTCACATTGTTTATATATTCGTTTTTTATTTTCATGTGGTATACTTAGGAGTTTAACAAATTATGTTCATATAGTCAACTACTTTTTTTATGTTTTTGCATATTTATGCTTTTATTTTATTTTTAACATATGAAAATACCCAGCTATTTACTGAGTTTTCACATATATTTTTAGAATTAAAAAATAAATTTTTTATATTTCAAATCTATACAATATAGAAATATTTGCTTCTACCTTATGCTTACACATAGTTTTTAAAACTACGTGTGATTATGTTGATATTTATAGTATCTTTAAGTATTTTTAAGAAATTTATTGAAAAATAACTAATTATCTTTTATTTTCATACCTATTTTAAATTGAAATTTTATGTATTAGTTATATAATATATATAATGACACATAATAAAGTTATAAATTAAATTTAATTAAATGCAGTAGATTTTAATTTAAATGGCATTTATGCGTGAATTTAATGGATACTTTCAAGCTTATTATATGGAGGTAATGTTATGAAGAAAATTTTTAGAGAACCTGTTAATGGTTTTACCCATGTATTTGGAGCCGTTGTATCACTGGTAGGATTAATTTTGCTTATAGTCAAAGTCATATTTTCATCCCCATCCATAAGCGGTCTTAAACTTACAGGCGTTATAATATTTGGATTAAGCTTAATATTTTTATATACAGCAAGTTCTATTTATCATTTAGTAAATTCTTCAGAAAAAGTAATTAAATTTTTAAGAAGATTAGATCACTCAATGATATTTATACTTATTGCTGGAACATATACACCTATATGCTTAATTGCCCTAAATGGCACATTAAGATGGGTTTTATTTATTACTGTATGGTCAATGGCCATAGCTGGAATACTATTTAAAATGATATGGTTTAATCTACCTCGTTGGATATCTACTTCATTTTATATAGGTATGGGATGGCTTGCTATTTTTGTTATATCCCCTATTTCAAAAGTTCTTTCTATAAGTGGTGTAGCTTGGCTATTACTTGGTGGTATATTCTATACTGTTGGTGGTATTATATATGCTGCTAAATGGCCAAAATTAAACTTAAAGTTATTAGGATTTCATGAAATATTTCATATATTTGTATTACTTGGAAGCTTTAGTCATTATATATGCGTTTTGAAATATGTTATATAAAAAAATAAGTGTTGAATTAATTTATCTTAATTCAACACTTATTTTTTTATTAGTCTTCATATGATTCCTTATGATATTATTTGTGTATACATTCTTTCATAAATGCCGCACATGATTTTTGAACCATAAAAAGTTTCTCCAGCTATTCTAGCTTTCTTAGATTCATATTCCAAACTACACCTTGCGTAATATTTAAAACACTCTTTTAATTCACTTATGCTGCCAATACTAAATTTATTACCAATCATATTATCTTTGTTTAATATTTCTCTATGACATTTAGTATCTGATAAAATTACTGGAAGCCCACAATTTAATGCTTCTAAAACAGATATTGATACTTCTTCAGATTTAGATGAAGATACAAAAACATCTGCACACTTTAAAAATTCTCTTAAATTTTCAACTTTGCCTTTTATTACGATACTCTCACTATTATACTTTCTACACCTTTTTAAAAGCGGACCATTTCCAAGTAAAACAAGAGTAGCAAAACTTGAAATATTTGCTCTTTTAAATGCATTAATTGTTGTAAGAGGATCTTTAATTTTACTCATTGATGTAATTGAAATAAAAATTCTCTTTGTAATATCTAATCCCAATTTTTTTCTACGTCTTGCTATTTCTGATTTATCTACTGGTGAAAAGTATATCTCATCTACTCCATTTGGTATTGTATAAGCATTAACATCATAGCGTTCTTTTAATTTCCTTCCCAAACTATATGATGATACAATAGGACAACTTGTTTTAAATATATATTTAGCATATCTCTTATCTTTAATTTTCCCTATTATTTTACCCAATATTGTATTATACTCTTCATATGGAAAATTCCAAATTGTACTGCAATGCTTGAATCTGCTTAAATACTTTACAGCAACTATATCAGCATCATATCCTATGGTGTGTATAATATCTGGCTGCAGCTCTTCACAAGTTACAGTCAAAATCCTTTTCCCTTTTAACCACAATTTTGTTCTTGATAAACCTAAAGAATAAATATCAATTTTTAGCCTTTCAAAATCTTCATATATACTATCTTTAGGTTCTTTCAATAAAGTAATAATTTTAGGTCTAAATTCTCTTCTATTAATATTTTTCAATATATTATATAGTTGATTAGTTATTTCAGATGGCCCAAGATTTGAGACTATATACAAAATCATTTTTGACATATTTTATAAGTCTCTCCTTCATTACCTTGCTAAACATACCTTTCCAAATCATATTTACATATCCATTTTAATTATTTGCTTTACTATAAATCATGGTAATTTGATATTATTCACTTTTATCACACCTTATTTCATTTTTGCCTTAGTATAATTTATATTACATTTCAATAAAAACATTCCTCAAAAAACCTAATTTAGTATTTTATAAATAAAAAATTATGCGTTGCAAAGTACAGCGGAAGTTTGAATTTTAGTAATACACTATAGTTCTAACTATTTCGCTATTCTTTTCACCTATACTAGTAAATTTAAGTATATTCTGTAATTCTTCATTGTTTTTTGTTACTGCCAATAAATCACCTTCACTTAAATTAAAACTTTTCCCACTATTTTCATTAATTTCTACTTGTCCACGTACACAATAAAATACTTCTGTTAGCATACAATAATCTTTACTTTGTAATTTTTCTAGTATTATTTCTTTAACTTCCTCTCTACTAATCTCAATAGCTTCCACTTTTCCACTACAGCCCTCAGCCATCATTAAATTGAAATCTGTTACTTTTCCATAGCTCTTGGTATTCCAATCTCCGCTAAAACTGTCCTGATCAAATTTTTTTAACACAGTATTATGATGATCTTCATGATTAAGAACAAGTTCTCCTTTTAAAATCATTATTATTCTAGATATTCCTTGTAAATGTGTAAATGTAGATTCTTCTATTTGAACCTTTGCAGAACTCAAACGCCATTTAAAATTTCTCTCACTATATACAGCTTCCTTTGGGTAAATTAAAAGCTGAGTTGTTGTTCCTCCTGACCATTCACTGGTTTTATGGTTTTCTTTTTTTATAATTTCATAAATCATTATATTTATCCCCCTACTCACTTATACTGCAGACTATGCTGCAAAAAATTTATCCATTCACTATCATTGGTGACACCCTTATTCTTATATATAAATCCAACAAGATTTACAGCAAATTTACACTTTATCTCAAATTAAATTTTAAATATTAAAAACATCGTTATAAAAACTTTTTTCTTCTTTTATTTTAGATATTTTATCTAAAATAATCGGAATTCCACATTTTATATTTTCTATATTAGCTCTTGCTATACTTATTTTTAGAATGTTATCATTGAAATAGTCCTTTAAATAATTTTTTTCTACATCTTCTAAATATATATTATTACTGTATCTAAGCTCTTTAATAATATTACTCACATTTACCTTCTCTATTAATTCAATACAAGCAAAAAAACCAGTATCAGGAACATGACATTTTAAATAATGCATATTTGCCTGTGTTAATTCTCTTTTTAATAAATTCATTCTTTCAAAATAAGTTTTTCTAATTTTTTTAACATGTGCTTTAAACATACCACTTTTTATATAAATTTCCAAGGCTCCTTGAGATAATACTGAAGTACTTAAATCTGCCCACTTCTTATATTCTTTAAACACATTTGTTAAAATTTTAGGCAGCACCACTGCTGCAATTCTAAGTCCTGGTAGTAATATTTTCGAAAAACTTTTTAAATATATTACTCTTGAGGAAATATCATTATAGTACATAGGATAAGAATTGCTCTTAATTTCCAAATCAGCAAGGTAATCATCTTCTATTATGTATACATCATATTTTTCTGCCAACTTCAAAATTTGCTTTTTTTCTTCAGCAGAATAGCTTGTTCCTAATGGATTATGAAATCTTGGTATAGTATAAAAGCATTTTATATTACAATTTGCAAACCTTCTTTCAAGTTCATCTAAATTTATACCTTTAAAATTCCTCTGAATACCAATAACACGATCATTGCTAAATTCTAATGATTTTAATGCACCATTATAGGTAGGTTGTTCTACAAGTACATTATTTTTTCCATTAGGAAAAGGCATGTTAAATAAAATATTTATTGCTTGTTGAGAACCAGAAGTTATAAAAATGTTTTCTTCATTAGAAAATACTTGATATTCTTGAAATTCCTCTTTAAGCACACTTATTAAATTGGGAAGACCTTTGGAATCTGAGTAATCAAAAAGAGTTTGCTTATACATATCTATTGCTTTGTTTAAACAATGTTGAAATTCCTCATAAGGCAATATTCCTTTATCTGGAGCTGCTGAAGAAAAGTTTATTATGTCAGTATGCAAATTTTTATCTAATTCATCATTATTTTCGACTAAATAATATCCACTTTGTGGTATTGAATATACTATGTGTTCTTTTTCCAGTTCATCATAAGCTCTAACTACTGTTGCTTTACTGCAATTAAATTTTTGGGATAATATTCTCACTGTAGGAAGCTTTTGTTTGTATTTAAAATTCTTATTTTCAACTTCATTTATTATGTAATTTACAATTTCATTATATTTAATCATCTATACATTCCTCTACATATTGTACTAGTACAATATTCATTTTTTCCTATTGTATTATATTTAATTATATTTTACACTTTAATTGTACCACATTATGAAAATGATATGAGTATTTGTAGAGAATAAAACCCAACTATAATTTTATAAAAACTATTAAATTTCTTAAATAGAGAGGTGTAACAATGATTAATGAAATAAAAATTCGCAGAAGCATAAGAAAATATCTAGATAAACCTGTCGAAAATGAAAAAATTATTGAATTACTTGAAAGTGCAAGACTTGCACCTTCTGGCAGTAACACTCAACCTTGGCATTTCATTGTAGTAAAATCTGAATCTATGAGAAAAAAATTAGCTGAAGCGTCCCATAACCAAAAATGGATGATGTCTGCTCCTGTTTTTATTGTATGCGTTGCAGATATAAATTGTAGAATAAAAGAAAGCACACATATGCATTTAGATGAAAATAGCACTGAAGAAGAAGTTAAACAAATAATTAGGGATACTTCTATTGCCATAGAACACATTGCACTTCAAGCTAGCAATTTGAATTTAGGTACTTGCTGGGTAGCTTGGTTTACTCAAGAGGACATTAGACCAATACTAAATATACCTTCTGATAAATATGTAATTAGTATTCTTACTGTTGGATATGCAGACGAAGAACCAAAACCCCGCCCAAGAAAAAAACTTGAAGAAATAGTGCATTATGAAAATTGGTAAAATCAACATCAAGGGAGGTACTAAATTTATGTACATTTTACTTTTAAAATATATAAAACCTATTGAAGAAGTTGAAAAAGCATTAAATTCTCACATAAATTATTTAGAAAAATATTATTCTCTAAAAAAATTTATATGTTCTGGAAGACAAAATCCACGAACAGGTGGTGTTATACTATGTAATGCTGAAAGTCTCACTGAAGTAAATGAAATTATTAAAGAAGACGCTTTTTACTCACAAAAAATTGCTCATTATGAAGTAATTGAATTTTTACCTACTAAATATGATGAAAGATTTAAATGTTTTATAAATTAATAAAAGGAGTATATTCTATGATAAAAAAGATGAATTTTGATCATATTCCTGAAATACAAAGAATAGATAAAATATGTTTCAAAGCCAGTGCTCCAAGAAGAGCTGAAGGAATTAAAGCTTATATAGAAAAAAGTAATAATGCTAGCATTGTATATGAGCTTAATGACAAAGTTGTAGGCTATAACTTCATACACACCTGGGGTAACTTTGGATGGTTTGGCAGCTTTGGAGTTGATCCTTTATATGGCGGACAGGGTATTGGTAAAGAACTGCTTAATTATACAATAAAATTTTTAAAAGAAGATGCAAAAGTTGAAAACATTGGCCTTTACACCATGCCAGAATCCAGTTATAATGTAGGATTATATATGAATATGGGATTTAAACCTCTTAAGCTTTCTTTGAACATGAAAAAACAACTTAATGATAGTTCTAACCCTTCTTACTGCCCTAAACATGAAATAACAAACATAGACGTTTCTAATGAAGAAACTTATTTAAAGTTAAAAGAAGATATAAAAGCTCTTTCCAATAAAATATCCAATGGTTTGGATTTATCTTCCCAGCTTTACTTAATAAAATATAATAATTTTGGAACTGCTTTTGTATTAAAGCAAAATGATCAAATTAAAGGTTTTGCTTTATGCCATCATAAAAGTATAAGAGAATATATCACTGATTGTTTAGAGATAACCCTTCTTTGCATAAGTTCTGATGTTAACTATAAAGATGCTTTAGATTCCCTATTATATCACTGTATCAAATATGCCAAAAGCATAAATTACAAAAGTATATCAATAGATTGTACAACTTACAACTATGATATTTGTGCTCATTTGCTTCATACCCATAAATTTAAAATAGAGCAGCCTAGAGTTATTTTAATTATGGGAAATGAAAACTACATTAGTGATTTCAATGGAATAATTCTGTGTAGATGGGCTGGATAAAAAATTACCAATTGCAACAGTGCTTCAATGTAATTTCTATTAGTTTACTCATTGGTTGGGATATTTTTTTATCTTTATGATAAGCAAGTTGAGTATGGAAATCATTATAGGACCTCGGGAATTCAAATCCTTTAAGGTTTCCATTCTCAATTTCACTTTCAACAGCATAAAATGGCAAAAATGATATTCCAAGACCATTCATGACACACTTCTTTGTAGCTTCTATACTTGAAAATTCTAATGGGTTTGCATATTTAATTTTGTTTTGCCTTAAATAATTCTCAAAAAATATCCTAAAACTGCATCCCTTTTCACTGAATATAATAGGCTCTTTTGCCCTATTGTTTTTAGCATTGGAATATAAAAAATTCAAATCTACCTCTGGTGCTGAAATAAACATCATCTTCTCATCTTTTAAATTTCTAATAACTAAATACTCATCTGAAATCTGCTGTTCAATAGTAAAAATAATATCTAGCTCACCATTGTGCAGCCTTTTCCTTAAATCACTGCAAATTGAATTTTTTAAAATAATATTTACTTTAGGAAAAGTTCTCCTATATTCCTTTAAAATTTCCCCTAATCTATATATGGATAAGGATTCCCCTGCTCCTATAACCAAATCCCCAGATATATAATTATTATTTTTTGACATATTTTTAATATCTTTATAAATTTCTAACATTTGTCTTACTTTGGGTATCAATCTTTTACCCGCATCAGTTAAAACAATTTTCTTTCCAAGACGATCAAATACTACTATACCCAATTCATTTTCCAACATTTGAATATGAGCTGTTATAGTGGATTGAGCATATCCCAAATATTCAGCAGCCTTTGTAAATCCACCTAATTCAGCAATAGTTAAAAATGTTTGTAATTGTCTTATTTCCATCTATCCTCATTCCTTATCATATATAGTATAACTTTACAACACTATAGTATCATATATTTAGATTATTTACTTCAATTATTTCAATTTTACTGATGATGAATTTCAATGTTATACTCTAAGCATGTTAGATCATGATCTTCACATAATATAGTAAGTTATTAAGGAGATGTTGTATTATGAAAAAAATATTATTACTTTTAGCCAACGGATTTGAAGCAGTAGAAGCTAGCGTTTTTACGGATGTGCTTGGATGGAATAAACTTGAAGGTGATGGCACTGCAACTTTGGTAACTGCAGGAATGAGAGAAATATTAAAATGCACCTGGAATTTCACAGTGATTCCTGAAATACTATTAAGTGAAGTAAATGTAGAAGAGTTTGATGCTCTTGCTATTCCAGGTGGATTTGAAGAAGCTGGCTTTTATGAAGATGCTTTTAGTGAAGATTTTCTAAATTTAATAAGAGAATTTGACAAAGCAGGTAAAATAATAGCTTCCATTTGTGTTGCTGCACTACCTATTGGAAAAAGTGGAGTTTTAAATGGTAGAAATGCCACAACCTATAATTTAGGTAAAAGACAAAAGCAATTATCTGAATTTGGAGTAAATGTCATTCCTGATAAGCCAATTGTTATAGATAAAAACATAATAACTTCCTATAACCCTTCCACTGCTTTTAATGTAGCCTTTAAGCTTTTAGAATTACTTACTTCTAAGGAAAATTGTACTAATGTAAAAAGGTTAATGGGATTTTAATAAATAATTATCAAGCTTTAATAATAGATATATAACAAGGGACTTTTAAAAGATAAAATTTCCACAAAAAATTCTTTTAAAGTCCCTATTTCATTATTATAGAATTTTATTTTACATAATCATCACTATTTATTTCCTGTTTGGAAACCTCTTTTCCATCTATGTAAGTGACTTTATAAGCTTTCGCTGTACATATTGTTTTTCCACCCTTGCTTATGGTTTTAATATTATTTATAAGATCATAGGTTTTTTTAGTTAATTCAGAATTAGAAAAAATATTAAATGTTATATCCTTGTCCTTCACTACACACTCTATATATATGGGATAATCTAGTGTGTTTTTAAACTTATAATCTATATTACCATAATCCACAGTTGCATCCATTCCAAGGCCTACATAACTAACAGGTATATTATGGTGATCTCTTTCTATTGGTGTTATGCCAGCTCTTACCACCGCATTATGAAGGGTACTTGATACTTGGCACACTCCTCCACCTAGACCTGACTCTAATTTATCACCTACAATGATTGTTGCAGCTTTATATCCTTTTTTTTCTGTTCTTTCTCCCACTATATTATTAAAACTAAACTTACTCTTTGGCATTATAGTAATACCATCTAACGCTTTTGCAGCTACATTAATATTATTAATCCTGCTATCTGAAGAAGTAGTAAAATTAGTATTAAAGCTAGATATTTTAGTATCAATTTTTTGTAAATCTGATTTTTTTGCAGAAGGTTCTACTTTTTTAAGTGAAGCATTAACTACTACATCCTTAATAGCCTTGTTGCTGATTCCTGCATCAATATCCTTAATGAGTTTATCTTTGTCGAGTTCTTGTCCATCTTTTTCTGGTGTAATTTTAAATTCATCATTTTTATTCTTAGTTATCTTGGCATCTACTGGTTTTTTATCAAATTGTTGTTGAATTTTAGATACAGTATCTTCAATTTCATTTTTATCATAACTATATTTTAAACTAAACTGCTTTTCCTTAGCACTTCTTATAATCTTATATTTATCATTAGTATTACCCTTGTCTTTTCCATACTTAAAGGCATCTTTTACAGTATCCTCTATATTGTAATTTATGTTTAACTTTGAATAGTTTATTGTATATACTTTATCTTCAATTTTAATCACTATATTTTTTTTAAATATTTCATTTACATAGTTACGTTTTAATGCAGCTACAGCTTCTTCATTAGTCTTTCCACTTAACTTTATGCCTTCTACTTTAACCCCTGGATATATAAGTTTATCATACTTATTAACCCAAAAATGTATCCATGATATACGTATAATACAAATTAATATAGCAAGTATACACAAAGATCTTGCCATTTTCTTTTTATTTACCTTTAATTTTGGCTTTTTAGTCCTTTTTTCCTTATTGTCTATACTTTCTACCATTTATTACTGTAAATCCTCCTACAAATTAAAAATCAATTTAGATGGAATTTTACTGTAAATTATCGGTAAAATCCCATCAAATTATATTAATTTCATTAATCTACATTTATTATACTACTATTGGACAACTTTTTCTTTAAGTTTATTGAATTCTTTTGTTGAAGGATATCCTTTATCTAAACTTAATCCTTTCTCTATTGATTGTAGTGCAGCTTTTTTATCCTTGGCCTTTATTTGGGCATCTGCTAAATAGTACCAATAAAATCCTGCTTTAGGCATTTCTTTTACCTTTTGTTCATAGTAAGGTACAACTGATTGTTTGAAATAATTATCATAAAGCTCTTGCGCTGGAACAAAAGTTTTTCCATCCCATTTTAAAACATCTATCCTATAAGCTTCTCCAGTATCATGCATCCATATAGCTATTGCTTTTAACTTTTTTCCTGGAATACTTAGTATATCTAACTTAGAATAATATATATCTTCATTTGAAATTTTATTTAATAGATTGTTATTCCATCTATATACTGAAAGTTGTGCTACAGTTCCCCCAATTCTTCTGTTTAAAAATATCTCATTTTGTCCATCTCCATCTATGTCTTCCGTCAAGATTGAATCTAGTTTGAAACCTTCTCCAGATTCATCTAAAGCCTTGGTCCAATTTACTCCAACTTTTTTCAGAACTAGTATATTTATTTTCTCACCTTCTCCAGCTAATTTGTAGGCACTTACAATCTCATCTTTACCATCATTATCCAAATCCTTTATAAAAACATTATCAGCTTCTTTTGTAGTTTCTGTAGTTACTATATTTGAATTTTTAGGCAAAAATTTTTTAACTATATTAACATAATTCTCTTTACTTTCTTTAGTTTGCAATAAATTCCCTTCACTTTTCAATGTGGTAGCCTTAGTAGGTGAATTGGTTAAGCCAATTATACCCAAAGCTACCAAAATGAAAATTGGTATTGCTGTCCATTTATATGATGTTCTTTTAAAATTTTTTATCATAATTATCCTCCTCTTTATATTTGACTCACTATTTATTATTCCTGTAGTTCCAGGAATCCATTTATTACGAGAAACAAAGCTTGCTAAACTTATAATTGTTTTTCCATATTGTTTTTGTTCTTCATTTTCTAAATGAGATAGTACATAAGCATCACAAGCTAACTCACAATCTTCCCACATTTTATGAAAAGAAAACCATATTATAGGGTTAAACCAATTAACTACACCACAAAATATCATTATCCAACTTGTAAATACATCTTTTCTTTTAAAATGTGAAAGTTCATGTAGAAAAATAAATTTTTTTTCTTCAAAAGAAAGTTTATTTATTAAATCTGGGCTAATTAAAACTTTAGGTTTAATTAATCCAAAAAGTGCTGGTGTACCTGCATATCTATCATAAATAATTGGTATAAATTTAGAAATTTTCATAATAGATTTACATTTTTCAAATACTTTCATTGTATTTGGGTCTTTACAAATAGGTTGTCTATTTACCTTTATAAAAAGTAATACATTTATTAAAAATATGACAGCTGATGATAAACCAACTCCTATGATCCATAGCATACTTGCTATATTAAAGTAGTATTTAAAATCTTTATCCTTTGTTTTTTTTAAATCACTTTTGGCTTCCACTTTAACTTTTGAAACTTTGTTGCTATTTTGAGTATTAGATTCCTGATTATTATTATTTTTTGATAAGCTTTGAGATATTTCAACTCTTTCAGTTACTTTAACCATATTAAGTTTACTTAGTGGAGTTTCAAATCCACTAGGTACAATCAATCTTATAATAAGTAAAAACCAGATGTAATACTGCCATGTAACATTAAGTTTTGTTTTAAATAATTTTTTTACAATTAAAATTACAATTGCAATTACGCTAGCTGTAGCTGATGATAAAACCACCATTTTAAATATAGAAGAAAGTTCCATATAAAATCACCTCCTTCTATTTATTTTTTCCATCTAATATTTTTTTTAATTCTTCTATCTCTTCTCCTGACAATTTTTCATCCTTTAAGAAATTAGAAATCAATAAGTGTATTGAACCATCATAAACTTTTTTAATAAAAGACTTCGTTTCCACTCTCTTACATTCATCTTCAGATATCTTAGGAGAATATAAATAGAAAGGTTCAGTTTTTTTTACTTCAATGGCATCTTTATTTACCAATCTGCTAATAAGAGTATGAATAGTCTTAGGACTCCATGAAATATACTCTTTTAAAGTTTCAATTATTTCACTGGAGGTAATTGGAGACTTCTTCCATAAAACCTTCATCACCTCCCATTCTGAATCTGATATTTTAGGCATTTTCTTCAACGTTTTTCCCTCCTTTACGTACTACAAACGTAGTCTTTATTTTATAATTTCATACTACACTTGTAGTCTCTATTTGTCAATATATTCTATTAAATTATTTTTGTTTCTATCGCTCAAAACTTAGTCCTTTTTATCCACTAGGGTTAATGATAGTTTTATTAACAAAAAGTAGGGGCTATCGCACTAAGTAATTTAGATACAATATGTTGATTTGCAAATTTAAAATTAGCACAACATATTGTAGTATTTATTCTTAATGCGACAGCCCCATACTGATAAGTAAGTAACATTTCAAATCATTGATTAAATTTCCTAATTATACTCCAAACAAATCAAAAACATCCCTATCATCAATAATACGCTTACTCTTCTTATTTGCATTCTTAAGCATACTTTGCATTTTTTCTTCCATTGATTTTTTGAGCAATTCTTGAAAATCAATATCACGAAGTTTAAAAAATAAAATTGGGTCTTCATCTAACCTTGCACCAACTCCATATAATACTGCTGCTATATGCTTACACATTCTTGCTGAATCAGGACAACTGCACTGAAAATGAATTTCTTTTGGACTTGGAAACAGTCCATTTTTTGAAGCACTGAACATTTCATCAAATTCCTTAGGAAATTTTCCTACAAGAAGTGTTTCCATAGTATCAATTTTATGGTTGCAAATTTCTGTAACCATTTTCCACTTAGTTTTGTCTAGTTTATCAATTGAAATTACAACATTATACGGCTTAGAACTGCTGCCTTGAACTAATGCTTCTACCTTTCCCTCTTTAATTTTCAAATCTAATACTGCTCCATTTTTTACATAAGATCTGCCTCTTCCTATTCTATTACTAAAATCAGCATAGCTTTCTAAATTTTTATTCCAAGCTTTACCCCACCATTTACTTGCAATAGTTCTTCCTTCAATAATAATTGGTGAAATATCAGGATTTTTCTTTTTAAGTTTTTCAAGACTTTTTTTAGATTTTTCCTTTTTTTCAGCAACTGAAACATACTCATAAAATCCATAGTACCCCATTTACTTTTCACCACCTAACTTAAACAATTCCATAAGTTCCTTATTATCAAGTTCTGTAATCCAATTTTCGCCTGATGAAGCTATTATGTCTCCAGCTAATTTCTGTTTTTCTTCTATCATTAAATCTATTTTTTCTTCAATTGTTCCTGTTGTAACAAATTTATGTACCATTACATTTTTGGTCTGGCCTATACGGAAGACTCTATCTGTTGCTTGATTCTCAACTGCTGGATTCCACCATCTATCAAAGTGAATGACATGATTTGCAGCTGTAAGATTTAATCCAACACCACCTGCTTTAAGCGAAAGTACCATATATGGAATATATTCTTCACCATTAAAAATATCAACCATTTCACTTCTTTTTTTAACAGAGGTTCCTCCATGAAGGACTAGTCCTTTTCTATTAAATATCTTTTCTAAAAACTCAGATATAGGCTCTGTCATTTCTTTAAACTGTGTAAAAACAAGAACCCTTTCTCTTTTTTCATATATATTTTCACAAATATTTTTAAGCTGTTGAAATTTTCCACTATAATCACATTTATATTCTTCAAGTCCAAGATATTGATCTGGATGATTACATATTTGTTTGAATTTAATTATATTTCCAAGAACAAGACCTTTTCTTTCTATTCCATCTGAACTTTCTAATTTAGTTTCAAGTTCTTTTACCAGTTTATTATATAAAACAATCTGTTTCTTACTTAAAGAAGCATACTCTTTTATTTCAATCTTCTCTGGAAGGTCTGATATAACGCTTTTATCTGTCTTTAATCTTCTTAATATAAATGGACTTACTATATTTCTAAGTTTTGCATAATCACTATTGTTTTCTCTTATTCTCTTTGTGAAATTTGTAAATTCCTTGGCATTTCCAAGAAGTCCTGCATCTAAAAAATCAAATAAAGACCAAAGATCTGAAAGTTTATTTTCAATAGGTGTACCAGTCATAGCTATCTTAGTTTTGGCTTTAATTTGTTTAATTACTTTAGTCTGCTTTGTTCCTGGATTTTTAATTGCCTGTGCTTCATCAAGAATTAATATATCCCAACGAATATCTTTTATACTTTCCAGGCGAACTGCCATGCCATATGTAGTAATATATAAAAATGTACTTTCTTTTTCTTCTATATTTATAACAGCTTCTTTTCCATGAAGTATAGATATTGTCATTTTAGGCGCAAATTTTTCTATTTCTTTCCTCCAGTTTCCAATTAATGAAGCTGGAATTACAAGAAGTGCTTTTCCCCCTTGCTCTGTTCTAATCTTTTCAAGAAAAGCAATAATTTGAACAGTTTTACCTAATCCCATATCATCTGCAAGACAGGCTCCAAAACCAAGCTTTTGCATATAAGAAAGCCATGAAAAACCTGTTTGTTGATATGGTCTTAAATTAGCCCTAAAGCTTCCAATAGGTTTGCTTTCTTTTATAATTTGTGGATTACCCATAGTTTCCCTTACTTTTTTAAGCCAAGCTCCATTTGACACTTCTAAATCCACAACAGATTCATTGATCCCCAATTTTTCTCCTGCATTTAACTCCATACGCATTGCTTCTGCTATTGTTAATCCATCATTTTTAGATAAACGATTAGCTTTTTCATATGCGTCCATTACCTCCTTTAACTTATTCCTATCAATTTCTACCCATTTTCCTTTAATTAAAGCTAACCCTTCTGATTCCAAAAGAAGCTTCTTTAATTCTTCTTTAGAAATTTTTTCTTCTCCAAAGAATATTTCTGGTTCAAAAGATAATAATGCATCCATTCCAACCTTTGAAGGTTCTTTTTCTCCAATAGATACTGAAAGTCTTAAAGAATTGCTCTTCTTTCTCCACCAATTTGGAATTCTGCACATTATTCCTGATTCTTCATAAATGGGTATCTCCTTCAAAATAGTATAGGCTTCATCTTTTTTTAACTTTAATGGTGAAAATAATTCTCCACTTTCCATAAGCTCTGATATAAAATTACTTTTATCTGATGCTTTACTTATAGTCGACATTAATTGAAGAAGCTTTCCCTCATCATCTTTATATTCTAAAAGAGCATTTTTTAATGGCATGTGTTTTGCCTTATGTAAACCTGCATCTTTATTTTCTGTGGAATATGTAGCCAAAAATGCAAATGGATAATCTTCTTCTTTATTTTCAACTAAGTGAAAAAATACTCTTCCAACTACATTAATATTGGTATTTCTTTCTACTAGAAAATCCTTAACAGTTCCTTTATAGTTAGATATTTCTCTTTTATATACATCAGAAATTTTTTTCCATGTATTAGAAATCCATTTCTCATTTACAATTTCCATACCTATTGCAAAAGGTACTCTATTCTTGATTTGCTCAAATTCTTCAATTTCTAAATTCAGCTCTACATCTTCCCTTGTAAACTCTATATCTGACTGTCTCGAAAGTTTCGTTGTTAATTTACTGGCTATAAAATATAAAAAACTTATTGTTTGTGACATCCAATCATCTTTCTTACTAAATCCAAGGTTCCATAGTGCCTTATATTTATCTTCTATAAATTTTCCATACCAATATTCTTGATTTTTTTGATTATCTTCAGATAACTTTTTCTTATCAGATATTTCATAGTCCACTGTAAATCCTGTCTCTGTAAAAATAACTATTAACTCTTTATTTTCTTTAAAAATTTTTTTCAAAAATACCCTCCTAGCAAAATAAGTCTTCAAGCATTATTTTTTTAATTTGTAATTTTTTATTATTTATTATAACATAATTTGCAACAAAACATTCTGTCTTTGCTATTAAATAAGGGAAATATTACAAGTTTGTATTTATTTACTCTCAAATATTATTTACCATTTGAAATTAACTTAATGGATAAGTTAGAAAAGGATAAAAGAATGTGATAAATAACATTCTTTTATCCTTTTTTTCTATTTTTTACTCAAATCATATAATTCAATTGAGTTTCTTTGTCCATTCATATTGGATTTACCATTACTTTTTTGATTTTTTGAAGAAACATTATTTTGCCATTGAGTATTTGGAACAAGTTCTCCATTTTCTTTAACCCAATTCATTATATCACTATTGGAACCATTCTTTGATGCACCAATTCTACCAATAGTTCCATTTACAATAACATATCTTATTTCTCCATTTTTAACTGATTTTTTAAATTGATCCAAAGTAATTATTTTATCTGATCCACTAAATCCACCTATTGTCATTACAGGTTCTCCAGTTTTCAGTATTATATCTGAAGCATAATTCATAGCACTAGGTACTGCCACCAAATACTTTTCATTGCTTTTATTATTTTCTAAGAATTCTATCAGCTTTGAATTAGTATTTGAACTAAAGTTTCCAACCTGCTTATTACGTGAAAGTTCTAATCCTGCTGAAGGACTGCTTCCATTCATCTTGTAGAACATTGGTGTAAAGGACCAAACTGTTGGTGCTACTAAAATACCTATAAAAGCTATAGCAACTAATACTTTATTCAATATCAAATTCCTATTTTTAATTATTTGAAGTACTGCTAAAATTAATGAACTTAAAATACATAAAACTCCTACTACTATAATTATTGTCTTATAGCTTGTTACTTTATAATTATAACTTAATAATTTTATTTGAACAAAACCGTTTATTATAAGTGAAATTGGTAAAATACATGCTGCTTTACTGTGCTCTTTATACAATTCCCACATAGACCAAAGTCCAATTCCAGTTAAAGCAGCAATTGATGGTGCCATGGTAGTTAAATAGTACGTGTGGAAAGATCCTTTTGTGAAACTAAAATATATAAACTCAGGGATTAACCATGTTATCCACAATATTAATGATAATTTTGTTTTATTATCAAAAGGTACTTTTAAATTTTCTTTTATAGCTGCTGCCAAAAAACCTATCAAAGCAAATGGTAATAACCAGGATATTTGATCGGATATATTATTATATGAAAACAATCTCGCAATACCAGCTTTTGAACCATTTCCCATACCACCAAAATTCATATTATTTGTTGGCATTTTTTTATTTTTCAAGTTAGAATTATCATTAGGTTTATTATTATCTTCCATTCTTGAAAAATTTTCTGGTAATTTCTTTGATTCACTGGATGTTTTATCTGCTGTATTTTTATTCTTTGAATTATCAAAAACTCCTATTTTTAAACTTTTTCCTAGTCCAATTCTCTCTAAACCATTATGTCCAATTATAAGTTCCATAACTGAATTATTAGTACTGCTGCCTACAAAAGGTCTATTTACTGTAGGTGTTAAGTCCACTGCCAAGGCCCATGAAAATGATACTGCCAAAAGTACTATACTACCTAAAATAAGATGCTGTATTCTCTTCTTTAAAGATAATTTAGATGAAAGAAGATATGTTATATATAGAGCTGGTGCTACCATGTAAGCTTCTACCATTTTAATATTAAAACCTATACCTACAAATACTAAACTCAAAATCAGATAGCCAAATTTACCTTCTTCAGCTGCTTTTGAAATAGCTAAACAAGCAGCTAATAAAGCTAAAACTAATAAGTTGTCTATAGTATTATTTCTACTTGCAGCTACAAATATAGGTGTTACTGTCAAACATAGTGCTGCAATCAATGCTGGTATACTCCCAAAAGTTCTTTTAACTAAATAATACATAAGCCAAACTGAAATTACTCCAGCAAGTGCCTGAGGTAAAATTATGCTCCATCCACTAAATCCAAATATTTTTGCAAATATGGTCTGTATCCAAAAACCTAAAGGTGGTTTGTCTATAGTTACAAAACCAGATGGATCAAAAGATACAAAGAAAAAATTTTTTAAATTCATCATCATGCTTTTTACACCAGCAGCATAATAAGTATTAGCATAACCTTCTATACCTATATTAGCCAAATTCAATACTGCTGAAAAAATTAATATAATCGATATAGCTAAGTTTTCCTTAGTAATTTTAAATTTTTTATTCAAAATTCATTACCTCCTCAATTAAACTATTTGTACTACATACTTTTCTTAAGTCTATAAAAAACAAATTAATTATCTTTATCTTATAGGTATGTACACATTTTTGCATTTTTTTGTGTCAGTTTAATATCAGATTAGTTACAATTTTGTTAACAGTTTTTTCAAAAATTAAAAGGATTGAGAGTAAATTTGCTTTTATGCAAATTTACTCTCAATCCCTTCTATATCTATGGACTTAAATCCTCTTTCAAGAGCAGTTACACCTGTTCTCACAGTTTCTTTAATACCATAAGGTTTCATAAGATTAATAAAAGCTGATATTTTCTCTTCATCTCCAGTTATTTCAATAGTCATACTTTTATTATTCAAATCTACAATATTAGCCCTAAATATATTAACTGTTTCCGTAATAGAAGATTTAGTATTCATATCAGCCGTTACTTTTACTAATGCAAGTTCTCTGTAAACAGATTTATTTGTGTCTAATTCTACTACTTTTATAACTTCCACAAGTTTATTTAATTGCTTGTTAATCTGTTCTAGCATATATTCATCGCCTATAATAACTATAGTCATACGTGATATTTCAGGATCTTCTGTAACTCCTACAGTTAAACTGTGAATATTATAGCCTCTTCTACTGAATAACCCTGAAATTTTGCTTAAAACTCCTGAATGATTTTCTACAAGTACTGATAATACATACTTCTTTATAATAATCGCCCCCTTTAAAAAGTACTTTCTCGTGGATCAACTTCACATTCTATAATGAAAGTTTTAGTAGATTCCATAGCCTCTTTAAGAGCTTTTTCAAAGGCTTCATTAGAATTAACTTTTTTTCCTGAAAAACCATAAGCTTCAGCTATTTTTATAAAGTCTGGATTAGAATTTAATGTAACTCCATAATTTCCTTCATAAATTCTATTTTGTATTTCTCTAACCATTCCAAGCCCCGAATTGTTAAACAATATTATTATTAAATTTACATTATTTTGAGCCGCAGTACCAAGCTCAAATAAACTCATTTGGAATGATCCATCTCCCATAACAGCAACTACTCTTCTATCAGGCTGAGCCATTTTTGCACCTACTGCTGCTGGAAGAGAATACCCCATAGTCCCAAGCCCTCCAGAAGTTAAAAACCTTCTTTCACCTTTTACACTAAAGTTTCTGGCACACCAAATTTGATTTTGACCTACATCTGCTGTAATAATAGCATCATCTTCTATAGTTTCTGATAAAATCTTTAAGCAGCATTTAGGATCAACCTTATCTTCCCAATATTGTATTTTCACTTCTTTTTGCCAGTTTTTTATTTCATCAATCCACTCTTCTGTTTTTAAAGGTTCTATCCCTTTGATTAATTCCACCAATATATTTTTACAATCTCCAACCACAGGGATGTTAGTTCCTAAATTTTTCCCTATCTCTGCTGGATCAATGTCAATGTGAATAATTTCAGCATCTTTGCCAAAATATTTAGATCCTGCTGTGGCTCTATCTGCAATTCTAGTACCAATAAGTATTAAGACATCAGCCTGAGATACTGCCTTATTTGCATAACCAAATCCATGAGATCCAATAAGTCCTACATAATAAGTATTATCTCCCTGAACACAATCCTTCCCCATTAAAGTATGTACAATTGGAATCTTAGATTTTTTAACAAATTCCATTAATTCTTTTTCTGCTTTAGCACATCCAATACCGCCCCCAGTACAGATGAGAGGTTTTTTACTACTTTTAATCTTATCTAAAGCTCTTTTTATTTGACCCTTATGCCCAATAACTGTAGGTTTGTAACCTCTAATGTTCACTTCTTCTGGATATTCAAAATCTATATCCTGTTCTTGAATATCTGATGGTATATCAATTAATACAGGCCCTGGTCTTCCCGTTCCTGCTATATAAAAAGCTTCCTTTATAATACGTGGAATATCCTCAGCATTTTTTACTAAATAATTATGTTTTGTGAAAGATTCCACTGCCCCAGTAATGTCGGCTTCCTGAAAAACATCTTTTCCAATTAAATTGGATTTAACTTGCCCCGTAATAATAACCATTGGTATAGAATCCATATAAGCTGTAGCAACTGAAGTTATAACATTAGTAGCACCAGGACCAGAAGTTACAATGCAAACCCCTATAGTTCCTGTAGCCCTTGCAAATCCACTGGCACTATGACCTGCCGCTTGTTCGTGTCTAACTAATATATGTTCAATTTCAGATTCTCTTAAAGCTTCATATAAAGCTACTACTGTAGCACCTGGATATCCAAATACAGTTTTTATATTTTCTTTTATTAAACATTGAATAATAGCTTCTGCAGCTTTCATTAGTTTGCCCCCTTATTTTATATATTTAAGGTATAATAGGAATTCCCCAAATTATATATTATGAAAAGCCCCCTTTTCATTTATCCCATTATCTACCCGCTCTATTGAATTTCTTGTGTTATAAGATCTCCCATTTTTTCTGTTCCCACTGATATCTTCCCTTGTTCCATAATATCTGATGTACGATATTCTTTATCTAAAACCCTTGAAACTGCATTTTCTACATCTCTTGCTGCTTCTTCCATATTAAAGCTGTATCTAAACATCATTGCAATACTCATAATAGTTCCAATAGGATTAGCTTTATCATATCCTGCAATATCTGGAGCTGATCCATGAATAGGTTCATACATACCAACTTTCCCTTCTCCCAAACTTGCAGAAGGAAGCATTCCTAAAGAACCAGTAAGCATAGATGCCTCATCACTTAAAATGTCCCCAAACATATTTTCAGTGACAATAGTATCAAACTGCTTAGGATCACGAATAAGCTGCATAGCTGCATTGTCAACATACATGTAATTTAACTCTACATCTTTATTCTGTTCTGATATCTTGTTTGTAACTTCTCTCCAAAGCCTTGAACTTTCAAGTACATTTGCTTTATCTATTAATGTAAGCTTTTTGTTTCTTTTTCTTGCAACCTGAAAGGCCATTTTTACAATTCTCTCTATTTCAGGAGTAGAATAAACAATAGTGTCTGAAGCTCTTTGTCCTTCTTTTATATCTACTCTCTTTTTTTCTCCAAAATAAGCACCACCGATTAGTTCTCTAACAATCATAATATTTAAACCATTGCCTAATACTTCTTCTTTTAAATTTGAAGCAGATTTAAGCTGAGGAAATAAAATAGCTGGTCTTAAATTAGCAAACACTCCTAAAGACTTTCTTATACCCAAAAGACCTGCTTCAGGTCTTAAACTTGCTGGAAGTTTATCCCATTTAGGTCCACCTACAGCGCCTAATAGCACTGCATCACTATTTTTACAAATTTCTATGGTTTCATCTGGCAGTGGAGATCCTGTTTCATCTATAGCAGCTCCACCTATTAACACTTCTTTAATTTCAAAATCACATTTAGATTTATTTGAAATTGCCTTTATTACCTTTATTCCTTGTTTAATTATCTCTTTACCTATTCCGTCTCCTGGCATTACTGCTATTTTCATTATTCATTCACCTCTTGCTTAATATAATTTATAAGTCCATCTGCATCTATAATCTTCTGCATAAATTCTGGAAAAGGAACTGCAGTATAAGTCTTATTCTTAGTAATATTATTTATTATTCCTGTAGAAACATCTATAGTTACTTCATCATTTTCTTCAATATCTTTTGCTGCTTCAGTACATTCCATTATAGGAAGTCCTATGTTTATTGAATTTCTAAAAAATATTCTTGCAAAAGTTTCTGCTATAATACATCCTATACCTGATGCTTTAATGGCAATAGGTGCATGTTCTCTTGAAGAGCCACATCCAAAATTCTTTCCTGCTATCATAATAGCTCCATTTGATATTTTGTTTCTAAAATCCTTATCTAAATCTTCCATACAGTGAGCTGCTAGTTCTTTTGGATCACTTGTGCTTAAATATCTTGCTGGTATAATAACATCTGTATCCACATTATTTCCATATTTAATTGCTTTACCCTTAATCATTATTTTGCTACCTCCTCTGGAGATGAAATTTTCCCTGTAATTGCTGAGGCTGCTGCTACCGCTGGACTTGCTAAATATACTTCACTTTCTGGATGTCCCATTCTTCCTACAAAATTTCTATTAGTAGTTGCAATAGCTCTTTCTCCTTTGGCTAAAATCCCCATATGCCCTCCAAGGCAAGGTCCACAAGTAGGCGTACTAACCACTGCTCCAGCTTCTATAAATATTTCTAAAAGTCCTTCTCTTAAAGCTTCAAGATAAATCTTCTGAGTTGCAGGGAATATAATTGCTCTTACTTTCTTATTAACTTTGTTTCCTTTAAAGACCTTAGCTGCTGCTCTTAAATCTTCTATTCTTCCATTAGTACAGGAGCCTATAACTACTTGATCTATAAAAACCTCTCCGACTTCATCAATAGTTCTTGTATTTTCAGGTAAATGTGGGAATGCAACTGTAGGTCTTATAGATGATAAATCTATTTCTATAACTCTGCTGTACTCTGCATCTTCATCTGCAGTGTAAACAGTATATTCTCTATTTGAATGTTCTTTTACATATTCTATTGTTTTATCATCTACTTCAAAAATTCCATTTTTAGCACCTGCTTCAATAGCCATGTTAGCCATAGTAAAACGATCATCCATAGATAAATTTTTTAAACCTTCTCCTGTAAACTCCATAGATTTATAAAGGGCACCATCTACTCCTATCATTCCTATAATATGAAGAATAACATCTTTTCCACTTACCCAAAGTGCCATCTTTCCCTTTAATACAAACTTTATAGCTTCTGGAACCTTGAACCAAGCTTCTCCTGTAGCCATACCTGCTCCCATATCAGTACTTCCAATACCTGTAGAAAATGCGCCTAAAGCACCATAAGTACAAGTATGAGAATCTGCACCAATTATTACATCTCCACAAATAGCTAATCCTTTTTCAGGAATAAGTGCATGTTCTATTCCCATTTGTCCAACTTCAAAATAATTTTCAATTTCCATTTTACACGCAAATTCCCTTGTACACTTACACTGCTCAGCAGATTTTATATCCTTATTAGGTGTAAAATGATCTGGAACAATAGCTATTTTTTTCTTGTCAAACACCTTTTTTACTCCTATTTTGTCAAATTCCTTAATAGCCACAGGAGTGGTTATATCATTACCTAATACCAAATCCAATTTTACCTTTATCAATTGTCCAGGTTTTACACTTTCAAGTCCTGCATGAGTAGCTAAAATTTTCTGTGTCATAGTCATCGCCATATTATTTGCCCCCTATCTATGTGTTTAAGTTAACATTTGTATTTTAAATAATATTACAAAACTTATTTTATTGTATTCTTTAACCTATTTATAGGTGTAAAAATCCATTTTTATTAACAAATTATAGTTAATGAAAGTTATCCTAAATGATTTATAGTTTTCATATAAATATGTTCATTTTTATTGTACTTGCTTAACTTCATTGGCATCATAATTCATTTCGTAATGCATTTTATTAATAGCATTTATAAAAGCCTTTGCACTGGATTCAATAACATCTGTGCTAATTCCTTTACCAGAATAGATTCTATTATCTTTTTCAATCTTCAAAGTCACTTCTCCTAATGCATCCTTTCCACTACCAATGGCCTTTAAGAAATAATTCTTTAATATCACATCAATTCCAATAGCTTTTTCAATAGCTTTAAAGGTTGCATCCACTGGTCCATCACCTAATGAAGCTTCTTCAAGCTTTTTATCTTCAAAACCAAGCTTCACTGTAGATGTAGCTAAAGTACTGTTTCCACTTGAAATTTGAAAATACTCAAGCTTAAATAGTTCTGGAATTTGAAAAGCTTCCTGTATAACTAAAGCTTCAATATCCTCATCTGAAACAGATTTTTTCTTATCTGCTAAATCCTTAAACTTTATAAAAGCTTCATTTATTTTATCACTACTTAAATTAGCATATCCCAATTCTTTCAATCTTTCTTCAAAAGCATGTCTTCCTGAATGTTTACCAAGCACTATAGAGTTTTTCTTTAAGCCTACGGATTCTGGAGTCATTATTTCATAAGTTTCCCTGCAATTTAATACTCCATGTTGATGTATACCTGATTCATGAGCAAAAGCATTAGCTCCCACAATAGCCTTGTTATGTTGAACTTCTACACCTGTCATATGACTTACTAAATTACTAGTTTTATTTATTTGTTCTGTAACTATATCCGTATAACAATTAAAATTATCTGATCGTGTTTTGATAGCCATCACAATTTCTTCTAGTGCTGCATTACCAGCTCTTTCTCCTAAGCCATTTACTGCACATTCTATCTGTGTTGCTCCATTTTCAATAGCTGCCAAAGAATTTGCCACAGCTAAACCTAAATCATTATGACAGTGAACACTTATAATTGCTTTTTCAATATTAGGAACATTTTCTTTAATTCCTTTAATAAATGCACCATATTCATTTGGTGTTGAATATCCTACAGTATCAGGTATATTAAGTATATCGGCTCCAGCATCTATTACAGCTTCTAATACCTTGTATAAAAATTCAGGTCTTGTTCTTGTTCCATCCTCTGGTGAAAATTCTACACTTGGGCACAATGCTTTGGCATACTTAACCATTTCTACAGCTGTATTTAATACTTCATCTGGTTTCATTTTTAATTTATGCTCCATATGAAGATCTGAAGTAGCTATAAATGTGTGTATTCTAGGTTTTTCAGCATATTTAAGAGCTTCCCAAGCACGATCTATATCTTTCTTTGATGTTCTAGCTAGGCCTACAATAACAGGTCCCTTTACATTCTTAGCAATTGCTTTAACTGCTTCAAAATCTCCTTTTGAAGCAAGGGGGAACCCTGCTTCAATGACATCTACACCTAATTTTTCAAGCTGCTTTGCTATCTCTAACTTCTCTTGAAGATTTAAACTAACTCCTGGTGTTTGTTCCCCATCCCTCAAAGTTGTATCAAATATATATATTTTCTTATCCATAAAAAGACCTCCCTATAGTGCTAAATTTACTACTTTTTATTCCAAGTCATCATTTTTCTAAGTTCTTCACCAACAGTTTCTATTTGCTGTTCTTTTTCTTGTCTTCTAACAGCATTAAAATTTGGACGATTTATTTGATTTTCAAGAAGCCAGTTTCTAGCAAAAACTCCATCTTGAATATCCTTCAAAATTCCCTTCATTCCTTCTTTACTTTCTTCTGTAATGACTCTCTTTCCACTTACATAATCTCCATATTCAGCTGTATCACTTATTGAATATCTCATATATCCTAATCCACCTTGATTTATAAGATCTACAATCAATTTAAGTTCATGACAACATTCAAAATATGCGCTTTCAGGTTGATAACCAGCTTCTACTAAAGTTTGGAATCCAGCTTTTATAAGTTCGCAAACTCCACCACATAGTACTGCTTGTTCTCCGAAAAGATCTGTTTCTGTTTCTTCTTGGAATGTAGTTTCCAGAACTCCTGCTCTAGAACCACCAATTCCCTTTGCGTAAGCTAAAGCATATTCCTTTGCCTTTCCACTATAATCCTGGTGCATTGCAATTAAGCAAGGTACTCCTTTTCCTTCTTTATACTGACTTCTTACAGTATGTCCCGGCCCCTTTGGAGCAACCATCAATACATCCACATCAGCAGGTGGTTTTATTTGTCCATAATGGATGTTAAAACCATGAGCAAACATTAAAGTTTTTCCTTCTGTAAGATTTGGTGCTATACTTTCTTTGTAAAGTGCTGCTTGTTTTTCATCAGGTATTAATATCATTATAAAATCAGCTATTTTTGCTGCTTCTGAAGCTTCCATTACTTTAAGTCCTGCTTCTTCTGCAATGCCCCAAGATTTGCTGCCTTTATATAATCCTACACAAACATCCACTCCACTGTCTTTTAAATTAAGCGCATGAGCGTGTCCCTGACTTCCGTAACCTATAATTGCTACCTTTTTTCCTGCTAATAATTCTAAATTTGCGTCCTTATCGTAATACATTTTTGCCATTTCCGTTTCCCCCTAATTTATTCATGAGTTTTTTTATTTAATATACTTTTGTTAATACAATTTTTCTTAACTTTTAAAATGTCATAAAAGATGTTGAATAATCACAAGTATCATTGAAATCTCCATTTTTCATGTCTCTCAAATATTCATAATATGCCCCACCATTTTGAGAAACTAAAACTTCTGTATTATCTACTGAACTATTTTTATTCCATTCTTCAGACATTGATTTAACCTCCTTTTTAATATAATTATTTTAACTTTTAAAATGTCATAAAAGATGCTGCATAATCACAAGTGTCATTGAAGTCTCCATTTTTCATTTCTCTTAAGTATTCATAGTATGCACTATTATTTTGAGAAACTAAAACTTCTGAATCATTTACTGAACTATTTCTATTCCATTCTGATACCATTGAATTAACCCCCTTAAAATTTACTGATTGTGATTTGCCTTGAAATTTTGACATTATTTTTCCTCCTTTCAATTACATATTTTACATTATTTTACAAAGGATATATAATAAGTTTCCAATGATAAGTTGGAAATTTATATCTAATTAATTTTAGGTATAAAAAAAACAGCCATCCACCATGGGGCGAGAAGTCTGTTCGCGGTACCACCCAAATTTTTCACTTGATTTTATAACGGCATAACCGGCACAGCTTACTATTATTTCAGCCTGCAGCTCCAGGGTGAGTTTCAATATGCAGCATTTGTGGATTTTCACCTACTTCCACTCTCTGTAAAACACTAGTCATATTTACTTGATCCCTATCTAAGCTTTTATATTATTTTATATAGTCCAAATAATTTGTATAAAAAAAACAGACCTCCGCTATGGGGCGAAGATCTGTCGCGTTACCACCCAAATTTATTACTCAATTATATAACGGCTTCCACCGGCACAGCTTACTGCTATTTCAGCCTGCAACTCCAGGGTGAGTTTCAATATGTAACATTTATGAACTTCCACCAAAATGTTCACTCTCTTTAAAATATTAACCATATTTACTTGATCCCTATCACAGTTTTTAATGTTGTATATGAGTATACCTTAGATTTTAATTTCTGTCAATACATTTTTTAATATTTTTTAAAAATTTATTTTTCAAACTATTTTGTTTTCTTAATTTTTTTCATTCTAACATTCATATTTTTTATTGTCAATACAAAAATATATTTTCGGAATATTATTTTTTTTCATTTTATTGAATGCTTTATTTCATTTTTAAGCCTTTATTTGTTTCCAATTCTCTGCATAATTTTCTAATATTTTGCGAATAACTTCTCCAATTTTTGAATAACATTCATCACTTAAATTTGCAAGAGATATTCTTATAGACCATTCAGGTCCGTGGAAGCCACTGCCACTTAAAAGTACAATTGAAGATTCTTCTGCAAGTTTTAATAGAACATCTATTGGTCTATAATTATTTTTTAAATAATTAGCAAATTCTTCACTATAATTATATTTAGCCCATTCTAATAAATCAAATTGAGTATAATACGCAGCATCAAATGGATCATTTGTAAGTTTTAAACCTAAGCCTTTAAACAACAGTTTCTGACGACGATGGCAAATATCTTTAGTTAATTTTTTATATCTATTTTCCTTATCTACTAAAGCAAACAATGAGAAAAATGCCATTTGCACCTGCTGAGGAGTAGATAATCCTGCAGTATGGTTAAGTGCTACCTGTCTACTGTCTGCCACAATTCTATCAATAAAAGGAATTGTTTCAGGATTAGTTGAAATTCCAGAATAACGTATTCTTGCTCTCTCCTTTTTATCTTCATCAAGTTCTCTAAGCAACTTATCAAATACATTATTTTCATATAACGCAATAGTTCCAAGTCTCCAACCTGTTACTCCAAAATATTTTGAAAATGAGTATACACCAAGGGTATTGTAAGGCAAATCTGCCATTAATGAATGAAAATCATCCACAAAAGTACCATATACATCATCTGAAATAATCATAAGATCAGGATTATGATTTTCCACAATTTTCTTCAAATCCTTTACTATTTCAGGCTTCATTGCTACAGAAAGAGGATTACTTGGATTAACTATAAATAAAGCTTTTATACTTGGATCACAAAGTTTTTCAAGTTCTGAATGAGAATATTGACCTGTATGTGTTCCATTGTCACCTACTTCTTCAGCTAAAAGCTCAACTACTTCAAAATTATATCTTGGTAAATGTGGAATTTCTAAATAAGGAGTAAAAATTGGAGCCATAAGTGCTATTTTATCTCCCTTTGATAATATATTATTTGCAATTAAACTGTCAAAAATATAGCACATTCCTGCAGTAGCTCCTTCTACTGCAAATAAATCAAATTTTCTTTCCAAAGGCTCGTTATAACATAGTTCTTGAATTAAATAATCATGAACTATACCTTCTACATGCTTAAGCATTCTATCTGGCTGTGGATAGTTGTCTCCAATAATACCATCTGTTAACTCATATATCCACTCGTCAGCATCAAAACCTTTTACTGTTACACCATAGTTAATCATTTTTCTTAAAAGCTGAACTCCTGGTGCATTTTCATTTTTATTTAAAAATTCTAAAAATCTAGCTGCAATTCCTGATTTTTGTGGCATGCCGCCCAAATCATTCTCACTCCATACCCTTCTACTTTCTTCCACAGCAAACTGGCCAAATGTAAAGAAGGCTTCTCTTGGTGTTGCTGCAATCCAATTTGGATTTCCTCTACCTGCATCTAATAGTGAATGTGCACTACTTTCTTTGCATTCTTCAGCTAAACTTATTAATCTGTCTTTAAGTTCAAAAGGGCTAATTTTTCCATAAACTCTCTCTATTTCTTCACGTTGAAGATTATAATTATTCATAATTTTCCTCCTGATTAATTCATCTTTTATTTAAAAAATTTTACTATATAGTTTTAATATCCTCTATTCCTATACTTAATCATCTTCCAAATCAATTTCAACTTTATCTTTCACCACCGAAGAAAGCATTATAAATGTCTCTGTATTTCCAAATCTCTGTATTTTCTCAATTAATCTTTCCAAATCTTCAATACTTCCTAACCTTGCTCGAAGAATTTTGCAATAAGGTCCAGTAACGTGATGACATTCTACTATTGAATCTTCAGTACTTATAAATTCCATAAACTTTTTAGTATTTTGCACTTTCATATCTAAATTTATAAGTACATTAATATTTTTTCCCAATTTCTCATAGTTTATAATAGCCTTGTAACCAGATATAATATTTGCATCTTCAAGCCTTTTCATTCTTTCTGCTACTGCTGGTGCACTTAAGGATACCTTTTGTGCCAGCTCCTTCATAGATATTCTTCCGTCTTCAAGAAGTATTTCAATTATTTTATAGTCAGTAATATCCATAAACACACCTCCTAAAAAAATGTTTTTAGTAAAACTTCTTCTCAAATATTTCTTTTATTTTATTTAAATCTCTTGTAACCCCTAATGCTGTTATAAGCTTAATTCTAGCCTTCTGACCAGGTAAATTGTCTCCAAGTATTACTCCTATCTCAGTAAGTTCTCTTCCTGCACCTTCATATCCATAATCCGCTGAAACTTTTCCCTTAAGACATCTTGAAACTAGAACCACAGGTATTTTCTTGCTTAAAGCATATTCTACACCTGGTACCATTTTAGGAGGAATATTTCCTCTTCCCATACCTTCTATTACTATTCCATGACTTCCAGAATCCACACAAAATCTTAAAATACTATCATCCATACCACAACCACATTTTATAAGTGCTACATTTCCATCAACTTTATCCGCAGGAATATACTGTTTTTTATTATAGCTGTAATAAAAATTAGCCTTATTGTTATCAACAATTCCAATAGGTCCAAAATCCATACTTTTAAAAGTATCTAATGAGTATGTGCTAGTTTTAGTTACTTGAGAAGCAGAATGTATTTCTTTATTCATAACTACCATTACATCCTTATTAACTGCATCTTCAGATATCACAGTATTTACTGCATCCATTAAATTAGAAGGACCATCCCATCCAAATTCAGAACTATTTTTCATTGAACCAACAAATACTACAGGCTTTGAGCCATTATAAGTCAAATCTACAAGATATGCAGTTTCCTCTAATGAATCTGTACCATGAGTAATTACTACTCCATCATAACCTTCAATTTCAACTTTTTTTCTTATTATTTTAGATAACTCTAGCATTTTTTCTGGAGTCATGTGAGGCCCTGGAACCATGCCAAAATCTAAAAAATCTATTTTTGCAATTTTTTCTATACCTGGAGTTAAATCAAGTATATCTCCACCACTCATAGATGGCACTGCTGCATTACTTTCATCTTTTTTCATGGATATTGTTCCACCAGTAAATATTATAATTACCTTTTTCATTGAACTGCTCCTTTTTATAATGTATTTGCTATGAAATAATGAATTCATCATTTAATTTAACTTTATTTTATCACATTGATTTTGTATCGTACATATTTAAAATAAGGTTATAAGCAATATACACCTTATTTAATTATTTATTTTACAAAATTTTATTTATTAAGTAATGCCAAATATACTTCTATAATATTGTTTGCAAATAAGGAAATTTTATGTAAATAAAACCTTCTTAAACTCATATTTGTAAACTTAGATATTTCTCAATTCATTTTATGTATTTATAAAAATAGGGATTAGTATTTTATATTAAATACTAATCCCATTATTTTTGAACTTCATAAAAATCACTATAACCCTAATACATCTTTAACTGTATAAAACCCTGGTGCCTTTTCTTTTAAAAATAACGCAGCCTTACAGGCACCATTGGCGAAGCACTCCCAATTATGCGCATGATGAGTAATTTCCAATCTTTCTCCCATTAGTCCAAACATGACTGTATGACTACTGGATATATCTCCTGCTCTTAAAGAATGATAACCTATCGTGCCTTCTTTTCTAGCACCTTCTCCTTCTCTTCCAAATACAGCTATATCACTTAAATTTTTACCTAGTGCTTCTGCTATAATTTCTCCCATTTCTTTAGAAGTTCCACTAGGAGCATCTTTTTTATACCTATCGTGCATTTCTACTATTTCTATATCAGACATGTTACCTATAGTTTCTGTTGAAATTTTTAAAAGCTTATACATAAGATTTACAACCATAGATGTATTGGCTGCAAAAACCACGGGAATGCTCTTTGAAATTTCTACAATTCTATTATATTGTTCTTTAGAAAATCCAGTAGTACCGCAAACCACTGCTTTTTTATATTCAAGTGCTTTTTCCATTATACTCATAGAACATTCTGGTGTAGTATAATCAATTATCACATCAGTTTTATTTATGATACTTTCAAGATTATCTACCACAACTGCTCCTACTTCAATCCCTATGGCAGAAACAACCCCGACATCCTTTCCAATATAATCTCTTCCTTTTGGTGCTAACGCTCCTACAATATTAAGCTCATTCATTTCATTAGCTATTTTTATAATAAGTTTTCCCATTTTACCCTTTGGTCCTGTTACAATTATATTCATACATTTATCTGGTTAACAAGTTAACAACACTTTATATAAAATAAAATTTTACTAACTAAAGCATATAATAATATTTAGTTATCCCAATATTACATTTTCTAATTATATGCCTAAACCAGTTTTCACCGCCTTTCCGCAAACATTTGATAATTATTCCAAAATAAGTTTGTATTTTTATTTAATATATAAACTACTGTAATATAATACTAATTTAACATACAATTAAATATAATTCTACATAAATAGTATGTTTTTTTAGAATATTTACTTTTTTCTTACTTATTGTATAACATTATTTTTTTACAAAAATAAACATAGGCATTTCTACCTATGTCCACTTTTTAATAATTTATGTTTTCAATCCTATATTAATTATTAATTATCTTACAAATTCAATTAAACCTTCCTCTAACTTAGAAATACGAGCTAATGAAAACAAATCATATCCTTTACTCATTATCATATCATGTCCAGGTTGAAAAGATTTTTCAATTACAATTCCTATTCCTTCAACTTTTGCTCCTGCTTCCTCAATTAAATGAGCTGCTCCAAGTGCTGCTTCTCCATTGGCTAGAAAGTCATCAATAATTAATATATTATCTTCCTTTGTAATATATTTTTTAGATAATGTTAATTCATAATCGCTGCCTTTAGTAAAAGAATGCACAGTAGTTTGATAAACATCTCCATCTAAATTTTTTCCTCTTTGTTTCTTTAATATTATCATTGGTAAATCCATTTGCATTGCTGTCATAACTGTTGGAGCTATTCCTGAACTTTCAATAGTAAATATTTTAGTAATGCCTCGGTCTTTAAAATAGTTTTTAAAATCAGTTCCTATTTCATACATTAACTTTGGATCTACTTGATGATTCAAAAAAGAATCTACCTTTAACACAGTTGAGGACAACGCACGTCCTTCTTCTAAAATTCTTTTGCACAATATTTCCACTATATTATCACCTCATACATTTTTGTTTAACCTTGCAGACTTAGAGATTAATTTTCCCATACGTTTTTGTCTGTACTTTAAAAAATATTTATCATACATATAACCTAGCAAACTATAATTTTCAGCATTACAAAAAACACCTCAATTTGCATTGAGGTGTTTTATTTCAGATAAATAGATATAATTATACCTAAAAACTAAAATCAATACCTCGTAGTCTGCTAATTAACGGTAGCAGGTAGAAACCTTCGGACCATATTTCCGAATATATACGAGTTTCTTGCATGATACATCACATTATATCACATTTTGTCCATAAATCAAATGGAAAAGTACCTTAATTATTTATTGTAACTTGAATAATCTTACAAAATAGCTAAATAAACTACCTGGCTTTTCATCATCATAGTAATAATGTGACAACGCATCATCAAGCCATATGATTACTACACTTAATAGATACCATGCTATACAATTATGTAAACACAGTTGTCCCAGAAAATTAAACTTATTTGATGAATAATCCCATAGATTTAAATGTAAATATAAATTAAAAAATATTCCTGTAAGAAGTTCAACTGCAGTTATCAATGAACCTCCAATAATTACCTGCTGCCACATTTTTAAATTATAATATCTAGGTTTATCATTTAAAGAACCTACAATTACTGCACAAAACCCTCCTACTAAAGACATCCACAAGGAAGTCCATCCACACAAACTCCATTTTGATATTCCATTATAACCTACTAATGACCCATCAAAAGCTCTTGTTATTATTTCTACATTTAGATAAATGCTTCCAAAAAAAATAAAATGAATTAATTTATTTTTCCAATAATGACTAGACTTATTATGTGTCATGTTATTTTGTCCTCCTATGAATATTAAAGTTTTTACTTAAACTTATAAAGCATTCTTTATATTTTAGTATTAGTTATAAAGTTAGATATATAACTTCCAAATTATTAAAATTACAATAGATATTTATGAAATTTATTAATTTTATCGAATATATTCTAAAATAAACAAAAATATCCTATAGAGTATGTAAATAGAAAACCCACTCTATAGGATATTTTCATATGAACTTATGACATACTATTTTTATTTTTAAACTTTTTGTTTGTAAAATTAGAAATAAAATTGCTAATTTTCCCAATATGAACTTGCGCTAAAAGCATACCTGTAAACATAAGCACACATCCCAAGATTCCTCTGGTTCCAAGGTTTTCATTTAAAATTAGAAAACCACCTATACTTCCAAATACTGATTCCATACTCATTATAATAGCCGCCTCGGATGGTTCAGCATTTTTTTGAGCTACAATTTGAAGCGTATATGCAACCCCAGATGAAAGAATACCTCCATATAAAATAGGTACAATGGCCATAATAATTGAACTTATAGCTATTTTTTCTACAAATAAAGCACATATTAAACTAAGTATTGAACATGTAGCAAATTGAAGGAATGCTAATTTTAAGTTATCAACTTTTTTAGCAAAATTATCTATCAAAAGTATCTGAACTGCAAAGAAAAAAGCACATATAAGCTCTAGAAAATCACCATACGCTATTGAAAATTCATCTGTTATACATAAAAAATATAATCCCACAACAGCAATTAAAGCACCAATCCAGGTATTAATACTAATATATTGTTTTAAAAATATACCAAAAATAGGTACAACCACAATATATAAACCAGTTATAAAAGCAGCTTTTCCTGCTGTAGTATGCATTATTCCAATTTGTTGAAATGATGATCCTAAAAATATAAAAATTCCTGCAGCAATTCCTGGTAAAAATGCATTTTTAAACTCCTTAGCATGTTCATGTTTCTCACCCTGATTATTATAAAAAAGAATAAGTGGAATTAAAGATATACTTCCAAGTGCAAATCTTATACCATTAAAAGTAAAAGCTCCTATATATTTTCCTCCAACTCTTTGAGCAACAAATGCAAACCCCCATATGCAAGCTGTAAGTAAAAGTAATAAATTTGATTTAATTTTTTGTGTTTTCACTAAAGTTAGCCCCCTTATTTATGCAATTTTATGTATAAATATAAGTATAATACACATTTACTAAATAGTACACCTCTTTTTTAAATCAACTAACTTTAATAACCTACCTGCCTAATATACAATAGTTAACCCTTAAAACAACAAAAGAATGGACAACTAAATTACATTTAATTGCCCATTTTTGAAATTTACTATTTTACTACAAGTTTATTTTCCAATAGTTTCATTAAAGCTTCCTACTCTATAACCTTGCAAATCCAATGTTACATATTTAAATCCAAATTCTTTTATTTTATTTGCAATAGTATCTAAAAGTTCTTCATCAAATAATTTACTTCTATCATTTCTACTTACTTCAATTCTTGCTAAATCTCCGTGACATCTCACTCTAATAGCTCTAAATCCTATGCTCATCATATACTTTTCTGCATTTTCAATTTTTACAAAATCTTCTTCTTTTAATTCATTACCATAAGGTATTCTTGTTAAAAGACATGCATATGGAGGCTTATCCCAAGTGTTAAGCTTTAATTCTTTAGAAAAAGCTCTTATTTCTGCTTTGGTCAATTTACATTCTAAAAGTGGACTTTTTACTTCTAATTCCTTTAATGCTCTAAGACCTGGTCTATAATCACTTATATCATCAAAATTTGTTCCATCAATTACATAATCATATCCTTGTTCTTTAGCTGCATTTAATATCATACTAAATACTGCTGTTTTACAAAGATAGCATCTATCTTCTGGATTATATCTAATAGAATCAATGATTGGAGCTTCTATAATCTCATGCTTAACACCTAATTCTTTAACCAGTTCCTTTGCTTCTTCTATTTCCCATTTTGGAATATATGGAGATAAAATTGTCACTGCTTTTACATTGTCACCTAATGCTTCTTTAGATACTTTAAGCAAAAATGTGCTATCCACCCCACCTGAAAATGCTAAAACTACTTTTCCTAGCCCTTTAAGATATTTTATTAGTTCTTTATACTTATCATTATTTATCATGTATGCTTTCTCACCTTTCATTTCATTTTTATAAAGGAAGCTAACATATCTATTTTTGAAAGCTCTCCTTTTCTCCCAAATAAACTCTTAAAACATTTGGAATTTCTAAATCTCTATGACCAATTCCGTATGCTACTTTTTTTATTGAAAAACCTATTTTTTCAGTAAACTCTTCAACATTAGCTGCCAGTATAGCTGCTCCTGTAGGTGTAGTTGTTTCAAATGGAACTCTTCCAATATTAATTGGTATATCTTTTAGTATTTCAACAGTTGCTGGTGCTGGTATTGGTATAATACCATGAGCACATTTAACAAAACCGCCTCCTAATTGAACTGGAGATGCAATAATTTTATCAACTTGTAAATAATCTAAACAAATAGCTGCTCCTACTATATCTATAATAGAATCAATAGCTCCTACTTCATGAAAATGCACTTCGTATAAAGTTTTTCCATGAACCTTAGCCTCTGCTTCTGCTACCTTCATAAACATATGTAAGCTTAATTTCTTAACATTATCTTTTAAATCACTTGAATTTATTATGTCCTCTATATCTTTTAAGTTTCTGTGATGATGGTCGTGAGTATTAGCACTAATATTCACATGATTACAATGTTCATGTGCATGGTGTTCACTACTTTGATGAATATGATTATGAACATGATGATCATCATTATGTTCATGTAAATCTTCTACTTTATTAATTGATTGTGAATTCATTATGACATCTACCCTAGTTCCCGTTATTCCTAGTTTTACATCCTTCTTAATTTTTATTTCATACTCTGAATCTAAATTAAGCTTTAAAAGTTCCTCTATCAAATATTCTTTAGAAACACCTAAATCTAATAATGCTGCTAAATTCATATCGCCGCTTATTCCACAAAAACAATCATAATATAATATTTTCATGCTAATCACTCCTCATAACTTTTGTATTCTTGTATTATAAATAATATCTTATCCTCTATTTAATGATATTTAATATATATAATACTATACTTTTTTAGAAATTCTTCATTTTTCACAATATTTTCACATCTTTATCTGCGATTATATCATTTTTCTAAAATAATTACCTGATTATAACAAAAATAATGTTGAATAATTTAGTATTAATATGATACTTGTACTAAGAAAGTAGAAATGGTGACTGATTAATTTTTACGCTAAAATTAAATGAGCACCAGTGTTATTCACCAGTGCTTACTTAAACAAAATTTATTTATAATAAGGGGGACTTATTATATTAAATTTTATTATGTTTTGTCCATCTAGTATAATAATTATTATATATCTCAATTGTTACATCTTTGTGTAATTTTTGTTGATTGTTTATGTATATTTTTTTAACATTTTATGAATGAATCTTTTTTCTGCCATAGGGACATACATACAAGCACATACCACATACAGGAACTTCTTCATTATTTTTCATTTCATTAAAATATCTATCACATTTTTTTACATCAAATCTCTCTTCTCGTTCTTCGCCTTCTTTGTAATTTATACCACACAGTGACTTAGTGGGACATATTTCTACACAAGCCATACAGCTTCCACATCTTTGTTCCATTTTTTCTCCTGAAGCATTTAAAGGTGCATCCGTCAATACAGTTATCCATCTTACCCTTGGTCCATGATCAGGCGTTATTAACAGGCAATTTTTGCCTATCCATCCATGTCCAGCTAACCTTGCTGCAAGCTTATGTGAAAATGCTGCGTTTATATAATCACTATTTACTCTTTCTGCTGCAGATATTGGAAGTGCTCTGTATCCTTCCTTATTTATATATGAGCTTATTATTGAAGCTACATTATCCAACCTGTTATTTATAACTTCATAACAATGATTATATTCTATTTTTACAATATTATTAGACTCATTTAAGTGATCAACAATAGTAGAGGGAAACACAATTCCCATTGAAATAGCTCTTGGATAACCAGCTACAAACTCTCCACCATATTTAACAATTTCACTTTCATATTCACTTATATCTGCAACTCCATAATAGTCAATCATAAAATTGTTTAATATTTTTTTTATATTTTCTTCAACCATAAAAACATCCCCTTATATTTTTAAATTATTTATACTAAAATATTACTTAATATTAAACCCTTTTGCTGTATTTCTTCTATAACCTTTAGTATAATTAATATTAAGTATTTTTTTAAATATACGTGACCTTTCCATTATAGAAATTAGTAGATTTGCTATAAAAGTACCTACTACAAACATTCCAAAGTATAAAATTATGTTTACTAATATAGATAAATGATACATATATTTATTTATATCCATTATTATCAAGATTGGTACCAATTCTAGAATTAGAAACATACTTAACTTTATTACAGACAATTGAATTGATTTTTGTGGACATGTGTTTATGCATCTTTGACAGCTTTCACAATTGCTGCTCCACTTAGGTTTTCCATTATACATACTTATTACTTTTGCTGGACAAACTTTTTCGCATCTTCCACAGCCAATACATGTGTCATCTGCTATAAATGTTTTTCCCAAAATCCTTCTTCCTAAATTAATAAACATAATAAAAACAGCCCAGCTCACTGCTAATTCTATAGTGTTTAGTTTCTTAAAACTTTCTTCATTATCAATTATTCTTTTTGTTATTTCCATTATTCTAATCTCTGCAGCTTTAAACACCTTTTCTTCTGTTTCTTTAGTTTGAGGACTTAAAATTTGAGTAAAATTATAAGTATAAATAACCATATCAGTAAGAAATACTCTAAATCCTCTTTTATCTAATATATATTTCACATGACTTAAGGATTGTCCTTCAGCTCCAGCAGATGTGCACAAAATAGCCGTCTTACATTCACTGGAAACCTTAAGCTTTAAAATATATTTTAACATAATTGAAGGGGTTCCAAAACCATAAACAGGAAAACAAAATATGTGAAATTCATAATCACTTAATTTTCTAATCTTATCTCTTTCAATATTTAATAAATCCACTTCAAGGCCCATACTTATTAATTGGCTTTCTATTGTCTTAACCATATGATAAGTATTTCCTGTTCCTGAAAAATAATGAATAAGATATTTACACATAAATAATAATCCTCCTTTATTATTTACCAAACATACTATTTACAACACTCCAAAATACATCAATATCATCATTAATTTCCTCTGGTTTAAAACCAACTACCCTAAGCATACTTATTCCTATGTACAATGCCATTACTGCATAAGCAGATTTGCTTGCATCTGTTTCTTTAAAAATACCAATCTCATTTCCATAAGAAATAATTGATAAAATACCCTTATAATCATCTTTATATACCTCTTGCAAAACTGATTGTAAATTTGTATCTAGCATTGCTCTTGAAAAGAAGCTTACAAACAATTTAGCTTTTTTAGCTGGAGGTATATTCATTGCTTCTACTCCACGAATTTCAGACACATTTATTTTAAGTTCAGCTTCCTTATCAATATTGTAGTACTCCGGCAGAGCATTCTTTTGAACTATTTGAAGAATCTCAAAAGGTTTCATATTCTCTCTAACCTCACTATTTATCTTTGTATTATAGTAACTTAAAAATGATTTAAAAGCTTCAAGAATAAGATTGTCCTTGCTTTTAAAATAGTAGCTGATAACACCCTTTGAGCAATCAGCCTCTTTTGCCACCATGTCTAATGACATCTTTTCTATTCCTACCATACAAATACACTCTAATGTTGAATTAATTATTTGACTTTTTCTTATAGGCTCCATTCCAACTTTAGGCATGCAATTCCTCCTATTATTTATTTTGACCAGTCATCTTAAAAAAATTATATCACAATTTATAATAAAAAACAATTACAGGTTGACACGGCAAAAGAAGGAATTGCATTCACAGAAAAAATAAGTTCTATGTCAAAACAATTTAGTTACCTCCCAAAAATATAATAATATCTTTCTACATAAAATTATATACAGGCTGTAAATAATTTTTAAATTTACTACCTGTACATTTAATTTAAAACTTTTCACAACAAATTAATACTCTATACAATCTCCATTTTCTGGAATGTTCACCTGTGTTAAAAGTAATTTATCCTTTAAAAAGTTTCTTAGTTTTTTTCTCGTAAGCATGCAGTGATTCCAAGCTTCCATATGAACAACAATTACTTTGGAATTTGGTGCCTTATTACAAATATTAAATATATCTTCTTTGTCCATAGTAATAGGAATACCTCCCTCTGTCAGCTGTGCAGCCCCTGCAAAACTAATAATTATTTCAGGTACATAAGCTTCCAATGCTTGTTCTACCTCTGAACACCATACTGAATCACCTGTTATATATAAAGAAGGTTCATTTTTATTCTTAATAACATATCCTGAAACTGTTCCCATTTCTTTTGCAGTTTCACCTTTACCATGTTGTCCACCTACTCTGTTAAAAGTTATATTATTCCAAGAACATACTTTTTTAATTGCATTAACACATCGAAATCCTTTTTCTTTCACCTTCATCTCATCTTCGGCTTGACAAAATATAGGTATGTCTTTAGATATTAACCTTGCTGCAGTTTCATCAAAATGATCATTATGCATATGAGTTAAAAGAACTGCATCAATCTCTACAATATCATTAATACTAATTGGTAATTCTATCAAAGGGTTTTTATTTTTATTTGAAACATTAGGAATACAATCCATTGTTCCTTTTTTACTAAGCACCGGGTCAACTAAAATCACCTTATTATTTATAGTTAACTTTATGGTTGCATGACGTATAAGCTGAATTTTCATAGTTTTTCCTCCTTTTATATGATATATTAATTATATGTCATATTGCTTTTACTCGGAGAAAGTAGTTGTATGTTTTCAGTTACACCATGAAAGGAAGTTTATAATTATGCTTGATCAAACAGATATAAAAATTTTAAACTTATTAAAGGAAAACTCTAGGCTTCAATGGCGTGAAATTGGAGAATTAGTTCATTTAACAGGCCAAGCAGTAGCAAATAGAATTAAGAAAATGGAACAAAGTGGAGTTATTGAAAAGTATACTATAATTTCAAATAACTCCAAGCCTGGTAAAAGTCTAACTGCATATATAACTGTTTTTATGAAAACCTCTAACCATCCTGCTTTTATACAATTTGTTAAAAGTAATAAAGTAATAGTTGAATGTCACAGAATTAGTGGAGATGGCTGTTATTTACTAAAGGCAAATGTAACTAATGAAGAAAATCTTATGTGCTTGTTAAATAAAATTTTAGACTTTGGAAATTATCGTCTTAATATATCTATTGATAGAATAAAATAACTTTTCAAAATTACTATTTTCGTCCTAAAAAATAAAATCCATTAGATCTATTTCCATTCATAGTTGTATATGTAACTTGTTCTAAAGCTATATACTCAAAAAAATCACATAATTCTTTAATCCATTTAATATTATGATGCCTAACAACAGCTCCTTCTGACAATTCAAATACTCCATATTTTCGGTACTTGTTTTCAAATTCTTTATATCTTTTCAAATTACGTTCATCTGAATTAAGTAAAAAATCATTTATATAAATAACCCCATTTGGCTTTAAAACTCTCTTTATTTCTTTTATCAAATCCAATTGTTCTTTATCATCAATAATACAAGTTAAAACTGCAAATAATATAACAGCATCACAACTGTTATTCTCAAATTCAATTTCTTTTCTATTTTTAACCCTTAAATCTAAATATGGATATTGATTTTTTCCACGTTCAATCATTTTTTCAGAAAAATCAATACCTACTAAATTACCATATCCATGCTTATATAATTGTTGTAATGTTCTACCATAACCACAACCAACATCTAAAATGAAGGCATCCTTTCCGACTACTTTTTCAAAAGCTTCAAAATGAAATGGTGTTGTAAATTCTTTTTTATACGCAACATTATTCCAATATAATTCTTGTTTCATTTCATTATTCCTCCTAATTCTTCTAGAAAATTAATTGAAGTATACCATCAATTTCGATACAATAATATGAGAAATATCATACTGTTTTTTATGGAGGTATAAACAAATGAAATATTATAATAAAAACTTGTTAGTATCATATCTTAAAAAATATCCTATACAACAGTATTTTTCTTTAAATATACTTCCTTTTTTAAGCTTAGTAGAATTTGATGATGGAGATTTCATTTGCAAAGAAGGTTGTTTACCCTCTTATTTATTTTATATGGTAAAAGGAAATGCTAAACTTTATCTAACTCATAGAAATGGTAAAGTATCTCTTATAAATTTTTTAAAAGCACCCTGTTTTATTGGTGAAATGGAATTAATCAAAGCTCAACAATGCACCAATGGAGTGCAAGCTTTATGCAAATGTATTTGCTTTTGCTTTGATATATCAAAGTGCAGCAAATTACTTTTAGATGATAAAGTTTTCTTAAAGTATCTTTGTTATTTTCTTAGTAAAAAAGCTATTGAAAATACAACAAATTATACGCAAAATCAAGCATATCCTCTAAAAAACAGATTAGCTTCTTTCATTCTACTAACAAATAATAATGGATTATATGTTGAAAAACATTCTGAAGTGTGTGAATATTTAGGAGTAAGTTATCGTCATTTATTATATGTTATTGCTGATTTTTGCAAATCAGACATACTCAAGAAAACAACAAATGGATATAAAATAGTAAATATGAAATTACTTAATAAAATATCAAAAAACTAATTTATATTCTTCTCATTTGTGCATTGATTGTTAATTTTAAAATTAAGTTTAAAATTAACAAAATATATAGTATCATTAAATTAAATTTTATTGAAAGAGATGGTGACAAATTATGATAAGAATAATATCTAAAAACACATTAAAGGACGGAAAAAGAGATGAGTTCTTAAAAATAACAAAAGAATTAATAGAAAAAACTAGAAAAGAAGATGGCTGCATAGCTTATCATCTATTTGAAGATATAAATAATCCTTTAATACTTACCTTCGTAGAAGACTGGAGAGATGAAGAAGCAATTAAAAATCATAATAATACTGAACACTTTAAAAGAATAGTTCCTCAATTTGGCGATCTTCGTATAGGTAAAAGTGAGCTAAATAAATATACAGAAGTATAATAATTCATGTTTCAAATAATAACTTTAATACATAATTAATTTAAATTACCACAAAGAAGAAAATCAATTCCTATTTTGTGGTAATTTTTTGTTCTATTAATCAATTTTTTTATTTAAAATTGAAAGCATATAATCAGGAATATTCTTATTTTTACCTTTTATAAGCTCCATTGTTGTAACCTTAGGCTTTCTAGTAGACATTTTCATTTTTCCATCTTCACCTTTTGAACTCATAATTCTTAAAAGCCAGTTATCATTATCTACAAATTCATAATCATCACGTATGTGGGTACCCCTACTTTCTTTTCTCATAAGAGCAGCTCTTACACCTGCTTCTACACAAGTTGAAAGGTTTCTAACCTGTATTGCTTCTATCCACTCATAGTTATAAACCCTATTTTTACTTTTAGTACTTATTTCCTCAATAGCATACTCTTGCATTTGCAAAACTTCATCTAAAGCTTTTGTAAGTCCTTCTTCATTTCTTCTAAAATTAAAGCCAACATCAGCTGTTTTTTCTATATTTTTGTGTATTTTTATAGGGCTTATTCCTTCTTTTCTTTCAAGAGGTAAAAGTATGTCTTTAATTATACTATCAATATTTGTATTTTTCATAATTGAATTATTTACATTTTGTATATATTCACAAGCAGACAATGCTGATCTATACCCCTGTACCAGCATTTCAATGAGTCCATCTGCAACCCTCATAGCTCCAAACACACCACTTGTAGTTTCACCAGCTGCATAAAGTCCTGGTACTCCAGTATACATGTTTTCATCTACTTCAATGCCACCCATGCTGTATTCACAGCCAATACCTACTTCCCATGGAATACCAGTTCTAATATTTTCAACAAAAGTATTCAGATTGTTTCCTTGATAAAATCCTTTTCTATACCACATACTCATTAATGACTCAGATTTTTTTAATGCTTTTTCATAAATATCAAAAGGTATATTAGAATAATCAAAATATACTCCTCCATTTGGAGTTCCTTTTCCTCTTGCAATTTGATCTCCATAATAATACGTAAATATAAGTTTTCCCATTTCACTTTCCTTAGCCGTTTTAAGTAAAGTTTCAGGTATATTATCTAAAATTGATTCTCCTTTACCATTTTTAACAATTGGCATAAGCATACTGGAATGTAAGAAAGGATAAATTGAACCTTTATATACTGATGGTGATAGGGCAACTGCTGGTATATATAATAAAAATTCCATATCTGCAAGCTTTGCTCCTGCACGATATGCCATAGCCATGCCATCACCAGTCATATCAGAAACAGTACACTTAAAGGAATAGGGTTGATATCCTCCAGTTGCCAAAATAACTGACTTTGATCTAATTTCAATAATCTCTCCTGAATATATATCTATTCCAATTGCGCCTACAGCTCTTCCCTCTTCCATTAAAACATCTGCAACTATAAAATCTTGTATAACATCAATGCTACCTACCTCAAAAACTCCATATCGGCATCCATCTGCGACAGCTTTTCCTGATGTTATATATCCTTCTTCTCCAAAGAATACAACCTTATGTCCTGCTTTTTCAATCCACTGTTTGAGTTTCCAGCAGCATTCACCACAATCATTAACAAACTGCTCAACCATGTTTTGATCACTTAGGTAAAAAGACTGTTTCACAATTTGTTTAAATAAGTCTTCTTTTGTACTTTTAGGATCTGCTTCCCTGACTCCATATTTGTAATATGCAGTTTCTCCATCCATAGAAAATCCTGCTCCTGCCATAATAGCATTACCACTTTTTCCAAGCTTTCCTTTTACTGCAAGAAGTACTTTTGCTCCTTTTTCAGCAGCTGTTACAGCTGCCATTGATCCTGCTCCAGAGCCACCAACAACTAATATATCCGTATTAATTATCTTATCTATTTTCATCTTAATTATCTCCTTACTCTTATAACTTTTCTAAATTAAACTTGCAAACTTTATCACCCTTTGCAATACAATAAGGTCTTTCTAACTTCATACCAAAACTTTCAAATAAAATATTGTCTATAGCACAATATAAATGCCCTACCTCCATACCAGCTTTTCCATACTGTGACCATATATCCCCCATAGGACAATAAGTAATTTCTAAATGGTTATTATTTGAATACTTCCAACCTGTTGAAGGCATATCCCTTACAGCAGCATATGTTGTTATATCATCTTCATCCAATCCTCTTTCATTTGCTTCAGCCTTCATAGCCTTTACCCTTGCTTCACCAAATTTATTTATTGCAGATGAAATTGCTTCACCTCCACTATCTTTCCCCATTCTTTCAACCATTTCATGTGCCATAAAATAATATAGTTCAGCCATAAGCTTTGCATATCTCACTTCAGGATTTTCACTACTTTTTAAATTACTCATTTTATTTCCCTCCACTTTATTTTTAGTTAACTCAACTTTCGCTTAATATGAGCATATTGCTAAAATTCAATAGTTAAAAAAGAAGAATTAATAGCTATTTAGTAACTAAATCTTTTATTAATTTTTTTCCTTTTAAAGGTTCAAGAACAATTTCTTTACTATCCTCTACTATGTGTGTACATGCAAGAGCAGGCTTACCATTAATCATAAGTGTGCATCTTCCACAAATTCCATGGCCGCAAGTACTGTGTTTGTAATAACTAAGACTGCTGTCACAATGTTCCTGTATATAATCAAGAACATTCATTACAGTCCATTTTTCTTTAAAGACTACTGGAACATCAAAATAATCATAATGCTCACTGTTTTCTAATGTTGATTCAAATCGATATACTTTTACTCTCATTTCAAAACCTCCGATTGTAATAATTTTTGAACATAGTAATTTACGAACTTCGTAATATTTTATTAAAAAAATTTGGACAAATTCAAATATATTAAAATTAAATATTTGAATTCATACCAAATCTTCTATTCTTATTTATATAGAACCTGCTAGTTTTTTAAGAAACTTAATAAGAAAATTTTTTTCTTCTTCACTTTCTGTTGCTTCTAAATATTTTCTAGCAACAGCATAGTCAAATTTCATATGTTCATCCTGAATATCTTTCCCTAAATCAGTAATTTCAAGATTAAAAGAACGTCTATCTTCTGGACTTATAACTCTTTTCAAAATCCCGCGCTTTTCAAGACGATTTATAACACTTGTCAATGTACTATTAGGTATTTTTAATATATTTAATAAGTCTTTTATCTGTTTTCCTGGATTTTCTGTTACTACTCTTAAAACCCTAAAATCAACCATTGATATTCCTTTAGTTTTATCTGAGTACTCGTTCATAAAATTGCTGCTCATCATTTTATATATAAGTTCATGTATAGCAGCATCAACAATTTTAACATCTTCATCATTTATCATGGTGTATTTTTTCCTTATTTCGTAATATTTTGATCACGTAATAATATTAAAGCAATTCATAAAATTTGTCAAGGAAATTATTCCATTTCATGATAATTATTATCTAGTTTATATATATTTCAGCTATTTTAATAATGTCTTATGGCACAGCCTGCAAAAAATAATAAGTCATTTTAAGGCATTTTTTTAAAATAGAAATCAAATACTTTTTAAACTAAACATATTAGACAAACGGCGGGCTACGCCTTAATTTTAAGTGTTATAAATATGATTATGTCTTACTAAAATTACCTATAATAATATAATTATATGTGTACACTTGAAGTTACTAGTTTGAATTTTAACTTTTATGTAGTGATATA
>NZ_JIBU02000012.1:0-1465 GCF_000633595.2 Clostridium drakei | reverse complement strand
CGAGTTTGACAAAGTTCTTAGGTTTTCCAAATCTTCAAGCTTTAGAATAATTAAAACATTTAGCAGTGATGAACCACTTACCATATATCACGGAATAAAAGTTGAAATTCAAACTTCCACTGTACCCTTACGTCGCATTATACTTATTATATTAATCTACTATGCTGAAAAAACTTTAGGCATAACTTCATCAAAATTTTGATGTAAAAGAGATTCCAATTGATCATCATCAACCATTAACATAGCATTTTCTTTAGAAATAATACCTTCTTTTACCATATCAACAGCAATTTTCAGTGCAGCCTTAGCTGTTCTCTTACCATTTCTTGTTTGAAGAAAATATAGTTTTCCCTGTTCAATGGTAAACTCTATGTCCTGCATATCCTTGTAATGTCTTTCTAATCTTTCTGATATATTTATAAACTCTTTATAACAATCTGGTAATTCATCCTTCAATCTTAATATTTCATAAGGAGTTCTTGCTCCAGCTACCACATCTTCTCCTTGTGCATTTATTAAATATTCACCAAATATATGTTTTTCTCCAGTACATGGATTTCTTGTAAATGCAACACCTGTTCCCGATGTTTTGCCCATATTTCCAAATACCATTGCCTGAATATTAACAGCTGTTCCCCATTCCGTTGGAATGTTATTTAATCTTCTATACACCATTGCTCTTGGATTATACCAAGATCTAAATACAGCTTTTATTCCCTCTTGTAGTTGTTTTTTAGGATCTTGTGGAAATTCCCTTCCAATTTCTTTTCTATATAAATCTTTGTACTTTTCCACTATTTTTTTTAAATCATATGAATCTAAATCATTATCAAATTTAATTTTTTTCTTTTCCTTTACTTCATCAAGAATATCCTGAAATTTTATCTTTTCTATTTTCATGACAATATCAGAAAACATTTGAATAAATCTTCTATAGGTATCGTATGCAAATTTTTCATTATTAGTTAAATTACTTAAAGCCTTCACGGTTTCATCATTTAAGCCTAAGTTTAATATAGTATCCATTATTCCAGGCATAGAAACTCTAGCTCCAGATCTTACTGAAACAATTAATGGATTATCTTTACTTCCAAATTTTTTACCAGTTAATCCTTCAACTTTAGTTAATGCTCTATTTATCTGAGCTATCATTTCTTGAGATAAGCTTTTACCATCTTTATAGTATTTTGCACAAGCTTCTGTAGATAGTGTAAAACCTTCTGGAACAGGTATTCCTAAATTTATCATTTCAGCAATGTTAGCACCTTTTCCACCAAGCAGATTCTTCATCTTTGCATTTCCTTCATCAAAAAGGTATACATATTTTTTGCATTCCATAAAACAGCACTCCTTTTAATGTAAAAGTTCTAATATGTAATGTTTTCCAATAACTATATGACATATATTATCACTAGTGTTTAATTAATGGATTGAAAATCCTATTGACAAAATTTCTATGTAATAA
>NZ_JIBU02000011.1 GCF_000633595.2 Clostridium drakei | reverse complement strand
GACTTTTATATCTTACCATGTCTGCTTAACCTTGTCAAGAACTTTTTTAAATTCTTTTTTGTTAAGCTTGCTGCATCACACAGCTTTAACATAATACCACATTATTTAAACTCTTGTCAATAGATTTTAAAACTTTTTATTTCCATAAAATTAATTACAAATTTATAAATAATGTTAAAATAAAAAACCTTTTATACCTATTTACATTTTTTCTAAAGGATTGTGGTCTTACGTGACAACGTATATTATATTAACATCATATAATATTTCTTGCTTTAATACTATTTCTATTTATTTAAAATTAAGTGTATTATACGCCACATTCTTTGCAATAACTATATATATTACATAATGATACTCTAGGACAAGTTTATGGAATTTATTAATTATAGAAATAGTATTTTCACCGAATTAAATTATTTCTAAAAATCAATAGGATGCTAACTTCGCTAGCATCCTATTGATTTCTTAATATGTTCTAATTATTAATTTCTACATCATATTTCTCTCTAAGCTCTTTATTTAACTGTGTATATTTAAAAGATTGTCTTTCTTGCAATAACCTGCTCTTAATAGAGTTTTTTACTTCTTCAAATGATTTTATTGCTCCCTTAGATTTATCTTCAACCTTTATTAAATGGTATCCAAATTGAGTTTTAACAGGTACACTTAATGTTCCTATCTCTAAAGCAAAAGCTGCTTCTTCAAATTCAGGTACCATTTGTCCTCTACCAAATTTCCCAAGATTTCCACCTTGTTCTTTTGATGGACATGAAGAATACTTTTGTGCAGCATCCTCAAAATCCATTCCACCATTTATTTCTTCTGCTACTTCTTTTGCTTTTTCTTCAGATTCTACAAGAATATGTTTTGCACTTACAGTTTCAGGATCTTTAAAATTTTCTTTATTTGCATTATAATAATCTTCTACTTCTTTATCTTCTACAGAAACCTGCTGCATAACTTTAGCTATAGCTGTTTGAGTCAAAATTTCTTTTTTAGCCATTTCAAGCTGAGCAATATAATCACTGTCATTCTCCATGTTATTATCTTTTGCATAATTATAAATAAGTTCAAAAGATATTATTTCTTCTAATAATTGTTTTTTACCTGCTTCAGTTTGTAAATATCCTTGTCTTTCGTTAGGAAATCTCTTAATTGTTGAATCTAAATCAACTTGTGTTATTTCTTTTCCATTTACAACTGCCAATACCTTGTTATCCATACTTTTTCTCCTTAAAAATATTATTTTGTTTGCCATAAACAATTATGACATATTTTAAAAATTTTTTCTATATATTTATACCCTTTAATTATAAATATACTTATTTATATACGTAAAAAAACCTTAGGAAACACCTAAGGTTTTTGGTGGCTGGACCAGGAATCGAACCAGGGACACGAGGATTTTCAGTCCTCTGCTCTACCGACTGAGCTATCCAGCCAAATCTAACCTGGCAACGACCTACTCTTCCACAGAGCCTCCCCTGCAGTACCATCGGCACTATAA
>NZ_JIBU02000010.1 GCF_000633595.2 Clostridium drakei | reverse complement strand
TATCTCATTATACAAGTATTTTACTTCTATATTAGGTATGGCAAGTTCACATACAAGTCTCCCATCTGGCTTTCTTATCTTTTTTACAGTTTTCAAATATCCGCTAAGAAGTAAAAAACTCCATACATTTTCTGTACTCTTATCTATTTCCTTCATTTCAACATCTTCATTTATTTCTTTTGTTATACTTTTATCTTGAATCAAGTCTTCTAATTCACTTTTTAACTGCTGTCCACCTTTTGTTATAAGGCTTTTCACTAAATCATTACTGCTAGTGTTTATCCAATATGGCTGAAGCCCTTCTTCATAATTATTAACATAATTTAGTATAGACCATGGATTATATATTATATTTTCTCCAAATACATAGCCATTGTACCAGCTTTTAACTTCATCTAATTTAAATTCCACTTCATAATATTTAAAAATCTCTTCTATTTCAACTTCTGAAAATCCAAAGTAACTACTATACTTATTCTTTAAAATACCATATACGCTTAGATTATTAAGTCCTGAAAATATACTTTCTTTTGCTACCCTTAGAATACCTGTCATTACTGCTTTTTCAAGATATTCATTATCTTTAACTCCACCGCTTAAAAAGTTTCTCATAAATTCAACTATATCTTCATAATAATCATTTAAATATCCACTTTGTATTGGTACATCATATTCATCAATTAAAATAACTACGTTAACACCATAATATCTGCTTAAAAATTTACTTAAATTCTTAAGGCTAGTTTCATATTGTGCTTCAGATGCCTTTCCAAGTAGAATATCATTATAATACATTTTATCTACTTCACTTAAAGTATCCAATATAAATTGAAATTTATCATATTGCTCAATTAAAATTTCTTTTATTTTTTCATAACATTTATCAATATTTTTATCCTTTAAATCTTTAAAAGTTATATAAATAACAGGATATATTCCTTGCTTTCCCATAATATCTTTATGTTCATATATATTCAATTTCTCAAAAAGAAAACTATTATCTTCATCAGTCTTTTCAAAGAAATACTTAAGCATGCTCATATTTATGGTCTTCCCAAAACGTCTTGGTCTTGGCAATAATAAAACTTTTGATCCATCTTCCATTATCTCTTTTATAAACAAACTCTTATCTACAAGATAGTAATTATTATTTATAATTTCCTTAAAATCAGTTATACCTATAGGAATCTTTTTCACTTAACCACTTCCTTCCTTAACAATTATTTTAACACAAACAATGCTATTTAAACATTCATAAAAATAAATGCTACTGCTAATTTAAAGCAATAGCATTTATTTTTAATATGCCATATGTTAAAGTTCAATAGTATTAACAATAATAGCTTTCCAAGCTAAAGCTAAATTTAAATACATCCTATGTTAAAGTTCAACTCTCTAATTTGTGCTTTAAGCCTTTCAATTTCGGTTCATTTAAATACATCCTATGTTAAAGTTCAACTTTCTGCAAGACTTACACAATAACTGAAGTAATAGAATTTAAATACATCCTATGTTAAAGTTCAACATAAATGGATTCCAGAGTTCAATAAAATAATAGTATTTAAATACATCCTATGTTAAAGTTCAACCACTGTAAAATAGCCATTCTCATTTTTTATTATACTTCTTAATCCATTGAAATTAAAGGATTTTCTTAAAATTTTACCAGCCATTTTTTACTTTTGAAAATTCAGATAAAAAAAGTGCCTTTAATTCTTATATTACAAGGCTTTAAAGGCACTTTATTTTTAACTTCAGCTGGTAAAATTCATAGTTAACCCAAGTAAAATTGCACTTTATCTGATCACTACCATTTCTAATACCCCATCTTCTTCAAGTGGTGAATAAGCACTGTTACGCACCTGAATAAGTTCTTCTAAGAATCACTTGATTTTAAAACAAAAACATCTTTTCCTTCAAAAGCAATTCCAAGTTCTATTATATTTTTCACTCTAAGTTCAATAAGTTCTTGTCTATAATTCATAGTTTTTATTTGAGCTAATGCATTTTCTGCTGCTGTATTTAAAGTTTCTTTTCTTCTTTTATTAACTTTTTTAAACTCAATTATTATACCATTTTTTCCTATATCCTTTGGAATAATCATTATATCATATCTTCCATAACCACTTTCCCTATTAGATTTCACTCTATATTTGTTATTTAACGCCACTAATATTCCAAGTACAAAAGCATGATAAAAGTTCTCACTTTCATCACCTATATCAAAATAGCTAAAACTCTTAACTACATAATCTGCAAAAATATCTTCAAAGTTTTCTATATCTCCATTGGTAAGTGAATTTAACATAAGATTGAATTCATCATTATTTACACTTTCTTTAAGCCAGCTCATTATTATCTCATTATACAAGTATTTTACTTCTATATTAGGTATGGCAAGTTCACATACAAGTCT
>NZ_JIBU02000009.1 GCF_000633595.2 Clostridium drakei | reverse complement strand
AATTTCGAGCTTTAGAATAATTAAAACATTTAGCCGTGATGACACACTTAGCATATATCACGGAATAAAAGTTAAAATCCAAACTTCCACTGCACTTTTGCGTCGCAATGTTTTTAAATTATTAAACTAATTTATCCTGCAATTCATCCCATTCCTCTAAATAACTCATATTGAGCTCTTCCTGTGCTGTTAGTTCTTCTTGAAGTTCCGTTAATCTTACATAATCAGAAACAACCTCTTCCGATTTAAGCCCTTCTTCAAGTTTTGCAATTTTCTCATCACATTCCTGAAGCAATACTTCAAGCTTTTTAATCCTTGCTTCCATCTTAGCCTTTTCTTTACCAGGAGTTGTAAATTTTTTCTTTTTACTTTTTTCTTTAACTATAGATTTTTCTTCCTCATCAGTTTTCTTTACTGCCTGCTCCAAATAGTACTCATATCCAAAAGGGTAATAATCAACATTACCTTCATCAAATACCAAAACTGACGAAGCAATTTTTTTTACAAAATATCTATCATGAGAAACGAAAAGCACCGTACCAGTATAATCCATGAGCATTTTCTCCAATGTTTCCTTACCTATTATATCCATATGATTTGTAGGTTCATCCAGGATAAGAAAATTTGGTCTTCTCTTTAATATCTTACATAATTCCAAACGTACCTTTTCTCCACCAGAAAGAGCATTAACTGGTTTAAACACATCTTCTTGTGTAAAAAGAAAAGCTCCAAGGGCACCTCTAACCTCTGTCTGGGTTAGATTAGGAAACTCATCCCAATATTCATCTAATACAGTTTTATCACTTTTGTATTGTGCCATATGCTGATCAAAATATCCAACTTTAACCTTATCTCCAATTGAATAGGTACCTCCAAGCTGAGGTATTGCACCAACAATGGTTTTTAAAAAGGTAGATTTACCTAATCCGTTACCACCAATAATTCCAACTTTTTCACCACGAGTTATATTAAGTGAAACCGTTGAAAGTTTTTCACTGTATCCTATATCCAAATCCTTTACTGACAATACCAGTTGAACACTTTGGTATTCAGGTTCAAAATCCGCATGAAAGCTATTTGTATCTGCTAATTCAGGTGCTTCTATAACATCCATACGATCAAGCTGCTTTATTTTAGATTGTGCCATAGCCGCTTTGGTGGCTTTATAACGAAAACGTTCAACAAGTCCACTTAAATGAGCTATTTCCTTTTGTTGTTCAATATGTTTTTTCTGCTGTATTTCCCACTGAACACGCTTTTTTTCAGCAAATACAGAATAATTCCCAGCATATTTTGTGATTTCCCCTCGTTCAATTTCATAAACTGAACTCACAATTTTATCTAAAAATTCCCTGTCATGAGCAACTATAAGAACTGACTTTTTGTATGCCTTTAAATATTCTTCAAGCCATTCAATAGAATTAATATCAAGATGATTTGTAGGTTCATCTAATACCAATAAATCCGGCTTACTGAGCAAAAGCTTAATAAAGGCAATTTTAGTACGCTGTCCTCCAGAAAACTCTGAAAGAGTTTTTGACTTATCTTCATTTGTAAAACCAAACTGCTTAATAGCACCCTCATATTCCTTCTTATAACTATAACCTCCAAGCAGACTATATCTTTCCTGTAATTCTGAATATTTCTTAACTGCAGAATTATTTGGGCCGCTTTCCATCTCACTAAGAAGTTTCTCCATTCTAATTTCTATATCAAGTATTTCCTTGTAGGCTTTTTTTACTTCTTTCTCAAGCGTAAAAGTTTCATCTTCAAATGTAATCTGCTTAAGATAGCCTATAGTTATATTTCTAGCTGTAATAATGGAGGAAGTTTCACCGTTATCAAGCTTTGCAAGCTCATATTCACCAGAAATCAGCTTAAGCAGAGTTGTCTTTCCGCACCCATTTCGTCCAACTAAAGCAACTTTTTCTCCTTCATTTATTTCAAAATCTATATTAGATAATATTGTATTTGCGCCAAAAGCAACGCAGCCATTTGTAATTTTAACTAGCATATGATGCACTCCTTATAAATCTCCTTATTTCCCTTTTCAATTATATATCATTTATAGTAAACATCAAGTGATTCTTAGACTCAGGTGAAGTTTACTTGATTACATATAAATTATAATCCTATATCTCATAATTTATCTAGTCTATAAACAATTCTGCAATAAAGTTGTCCTTACTATAAAAATTTAAAAACGATGTTATTATATTTTTTAATCTATGAATTATTACAATTGATTTATATTTGCAATTCATTTGACTAATTTTATATTACGGTGTAAAATTACACTATAATATAATTAATTACTATATCTGAATAATACTAATCTAAAAGATATTAATGAAAGGACTATTATGACAAGAGAAGAGTTTATAAAAATAGTAAATTCAAAAATCAGACTTATTAGAAATGAAAAAAATTATACACAAGATAAAATGTCAGATATTCTAGGAATATCAAAGAAAACCTTAGTACAAATAGAAAAAGGACGATCTTCTTTGGGATGGACTACTTCTGTTGCTGCATGCACTATCTTTAATGACAGTGAAATTTTGCAGCTGGCTTTTGGAGGTGACACTCAAGATATTATACTATCTTTAGCTTTTGATGGTTATGAAAAAACTTATGATAAAACTTTAGGTGGGCATGTATGGTGGAAAGATATTGAATCTGAAAGCAGCTACAAAATTCAACAAAATATAATATCAAAACACTATAGAATTTTAAATGCTGAAGATAGGAGAATATGTTCATCTTTTGACTTCGACTATATAAAGAAAAGAATAAGTGAACTTAATAAATAGATTTTCATAAAGTAAATGACACAGTTCAAATTAAAATATATTTAGGGGGTTATTTAATGATTACAAATTTATTAAGATTACTTTTTACAAGATCCTTAAAACCTTTTACTTTTACAAATGAAAACAAATATGAGTTTAATATGGATGTTCCAGAGCTTGGCATATATGTCCACATCCCATTTTGTACCACTATTTGTCCTTTTTGTCCATATAATAAAGTAAAATATGATAAGTCTTTAGCCTCTTCCTATAAGGATGCCTTAACAAAAGAAATCCAGATGGTAAGCGCTCTAAATAAAAAAAAGACTAATATAAATAGTGTATATTTTGGTGGTGGTTCACCAGCACTTATGCTTGAACACCTTTCTGATATTTTAAATGTACTTAGAACTAACTTTCATATAAAATCCAATATAGGCATAGAACTTCATCCAAGAGATATTAATACTGAAACTCTTGTAAAGCTTAAAAATATTGGTTTTAACATGGTTAGTATAGGTATTCAATCCTTTGAAGAAAAATACTTAAATATTCTAGGCAGAGAATATATTAATGGTGCTGAAAAAGTAAAAATGGCTGCTGCTGCTGGTTTTACTACCATAGATGTAGATCTTATGTTCGGCATAAAAAGTCAAAGCAAGGAAAGTTTAAAAAATGATTTTATTACTGCATTTAATTCAGGAGCAACTCAAGTTTCCACCTATCCTTTTATTGATTTTTCCTATGCAAATAATGAAAGTAAACCTTTAGGGAAAAAACATAAAAAGGAACTCCTTGAATATCTTGAATCAATAAGTGGAGAACTTCAATGCATCAGAACCTCTGTGTGGACTTTTGGGAAAAAAGGCATTCCTAAATATTCTTCTATTACAAGGGATAGTTTTATAGGCTTTGGACCAAGTGCTACTACCCTTTTAAATGATTTCTTTAAAGTTAATACCTTCTCAGTTGTAGAGTACATAAAATGCATAAACAATGAGAAGATACCAACTTCTCTTACTCTTAGCTTTAACAAAAAAACTCGTGCCCTTTACTGGCTATTTTGGAATTCATATACTTTAAAAATTAACAATAAAAAATTCAAAAAACTTTTTAATACAGACTTAGATTATATATTTAAATTTGAATTACAACTCGGTATGTTTCTGGGACTTATTCGTAAAACAAATGAAGGTTATGAATTAACGAAAAAGGGCACTTATAAATATCATTTAGTTGAGCAGGCCTATACTCACCAATACATAGACAAAACTTGGAGGATAGCACAACAAGAAGCATGGCCAGATAAAATAAATTTGTATTAAACAACTTCTATTTTTTATTACCGCAGAGTAGCATTAATTTATAATTTACATTACTATAAAAATATTATTTTCTAATTCATGAATACTCCACCATTTACATCTATGCTACATCCAGTAATGTAATCTGAATCATTACTAGCTAAAAATGATATAACTCCACTACAATCTTCAACTTTTCCTAATCTACCCAAAGGAATGATTTGTTTAATTAAAGATTCTGGAGAATTTACATAAGTAAAATCAGTAATCATATTCGTTCTAATGGCACCTGGACAAATACCATTTACATTAATATTGTAAACACCATATGCTTTTGCATAGCATTTGGTGGCAGTAATCATTCCACCTTTTGATACAGAATATGCTATAGATGATTCATTTCCACCAATTCTACCTGCAGCAGAAGAAATGTTAATTATTTTTCCATATTTCTGTGGTTTCATAAACTTAAGAGCTTCTAATATACATAAGTGCATACTCCTTAAATTAATATTCATCACTCTATCCCATTCTTGCACATCAATACTTTCGATTGGCATTGATGGACAAACTCCAGCACCATTTATTAAAATGTGAATAGTAGGAAATTTCAATTTTGCTACTTTAAATAAATTTATTATATCCTCTGGTTTTGAAACATCAGTTTTAACATAATAGCATTCACAAGCTGTTAAGTTTTTGATTTCTTCAGCGGCCTTTATGCCACGTTCTTCATTTCTACCAGCAATTATAGCACCACTTAATCCTTCCTTTGCCATACAAATGATACTTTCCTTTGTAATGCCATCCGTTCCACCTGTAGCAACAGCATATTTACCTTGAAATTTATGCATGTTTCTACCTCCTTTCATAAAACTCATCATCGCTTACTGATACGACGCACAGTGGTATCAATCCCCAAAAGTCCAGCTAAATTGCCACCAAATACCTTACGCTTATCCTCATCAGTGAGAGGTAAATAGCCATACTTCCATTGCAATTCTTCAGGAATTTGGAAGTTACGAAGTCCCATTACTGCCGCACCTATTTGAACACCATATCCAGCGCTATCTGTTCCCCAAATTATACGATCTGGTCCTGCAAATCTCATTGCTTCTCCAAGGATTTTTCCAAATTTATATGGTGCAGTTATTGCCCAAGGTACAAGCAGACTCAAACATAAGTATATATTAGGATGACCCATAGCTACCATATTGAGATCATCACAATAAGGATACCCCATATGAAAGGCTACAAGCTTTAAGTTTGGAAAGTCGCGAGCAACATCATCAAGTTGGATAGGCAAACAATACTTACTCTTTCCAGGTGGCACCCATGAGAAGCCCGTATGAATATCTAACACAATACCAAGCTCTTCAGCTCTCTTATAAAAAGGCCATAGCTCAGGATCATTTATATAGGTATCTTCAGGTGGATAGTATTTAAAAATTTTTGCGCCCTGCTCTACCCAATATTCCATCTCCCATATAGCATTTTCTACACCTCTGTGCTTAATTGGAGAAATATTCGGCTCAATTATAAAACGATCAGTATGTTTTAAAACAGCCTTCCATGTATCACCATTTGTACACCAACGACTGGAATATCCTGTAGTATCCATCATAGATTCAGGTAAAAGACATGCAATGTCAACGTTATATTTATCCATTGCACGGATTATATTTTCGGGATCAGAACTTTTTTTAAGTTCCCAAGGTTCTATCATATCAGAGTATTTTTCTGGTGCTCCCTGCAGCAAAAGGCGCATAATGCCATCAATAGCACGCCACCACATTTTCACACCAGGAAAGTGATTTATTGTATCCATATCTCCAATTAAATGACATTCTGGATCGATTTTAAAAAAAACATCATCAAAATATTTATCGTTCATATTAGTTGCTCCTTTCTTATATTTGAGGTAAACCTTGTCGTTTATCCATAAATCTTTTTGCATGTACATCCATTAAGCCATTATCCTGCCAAAGTTCTGGATAATATTTTTCAAATCCAGCAGTAGGATTCATGGAACAGCGAATCCAACGAGGTTCAAATAAATTCATGTAACATTGCTGACAACGTATGCATTTTACGATATCTCCGCATCTTCCAGCTTTCACCTTTGCAGGCCAATATGGATCAGCAATAGACTGACGTCCAAGAGAAATAATATCGGTTTTTCCGCTTTTAATTGCTTCTGCAGCAATCTCTGGATTAACAAAATCTGGTGTAATGATTGGTAGTCCTCCACTAGCTTCTTTAAAGCCTGGTGACCAGCGTGTAAAGTCATTTTCACCATCTGGTGCAAATCCAGCTCCCGGATTCTCATAACAGCCTTGTGATACGTCAAAATAGTTTGCTCCTGCATCAGTAAAAAGCTTAACTAGCTTACATACTTCTTGGTGACCTAATCCACCTGTTACCAATTCATCTCCTGAAAGACGGCAACCTAACACCTTATCTGAGCCAATTTTTTTACGGATACGCTCAATAATATTTGTAACTACACGAGCGCGATTTTCAGTACTGCCACCATACATATCAGTACGTTGATTGGAGCGCGGTGACAAGAATTGATGCAGGAAATATCCATGAGGAGTATGGAGTTCTACACCGTCATAACCTAATTTATACGCAGCACAAGCATGTTCAACCATGAATCCCTCTATCTTTTCAATTTCTGCAATAGTTAATTCTCGTGGAGTATGTCCTTTAATTGCGTGGAAAAATTCAGGAGCATTCTTTTTTAGATAGTTAAAAGCCATATCTTTAACATCTTCATATTCCTCATCGCTAAGATTTTTAAGTTTTTCCACGCCTCCAATTTCATCAATCAGTGTAACACCAAGCCTTTTCAACTGCTTAGCCCAACCATAATTTAAATTTCGCAGGTCTGTTTCTATGGAAACAGCTGATGGAGCACCTGCAGCAATAGCCTCATGCATCATATCTGGATGTCCCTGCCTTCCCCATCCGGGAGAAATTTGCATAAATACCTTAGTACCTTTATAAGAATGAACAACATCAGATAATTGGCTCAAAAAGCGGTATTTTTTCTGACTGTCACATAAAAGAGGATTAAGCGAATCGCTGCCACGCCATGGATAAGGATTGGCTACAATACATTCAGTGATGATAAGACCGAAGCCGCCTCTTGCCCTAGTGGCATACCAAGCATTAGATTGATCACTTGCATAGCCTTCCGGTCCCGTATATCCCATATTCATTGGCGACATAGCAATTCTGTTTTTCAATTCTACATTACCGATCTGAATCGGCTCAAATAATATGTCTGTATTCATTTAAATAACCTCCTTATACATCTTACAAATGTTCTCATAATTGACATTTGCTGCTTTTAACTATAAGATATTTCTATCATCAATTCAAGAATCAAAAGGTTATGATTTGTAAGATAAGAGACAAAACATATTAATCTGTTTCCGAAAAGGAGGATATCTATGGAACCAAAATACGACTTACGGATTATCCGTACATATAAATCATTGACAGGAGCTTTTTTACAGCTCATGAGCGAGAAACACTTTGAAGATATCACAATAAACGAATTATGTGAAAAAGCAATGATTGGCAGAACCACATTTTATAAACATTTTGCAGATAAATATGAGTTTTTTCGTTTTTTTGTTAGACAATTGCAATCTGATTTTGATGCATCAAATACTACTTCAGCTGATTATGAAAATCCACATTATTTTTTTATGAGTATCCTAGGTCATTTGCTAGATTTCTTAAAAGAACATGAACAATTTGTTCATATGGTATTAAGTAGTAATTTACTTTCTACACTTCTAGACATACTTTCGGATCAAATTACTTTTGATATTGCTCAGAAAATTAGAATTGGCATAAAAAAAGGTATGGATGTACCTGCATCTCCTGAGATAATAGCATCTTTTTTTACTGGTGCTATAATACACACTATTAGATGGTGGCTAATGCAAAAAAAGAAGTTATCTGAAGAAAAGTTAATCGAAGAAGTAGAAAAAATTCTCTTTGCTTTGCATTAATAAATCAATTAGAAATTTAAAAAATGAAGATTAGTAATAGAATTTACTCATCTTCATTAGGTTTCTTATTCTGGACATAAATGCGTCTCACTCCATGCCATCATGGCATTCAAAACAGGAATAAAACTTTCCCCCATTTCACTTAAAGTATACTCAACCTTTGGTGGAATTTCTTTATAAATTTCGCGATGTAAAAAACCATCTTCCTCCAACTCACGAAGTTGTTTGGTAAGTGTAGATTGTGTTATACCATCCAAACGACGCATCAGCTCACCAAAGCGCTGAACCTTATAAAATGCTATATACCATAATATTAATATTTTCCATTTACCGTTCAATACAGACTGCAGCATGCTCATTGGCACACAACGGGCCATCATATTCTTACCACAGAACTTATTATCAGTCATAGTTCGTCCTCCGTTTCATGAACAGTATATCTCACGCTTTAAAAAAAATCAACGTACTACCTTTTTTTGAACTTAGTACTAAAAATAATACTATCACCATAAAAAGACCGTACTTGAATATAAAAAACCTTTGCTGTAACATGTAAAGCATAAACGGGAGGCCACCATCTTAAGACTCGTTTCATAAAGAAAAATTATCCATAAAGGAGCGCGATATATATGCATTACACTGGAACTATTTGGAGACCTCCATATGAGGAATCCTCTCTATTAATTGAAGTAACTGCTGGCTGCACTCATCACAAGTGCAAATTTTGTACTCTATATGACGATCTTCCTTTCAAATTTAGAATGTCATCTTTGGAAGATATTGAAGCTGATCTAGCAGAAGTACAGGAGCAACTTCGTTCTTGGCCTAACCATAAAGTCAATCGTGTTTATTTAATAGGAGCCAATCCTTTCGTTTTGAAATTTGAACGACTAAAAGAAATCGCTGATCTGATTCATAAATATATACCTGAGTGCAAAACAATAGGTTGTTTCGCTCGTATTACTGATATTACCCTAAAAACAGACAATGAATTAAATGATTTACATAAGCTTGGTTACGATAGCCTTACTATCGGAGTAGAAACTGGTGATGGAAAAGCCCTTGAATTTATGAATAAGGGCTATTCGCCAAAAGAAATCATAGCCCAAAGTCACCGTCTAGATGCCACAAACATTAAGTATAATTATTTTTATCTTACTGGTATCTCTGGTGCTTCTCGAGGAAAAATTGGTGCATTAGAAACTGCCAAAGTATTTAATCAAACTCACCCTCAGATTATTGGCTCATCCATGCTTACTATATATCCAGGATCTGAACTATTCAATGAAATTCAAGCTGACAATTGGTCTGAGGAAACAGAATTGGAAAAATTTCAGGAATTAAAAACGCTCATTGAAAATTTGGATATTCCAGTATTCTTCGCCACCTTAGGTGCATCAAATGCAATTTTTGTTCAAGGCCTGATTCCAAAAGATAAAGCTACTATGGTTAGATATCTTGAGAAGGTGTGCAAAACCCAAAATGAATCAGAATTGCAATACTACCGTACACACCTAGAACACCTTTGATTTTATGCAACTTAATAATAAATGTATTAATAACTGTTTAAATTAAATTATAGGCTTAAAAGTTAATTACATGAACTATAAAAATAATTTCTAATGTGAAACAGTTATATTTATTTTATGTAATGTAGTTATTCACTAGCTACAGTTTCTTTTAATCATTATTAATAACTGCAACTAATGTACCTAGAATACTAGGCAACATATGATAATTTCTGAAGAGACATTTTTAGTTTAAATGTCTCTTCAGAAATTAGCTATGCTTATAAAAGTATCTATTGAACAACACCTGAAATTTGAAAGTACTTATATGTTAACCATATACTTCTTCCTATCATAGATGCACATCCAAACACAAGAATCCATATACTTATAAAACTAGATATATCTCCTTCGGCGTATCTAAAAAAACATTTTATAACAATAAGAAAAACATAAACTCCAAGACTTAAATACGATTCATTATAATAAACTTCACCTTTAGCTTCATCATTACTATATTTTAATGTTCCTCCACGAATTATTCCAACTCCCAATCCAATAATTGAAAAAATAGATATTATCAAAATTTCTTTTAAGGAAAAATTTAATACTTTTACATAATCTTCAACAATCATTATTATAAATAATATAGGTATCAACCATAGATTGGGAAACTTAATTCTTTTACTCTTTCCATTAAGTATCCTAAAAAACTTTAATACTATAACAATCAATATAAGATAAACTATTGACACTAATTTCACCTCTACCACTTATTTTTTTATTACTCAAAATTTTATATTATAGCAACTTAGACACTTTAGTAATACACATAAAATACTTCAACATCTTTTCTTATTACTAACAATAATTATAAATTTAAAATATATAAGGAATTAAAGCCCATGATCTTTTTATATATTTCTCATATTCGTCACCAAATTCTATTATTAAAAATCTTTGTTCTCTATTTATTTTTATAATATAAATAATTAAAATAATGCAAAATCCTATAAAAGAAGTTAAACTTCCAAATGTAATAAAAGTTCCAAAGAATCCACATACCATTGCTGTATAAATAGGATTTCTTATATATTTATACGGTCCACTACAAACTAATCTTTGCCCTTCTACTTTTTGAATTGCCCCACTCCAATTTCTCCCCAATACTATTCTCGCCCATATTGCAAATAAAAGTGATAACACTAAAATTGTAATTCCTATATATTGAACATATCTATAATTAGGTATTATTTCGTTCCATAAGAATGTATTTTTAAATTGAAAAAATGTAATAACATAAGCAATTACTACTAATGTTAAATGTACTGCTCTTTCTATCCTCATTTGACCACTTGATTCTTTTTTTACATTTGACCTAGTTTTTATGGCTGCTAATATCCAATAAATCCAAAATATTATCCAAATGTAACCAACTATAGTAATATTGCTCATAAGATCCTCCTCATTTTTTTATTAGATTTAATCATCACTTCCAGTATAATTTTCCACAACTTCTGAAAATGTATCTTCTATTATTGAATTCATATCATTTAAAAATCTTAATATAGTGACTTTCTCTTCATTATTATATTGAGATATAATATTCTTTTTCTTATTATATGATTTTTCATGAACTTTTTTATGAATTTTGCATACACCTAATCCCAATTCAGTTAAATTGTAATACATTTCTTTATTATTTCCTTCTTTTTGATATTTCGAAACATAACCTTCATTTAATAGCTTTTTACACATTTTAGTTATAGCACCTGTTGTCATTCCTAGTTCTTGTGATAACTTAGTTATATTTGCATCTTCGATATATTCTATAGCTGCAATACAATGAATTTGTGAAAAGGTGAGTTTATTCTTAATACTAGGAACAGTTATCTCATTACTTTCTTGTATTTTTTTTAGTGAAGATATAATTTCATTAACAATATTCACATTAATTTTCCCCTTTAAATATTTCTTCCTTGGAAGTAATATTATAATATAATATTACTTCTTACATGTCAATATTTTTTGCCTAAAGTTTTATTTAATACTTCAATACTTACATAAATACTATAATTTTTGTTTTTTATTTCTTCAATAATTGATATATTATGTACGTGAGGTATACTTTTGTATCTCCTTTTAGTTTTTCTAAGCAGTAATTACTACTATCTTTGCCTACTAAAATTATACTCTAAGACTGTTTAATATCTGACTAATATATAAAAACATAGAAAAAAACAAAACGCGAAAAGAAAATAAAAAAATTTTGAAACGCTTTTATTTAAGTCGAGTCTTATAAATAGGAGGTGGGAAAGTGACAGACTTCAGTGATATATATACCGAGTATTTCTCGGTTGTGTATAAATATATTCTATCTCTAAGTCGAAATGAAGCTATTGCAGAAGAAGTTACACAGGAAACTTTTTTCAAGGCAATGCGTCATATAGATCAATTCAACGGAACGTGTAGGCTATATGTATGGCTCTGTCAGATTGCAAAAAATACTTACTTTTCATTTTGTCAAAAGCAAAAGCATACAGCTACAGGTATAGATACAGACTTTTCAGATACAACTCTAGATTTAGAAACTAGGTATCTTGACAAAGACGCAGCACAGCGATTACACGTCCTACTTCATAATCTGAATGAGCCATACAAAGAGGTTTTTACTTTACGAGTATTCGGAGAACTGCCATTTTTACAAATTGGTGAATTGTTCCAGAAAACCGATAGTTGGGCAAGGCTGATTTTTTACAGGGCAAAAAAACAATTACAGGAGGCAATGAAATGAAAATATCTTGTGAAATAATAAAAGATTTACTGCCATTGTATTATGATGGTGTATGTAGTAATGAAAGCAAAGCACTAGTTGAGGAACACCTTACTTTTTGTAATAACTGCAAAGTCGAGCTTCAAGCAATGGAAGATGCATTACCCATTAACAAATCAGAACAAAATTTAAAAGAAGCCGAGGCAGTACAAAAATTATCAAAGATTTGGAAAAGAGGTATGACAAAATCTTTGTTAAAAGGCATTTTTAGCACAATTTTGATAATTGCACTCTTTCTCCTAATTCTCTATATCTTCTTAGGTTTCAAGATCGTACCAAAACCTTAATACCTGTAACAGAAAAAAATATGGATTATATTTTATATAAAAATACTTGAGTTTAAAATAAACTTTTTACTATTTACACATCCTTCATAATGCTTCGTAAAATTTCCTAATTATGATATAATATGTGCGTATTGTGGGTGATTTTTTATGAAGGTCTATGATACATTCAGCTTTACATCAGCTTGCTCCTTGCAAGGACTACAACAAACTCAGCTATGCTTTGTTTGGAGCCTAAGTTGTTAAATTAGCTGAATTGCGCACATATTTTAGGCTCTGTAACACATAGCTTTTGTGTATTCTTTGCTTCAATTCTATGATAAGAGTGAAGGAGTAATGAAATGAAACATGTAAAAGCACAAGATGTGTTGCCAGAGGAAATTGTTAAAATAATACTTTTAAAAGCTGTGTAGATATTAATATTGTTGAGGCTAGTAAAGCATATATATCGGATAAAATATTAAATACTTTTACAAATTCACCCCATGAACAAAAGAACTGCTTGATATTAATGAAATAAATGACTCATCACAAATTAATATCTATTTAGCCGGATTAGATAAATATGTATATGGAATGCCAAAAGTTACAAATGCACAAATTAGTAAACTGTTTAAAAAAGAAAAAAAATTAAAATTGCAAAATCTAGATGCTGAGGATTCAAAAATCATATATTTAGGATGGATTGATGAGCCTACTAAAAAGTTATTTGTAGCATATAAGTATGAATGATAATCTCATAGGTATGACATGCAGGATGCCAAACCATAGTTCAAACAATACCCATATATGTTCACTTTGCAATCATGTAGGAAGACAAGATGAAGTAGCTTTTGTTTCACCTGTCTGTAAAACATCTAATTCAGGGGAAGGTGCCTATAAATCAATAGGATTTTATATTTGTTTAGATAGTAAAAAATGTAACGAGCAAATTGTCTCTACTGAAAAACTTGAGAGAATTTTAAAAAACGTCAATAATATAAAGTAATAAAAACCCATATTTAAATTATCTCTACAAGATAAATAATAGAGACATTTTTAGTTTAAATGTCTCTATATTTGAATTCGCATAAAAATCTTTTTCTTATTTTTATTTTTTAAGGTTTTGTGATAAAGGTTCCATTAAAAATTCAATTGTTCTTTTCCATGATTTAAACTGTCCTTCTACATTACCTTCTATAGTTCCTCCTGAAGAAAATATTCCCCCCATCATATTCATAGATAGTGTTTCGCTTATAGGAATAATATATGGAACTGGGATTGGATGACCCATTTTATCATATGCTAGTAATTCTACATTGCTTTTGTAGTTATTATTTTTTAGATTATCTATTATTTCTAAACAACCATCATAACTATTCCATATATTATCTTCTTTTCCTGTGATCAAAAGAATATCTGCTTCAGAATTTTCTACTTTTATTCTTGCTTGTTCTTTATTTACTGCTCTTTCAATGCTTTTCTTGTAAGTACTAGCAAAGCCAAATGGAATTCCTTTTTCTATAGCCTTTTTTTGATCTTGAAAAAATATATTATTATCAACTTCTATATACGGAATTGACTCTCCTTTATATGACCATGATGAAACATTATTTCCCACCATCATTCCATTAAGTGCTTGAAAGCAATAAGCATGAGGCTCCACTGCAACCACTTTTTTAATTTGTTTGTATTTTGAAGCAAGTAAAAGTGATAATTCTCCACCTTTTGATGTTCCATGTAAAAATATTTCTTCGGATTTAGTAATTTCATTATTCTCAATCCATTTAAATATTTTTTCAAAGTATTCTAATGAAACTTTTTCTAATTTATTTGATAATCCTTCTGATGCAAAGTATGGAACCATAAGAACATTAAATCCTTTAGATGCAAGTGGTGCTGCCAAAAGAGCCAATGCTTGTGTATCCCCGTCTGATCCACCAAGCATTAAAACTATTTTGTTATTAGATTTTTCTTTGTAAAATAGCTCCCCATTAAACTCATCTTCATGTATATGCTTTACAATAATGTCTTCTGTTTTGAACAATCTTTTTAAGTTAATTTCTTTTTTTTCATCAAAAGATTCAAATACCATATTCATAATCATTGGTTCATCAATAGATATATTTTCTGCAATATTTTTGCCTTCAGTTCTAGACTTCTTCAATGAATAAATTAGTCCCATACTATCATTAGCTTTATAAGTACCTTCTACAGGATTAGCTAAATCTAAATCCACTTCACCTTTTTCATCAGAAATAAATACTCCATAAGATGAATATTCCTCTCCTTTACACCATGGTAATTCCATTTTCATACTAATTCTTAGTTTACTATTTGGGCTTAATTCCATAACTTTAATTTTTATTTTTTCAACCACAAGAGCTTCTATATCAAATATTTCTATTTTCATAATCACATTCTCCCTATAATATTGTTTTCTATTTTTTTATTAAAGAGCTCTTTTTATTTAATAATTGATACTTATTTTATTTTTTGACAATATATTGACTATTTAAGTATATCAATTTAATTCATTATAGTCAATATATTGTCTATTTTTCAAAAACATAATATTTCTTGATATTCGCATATGAGCTAATAACCAAAGGATTAAAGCGCTCATTTCTTCTCAATTAAACCAATTATTCCCAAGGTCAAAAATATAACACCTGGAAATGCAAATGATTTCAGTCAATCGCAAGTAATTACTGAAATATTAAAAATTTAAAGATTATATTGACAATTCAATCATGTACTATTATAATAATTTTAAGGTAACTAATTAGTTATTAAAAATGTTAAGTTAATGCATGCTTTTAGTTTTTAAAATAGCTATTTTTAAACTGAAAGTAAATATAAAAGAAGCGAGGTGAGTCCACCAAAACAGTTAGTTAATCCAAATGTATAATTAAATTAATTTTTAAGTCGAGTTCTCAAATTAAAGCTATTTAAAAAAGTTCTAACTCAGTAATTTTAGTTGTTTGTTTAGATTAAAGTTATATGTCCTTATGTAATTTAAAAGCTCAATAGTTAACTATTTATTCTAGTTCGGTTAGTTTAGTTTAAAGGATTAAAGTTAGAAAAAATATAAAAATGGTTAGTAAGTTTTAAATTGGAGTTAATAACGGTTAAATATTAATATGTTATAGAAATTCTCTTACTATAGTGAGAATTGAGTTACAAAGTTAATTAATCAAGTGAAATTAAGAAATCTAGATGTTACATTTAGGAAAATTGTTTAAGGTGATTATTGTTTGAAAAATAAGTTTTTAAAAGGATAGAAACCAGAGTACCTAATTTAGTGTTATAGGTAATCTGGTTTCTGTTTTTTTATTATTAATAAACAGATGAATAAGTTAAAAATACTACATTTTGATGAATTATTGGCCATTAATTTAAGCTCTCACTCTGAGTCTAAGAATCACTTGATACAAATTGTTTGTTTAATTCTTATAAATAGTATATGATTAAAGGATATGGCAGCCAGAAAGTTCTAATTGAGCTTCCATTGAGAGGGAGAAACAATTATGAAACTTATTCAGCCCATAAAGGATACTAACTTAATTAATACAGTAAAATTGGAATTACTTAAGGCAGGATATAAAAATTATTTACTATTTGATATAGCAATAAATACAGGCTTAAAGATTATAGATATAATAAATCTTACAGTTTGGGATGTGAAAAATAAGTCTCAAATTGAAGTAAAGGAAAATAGAACTGGTAAGCTATTGAAATATGCCGTGTCTCCTGAAATTCACAAAGAAATTCAGAAGTTTATACTTGGAATGCCTGCAGGAGAGCTACTTTTTCCAAGTAGAAAAGGTGGAAAAAATCCTATAACAAACAAGCAAGCCTATAAGTGGCTGAATGAAATAAGCCAAAAACTTGGTCTAGATAACCTCGGCACCCATACACTCAGAAAAACCTTTGGGTATCACCATTATAAAAAGCATAATGATATAGCCTTGCTGCAGAACTTATTTAGTCACTCTACCCCTGATATGACTCTTAGATATATAGGTGTTGCTGATATTGAAGCCACCAGCATTGAGGATTTTTTTCAGTAATAACTAAAAGTGAGAACATACATAAACTTTTATTATATATGCTCTCATTTTTATTTTCTCCTTACACCATCTACTCTTAATTACAAAAAACTTCTTCCACATATATTAATTTAGCTTTATAAATGGAACCCTATAACAATGGAGGTATAAAATAATGAATTTTAACCAATTAGGAATCAGCGAAGATATAGTAAAGATATTAAAAAATAATGGCATCACTGAGCCCACACCGGTTCAAGCCGAAAGCATCAGTCTTATAAAGAATGGAAAAGATGTTATAGTGGAATCTCAAACCGGCACAGGAAAAACATTGGCGTTTTTGCTTCCCATTTTTGAAAATATCTCAACTAAGGTTGACGCAGTTCAAGCCTTGATTTTAACTCCTACAAGAGAGCTTGCCCTTCAGATAACCGAGGAAGCTCTAAAGCTTAAACAGGCTAAGGATATTAATATATTGGCAGCTTACGGAGGTAAGGATATAGGGTCACAGCTTAAGAAGCTAAAAACAGGTATCCATCTTATTATTGCAACTCCGGGAAGACTTCTTGATCATCTTGAAAGAAAAGCCATAGATTTAAGTAAATTAAAAACCTTTGTGCTGGATGAAGCAGATCAAATGCTTTTAATGGGCTTTAAGAATGATGTGGAGACAATTATAAAGGAAACCTCTAAAAAACGCCAAACCCTTTGTTTCTCTGCAACCATAAATTCAGATGTTAAGAGACTAGCCTATAGATACACAAAAGAACCGTTAGCAGTAACAATAAATAAAGAAGAAGTAACTCTTGATGCTATTAAACAACAGGTAGTAGAAACTACAGACAGAAGAAAACAAGATGCTTTGTGCACCGTGCTCAATCAAGACAATCCATATATGGCTATAATATTTTGCAGAACCAAAAGAAGAGTGGATGAACTGGAAGTAGCACTATATAAACGAGGCTACGACTGCAAAAAGCTGCACAGTGATATACTTCAATCAAAACGTGAAAGAATAATGAAAGCCTTTAGAAATGGTGATTTTCAATACTTAATAGCAACGGATGTTGCCTCTAGGGGACTTGATATAAGCGGAGTCAGCCATATATATAACTATGACATACCTGAAAGTGCAGAAAGTTATATACATAGAATCGGCAGAACCGGAAGAGCTGGAGAGGAAGGCTACACCTGCCTATTTATTGACCCAAAAGACAGATTGAGACTTGAAGAAATAGAAAAAGCTATTAAATTTAAAATACCAAGAAGGGACTTAGGTGAAGAGAATCATGGCAACAAATAGAAGTGTTAAAGGAAATTTCAACTACAATAATATAGAGAAGAAAGATAAAAACTTTATGTACAAAAACCTAGAGAGAAGCAATTGTTATAACTGTGACTTTTCAGGCTCAATTTTTGATTTTGTAAGCTTTAGAGGAGCACATTTTAAATCTACCAATTTCTTAGAGTGCAGCTTTAAATATGCAGAATTTATTGGAACAAATTTAAAAGGCAGTGACTTTAAAAGTTCTATTTTTGAAAATGCTATTTTTGACTCTGTTAAGCTGGAAGATACTAATTTCAAGGATGTAAAGTTTATAAATGCTATATTCTTATCTACTGATATGAGCAAAGCTAAAAATATTGATATAAATACCCCCGGCATCAGAATCTTCGAAGAAATGCCAAAATTAGAAATCAGTGACGAGTTAACAAGTGCTGTTTTAACCGCTATGGAAAACAAGTATATAAAGAAAGCACGAGTCCTTGATACAAAAGACGGCGGCCTTAATACATTAAATATTATGCTTCTACTAGAAAATTTTACAGAAGAAACAATAATTGCGGGACTAAAGTCAATTGTTACAAAGCTAGACAGGGAATTTTACACTTTAAGTTATATAATAAAGTTTTTGAATTTGCAAGAATAACATTGCTTTGAACACTGCCTTTTATAATTCAAAATAGCTTTACCCAAGTAATATCAATGGTTAAAGCTATAAACCTCACTTACTTATGACAACTAACCTTATTTTATTCCTAAAAACTCCTCTTCATTTAAAAACCTTATATTTTGTCCTTTTGCATTTAAGTCCACTGCTCTTTTAAGCTTAGTGCTCATTTCTTCTCTATGTAAATCTTTTACATCTTTCATGTTAGTCACTAAAATTGTTGTCTTTCTCGTAACAGAACTTCCTGTAGTTCCTCCAAGTACTCTAACTAATCTCATAGCTTCATCCCTTGGCATAGAATCCAGCCTTCCAGTGAACACTACTACTTCATTTTTATATGCATCAGCTTTTAATCTTTCAAATACACTTCGTTTTTTAGGAACATAAATTCTATTAGAGGTTTTTATTGTCATTCCTTTAATACGTGATGGCTTATATTCGCTGCCATCTACGGTTCCTATGCTTACTCCTACTAGTTTAGATATTTCATCAATATCATCACATTTTAATTCCGCTGCTATATTAAGTAATATATTGCTGCATGCAAGCGCATCATATAGTGCATCATGGTGCTTGAACTCATATCCTAAAAAGTCATTTACTGTGTTTAATTTTGCATTTTCAATTCCTTTATAAAAATTTTTGCTAAGTTTCATAGTACAAATATATTTAAACTCTGGCAGATCTATATCATAAAGTTCTGCAGTCTTCCTTAAAACTGATATATCAAAGGAAGCATTATGAGCAATTACTAAATTTCCATTAAAATAATGCTTAATCTTTTCCCATACCTTATCAAACTCTAGTTCATTCTCAACCACAGCTGGTCTTATTCCATGAATTCCAATATTAATTGGCATAAATCTCATTTCTTTAGGTCGTATTAAGTGATGTATTTTTTCTACAACATGTCCATTTTTCACAACAACAATACCAATTGAGCATGGACTATTTCTTCTTTCATTTGCAGTTTCAAAATCTATAGCTGTAAAATTCATTTCTTTCCTCCATAATATTTCTCATTAAATTATATCATTACTTTAAATGAAGAAAAGCATAAAAATTGAGGACGTTCTTAATACCAAACGTCCTCTTTCTTAAATCACATATCTCATAAATATTAATCTATTTTCTAATACCCTTAACTTTATCAATTATAGATTTTATTTTTTCCTGTAAATTTATCTCTTTTACCTTTCCCCATACATTTATCAATCCTGTTTTTTTCAACAAACCATTAAACTGTAACTTTAAACTACCATCATCTAGCTTTGTATTAACTATAGAATATACAACAGGAACTACTATAAAAGTAAGGAAAGTAGCTGCCAAAAGTCCAAACATTATAGTTACTGACATAGGTCCAAACAAGGCACTTTTTGAAAATGCAAGTGGAATTATACCTGTGATAGTTGCCACTGAACTTAATATTATAGGTCTAAATCTTTGGCTTACAGCATGAATACAAGCTTCATCTATAGAAAGTCCTTCTTTTCTTCCTTCAATTATATATTCTATAAGCAGTATAGCATTTCTTATAACCACTCCAATTAAGCTTATTATTCCCATTACGGCAGTTAGAGATAATGGCATTTGGAATACTAAAAGTCCTATTACTACCCCTATTAATGCTAATGGCAGCGAACACATAATTACAAGAGGCTGTACAAAAGATTTAAATTGTATAAACAGTAGTATATAAATTATAAGTATAGTAAGTACCCCTGCTAACGCAAGACTGGTGAAATTTTTTTCTATTTGATATTTTTCACCATCATAAATAACATTTACTCCATTTAAATCCATCTTGCATATTTTACTGCTTAGTACATCTTCCACATCTACTGAGTTATAACCTGTCTTTACATCGCTGTACACAGTGATAGTTTTATCCTTCTTATAATGTTTTATTTGATCCAGCTCCGAACTCAATTTAATAGAAGCAACTTGTGACAGCTGTACTTTATTATTCGTAACACTAGATTTAATCTTCAAATTTTCAAGATCCTTAACAGAAGCTATATTAGTTTTAACCAGTATATCGTACTCACTTCCATTTTTTCTATATACAGAACTGCTGTAACCTTTTAAGGCAATATTTATTTGTTTTAATATATCTGACTTTAATAAACCAAGGGTTGATGCTTTTGCATCATCTATATTTACTTCATATTGATAGGTCTTTTTTGCAGCATCATCCCTTACATTTAGTGTTCCAGGTATATTTTTTAACTGCTGCTGTATTTTATCTGAGGCTGCATATACTTGATCCAAATCTTCTCCAGTAAGTCTTAACCTTACAGGTGCTCCTATAGGTTCAGCTACTTCTAATAACTTTACTGTAGCTGTACCTCCTGAAATTTTATTATCTAGTAACCCTTGTAAATACTGAGTAAGCTCTTTATTAGTATTGAATTTTTTAGTCTTATTTAAATCTACCTTTGCCAAAATTTGAGCAGTATCCTTTGCTGGAGTTACTGTAGGCAAGGTAATATAAAATCTAGGCATTCCACCACCTATGGCTGAAGTATAGGATGTAATTTCTTTTTGTGACTTTAATACATCTTCCACTTGTTTTACTAAATTTGATGTACTATTAATATCTTCAACTTTTTCATTAGTAACATCTATATATATTATATTTTTATCTGCATAAGGGAAAAACTGCATTCCTAAAGTTTTTGCTATTCCTACAGATACTGCAAATATTACCAAAGCTGCAATAATAACTTTCTTTTTATGAGCAAGTCCATAAGTTAAAAGCTTATGAAACATTTTTTTAATCTTACTTTCCTTGTTAACGCATTTACTCTTTTTAAAAGCTAAAGCAGACATGGCTGGAGTTACAAATAAAGCCGATATATAGGAGCAGGTTACACAAATTATCACCACTTGAGGTAAGGTCTTTAAAAACTCACCTACTTCTCCAGGTATAGTTAATAGCGGTAAAAAGGCTCCAACAATAATTAATGTAGAAGTAAATACAGGTACAAACAATTTTTTTAAACCTTTAAAAGCCGCTTCATCAGGTTTCTCGCCTTCATCTATACCTACCTGTATAATGTCACCTATTACAATAGCATCGTCCACCAATATTCCCAGTGCTATAATAAGCGCTGTAGTAGACATTTGTTGAACTTTTATTCCAAGTACATACATTGCTAAAAAAGACATTCCTATAGATATTGGAATAACTGATGATACTACTAAGGCATTTCTGAGCCCCATACCTATAAGTACAACTATAACTACTAAAATTACTCCTTCTTTAAGGTTCTTCATAAAAAATGATACTGAATCATTTACAGCCTTAGGTTGAAATGTAACTTGATCTATAGTTAAATCCTTTGGCAGCTGCTTTTTTATACTATCCAACTTTTTTGTTATATCATCACCTATTAAAACAATGTTCTTATTATCTTGAAAATATCCTGAAAGCAGTACTGCATTACTTCCATTATCGGTATATTTATAATTAGAATCATCATCATAATCCATAGATACTTTTGCTATATCTTTAATTTTTACAGTTTCTCCACTGCTTCCTGATACACCAACAATTGTATTTTGTATATCCTGAAGAGATGTAAAGGTACCTGGTGTTTTAACCTTTATTTTTCCAGTAGGTAAATTTAAAGATCCTGAAGGAATATCTACATTTTGTGCTTTTAGCACAGAACACACATCTTCAATAGAAATAGTATACTTATTTATCTTAGTCCAATCAACTTCTATCTTTACCTGCTTTTTCTGTTTTCCTTCTATATCAAATCTAGAAATACCACTAACACCACTCAATTGTTTCTTTATATCATCTGCATAGTTTCCAAGCTGTTCATAGGAATAATTTTTTCCTGATATACTTATAATCATACCTGTGGTTTCTGTTAGCTTAGTATCTATCTTACTTTCCTGACATCCCTCTGGAAGCTCAGATTGTAAATCCTTTATTTTATCTCTTAAATCTCTCCAGGCTTTATCCTTATCTGCATCATTGTTTAAGCTTACGATGACTATGGAAGCGCTGTTTTGTGAATAAGATTCTACATAATCAAAACCACTTATTTCTTCCACCTTATCTTCTATTTTTTTGGATACCAGTTTTTCTATATCACTAGGTGAAGCACCAGGATATATTGTGGTAATCATGGCAGCAGGAGAAGAAACATCTGGACTTTCTTGCTTAGGAATAATGTGATAACAATAGAAACCACTTATAATGGCAATAAGCACTAAGACAAATATAATCTTTTTATTTTTTATGGCTGCTTTAATTAATCCCATAATTAATTCTCCTCTACTTTATTGTAAGGCTGTAGCCAGCTTTTATGTTTTTCATACCTTCAATAATAAGTTTATCTCCTGACTTTAAACCTTCTGCTGAAACTTTACCCTCATCTGTAGCCCCTAAGGTTACATTTTTTCTAACAGCTCGTCCATTTTCCGATACATAAACATAGTCTTCTCCATCATTTAAAATACCGCTAATAGGAATCCATATTCCATTTTTATTTCCTATACTAACATAAGTTTTTACAGTGTCACCAATATAAAATGTATTGTTATCTACAGGCTTTAAAAGCTTAATTTCAGCACTATAGGTTCCAGAGGTTTTATCTGACATTTGAACTATATTTGAAATTTCCCCATCCACATTATTGTTGTTAACTTTAACCTGAGCTTTTGTACCTATTTTTACTTTTTTAACATCATCAGAGGATAACCCTATGGTAACAACTTGATTTTTACTTCTTACTAAAACAACAGGGTTTCCTGCAGGCTGCATTTCCCCTTCTTTGCAAAGTACATCCACAACATAACCATCTGAATCAGAAGTTAAAGTTCCATCTTGAACTAAATTAGCCTTTGAGTCATAATCAGCTTTTGCTGCATTTACTTGTGCTGACAAAGCTTGTTTATCTTCTGATCTGCTTCCATTTTGAAGCTGTTGTAAGCTTTGTTTTGCACCATTCAAAGCACTGACAGTACTATCTAACTGAAGCTTACAACTATTTAGATCTTGTTTTGAAATTGCCCCAGCATTATATAATTTGACATTTTTATCATATAGGTCTTTATAATAATTGTAGTTATCCTGTGCATTTTTTACTGCTATATCAGCTTTACTTATATCTTCTTGCTGTGCTCCATTTACTGCTTTATCATATTGTGCAGAAGCCGAATCCATCTGAGCTTTAGAAGCTTCCATGGCAAAGTTCAAATCACTTTTATCAAGTTCAACTAAAGTATCGCCCTTCTTTATCTCCTGACCCTTTGACACACATATTTTAGATACCTTACCAGAACTTTTGAAGGAAAGCTTTCTCACCTCACTGCCGCCTGTTATTCCTTCATATTCTAAAGAAACAGGATTGTTTTCATTTTTCAGTTCTAAGATTTTAACAGGATAATTTTTAGAAGTATTTTTTTCTGAGTCACCCTTACTACCACATCCACTTAGCATAATTACACTTATAAATAGTGAGCAAAAATATAAAATTTTTTTATTCATGGTATCCCTCCTCTATTTCAAATATTATAATGACTGTTATTTAACATTTGTATCTTAATCAACATGTGTTTATTATAAAGCGTGTGTTATACAACTTCAATCATTAATTTGCTTATAATTTGTTGGTTATCCAACACATAATAGACAAGTGTTGGATAAATATCGAATTTTTTCTTATACCACTTGTAATATTTTATGAATAAAAAAGAATAATTTTTATTCAATAAAAAAAGAAGCATTATGCCATTTTTCATGGCAATACATGCTTCTTTAACTTTTTCCAAGATATATTATGTTTAATTATCTAATATTCTAACAGATTCTCTCTCAAATATTGATGTACTTAAAGTAATTTCAACCTTCTCCTTCCACTGTGTGATAACATCCACAGCCATTTGCCCCATTTCATAATGAGGAATGGTTAGTGTTGTAAGAGGAGGATTTGTGTATTTTGCATCCTTTATATCACCTATACTAATTACAGAAATGTCTTTTGGAATACTAAATCCATGTTCTCTAATAGCACTCATAGCTCCAATGGCAATATTATCATTTGCACAACAAATTGCTGTTAAATTTTCACTTTTCGACATCAATGATTTACAGGCATCATATCCCCCTTTTTGAGAAAAATCACTACTGGCAATATACTTCTTATTGCATTCAATACCAGCAGCGTCAATTGCTGCTTTAAATCCCTTTAATCTTTCCATAGATGCAAATATTTTTTGTGGACCACCGATAAATCCTATTTTTGTATGTCTTCGTTGAATTAAATATTCAGTAACTTTCTTACCAGCATCAAAATCATTTATCATCACATAAGGAATTTCAATACCTTGAGGAGCCAATGATACAATTTTTAAGCCATATTTTTCATATCTTACAACTTGATTCTCCAGCTTTTGTTTATAATCCGACTGATCAAATCCTCCACCAGCTACTATTATACCTTTTACTCTATGCTGCCAAAGATGATAATGATACCTTAATTCATCTTCAGGATTACGTCCTGTATTACAGACAAAAGACAAATAACCAAGTTCACTAGCTCTATTAGTTACTCCATTAGCTATTTCTCCAAAATAAGAATCTGAAACATCTCTTACAATTAGACCTATAATATCGCTAAACTTTCTCTTTAAACCCTGAGCAGCTTTATTGGGTGTGTATTGTAATTCATCAATTACTTTCAATACTTTTTCACGTGTACTTGCCGCTACTGGATAATTAACATTATTTATTATACGCGAGACAGTGGTAACCGAAACTCCTGCTTGTTTTGCTACATCCACGATAGAAACATTTTTCATATGTATACTCTCCTAAAAAATAAAATTAAGGTAAAACGTTTTCTTTAATTTATACAAAAATTCATATCATTCTTTAATTATATATAATTAAAAAATATCATAATATATACTTACATCTAGAAATCATCAAAAGCCACAGTCTTATAGAGATTAATATACATATACATTATAAAAAATTTGTATTTAAGTTTTCTCATTCATGCATATTATATATAATTTTTAACATATTAACAATATAAAAAGATAATAAGTATAGTAAAAAAAGTTTTTATTTAAAAAAAATCAAGATTTATAAGAAATATTTCATTTTTTTACATTTAATTACAATATTTTGATTTTATATTGCAATAGATGTGTTTTATCTATAATTTTTCAGAAAATATTATCTGTATTTTTCTTACATCAATCAAATGAAAATGCTATTTTTCAATACAACTAAATTTAAACATTATAATAATAAAAGTATTAATTTTTCACATAAGTATATAAATAAAAATTTCAGATATTTAGCTTATAGCATTGATTGTATCAGTACTTTTAAATTTTATCAAAGCCTAATTCACCTTATAATTATACTAATCAAAATGGTATATATGTTCAAAAAACAGTATAATTTAAAAAAAATTTTAAAAATTATTGACACAATAGAAAACGTTTTATATAATAAAATTACAGAAAACGTTCCCTATCAAATTATGACATACTTTTCTATCAATATATGCGTTTCTTAATAATAAGAAACGCATATTAAATACTATGATAAGTAAACGTTTTACAAATTTTTGTGTTCTAGACACAGCAAAAGGAAGGATTGTTAATATGAATGAAAAAGCAAATTTAAACTCTTCAACAAACCGTGCCTCAGAACTCCTTACTCGTCTAGCAAGTATTCCTTTTTCACGATGGCATATCAAACCACGTGTTATTATAGGTACTGCTACATTTTTTGATGGTTTTGATTCATTATCTCTTGCATATGCTATGCCAGTTTTGATTGGATTATGGCATTTAAGTGCTGGTCAAATTGGAATGCTAATTGCAGCAGGATACTTAGGTCAAGCAGTAGGTGCACTGATTTTTGGTGTTATCGCAGAACGCTTTGGTCGTGTAACTAGTGTAAAAGGCTCTATCTTTCTAATGTCTGTAATAGGAATTGCATGTATGTTTGCTGGCAATTATAATATATTGTTTACATTACGATTCCTACAAGGCGTTGGATTGGGCGGTGAAGTTCCTGTTGCTGCCACTTATATAAACGAATTGTCAGCAGCACATGGGCGTGGAAAATTCTTTATGCTCTATGAGATGATATTCCCTATTAGTTTGATGCTAACTGCACAAATTGCAGCTTTTATTGTACCACATTATGGTTGGAAATGGATATTCTTGATAGGTGGTGCAGCAGGTTTAATTATTCTGCCTCTTTTCTTTACACTTAAAGAATCACCACGTTGGTTAATTTCTAAAGGTAGACTTGATGAAGCTGAACGTGTTATTAAAGAAATGGAAGCAAGTACAGATGTGCGTGTACCTGTTACTATGGATGTAAACAAACCAGTAGTTAAAGCAAAATGGACTGAACTATTCTCACCATTCTACCGCTGGAGAACATTGGTAGTATGGGGATTATGGTTTTCAGCATACTTTATATCTAATGGTTTAAATAACTGGCTTCCTAGTTTATATAAAACTGTTTACAAACTTCCACTTTCAGAATCTTTGCATGCAGCATCCCTTACAAATATTGTTCAAGTAGTTATAGTATTAACATGTGCATTGCTAATTGATAAGATTGGACGTAGAAGATGGGCAACTGTGGCTTTCCTTGTTGCTGGTTGTCTACTTGCAGCACTATTCTTAAATGGAGCAGGATCTGCAAAAAGTGTTATGTACTTGGGATCATTATCTTATGGTGTTATAGGTTCAATTACTGTTTTGCTATACCTTTATACTCCAGAAATATATCCTACAAGAATGAGAGCTCTTGGAACAGCATTTGCTACAACATGGCTTCGTCTTGCTTCCGCAATAGGACCTATGATAATTGGAATCGTATTGGATGCTAAAGGAATTTCATATGTATTTCTTGGTTTTGCAGTTATTTGTATTATAGGTTCAATAATAGCTACACGAATGGTTGAAACAACCGGAAAATCCTTGGAGGAAATTGCACCTTAAACAAAAGTTAATTCACCCTTCCCTAATATAAAGAAAATTGGGATGCTGCCTAAATGCGGCATCCCAATTTCTTTTTGCCAAAGTATTTTACAATTTAAATTTATTGATTTGTGCTTCAAGTTCTATTGATAATTGTTTTAAAGAATTTGCATTGGTTAAGAACTCATCCATTGTTGCCGTAATCTCTTCCCCAGATGCTGAAACTTCTTCTGTACTTGCAGCAATTTCTTCTGAAACTGCAGATATATTTTGCATTTTAGCTACTATTACATCTTTATTATTAGTAGTTTCTTCTGCCTTTTTCTTAACTAATTGAATTTGCGAAGTTAGTTTATTTATTGAAGTTAATATTTCACCAAATATAGTTCTTGTTTCAGAAACAGCACTATTCTGTTCTTTTACACTGTTCTTTGTTTCCTCCATTGCTTTAACTGCTATTTGTGCCTTTCCTCTAATACTACCAACCAATGATTGAATCTGTTCAGTTGCAGAAGTAGATTCTTCAGCAAGTTTACGAATTTCATCTGCCACTACAGAAAATCCTTTTCCAGCTTCACCTGCTCTTGCTGCCTCTATTGCAGCATTTAATGCTAGCAAGTTAGTTTGTGATGATATTTGATTAATAGTATCAGTAATAACACTAATTTCATTGGATGCTTTATGTACATCCAGCACAATGTCATTAACCTCCATTGTAGATTTATCGGTATTGACAGATTTTTCAGTAAGAATTTCTACTACTTCTAATCCTTTTTTGCTTAATGTATTGGTATTTTCTGATTCATTAGACATTTTATTTGTAAGTTCAGAAATATTATCTATTTTATTGCTCACCTGTTCTAGTTCTTTAACTCCTTCATCTACATTCATTGATTGATCTGAAGTTCCATCTGCAATTTGACCTATTGTTGCTGCCACTTCTTTAACAGCATCATCACTTTCCTTAGCCATTGAAGTTATTGTATCTGAATTTTCATTTAAAATATCAGCGGATTCTTTCACATTACATATTAATGTTCCTATACCTTCTACCATTTTATTAAAATCATTTCCTAATTTTCCGAACTCATCTTTGCTATTAATATCTGTCCGAATTGACAAGTCACCATAGGCTGCTTTATTAAATGCATTTTGTAATTTAAATATGTTTTTAGTGATCCTTCTGCTCACAATTAATGCTGCTATTCCCGAAAGTACAAGCATTATAAAAATAAATGCAATTGAATACTTTTTTAAATAATTAAGATCATCATTTATTTCAGAGTTAGGCATTGAGGCAAATAATTTCCAATTTGTCAATTTATTTGTATCATAAATGATGATGTTATTGGCATTTTTAGCATTATCTTTTTGAAATCCTGATGCTCTGTTTTTTGTCATTTCCCATATGGACAATTTTTTTATTGTATCTGTACCTATTAACTTTTTATCAGGATGAGCTACTAAAATGCCCTTTGAATCAGTTACATATATGTAACCTTTCTGTCCAATTTTTATACTTGATAGTTTGTTGGATAATTTATCAAGATTTATAGTTACTCCTATAACTCCAATTACCTGATTATTATTTTCAACAGTCATTGAAATTGTCACCAGATTTTTCTTGGTCAATAAACCAACATATGGATCAGAGTAAAATACCTTTCCCCTTTTAGCCATGGCACCTATATACCAAGGTCTGGTTGTTGGGTCTAGTGTATTACTACTTTCAGGATATACATATACTGTTTTATCTGGCAATCCAAATATTACACTTTCAATGCATTCATTACTAGCTTTTACATCTTTAAAAATAGAATTTAATATTAATACATTCTCCGGATGTGTTTTTATTTCTTTTATATATGAATTATTATCCATAAATATCAAAGGTGTAGACATTCCTTCAAAAAAGTTTTCTATGCCTCTATTAACTTCTTGAATTGTTTGGCTAGTTGAAACTTCAAACCTATTTCTCACAATACTGTCAGTTTTAATATTAGAGAAAACACCTAAAGATATTATTGGCGCAATACCGATAACTATCATAATAAGCATTAACTTGTTTTTTATACTTGAAAATGTATTTTTAGTTTTCACAAATTTATCCCCCTCATTCTTTAACTTTTATAAAAATCAGCCTATATCTTGTATATGTCAATTGAAGATATAGGCTGATTTTATTTTTTATCTTATAATAAATAATCTATTTTAATACATTTATGATATCACCAATTTTTTCAATAGAAACAATAATTTCATCTCCAGACTTCAACCACTCTTGTTTATCTTCTGGATAGGTTGAAATAGCTCCGCTAGGTGTTCCAGTAAAGATTATATCTCCAGGCTTTAATGTCATATAATTAGATATGTAGCTTACCATTTCTGCACAATCAAAAATCATATCTCTAGTATTGCCATATTGCCTAAGTTCTCCATTTACTTTACATTGTATTTCTAAATTTGAAGCATCTATTTCATCAGCTGTTACCAAACAAGGTCCAATAGGTGCAAAATTATCACAGGTTTTTCCTATTAACCATTGATGAGTTTTGCGTTGAAGGTCTCTAGCAGCCAAATCATTTCCAGCAGTATATCCAAACACACAAGAAAGTGCATCTTCTTTAGAAACATTTTTAGCTTCTTTTCCAATAACAATAACTAATTCTGCTTCATAGTCAAATTTTTCACCACACTTTGGTAGAGGAATAATTTGATTATGTGCAGCAAGTGCATTGTTAAATTTACTAAATATCACTGGTAAAGCTTTATCATCTGCATTAGATTTTTGTGAATGAGTTATGTAATTTGAAGCAATGCAAAGAATTTTTTCTGGTTTTATCACAGGTGGAGCATAAATAATTTCATCTTCCGGAATTGTTTCTACTCCTTTTTCCATCAATTCATTTAATTTAAGTAAAGCTTTTTCTCCTCCATCAATAACTTCCTCTATAGTGTTATATGATTTAAGAGAATAATCTTCAGCAGCTTTTACTGCATCTATAATACCGTCCTCTGTCTTAATACCTAACCTAATTTTTTCTCCAACTTTAAAATTAACTAGCTTCATAGTAATCTCTCATCTCCTTTACTTTAATCTCATAATCTATAATAAAGAAAATACACACATTATCATACGCACTTTAAAATATGTATGATAATATGTATATTTTCTTTATGTAAGGGTTAATCATAGCTCTATTTAAGGAGCAATCTCCTCAAGTACTTTTTCACGTGTTTCAATCATTCTCGTAGCTATTACTGAACCTATAATACAAATAATTGCAAAACCAACAAATACATATGAAATTCCTTTAGCATCTAAAACAATTCCAATTATCATAGGCCCTATTGCAGAAGCAAGACGTAACCACGTTGTAGCAAATGCTGTTCCAATAGCTCTCATCCTTGTAGGATATATTTCTGGGGTATATAAGTAAAGCAGAACAGTAATTGATCCTATAACACCATAAGCTGATGATCCTAAGTACATAACACTTCTTGCAGATTTTGCTCCAGTAAAGAAAAGTACTAGTAGTAAACAACCAGCTATAAGGAAAGCTACAGTTGCCCATCTCTTACGTCCAATCCTATCAATAAGGAATGCACATGCTAATACCATAACTACTTGTATAACATTTGTAAGTGATGCTGCATGCAAAGATTCTTTAAGCGGAAGTTTGTAAACAGTTTTGTATAAGCTAGGAAGCCAGTTATTTAAACCATTAGATATGAAGTATGCCGAAAACCACAATCCCCATACCACTAATGTTCTCCAACGATAAAATGGAGAAAATAATTCTTTCCAGTCAGCTTTTTTAGCTGGCTTGTTTATATTCGTCATATTTACAGGCAAACGCTTATCTGTACTTGCTTCCATTTCTTCAATGACACTTTCAGCTTCATCAAATTTTCCTTTACCAATCAACCAACGTGGTGATTCTTTAAGCATAAAGAAAAGTGGCAGCATAACTAAACCTATTGCACCGCCCAATAAAAACATCCATTTCCAACCTAAACTTGGTACAACTACAGCTCCTATTTGTGCAGTTATCATTAAACTGATAGGAAATATCATTTCATACACCATAAAGAACTTTCCACGACCTTGAGCTCGTGATAATTCATTTATATATGTAGCAGCAATAGGAACTTCTCCTCCTAGTCCAACGCCTTGTAAAAATCTTAGTGTAAATAATATATTATAATTGCCAGCAAACATACATGCAATTCCAACCACAGACATTAAAAATATGGAACCTTTTATACTAAATATACGACCAAAGCGTTCTGCTATAACGCCAAAAATTAGTGCACCTACTGCTTGTCCAAGATATCCTGCTGCAATTAACATTCCGATTTGACCAGCCTTTAAATGCCATAATCCAATTAAAACTGGCATAGCATATGCAAGTGTTAATGAATCAAAACCATCAAAAAAAGTAGCAGTACCTACAATAACACGAGGCTTGACATGCCATCTTGAAAAAGGAATACTTTCCATACGTGCAAGAAGCTGTGAAGCACGATTTGGTGAAGAATTAGACTCTGAAATTATTGAACTTTCACTCATATTAACTACTTCCTTTCACTGTGCTCAAAGCACAAAAATAGTGATATCGTTTACCCACAACGTTATTTAATGTGCGTTTCTCAATGTTGAGAAACGCACATTTTATATCACATTAAACTAAATTAACTTTTTCAACACCTGAATCAGCTAATGCTTTAGTAACTACATCTATTTCATGTTGATCTAAAGGCATTAGAGGTGGTCTCATCAATGGTGATGTGAATACTTTACGTTGTACTAAGAATTCTTTCATTCTTGCATGAGCTTCTCCTGTAGGTTCTCCTATTCCATAGATACCTTGTGCTGCTGCAAATAATTTTTCATTAACCTTTTTAGCTTCTTTTAAATCTTCGTTTTGAACAGCTTTAAATAAAGCAGTTATTAATTCTGGTACGCATCCTGAGAAACCTATTAACGCTCCATCAAGTCCTTGAATCATTGTTGATAAAACATTTTCATCGTGGCAAGTAAGTAATGTTGTTTCAGGTGTCTTTTCTCTTAATATACGAACGTCTCTTTCATATAGAGGCATATCTCTAGTTCCCATCTTAACAGCTACAACATTTGGAATCTTGCACATTTCTAATAATAGATCTATTGGATAAAATGATTTTGTATTTGAAGGATAAAGATGTATAAATATTTTTATATTTATAGCTTCTGCAACATCTTTTACAAATTTAAGAGCTCCTTCTGGTTTAATACCAAATCTTAACCATAAGTGTGGTGGCATAAGTAAAATTCCATCAGCTCCTGCTGCTTCTGCTGCTTTAGCTTGATTTATTGCATCAAAAGTTCCTTCTGCACAAACTCCTGAAATGATTTTAACTTTGCCTTTAACTCTGTCAGCTGCTAATTTTGTAATATGTGCTCTTTCTTCATTTGAAAATCCTGTTATTTCTCCAGTATGTCCATTTGTAACTAATCCTGCTATTCCTTTGTCAGCATATTGAAGTAACCAGTCTATGTAGTTATTGAATTCCTTTTCATTAATTGAATAATCATCATTTAGTGGTACCATTATTGCTGGATATATTCCGCCCCATTCTCTTTTCATTGTTAAATTCCTCCATTTATAAATATTTTTTAAACAAATCCTTTTCAAAACTTTAACTCTACATTTTTATAAAAATGCTTATTGCAACACCTATATTCTAACTTTCTTAAAACAAAGCATTTTCACCAAAATTATGTCATATTTTGATAGGGAACGTTTTCTATGTATTTATTATATAAAACGTTTTCTGTAATGTCAACAAGTTTTTTGAAAATTTTTAAGAATTATATTCATCAAATAAAAATATCATTTTACATTTTAGGTGTTTGTGTTAATATCCACAACTTAATTTCAAACCGACCATGAACCTTTTAAAGCTTCAAAATCGTTGATAATCAACCATATAGCAACTATTTAACTCTAAATATTTATCTGAAAAATTATTTTTCTAATAATCTAATAATTGTCACAATCTTTATAACGTCTGAATTTAGCAACACTAAATAAATAGCATTTATATCCAGTTAACCTAAAAATATTACAGACAACGTTTTCTGATATTTTCTACGAATTATAAATATTATGCATTGCTACAGAAAATAGTGTTATAATAATGGATATAGAAAATAGTAACATTTTTGTCGTTCACATTTTATAAAGAATAGATGTTTTCTTATTGCACTCTATATCTTTGGCACATTGTTAATCCGCTAAAAATTGTATATAATATAAATGATTAAAAATTAGCACGAATTTGTTTTTAATATAAATTAAAGAAAACATTTTATCCGATCGCTACCATTGCTAATACCTCAAGTTGGGGATAAGTACTGCTATGCGCCTGGATAAGTTCTTCTAAGACTCAGATGTAGAGAGGTATTCCTTACAGGCAAACTCCACCTGAGTCTAAGAATCACTTGATCTTAATTTTGTTTTTTAGGAGAGTATATATATGAAAAATATTTCTATTATTGATGTTGCAAAACAGGCAGGTGTTTCAGTTACTACTGTCTCACGTATAATAAATAATGTTGATTATCCAGTAGCTGCAAAGACACGAGAAAAAGTATTAAAAGTAATTGATGAATTACAATATACCCCTAATAAAGCTGCTCAAGGATTAAAGAAAAAATTCAGTGACATTATAGGTTTAATTGTAAGAGATATTTCTGATTCTTATTTTGGAGAAATGGCTAATGGCGTAACTAATAGAGCCAGTGAACTTGGTTATTTGTCTTTTGTCTGTAATACAGGACGTAATCCTGAAGATGAATTGAGATACCACGAGCATCTTTGGCAGCACAGGGTAAAAGGCATAATACTTGCTGGTGGAGGACTTGATCAAGTAGATTACAAAAAAAAGCTTGAAAATCAACTTTTAAGACATGAAAAGTATGGCTTGAAAATCGTATCTTTAGCTCCTCAGGGAATTGAGATCCCCTATGTAATGATAAATGATTTCGATGCTGGTAAGAAAGTTACAGATTACTTAATTCAACGAGGGCACAAAAAAATAGCTTTTATGGGAGGTCCATCAAAAGTATTTACTTCCATAGAAAGACTAAAAGGATTTAAAGCGTCAATTGATGCTGCTGGTATCGAATACAATAAGAATTATATTACTAGTAGTGATTTCTCACAAAAGGGAGGATATGAAGCCTTTAGTTCATTAATTTCTAAAGTTAGTGACCTAACTGCAATTTGTTGTGCAAATGATAATATTGCCATTGGAGCTATGAGCGCTATTAGAGAACATGGACTTAGCATTCCAAAAGATATTTCTATAATTAGTATAGGTGACATAAAAGAGGCAAGATATACAACTCCTCCTCTTACCACACTAACCATTCCTCATTATGAAATGGGGCAAATGGCTGTGGATGTTATTACTCAATGGAAAGAAAAAGTTGAAATTACTTTAAATACATCAATTTTTGAAAGATCTTCAGTGAGAGTATTGGATAATTAATCACAAAGTATTTTTATATTTTATTGAACATAAAAAATAAATATGAAGAATATTAAAATGTACCCTACTAAATAGACATTTAAATCTATCTTGCAGGGTACATTTTATTTTACAAGCGCAGTCCATAAATAGGATATTGGCATTACGAGTATAAGAGCAGGTAACATATTGGCAATTGGGAAAGCTTTTATACCACTTATGCGAAAGCCTGTTGCCAACATAATAATGCCACCACAGGCACTAAAATCTGCCACCATTGCAGGTGTGGTCATTGGCAATATAATTGATGCACTAAAAAATAAGCATATTAGTACAACAAATTGAGGAACACATATGGTCAAAACTATATAACCAAGGGCTGCTGCAAAAATTCCTGCTGTAAAAAGGTCAAGGAATGCCTTTGTTATTAGTATAGAATGATCTCCTGTCATTCCCTCTTTCAATGCACCAAATATTCCCGTACCGCTGGCGCAAAATAAAATTACTATACCAACAAACTTTTCCATAAATTCTTTTTGATTATCTACAGTCCCTTTATTAGAAAATATTTTTTCAATTGGTCCACGTACACGATGAACACACCATTCAATTCCATTTTCAAATTTAGTAAACTCACCTATAGCACTTCCAAGAATTAATGATAAGACAACTGCAGGCATTGCATTCATCTTTAATATTAAGCTTACCCCCATAGCCATAGATGCCACACCAGATGTTAAAGGTAAACTTGCACGTGCTCTTTCTGGAATTTTATCTCCTAAAAACGCTCCAATTAGACCTCCTAAAAATACTGCTAAACTATTAATTATAACTCCAATAGGCATACTAATAATCTTCCTTTCGTTTATTGAAGCTTATGGTCGTAAATGTTCAAATTCTATATTAAATATTCTCTAACCAAACCAAGTTTACAAGCTATATCTACTACTGCCTTTGAAACAGCTTCACAAACACCTTTATCAAACACACTAGGAACTATATTATCTTCAGTTAATTCACTATCTTTTATTAAGTCTGCAATTCCTTTTGCAGCTGCAATCTTCATTTCATCACATATCTCTTTTGCTCTAACCTTTAATACACCATTAAACAAACCTGGAAAAACTAATACATTATTAATTTGATTTGGGAAATCTGATCTTCCTGTAGCTATAACTCTAGCTCCACCAGCCTTTGCCAGCTCTGGTATTATCTCTGGAGTAGGATTAGCCAATGCAAAAACTATACTATCTTTATTCATTGTTTCAACCATTTCTTTAGTTAATACGTTACCATCTGAAACACCTATAAATACATCCTTCGCCTTAATTACATCTGCTAAGGTTCCTTTTTCAAAATTTCTATTGGTTATTTGTGACATCTCACTTTGTGCATCATTTAAAGCACTATCACCTTCAACAAGTGCTCCATTTATATCACATAAAACTATATTTTTAACTCCAGTTGACATCAAAAGTTTAGCTGTAGCAATACCAGATGCCCCTGCACCATTTATAACAACCTTTACTTCTTCTATATCTTTGTTAACTAATTTTAAAGCATTATATAAACCTGCCAGCACTGCAATTGCAGTTCCATGCTGATCATCATGATACACTGGTATATCCAGCAATTCTTTCAATTTGTTTTCAATATAAAAACATTCTGGTGCTTTAATATCTTCTAAATGTATTCCGCCAAAACCTGGAGAAATGTTTTTTATAGTGTTTACTATATCATCCGGATCCATAGAATCTAAACTTATAGGAATAGCGTCAACATCTCCAAACCTTTTTAGCAATAATGCTTTACCTTCTACTACTGGAAGTCCTGCTTCCGGCCCAATATTGCCCAAACCAAGAACTGCTGTTCCATTTGTAATTACAGCAACAGTTTTTCCTTTCATTGTATACTGATATGCATTATTTTTATTTTTAGCTATTTCCAAACAAGGCTCAGCTACTCCAGGAGTGTATGCCACTGCTAAATCTGTGCTATTGGCCACAGGCATAGTACCCACAATTTCTATTTTTCCTCTTTTTTCTTTATGTAATTTTAAAGATTTTTCCCTTACATTCATAGTTATTGTCCTCCCTTTTCATCCATTTCAGCATACTATACGTTTTATTTGCAGAAATATTTGATGAATTTAAAAATTTGTACTTACAAATATATATATATTAATAATCTAAAAATACACACATTATCATACACATATCGGGTCCATGTGTATGATGATATGTGCACTCATCTTACTTGCATAAAATAACAAATTAATTTTTATTTAAGGTGCAATGTCCTCTAATGCTTTTCCACTTGTTTCAATCATTCTTGTAGCTACTAATGATCCTATAATACAAATAACTGCAAAACCAACAAATACATATGAAATTCCTTTAGCATCTAATACAATTCCAATTATCATAGGCCCTATTGCAGAAGCAAGACGTAACCACGTTGTAGCAAATGCTGTCCCCATGGCTCTCATCCTTGTAGGATATATTTCTGGAGTATAAAGATATAGCAAAACTGTAATTGATCCTATAACACCATAAGCTGATGATCCTAAATACATAACACTTCTTGCAGATTTTGCTCCAGTAAGGAAAAGTGCTAGAAGTAAACAAGCAGCTGCGATGAAAGCAAAAGTTGCCCATCTCTTACGTCCAACTTTATCAATAAGAAGTGCACAGGCTAATACCATAACTACTTGAAGAATATTTGTAACTGATGCTGCATATAAAGATTCTTTAAGCGGAAGTTTATAAACAGTTTTATACAAACTAGGAAGCCAGTTATTTAATCCATTAGATATGAAATATGCCGAAAACCATAATACCCATACAATCAATGTTCTAAAGCGGTAAAATGGAGAAAATAATTCTTTCCAGTTAGCTTTTACAGTTGGCTTTTTTGCACCCATATTTACAGGTAAACGCTTATCTGTACTTGCTTCCAGTTCTTCAATGATACGTTCAGCTTCATCAAATTTTCCTTTAGAAATTAACCAACGTGGCGATTCTCTAAGCATAAAGAAAAGTGGTAAAAGAATTAATCCTATTGCACCACCCAATAAAAATAACCATTTCCAACCAAGACTTGGTACAATCACAGCTCCAAGTTGTGCAGTTAGCATCAAACTAACAGGAAATATTACTTCAAATATCATAAAAAATTTTCCACGCCCGTGAGCTGCTGATAATTCATTTATATATGTGGCAGCAACAGGGACTTCACCGCCAAGTCCAATTCCCTGAAGGAATCGTAATATAAATAATGCAGTATAATTGCCAGCAAACATACATGCAATTCCCATTACAGACATCATAAACATAGAAGTTTTTATACCAAATACACGACCAAAACGTTCTGCTATAACGCCAAAAATTATTGCACCTACTGCTTGGCCTAAATATCCTGCTGCAATTAGCATACCCGATTGAGCAGTATTTAAATGCCATAAACTAATTAATACTGGCAGTGCATATGCAAGTGATAAAGCACCATATCCATCAAAAAAAGAAGCAGTACCTACAATAACACGGGATTTGATGTGCCATCGTGAAAAAGGTACACTTTCCATACGTGCAAGAAGCTCTGAATAACGATCTATTGAAGAATTGTAATCTGAAGCTAACGCACTTGAACTTTGACTCATACTAATCTGTCCTTTCTTTTTTATCATGCTAAAAGCACAATATAGTGACATCGTTTACCTATTATATTAATTTAATATGCGTTTCTTAATACTAAGAAACGCATATATTGTCAAATTAAACTAAATTAACTTTTTCAACACCTGAATCAGCTAATGCTTTAGTAACTACATCTATTTCATGTTGGTTTAAAGGCATTAGAGGTGGTCTCATTAATGGTGATGTGAATACTTTACGTTGTACTAAGAATTCTTTCATTCTTGCATGAGCTTCTCCTGTAGGTTCTCCTATTCCATAGATACCTTGAGCTGCTGCAAATAATTTTTCATTAACCTTTTTAGCTTCTTTTAAATCTTCATTTTGAACAGCTTTAAATAAAGCAGTTATTAATTCTGGTACGCATCCTGAGAAACCTATTAATGCTCCATCAAGTCCTTGAATCATTGTTGATAAAACATTTTCATCATGACAAGTAAGTAATGTTGTTTCAGGTGTCTTTTCTCTTAATATACGAACGTCTCTTTCATATAGAGGCATATCTCTAGTTCCCATCTTAACAGCTACAACATTTGGAATCTTGCACATTTCTAATAATAAATCTATTGGATAAAATGATTTTGTATTTGAAGGGTAAAGATGTATAAATATTTTTATATTTATAGCTTCTGCAACATCTTTTACAAATTTAAGAGCTCCTTCTGGTTTAATACCAAATCTTAACCATAAGTGTGGTGGCATAAGTAAAATTCCATCAGCTCCTGCTGCTTCTGCTGCTTTAGCTTGGTTTATAGCATCAAAAGTTCCTTCTGCACAAACTCCTGAAATAATTTTAACTTTGCCTTTAACTCTGTCAGCTGCTAATTTTGTAACATGTGCTCTTTCTTCATTTGAAAATCCTGTTATTTCTCCAGTATGTCCATTTGTAACTAATCCTGCTATTCCTTTGTCAGCATATTGAAGTAACCAATCTATATAATTGTTGAACTCCTTCTCATTGATTGAATAATCATCATTTAGTGGTACCATTATTGCTGGATATATTCCGCCCCATTCTCTTTTCATTATTAAATTCCTCCATTTGTAAATAATTTTTTCAAACAAACCCTTTTCAAAACTTTTGACATTACATTTTTCACAAAAACAATTTATTGCATTACCTTTATTCCAATATTTTTAATGCAAAACAATTTTATCAAAATTATGTCATATTTTGATAGGGAACGTTTTCTATGTCTTTATTATATAAAACGATTTCTATAATGTCAACAAGTTTTTAAATTTTTTTAAGAATTATATTCATTAAAGTAAGGATATTATGTAATACCTTAAATTCTTATAAGTCTACATGCATTTCTCCCCCTAATTAAATAAATTATAAATTTCTTAAATTTCTAGGCACCATAGGTGTTTTCAGCTGTGCAATCAATATACCAATTCATATGATTACGCAAAAAATCAGAACCTTTATAATATTCTAATCCTTTGATTAACCATTATAATATTTAAATTTACTTCTACTAAAAACATCAGTTTTATGTAACTTTTTAACAGGAAACGTTATCCTAAAATTTTCTATAGATATTTAATATTGTGTGTTGTAAAATAGCAGATGGTGTTGCAATATGTAATGATACACAACTTTTATACTCAATAGAAAATTATTTTCAAATCATAATTGCCTTTTACAGGGTTTAATTGATATAAAACACTTGTATTTTTATCGACATGTGTTTATTATAGAATGTATGTAGTATAATTTTAATCATCAATCCATTTAAGATAAAAATATTCTTTCTGGAGGTTTAATTATGGAAGAAAAGAAGCTCGATAGACGTATAAGAAAAACAAAACGAACCTTACTTCAAGCCTTAACAAAACTCATGTCTAAAAAGAAAATTAATAATATTACAGTAAAAGAGCTTACTGATTTAGCTGATGTTAATAGATCAACTTTTTATCTTTATTACAAGGACATATTTGATATGGTAGATAAAATAGAAAGTGAACTCATCAACGATTTCAGCGAAACTTATGACAAATTTTCAAAAGAAGCTTCTACCTATGATGATTTATTCCATTTTTTTATCTATCTATTTGAGTTTGTACAAAATAATAGTGAAATGTTTGAAATATTTCTTTGCCAAAGTGGCGAATATACTTTTATAGAAAAACTTAAAGATGCTATAAAACACTGTAAAATTCCTCTAGATGATACATCATCAGCAGTAGAAGCTAAGTATTGTATGCCTTTTGCTATATCAGGCTGTATTGGGGTTGTACAACAATGGCTTAAGGATGATATGAAAAATTCCCCTAAAGATATGGCTGACATTCTTGTTAAAATGCTTTAAACTTTATATATAGGATCTATTTTAGCTACAGTAAAATATTATATTTTCAAGATTGATTGGAGATGAACTACAATGAATAAATTTGTCAGTATTTTTAACGACGTCATTGGACCAGTCATGACAGGTCCTTCCAGTTCTCACACAGCCGGCCCCACTAGAATAGGTAAGCTTTCTAAGCAGTTTCTTGTAAACGATTTATCCAGAGCAGACATATATTTCGAAACTAAAGGTTCCTTTGCTATGACTTATAAAGGTCAAAGAAGTGATAAGGGCCTCGTTGGAGGTCTTTTAGGTTGGGAGCCTGAAGATGCAAGAATAATTAATTCTTTAAATGAAGCGAAAAAACGCAGGATAAAAATCTCATTCAACATAACTAATTTTGATACACTACATCCTAATACAGTAAAGCTTGTGTTAACAGATATCAATAATAATAAATTCTATATCACAGGTGTTTCAACAGGTGGTGGAATGGTAGAATTAATTGAATTTAATGGCTATAATATTTCAATTTGCGGAGATTTTTATGAGCTTATTTTAATATTCAATTCTTACAAAGAGGATTATTATAAAACAATTTTGAAAATATTAAAAGAAAATTATATTGAACCAGAGTATGTGAATACTTTTGAAAATCCCCAAGGAATATTGATCAATATTAAATTATCTAAAGAACTGTCTAAAGAAATTCTTGATAAAATTAAAAAAATTACTCCTGTAGATTATGCAAAATTGATTTCACCAATTTTACCCATACTATCCAGAAAAAACTGTTCAGTACCCTTTAATAACACTAAAGAAATATTAAAATATGCAGAAAATGAGAATAAGGATTTATTTGAAGCTGCTGTGTTTTATGAATGTACCAGAGGAAATATCACTAAAGAAGAAGCTATATATAAGATGACATACATACTTAAAATAATGAAAGAGTCAATTAAAAAAGGGCTTTATGGAAATGCTAAAATGCCATATATTTTACAACATCAAGCTCACTTGGTTAAAAAAGCTGAAGCCGAAGGACGTTTGATAAACATTGGTGTTTTAAATAAAATAATATATTACTCCATGTCCTGTATGGAAACAAGTAGTTCTATGGGAGTTATTACTGCTGCTCCAACTGCAGGATCTTGCGGTATAATACCTGGCACACTAATTTCTATATGTGAAGAAATAGACTTAGATGATGAAAGCTGTATCAAAGCATTATTTTGTTCAGGACTTATAGGAGCACTTATTGCATCTCATGCTACTTTTGCTGCTGAAACCTGTGGATGTCAGGCTGAATGTGGTTCTGCTTCCTGCATGGCTGCTGCTGGTATAGTCTACCTTGCTGGAGGAACAATTCAACAATCAATTACTGCAGCTTCTATAGCACTACAAAATGTATTAGGTTTAGTGTGTGATCCAGTAGCAGGACTTGCAGAAATACCTTGCATGACTAGAAATATAATGGCAGCCTCTAATGCAGTTTCATGTGCAAATATGGCTCTTGCAGGAGTTAAAGAAGTCATTCCATTAGATGAAGTAATTAATTCAATGTACAGCGTTGGAAAAATGCTTCCAAGAGAGCTGAGATGTACATGTTTAGGGGGACTTGCTAATACTAAAACAGGTCAAAATTTTAGCAAAAATCTTCAACAAATTAAGTATTAAATTTTCTGTTTAACCAAGCGCATATCTGTAGAAGGTTAATATATTATGAATAGTAACACTGAGATAAATTTAAATATACCTATAACTTATAAGTCTCCTTTTAGGTAGTATACTACTTTTAAGTGCCTTCTATCTTTTTTGATTGTATTGTTATATAGTAATACTATAATATACAATCAAAATGGGGTGTAAAAATGAAAGTATTACTTATTAACGGTAGTCCTAAAAGTAATGGATGTACTTATACAGCTTTAACTGAAATTGCTAAAGAATTAGAAAAAGAAAACATCGAGGCTGAAATCTTCCATGTTGGAAACAAACCAATCCGAGGCTGCATGGCTTGTGGAGGTTGTTCAAAAACTGATGGCAAATGTGTGTTTAATGATGATACTGTAAATTTAGCTTTAGAAAAAGCTAAACAAGCTGATGGATTTATTTTTGGTTCACCAGTACATTATGCTAGTGCTTCTGGTGCAATTACATCTTTTTTAGATAGATTCTTTTATGCTGGAAACTGTTTTCAATACAAACCTGGCGCAGCAATTGTAAGCTGTCGTCGTGGTGGTTCAACTGCTGCTTTTGAACAGTTAAATAAATACTTTACTATATCCAATATGCCTATTGTATCTTCTCAGTATTGGAATATGGTTCATGGTAATACTCCAGAAGAAGTTAAACAAGATTTAGAAGGAATGCAGACAATGAGAACTTTAGGTAAAAACATGGCTTGGCTTTTAAAATCTATCGAAGCTGGTAAAAATGCCGGAGTTCAGTTACCAAAAATAGAATCTAAAGTTTTTACTAATTTTATACGTTAAAATTAATCAAAAGTGGGCTGCAAATATTGCAGCCCACCAAATTATTTAGTTTTCTTTTACTTATCTGAAAATATAAAATTCAAAAAAACCTGATACTTTTACATAATCTTGAATATTATTTTATCCCATTACTACCATTGCTAATACAACCATCTTCTTTATATGAAACTCCTTCTCCCATTGTCGACTGTTTGATAAGCACTACTATACGCCTAGATAAGCAGAATATTTTACAGCAAGTTTACACGGATTATAATTCTCCTTAAACCTTCTAAGACCAGCTATTCCCATGTCATCTTCCTTATTAACAAACTTCACATTCATATTCTTGGACATTTCATTTATCATATAAGCGTGAACTCCTCTGTGGCTATTATCGGTAAGTTCTACATGAGAAATAGCCATATCACTAGTTATTTCTTCATATATACAGTATGCTTGCATATCACTGCCATTCCATACTATACCTCCTTTTAAATTTAAGCTATCAATACAATCCAATATTTTCAATGTAGGTTGTACCACATCGGTTTTATCGTAATATTTTAGTGTGAATTCTTTGCATTTTTTTATATTAGAAACTATATCACTGCTGTAAACAGGAATGAATTTTTTCAGATAATTAGAAAGATTATTTCTCTGTTTTCTAAAATCATGTCCTTCATAAGTTGTCAATGATGAGTTTGAATATATATAATCAAATGAATTTCTATCTTCCTCAATTTTGTAATTCATAAATTTAAATATTTCAATATGACTATCAGGTATCTTTGTAAAATAAGGTTTCAACTGATGATTACGGCAATATTGTAAAACAAGCTTTATACCATATTCGGTATCTCCTAACGGCATATAAAACAATGGTTTCTCATAATCTGAATATATGATTATTGTCCTATCATCATGGTAAATTTTTAATTTGTAAAGTTCACTATACATATAAATATATGAGAATACATAATCTGAACCAATATAATCAAAATCCTTAAAAAGCTCTTTATCCTTTATGGATATTTTCTTTAACCTTAATATTTCCTTTTTATCTTTAAAAAGTTCTTTATCATTTAATCTCTTTAATTCCAATGTTTCTTCCTCCAATACTATTTTTTTATTTATCATAAAATAGTAGTAGAATATCACTTATGGTAACATTCCAAGTCAAAATGTTTTTGCAAAATAAAATTATCCTCATCATCAAACATTATATGCTTTGATGATGAGGATGTTTATCATTATTTATATTATTATCACCAATACTTATTCAAATACTTCAGAAGCTTTCTTAAGTTCATCAATAATCTTGATGTGCTGCGGACAAACACTCTCACACTGACCACACTCAATACAGGCCGATGCACCATTTAAGTTACTAAGTTTTGTATTCCATGCATAAGAACCCTTTGCAGCTTGTTCATTATTATATATATTAATCATATTCATAGATTTAAATATGCCTGGAATTGCTATGGACTGTGGACATCCTTTCATGCAATAAGCACATGATGTACACGGAATTGATGAAATTGCATCAAGTGCCACTTGAGCCCTATTTATTACCTCATACTCTTTCTCAGTAAGTTGCTGAAAATTCTTCATGTATGAAATATTGTCCTCTAGCTGATCCATATTTGACATTCCGCTCAACACAGTAATAATACCATCTAGTGACGCTGCATAACGAATTGCCCAAGAAGGCAAAGACGCATTTGGATTAGCATCCTTAAAAATCTTTTCCACAGCAGGTGGAGGTGATGCTAATATACCTCCTTTTACTGGTTCCATGATAATAACTGGCTTACCATGTTTTCTAGCAGTTTCATAACACATTTTAGACTCAATCATCGGATTATCCCAATCTGCATAGTTGATTTGAAGTTGGACAAACTCCATTTCAGGATGTTCCGTTAGAATTTTATCTAATACAGAAGCCTTGTCATGAAATGAGAAACCTAAGTGACGAATCAGACCTTCTTTCTTCTTTTGTCTCAAAAAGTCCCAAATTCCAAATTTATCAAAGGACTGAGTACGTGCTTCACCTAAATTATGCAACAAATAGAAATCAAAATAGCCTGCTCCTGTTCTTTCAAGCGATGTGTGGAACATCTGCTGTGCTTCTTCTTTGGTCTTTGCACCTGCCCATGCAGGTAATTTTGTTGCAAGAAGATATTTATCACGTGGATAACGTTCTACCAATGCCTCTTTTATGGCACGTTCAGAATTTCCATTATTATAGCCATACGCTGTATCAAAATATGTGAATCCCTTTGATAAGAACAGATCAACCATCTTCTTTACCTCTTCAACGTCAATTTCATCATTTGACATCGGTAAACGCATAAGCCCGAATCCTAATTTCGGAATATTTTGTCCTAAATAATTTTCCATGCTATCTATCTCCTTTTTATTTTAAATTTAATTTAGCTAGTGCATCTGCCAAAGCTGAATTCATTGGAGCTTCATTTTCCTTTTTCATCTTCTTCATATAATTTGCCACATCTCTTTTACTGTTCTTACCTTCCTTATTGTCAAATCTTTTATTGAAAGATGCAGCTTTTTCCCTGAAGCTGCAAGTTGTACAAACATAAATTTGGCCATCTCCATGTCCTCTAAGCTCAAGTTTTTTGTGACAGTTCGGACATCTAGCATTAGTTAACCTTGCTAAATTTTCTCTATGACCACAAGCTCTATCCTGGCATACAAGCATTCTTCCATGCTTTCCATTTACCTCAAGCATATATTTGCCACACTCGGGACATTTAGCACCTGATAAATTATCGTGTTTAAACTTATCATGGCTTCCTTTTACATCATCCACAAGCTTCACTGAATAGTTTCTCATATTACCTATGAAGCTTTTATCATTTAATTTTCCCTTACTTATCAAATCCAAATCAGTTTCCCATTTTGCAGTTAAAAGTGGTGATTTTAAATCTTCTGGTACCAATTCTACAAGCTGTTTTCCTTTAGAAGTTGGGATTATTTCCTTACCCTTTTTCTCTATATAAAAAGTATTAAATAACTTTTCAATTATATCTGCTCTTGTAGCAACTGTTCCAAGTCCACCTGTTTCTCCTAAAGTTTTTGCATATTCCTTATTCATATTGATATATTTTTGAGGATTTTCCATAGCAGACAACAATGTTCCTTCATTAAATCTTGCAGGTGGTTTAGTTTGGCCTTTATGCATCTTAACTGCTGTAAGCTTTATACTATCTCCCTTATTTATTTGTGGAAGTACCTGCTCCTTTAATTCATTTTCATGTGCATCATTATCATCAAAGTCTTCATCTTTATCATATACAGCCTTCCAGCCCTTTGATTTAATTACCTTTCCACTGGCTACAAAGTTTTCTCCATTAACCTCTACCTTTACAGTGGTTTGCACATATTCAAATGGAGGAAGCAATACACTTAAAAATCTTTTAACTACTAAATCATATACTTTTCTCTCTTCATTACTTAACTTTGAAAGATTAACTCTTTCTTCTGTTGGAATTATAGCATGGTGATCTGAAACCTTACTATTATCCACAAAGCCTTTATGTGCTCTTATTTTTCCCTTCATAATTTCCATAGCAAATTTACTATAGTTTCCTACTGATATTGCCTTTAATCTATCTGGCAGTGTAGGTACTATATCATCTGAAATATATCTTGAATCTGTTCTTGGATAAGTCAAGAACTTATAATTTTCATATAATCTTTGCATTATAGAAAGTGTCTGCTTTGCTGAGAAACCAAAAAGCCTATTGGCATCCCTTTGAAGCTCTGTTAAATCATAAAGTGCTGGTGCATACTTTTTCTTATCACTTTTTGTTACATCAACCACTTTTCCATTTTGATTATTAACCTTTGATACTATCTTGTTTGCAAAATCTTCATCAAAGGTATTAAAATGCCCTTTGCCACCTTGCCACTGGAGAGTGTATCCATTAGCACTTCCTGTTATACTGTAGTAATCCTTTGGTTTAAAGTTTTTAATTTCTTCTTCTCTATGAACAATCATAGCTAAAGTTGGAGTTTGAACTCTTCCTGCTGAAAGTTGAGCATTATGCTTGCATGTAAGTGCTCTTGTAACATTAAGTCCTACAATCCAATCTGCTTCTGCCCTACTTTGCGCTGCTCTATACAAGTTATCATATTGTGCTGCAGGTTTTAAATTTCTAAAACCTTCATTAATAGCTTTATCCGTTTGAGAAGAAATCCAAAGTCTCTTTATAGGCTTATTTATCCTAGCCTTTTCAATTATCCATCTTGCTACCAATTCTCCTTCTCTTCCAGCATCTGTAGCAATGACTATTTCCACTACATCTTTTCTATTTAACTGTTCCTTTACTGCATTAAATTGTTTACTAGTTTGTTTTATAACTACAAGCTTTAAATATTTAGGAAGCATTGGCAAATCTTCCATCTTCCATGTTTTATATTTATCATCATAAGCCTCTGGGTCCGCTAAAGTAACTAAATGTCCCAAAGCCCAAGTTACAATATATTTTTCTCCTTCCAAGCATCCATTGCCTTTTTTACCACATTTCAATACTCTTGCAATTTCTCTACCAACGGATGGTTTCTCTGCAAGAACTAATATTTTTCCCATATACTTTAAATCCTTTCTTTAAGTAAATTCAATAAAAAACAAAGTTAATATAACTTATGTTTTTATAGTTATAGACATATTAATTATACTCATTTTTAAAGTAATATCATAGATGTATGCATAATTTAAATGAAATTTTATCTAATTAATCTTTTACTTTCAATATATGAATAGCTATATGGTAGTTCTTGGATCTTCTTTGCTGATTTCTTAATAAAAACTTTATCTATACCTGTAACTTAAAGAATTTACTTTATTCCAATTCAAATGATTTTTAATACTAGAAAATCCTCTTAAATTCAAGAAATGTAAGAATTAATGTATATAAAATTTGGGATTCTACATTATATTCACATAACTTCTGGATTTAGAATATCATAGAATATATTATTAGTTAAGTATGTCCATTCAAGTGCTATTAGAAGTCAATCTTGTATTAAGATATTGAAGAGTTGAGTCGTTTATTTAATTATATAATCAATTAGCTTTTGACGTTATCTTTTATAACAGATAACAATAATAGGAGATGATAAGAATGAATAACTTTGAACCTGAAATACTATCACAAACATGTATAAATAATTCAACTTCTCAAGCATGGAGCTTTGTTTCAGCCCCTGCATTGCATCCCATGAAGGTAACTATAAATGTAAATAGATCAGGAACAGATTCCGGCTTAATATTCGTTGCACCATATACTTCTTATGGAGCAACCATGATCGGTCAAACAGGTGCACTGATCATGGACCAGGCTGGTAATCCAGTCTGGTTTAAGCCTCTAAGTAATAGATATATACAAAATACGGACTTTAGAGTACAATATTATAAATCTAAACCAATTCTCACTATGTGGCAAGGAACTATATCAGGAACTCAGTCCGCCAATCCTAATCTTCCAGCAGGAGATCCTGAACCTGGTGCCTATTTTCAAATCATAAATCAGAATTATAAAGTGATAAAAAAAGTTATTGCCAAAAAAGGGTTCACTGCTGATGTTCATGAGTTTACTATTACAAATCGAAATACTGCTTTGTTCACTGCTGTGAAACAAGTCCCTGTAAATCTAACTCCATATGGAGGTCCATCAAATGGATATTTCGATAATTACTCCATTCAAGAAGTTGATCTTCAAACAGGCAAGCTTCTTTTCTTTTGGAATGTACTTGACCATGTTAATCCTGCCGACTCGATGTTACCCGCATCATCTGCAAAGAGCTCTAATAATATTTGGGATTGTTTCCACGTGAATTCAGTTGAAGAAGGTTCAAACAATACACTCCTAATTAGCATGCGTAATATGTGGGCTATTTATAAAATTGATAAAAAAACAGGAAATATAATTTGGCAACTTGGTGGAAAACAAAGTAATTTTACTTTTGGTCGAAATGCTACATTTTCTTGGCAACATGATGCACGTCATAGATCTGGAAATAAAATAAGCTTGTTTGATGATGCTTGTTGTGCTTCTTCAAGCTCTCCACCTCAGTGTCAAGCACATGGTTTAATACTTCGACTTAATTTCAAAACCATGACTGCAAATGTATATAAAACGTACTATCATAATCCAGCACTATATGTTCCAAGTCAAGGAAATGTTCAAAAATTATCTAATAGAAATCAATTCATTGGATGGGGACAGGAACCATATCTTTCTGAATTTAAAAATGATGGCAATACTAAGAAAGATCCCTCATTAAATTTTTTATATGACATGCAGTTTCCTAGTACAAATTTGTCATATAGAGCATTTAAGAATAAATGGATAGGTTTGCCGCTTTATCCGCCTAGTATTGCTGTAGATTTATTTTGTAAATCTGCAATTGTTTATGCATCATGGAACGGTTCAACTGAAACTGTTGCTTGGCAAGTACTAGCAGGACCATCGCACAATAGATTGTCAGTGGTAATAATTAGTACTCCACGCATTGGATTTGAAACTAAAATTAATGTTAATTCATGTGGACCATATTTTCAAGTAAATGCATTAAATTCATGTGGTAAAGTCATTGGTACCTCTCGAATCGTTCATGTGAAAATGAAATAATAATTTTGTACTAACTTCTTTATTTAAGCTGGTGCTGGTTAATTTAGTACTCTGCCAGTCTTATTTGCTATAAAAAATAAAAAAGCCATAGGCTTTACATTGTCTTTAGTTAAAATTTTCAATAAATATCCACCAACTAAATTAGTGGATATTTATTTTTTATATCCAAAAATCCATAATTTGATTTGATTTTACCATACTGTCCAAGAAAGTATTTTTAATAAAATATCCCCTATTGTTGTAACTTTAAGAGTAATTTTTATAATTATTTTTCCAAAAAGTTCATTGAAAGCAGCTATTCTCAAGGCGAAAAAAAGAAAATGCCAGTAATTAAAGTAGAAGAATGTATTTCAAAATGCATATATGAATAAAGGATAGTAAAGTTTCAAATTCAAAGCCTACTATAGATATTGTTATTATATAAATAGGCTCCATATAATATCCATCCTATATTTTACAAATTAACTTGACTATTCCATTTTCTATAATTCACATAGCTCATTGAAACTATAATAATTAGTGTAATGATAAATACATATAGAGAATACTTCATGCTTATCCCTAAAAAGGTATATAGAAGAATAACTGGAGTATCAGCTATAAATATAGTTAAAACATACTTAACAAAAGACATCCCAGTTAACACAGAAAAGAAACATACTACATCTGATGGTACTATAGGAGATGAAACTCCTAAAGCCAGGATTTTAACATTATTATTTTGGATTAATGAGTATATTTTGGGATATTTATTGATTATCTTTTCTTGATATCCCATACCAATTGTTGCCTTAACAAATAAAAACAAGAAAATCTCACTTAATAAATTTGCTATGGTAACTAAAATAAATGCTTCAACTGGATTAAATAGTATTCCTGCACTTATAATAAAAACGGTACAAGGAACTAGAGTAAAAATTCTAAGTGAAGCAATTGTTAAGAACAATAACGTACTGTACTTAGGATATGCTTGTAAAAAACTAGTAATTTTGCTTGCTCCATCAATATATAATTGATATTTAAAAAATACACCTAGGATTGCTATCCAACATAAAAAGATCATACCTTTAAATAACTTATTCATTATTCCACCTCTATTTTTATATTTAAAATTTCATAGCTTTTCTAACTATGAAACTTATTATATATACTATTTATTAAATAAAGATGGAGAAAAACATTAAGAATTATTAAGATTTTTCTTAGGTAATACAATATTAAAACTAATTACATTACCATTACACTCTGCCCAAATCCTTCCTTCATGAAGTTCTATAATTTTCTTTGAAATAGCAAGCCCTAGTCCAGAACCTTCTATTTCAGCATTTCTAGATTTGTCTATTCTATACATTTCATCAAATATTTTTGTCAAATCTTCTTCACTAATATTGTCACCTTCATTAATAAAGGAAAGTTTAACATTCATATCCTCTTCCCACATTCTAATTATAAAAGTTGAGTTTCTATAACTATATTTTTCCGCATTTTTTACTAAGTTTTCAATAACTCTAATAAATTTTTGCATATCAATTTCACACATCAGCTCATTTTTAGTGCATTCAATTTTAACTTCTATGTTCTTTTCAGATAGAAATAATATATTCTCTCCCACTATCTGATTTACTAAAACAGCTATGTTAAATGGAACCTTATCTAATTTAGTATAGTTATTTGAAAGCTTTGTATACTCAAAAAGCTCTTCAATTAATTTTTTTAAATCCGTACTTTTTTTATAAGCTACTTCTAAAAACCCCTGTTGATCTTTTGATAAAACTTCCTTGCCCTTATCAAGAAGTTCCAAATATCCAATTATAGATGTTAAAGGAGTCTTTAAATCATGTGAAACAGCAACGATTAATTCATTTTTAGCTTCTTCCTGCTTTTTTTCTTTTTCATAATTTTCTTTAAGCCTTTCAGACATGGTATTTATATCCTTAGCTAATTGAGCAAATTCATCGCTGCCTTTTATATCTATAGGATTTAAATATTTTTCTGTTTTTATATTGGTAACGCTTTTGCTAATATAATTTAAATATTTGATTCTTCCATTAATTGCAGCTAGAAAAATAGATATAAAAATTATTAATACTAATAAAAAAAATACAAACGCTAAATATACTGCATATTTTTCATAATAATAAGGACCTAACCCAAAAATCTTATTCATCATACTCACCAAAAATGCACAAGCATAAAAAGTTACTATAATATCGATTGGAATCAAAATCAGTAATTTGACTCCTATTTTATTGATTCTTCCTTTCTTCATATCTTATATCCAACTCCCCAAACTGTCTTCACATACTTAGGTTTCTTAGGATCAACTTCAATTTTTTGTCTAAGATTTGTTATATGAACCACAATAGAAGTATCTGATACCACAAACTCCTCTTTCCAAATAACTTCATATAATTTCTGAACTGAAAATACCATGCCTCTGTTTTTAGCTAAACATTCTAATATATCAAACTCCTTTGGTGTAAGCTTAACTTTATCACCTCTTACCGTAACTTCATGGGTATCAAAGTTAATGGTTAAATCATCAATGGTAAGTGTACTGCTGTTTTGAGGTTCTGCATTAAATCTTTTATACCTTCTAAGTTGAGCTTTTACTCTGGCTATAAGCTCCATAGAACCAAAAGGTTTAGACACATAATCGTCAGCACCTACTGTTAACCCCTGTATTTTATCTATTTCCTCATCCTTTGCTGATAAAAATATTATAGGCATATTATAAGTTTCTCTAATTTTTATGCAAGCACTTATGCCATCTAAAATTGGCATCATAATATCTAAAATAACTAAATCAAAATTATTTTCATTAATCATAACTAAAGCTTCAGCTCCATTAGAAGCTTCCATAATGTTGTATCCCTCATTTTCAAGATAAACCTTTATTAAATTTCGAATGCTCTTATCATCATCTACAACTAAAATATTCGTCTCCATACAAACCTTCCTTTTTCAGGACTAATTGTCCTTATTAAAATAATCAATAAATTTTCTATCTAAAGAACACAATTTTAATATAATCATATACTATTGCATTAATATAATCTAGTGAACAAAGGAATTTTTTGTATATATCCTAATTGTAATAATATTATTATTAATTTTGAGCATAATGTATGTCCTTAAGGAAAAGAATAGGATTTAGGCCTTGAAATCAACAGTCTAATGTTATTTCACCTAGTTTTTACACTTCAAAACATAAGCTGGTGGCAGGTTTAAGAGTACCTTTTTTGTTTTAATTCTATCAAAATGTTTTCTAAAAAGCTTCATTTTAAACAAAGTGTACTGAAAAGTTATAAATTCTCCTTTGTCTTTTAATATTTCTTTTGTAACTGATAATATTTTTTTGCTCATGTCCTGTGGTAAACTTGCAAATGGAAGTCCCGAAACTATATAGTCCAATTTATCAATATTATACTTATGTAAATATTTTTTTAAGTTCTCTGCTGAATCATTTACAAGTATGAAGTTTGTTCTATCTCTAAACTTATCTTTTAGGATATTGTAAAAATCCATATTATATTCTATGGCTATAAATATAGTGCTATCCTTCTTCTTATCTAATATTTTTTCTGTGAAAACACCTGTACCTGGTCCATATTCAACAATGTAAGTAGCATTTAAAAAATCAATATCTTCAATCATTCTACATGCTAACTTATCTGAACTTGGTGCTATAGCCCCTACTGTTTTTGGATTTTTTATATATTGCTCCATAAATCTACCAATTTCCATTTTATCTTCCTCCTGCATTAGCATAAGATCAATATAAAATATAAATATTAATCTTTTACTAAAAAATTATTAAGAATTATCGATATTTTTCCAATTTATTTTATAATATGAAAATTATAATTTCAATTTATGCCAGGTTATTTTGTGCATTTTCTGATAGAACAAAAAATGCACACTCTATATAATTTGCTCTAAGTACATCTAAAAGCATAAGTGTATACTTAGGGTCAAGTCTATCATCAAAAGTTAAAGAAATAACTTTTTTATTTCTAGGAACTTTTTTATTATTTTCTTTGAAAAATTTTTATAATATACATTTGGTATTACAGCTAAAGAAAAATATTGATACCAACTAACTAAACAATGGATTGAAGGTAAAAGATTATCTGCTGCATCTATCTTATATAAAAGTTCAATCATATTCATAAAAATCCCACATGTAGTAATATCTGGCCTTACATTTATGGTTGGAAAGCTTATGTATATAACTCCACATATTAACTTTCCTAGTAAATCAGCTATTAAAAACCTATAACAATGTTCTTTACTTATATTGCTAATTATTATATAGTTAATAATCAAAAATATATAACTACCAAAATAAATTACTGTAAATACAAGTATTATTGGAATCCTGTCGTCATAATATGAGGTTAAATTGTGAAAGACACTATTTTTATTACTTCCATTATTTTCACCTAATCTTCTATTAAGAAAAAACTACATAAGAAGATATCATTTTCTTGAATTCAATGTATCCAAAATAAAAATAGAACCTCTAAGAATTCAAACCTTAGCAAGTTCTATTTTTTATTATATTAATTTTTAATCATTAGAATTAATGAAGAAGTATATCTAACATATCATAACTATCCTGCTTATCAACTATTTCATTATTAACATCCTCAAACTCTATATCTATTATTTTATTGTTTTTAACTCCAACAGCTAGTCCTGAATAACCATTGTTTAATAAATCTACCGCTTTTATTCCCATTTTGCTTGCCAATACCCTGTCAAATCCTGATGGATTTCCTCCTCTTTGTATAAAACCTAATATAGTAGTTCTTACACTAGTCTTTAATTTTTCCTCAATATATCTTTGAAGCTCCTGTAAATCGTACATTCTTTCTGTTATTATAATTATATTATCATTTTTTCCACTATTCATCCTTAAGCTTAGTTTTGAGCATATAGTATCAAAATCTAATTTCTTTTCTGGAGTTGATATTATTTCCCCACCACCTGCTAAGGCCGAATATAAAGCTAAATCTCCACAATATCTTCCCATAACTTCAACAATAGTGGTTTTGTCATGTGAATAATCTGTATCTTTTATTTTGCCAATACACTCTAAGACAGTGTTTAAGGTGGTATCAAATCCTATACAATAATCAGTATATTTTAAGTCATTATCTATAGTACCAGGTATTCCAATAACATTAACGCCTAACTTATGTAATCTATCTGCACCTTTAAAGGATCCTTCACCTCCTATTACAATTAAAGAATTTATATCGAGATTCTTTAGTACTTCTACAGCTTTTTTTATTCCTAAGTCCTCCATAAATTCCATACACCTAGCAGTCTTTAATATAGTTCCTCCTTTATCTGCAATATTTTCTACATCAGAAGAAGTTAATCTATGCATATCACCATTCATCAACCCTTGATATCCATGTTTTATTCCAATTACTTCTATATCATAATAATTTGCTGCTTTTACTACTGCCATTATAGCAGCGTTCATTCCTGGAGCATCTCCTCCACTTGTTAAGACCCCTACTCTCATCAGTGTTAACCTCCATCATGTGATGTATTTATTATATTTCAAAATAACTATTTACAATATTTTTCTTCCATCTTGCTTATAAGATTAATTCTCGTTTGATGCCTTCCACCTTCAAATTTAGTATTTAACCACTCATCTACTATTAGCAATGCTAACCCTTCACCTATAACCCTTTGTCCTAGACAAAGTACATTGGCATTATTATGTTGTTTTGTAGCTCTAGCACTAAATACATCAGCTACTGCAGCAGCTCTCACACCAGGTACCTTATTTGCTGCAATAGAAACTCCAATTCCTGTACCACAACAAATAATTCCACATTCACCCTCTTCATTTGCCACACTTTCGGCAACTGCCAAAGCATACTTGGGATAATCTACTGATTCTTTAGAATATGTACCATAGTCTCTATATTTAATTCCTTTTTCTTCAAAACTTTTTTTAATTACTTCTTTTAATTCATAACCTCCATGATCACAGCCTATTGAAATCATAATTCTTCACCACCATTACATTTTATATTATAATAAATCATATACTTGCTAGCTTGCGCTTATCAATTTCATTAAAAACTATACCCTCATTTTTTAAATTTAAAGCTAAACTAGTTGTATTATTATGTCATTGAATTATGTATGCACTTATAATTTCTCCATAGTAAGCTGTGTGAAAGTCCCTATTCGCACCATGAAATGAGCTTTCCACATTTTGCGGATAAAATTTATTTCTATTTTCTTCTTGAATCTCATCCTTATCTTGTTTTTGTTTATATATAATCCTACACTCAAGTGTAAGTGGAAACTCCTTAATAGCAGGAACTGAAACGCTATTAGGTGATTCCAGTGTTAAGTTTAGTTCCTTGATTTTATCACTTAAACCACCAGATTTTGTACCACAAACTCCTAATATTCTTTTATCAAATTCGCCAAATGGTACGTTTATGGTAAACTCAGGATTCTTTTCAAGTTGATGTCTTGTAAAACGATTTTCTCTCACGAAAACTTTAAAAATTGTTTTTCCCCATTCTATTCCTAGCATTCCCCATGAAATAGTCATAGAATTAACTTTATCATCTACCTTTGTTGTTAGTAAAACACCTGTTTTAAGCGCATTCATAATCACGTTAGCATAATCAAATATTTGTATTTCTTTTTTCATAAATGTTATCCTCCCTGAATATTTCTTATACCTATGATGAATTAGTATATAAGTTCACTTAATCCAATGCAATTGCATTTTTTAAATGTACAAGAAAATTTAGAAGATGATATGTTGCTTATTAATAATTTTAAAAATATTACCATTCAAGGTGAAAAATATATAATTCCAGCAAAAATTAAATTTTTACTGGAATTAGAAATCTAAATTTCTGTAAATTAAGTTATAATATTTACAATATAAGAAAACTTATAATGTATTGTCTGATCCAAGTACATCAACTATTTTTTTCTCTACTAATTCTCTTATTAGCTTTCTTCCTTCACCCAAATACTTTCTTGGATCTATTTCAGATGGGTTTTCTGCAAAAACTTTTCTTATACCTGCAGTCATTGCAAGCCTTAAATCTGTATCCATATTAATTTTGCATACAGCTAGTAAAGATGCTTTTCTTAACATATCTACAGGAATTCCCTTTGCACCAGCTATTTTTGCACCATACTTATTGCAGATTTCAATTGTATCTGGATCAACAGCTGAAGCTCCATGAAGAACTATTGGAAATCCTGGTAATTTTCTTTGGATTTCTTCCAATATATCAAATCTCAATTCTGGCTTAAAGTCCATTGGAAATTTGAAAGCTCCATGTGATGTTCCTATAGCTATAGCTAGTGAGTCAACTCCTGTAATGTTAACAAATTCTACAGCTTGGTCAGGATCAGTGTAAATATTCATATCACTCTTAACATCATCCTCTACTCCAGCAAGTACTCCCAGTTCAGCTTCCACAACTACACCGTGAGCATGAGCATATTCAACAACCTCTCTAGTCTTCCTTACATTTTCCTTATAATCATAATGAGAACCATCAAACATTACAGATGTAAATCCATTTTCTACGCATATTTTGATTGTATCTATATCTGGCCCGTGGTCTAGGTGAAAAGCAATATCTATACCCGCATCCGCTACAACAGCATCCACCATAGCTTTCAAATATTTAGGTCCTGCATATTCCAATGCTCCTTTTGAAACCTGAAGAATCACAGGTGATTTTTGTGCCCTTGCTCCTTCCACAATTCCTTGCACTATTTCCATATTATTAACATTAAAAGCTCCTATAGCATACTTACCCTTGTAAGCTTTTTCAAACATTTCCTTTGTAGTAACTAATGCCATAACAATACCGCCTTTCTTTGTAATTCTATCAAAAGCTGATATTTCACCGCCTCTTTGCATATATCACAAAACAATACTTCTTACAGTGATATCCATCTTTTCTTGTATATATTTTCAAAGTTCTTATATGTAATACATTCTTTCAGTCATTATTATATTTTCACTTTTACCTTTATTGATATATCTTTCAATTTTATTTCAGGGGTAGAATTATCTCACCATTACCAACTAAATCACATACAATACCGAATCATATACCATAATTTTATTTTGCTATTTGAGATTTATCCTAATTTGTTTTTTTCTCCTTGATTAACAACTACAACTTTCCCCGAAACTCTAACTATAAATCCAATAACAATACCACCTAAGGCTAAAACAACTGCAAGGAATATCATACTTGCATTGAATGAACCTGTTATATCTTTGATATATCCAACAACGTAAGGTCCAAAGAATCCTCCAAGATTACCTATACTGTTTATAAGAGCTATCGCACCTGCTGAAGCAGCACCAGTTAAGAATGAAGGTGGAATCGACCAGAATGGTGAATATGAACCAAATGCTCCACATACAGAGATAGTTAATGCCACAAAAGCTCCTACTACACTTGTTTTTGCAACATAAATGCTTATCAACATCGCAATTGCACTTATACCTAAACATGCAAAAACATGAAAACGTCTTTCATTAGTCTTATCAGAATGATTACCAACTAGATACATAACAACCATAGCACAAAGATACATGCCTCCTACAAGCCATCCTAAACCCATAGTACTTAAATTGAATGATTTAGCCATTCCTTTAGTGATAGTTGGAAGAAACATGTTTATTCCATAGTAACCCGTCATCCAGCAAAAATAACCAAAAGACATTACCAAAACATCTCTATCCTTTAAAGCATCAACAAACGTATAATGTTTTACTTTTTCTTTATGAAGTTTTTCTTCCGTTGTAACATCTATAAGCCAAGTTAATTCTTCTTTTGTCAACCACTTTACATCTTCAATTTTGTCATCAAGATAAGTTAAGCAAATTATACCTAAAATCAAACATGGTATACCTTCCAATATAAATAGACTTTGCCATCCTGATAGTCCAAATATATTTGCCCCTAATAGTACAGTTGCAATTGGAGAACCTATTGCATTAGCTGCTGGTATTGCAAGCATGAATCCAGCTATAGCTTTGGCATGATTCTTACTCTGATAAAAATTACTTAAATACCATACCATACATGGATAGAAACTAGCTTCCATTGCTCCTAAAAAAAATCTAACTATATAAAATTGTATTGGAGTTTTTATAAAAGCCATAGCTACTGCAATAAATGCCCAGGAAATCATTATCCTTGCAATCCATTTTCTTGCTCCCCATTTAGTCATCATTGCACTTCCTGGTACCTCAAATATGAAGTATCCGATGAAGAATATTCCAGCACCAAATCCAAAAACAGCACTGGAAAAACCAAGATCTGAATTCATTGTCAATGCAGCAAATCCGATGTTTACCCTATCCATTATTGCTATTGCGAAACATATGAACAGAAATGGAATTAGTCTTAAAGTAACTTTTTTCACCGTCGAAGCCTCAATTTGTTTTACATCCATAATTCTACCTCCAAATAATTTTAATATTAATTTTATAACTTTTCTTAATTTTTAATAAAGTGTTTTAATTATTTATTACTGTAACTGAATGTATTATATTTATCATTGCGTCAAGTCAATTTTGAATATTTAAAACTATACAATTACTGCATTTTTTATTTTTAGAAAACGATTACTATTCCATTTTAAAAATAATTCTGAAAATTGTTTTTATTATTTTAATATAAAAATATAAATTCAATAAAAAGCTACTCTTATAATATAGGATATCTTAACTTTTAACTAGATACCCTATATTATAATATCATAAGAGAGTTTATGGATTAATCCATGTGTTGTCCACCATTGATGTCTATATCCTCGCCTGTTATATATGAAGCTTCTTCTGAAGCAAGGAAAGCAACTGTTGCTGCAATTTCTTCAGTTTCTCCTGGTCTTCCTATAGGTATATTTGCGATAATCCCATTAGCTTGTTCCTTCGGAAGCGATTTCCATATCTCTGTATTAATAAGTCCTGGTGCTACACTGTTTACTGTTATTCCATCAAGTGCTACTTCACGAGCAAGGTTTTTGGAAAATCCTAATACTGCAGCCTTTGATGCTGAATAGTGTGCTCCACCAAATATTCCGCCGCCTCTTTTGCCTGATACTGAAGAAAGATTTATTATTCTACCATATTTCTGTTTTTTCATTACTTTCATTACAGCTTGAGTGCATAAGAATAACCCGAACACGTTTACATTGAATATCCTTTTCATGTCATCCAAAGTCATATCTTCAACAGTAACTTTCTGCGAGATACCTGCATTATTTACAAGAATATCTATTCTTCCATACTCTGCAAGCACTTTTTCCACCATAGCTTCATTTGATTCCTTACTTGTAACATCTAATGCTATACCTAATGCTTTTCCACCAGCTTCCTTAACAATTTTTACAGTATCCTCTACTCCTGCAGCATTCAAATCTGCTATAACAACTGCAGCTCCTTGCTTTGCAAGTGTCAGTGCTATAATACGTCCTATTCCTTTTTGTGAACCGGCTCCCGTTACTATTGCTACTTTTCCGCTTAATTCAAACATAATTTATCTCTCCTTTTATATCCAGTGAACCTATTAGTACACTGATTAATTTTTATTTATTTTATGCATAGACTACATATAAACCTATGTAATCTATAATTTATTTAAAATATAATTACTTTATCATTTCCTTAGCTTTTTTTACTATATCAGCTATAGTAATCCCATTGATTTCCATAAGTTTTTCATAAGGTGCAGATTGTCCAAATTGATCTTGAACTCCTATTCTTGCTACTTTACCTTTTCCTTCTTCAGCAGCTACTTCACACACTGCACTTCCTAAACCATTTATAATGTTATGGTCTTCAACAGTAATTATCTTTCCAATATTCAAGCATTCAAGTACTGCTTCTCTATCTAAAGGTTTAATTGTATGCATGTCTAATAACTTTACGGAAATTCCTTCCTTTTCTAATTCTTTAGATGCCTCTAATGCTAAATATACAGTATCTCCATTAGCAATAATAGCTATATCTTTTCCATCTTTTAGTTTTTTTGCTTTACCTATTGTAAATTCTTCATTTTCGTCATATATTACTGGAATAGCATCTCTTGTAAAACGAAGATATACAGGTCCATTAATTTCTGCTGCTTGCTGCACTAACTTTCTAGTAGAATAATAATCCGCACCCATAACTACTGTCATATTTGGAAAAGTTCTAAGAACTCCCATATCTTCTATACATTGATGGCTAGCACCATCATTTGCAGGAGTAAGTCCACCATGAGAACAAGCAATTTTAACATTTAGGTTTGGATAGCAAACCTCTTGTCTTATCTGCTCACCCATTCTTAAAGATCCAAATATAGCATATGTACTTACAAATGGTATTTTTCCAGTTGTAGCAAGTCCTGCTGCAACTCCACAAGCATTTTGTTCAGCTATGCCAACATTTATATGTTGATTAGGTAACTGCTTTAAAAATTCTCCAGTTTTACATGACTTTCCAATATCTATATCAACAACATATATGTTTTTATTCTTTTTTCCTAATGCTAATATTTCATCTCCAAAAGCTTGTCTTGTTGCTTTTTTCATCATACTCATTATTTTAAACCTCCTTCTAATTCTTTCATAGCTTGTTTGTACTCTTCATCATTAGGAGCAACTCCATGCCATGAAGCTACATTTTCCATAAATGATACTCCTTTTCCCTTTACAGTATTCATCACAATACATTTAGGTTTTCCATTCTTTGCTTCTCTTATATAATCTAAAGTTTCAACTATCTCTTCCATAGAATGTCCATTAATTCTTCTTGTTTCAAAACCAAATGCATTAAATTTCTTTTCTATATCTTGATTTGGCATAATATCTTTGCAAGCACCATCACATTGAAGTCCATTATCATCAATAAATACAACTAAATTATCTAATTGATATTTAACTGCAGTTTCAACTGCTTCCCATATCTGTCCTTCCTGGCTTTCTCCATCTCCTACTATAACAAAGACTCTATAATCTTTCTCATCTCGTTTGCTAGCAATTGCCATACCCACTCCTACAGAAAGTCCTTGTCCTAAAGAACCAGTAGATATATCTATCCCTGGACATTTATTCATATTTGGATGTCCTTGAAGGATTGATCCATATTGTCTTAATGTATGTATAGTTTCATATGGAAAAAACTCCTTCAATGCTAATGCAGCGTACTGAATTGGGCAAACATGACCTTTAGATAAAATAAATCTATCACGATCTTCCCAATTAGGATTTTTAGGATCAATATTCATTTCTTTAAAATAAAGTGCTGATACTATATCTGCTGAAGATAATGATCCGCCTGGATGGCCAGATTCTGCTTCATAAATCATAGTAAGAGCTGTTTTTCTGAGTTCAATAGCTTTTTGTTTTAATTCTTCAACACTTAAATCCTTCATACAAATCACCTCGTTAAATATTTATCTACTTGTGTACTTGTCTACTAAGTTACCTTATATTTTCATTATACTTTGAATTCAACTTTTGTCAATAATAAATTTTAAAACTTTTTTCTTTTTTCTTAAATTTCAAAAAATAAAATAGTGATAAAATCTCACTATTCCCTGATTTCTATGAAATAATTTTATATAAAAAAACTACCAAACAAAGTATCTTTTCATTTAAAACACTTTATTTGGTAGTACATTATACCTGTTATTCTTTCCAATATCTATCATACAAATTATTCATGTGTTTAGTCATTTCCTTCATTGCTTCTTCACTATTGCGACTTTTAATAGATTTGACAATGGCCTTATGCTCACTTACATTGATATTCCTATATTCTGGTTTAGTAACAGTTCTATCTCGAAGCAAAATCCACATTTTCTGCTCTCTCATTACGTTATTTATATCATTTGTAAATTTGATAAATAAATCATTATGAGAAGCCTTTGCTATTTCACTATGTAATTCTTCATCTGTTTCTGGATTATAAATACCTTCATTTGCTTCTTCTTCGAACTTATTTTCAATCCTCTGTATGTTCATAATTTCCTCATCTGTAGCCCTTTCCGCTGCAAATTTAGCAATTATAGGTTCTATATTCATCCTTGCTTCAACAATCTCTTCTGGAGTCACCGATTCCAGCATTGTATCTGATTTATTGTCTCCGGTATTTGGCTGAATGCTCATAACAAAAACACCTTCACCTTGACGAGAATAAATATATCCATTTAATTCCAAAGCACTTAAAGCCTGCCTCACAGGTGCACGACTTACATTAAACTGTGCACACAATTCCCTTTCTGGTGGTAATTTGTCCCCTATCTTAAATATCCCCAGCTGAATTTGTGAAAGAATCTGATTGTAAATCTGAAGATATAATTTTTTGCTTGATACTGGATTAAAGCTCATAGAAATCACCTCATAGAAAAATTATAATTCTCATTTATATTATAAATATAACTTTGTGTATTTTTTAACTTTATATAGCAAACTATTTAACATACTTTTTCATCAATATAAAGTATATTATATTTTTACCAACTTGTCTACTTACTAAACAAATTTTTTGTAAAAATGTAAGTTCAATAAACTCATCCTTATCTGGCACTTGTTATCTGAAATTTTTAAATAATTTAATTAATATTATTCTTAGATTATGTAAAATTATATAATCTAGTACAACTTCTTTAAAACCTCTAAATCTTTAACATAATTTAAATTCACAAACATCTCCAAATCCTTGCTATAACTTCTTGTAACCTCTTCTGGAATATAATGAATCTTTGAATTTTTTATTATATCATAAAGAACTAGATCATTGTTATCTATTCCCTTTTGAAAATCTTCTATTAAATCTTTAGAATAAAAAGCATACATTGGCTCCACCCATTTCCCATTTTTAGGAACAACACACTGACAGTTATCTTCTTCAGCTATTTTCATCATATACTTTATATATTCTATATTCACTACAGGCATATCGCAAGCCATGAAGAAAACATACTTAGAATTAGCATCTTTTAGCCCTGTATATATTCCACCTGCTGGACCATACTCTTTTTTTAAGTCTTCTATTACTGTATATTTTAATTCCTTAAATTTATCCTTTTTTTCAGCTACTAATATTACTTCATCAAAGACAGTTTCTAATTTTTCAGCGGTAAGCTCCAATAAATATTTGCCTTTTATTTCTATCTTACTCTTATCAAAACCCATTCTACTGCTTTTACCCCCACAAAGTATAACAGCAGTTCCAACCTTCTTCATTAAAATTCCCCCTTAATGCAAAAGTCCCATATAAAAAACAGTAGCATATACTACTGTTTTTTTAAAGCCTTTTTTAAAGTTTTTCTCTTACAGTGGCAGATAATAACTCACAGAACTTAGTAAGGTCTTCTTTATTATCGAAGGTTCCTTGAGCTCTCTTATCTTTTCCGCCGCCTTTTCCATTAAATTCTCTTATATGTTCTTTAAATAATTTTCCACAGCTTATATCTATATCTGTATTATTTAGGAATAATATTTTTTTGTCCTCTAATGATGCAAAAATAACTATGTAACCTTTATTCTCAAGTATAGAACCTATTAATTGTATATCTTCAAAGTTCTTATCCTCAAATTGTATAGATATAAGTTTAGATTTTGCATTTTTAATTATACTTTCTGCTTCAATTCCTGCTATAGTACTTTTTAATCTGCTAAATTCTCTTTTTAAACTCTCTATTTCTTCAAACTGTTTATTAACTCTATCCAATATTCCATTTTCATCTACAGATAGAACTTTATTTAAACTTGTTATAATATCATGTTTTACTTGAAAATCCTTAAAAGCTCTCTTTCCACATTTAATATAAATTCTAGTCATTCCTTTATATCTCTCAGCTTTTAAAATCTTTACTATACCTACTTCACTAGTAGTTTTAACATGTGTACCGCAGCAAGGGCAGCAGTCCATATCTTTTGCTTCTACTATTCTTATATCCTCATCTACATTTATCTTTTTTCTTGCAGGTACTTTATCCACTTCATCCTTAGTAACTATATATGTATCAAAGCTTCTATTTGCATATATGTACTCATTTACTTCATCTTCTACCTTTTTAACCATATCTTCAGTAAAAGGATCTATATCTATATCTACAGTTACATATTCTTCTCCTAAATGGAATCCTTTATTGTTTCCACCATAAAGCTTATAAATAGCTCCTGAAAGTAAATGTTCCCCTGAATGCTGCTGCATATGGTCAAAACGTCTTTCAAAATCTATTGAGCATTTTACCTTCTTATTTTCTGGTGCTTTATCCATATGATGATATATTATATCACCTTTTTCTGAAACATAACTTACTTTTATTCCATCTATTGTTCCAGTATCTGAAGGCTGTCCTCCTCCCTCTGGATAAAATGGTGTTTTATCTAGTACAACAAGTACCTTTCCATCCTCTTCTATTATATCTAAAACATTTGCTTCACTCTCTGTTATATAAGCATCCTTATAATATAGTTTTTCTGTCAAACTAAACAGCTCCCTTCATAATTTAAGCATTTAACTATATTTTATCCTTTTTCATAAAACTTTTAAAGTTTTTTTTACTTTTTACTGTTCCAGAATAAACAAGACCCAAAGGTCCCTATTATAAATACACCAAATATAGTTTCAACCATAACAAGTACACGCACTAAAGTAGAATTGGGTAAAATATCACCATAGCCTAAAGTAGTAATAGTTACCGTGCTAAAATATAAGAAGTTCCATAGGGAATGTTTAAATTTATCATTTACGATTTTCTTTAACACTATAGGACTATCATCTAAAAATGAAATTGAATTTTTCATTAAATTTATAAAATAAAAATTTAGAGGATAAAAATAGTTTTCATTATTAAAAAATTTATCATAAATCATAGGGTAATTTTCTATCCATATTTTTACTGTATCAATCTTTTTAAATCTATTACTATCACCTTTGTACACCTGATAATTACCATCTTCATTTTTATCATTAAGTCTATACAAAGAAATTTCTACCATGTATGTTTTAAATTTACTAACCACATCATATTCCTTGACATTTTTTATTTTTATATGAGTAATTCCTTTTTCCTGAACCAATAAATAGTAGTAATTAGCCCACGCATCACCTAATGAATTATTAAAATCAAAATTATACAGTTCTTTTCCATCTAAAATTTTTACTGGCTGTCTTTTATATTCTCCCGCTATTATTAAATTATTTATAGCATTTTTTAGATCTTTACTGCATGTACCTATTTCCATACTTCTTTTAAAAGCATTTATTCTAATGTTTGTATTTATATCCTCTTGAAATACAAAAAATTCTCCTGAGGATAAATTAGCTATTTTCCAATAAATTATTCCAAAAACTAATATTGTTCCTAAATACAGAACTGTTATGAGCATAAGTAAATTAATTTTTTTTACATCTCTCATAGACTTAAGTACATTCATATTCATCCACCTTATAAATATGTTATACCTAAATTTTATTAATAATCTTAAAAATATATAATAAAAACTTCTTTAATTTTATAACTTAAACTGGTATTTGATTTTTCAAATTTTTATCATCATCCAATCTTTTACCTTTTATGGAGGGAGGAAGTAAAAATATAAAAATAAGTGCCATTAGCAAAATTATGATTCCAAAATAATAAGTATCTCTTTGTGCAAGTAGATAAACATCTTTCACCCCTAAATGCATCTTTTTATTATAAACCAATTGACGAGACGCTAAAATAATGGTACTAGATGCAACTCCCAATGTCTGTCCAAGATTACGCATAGTTGCTAACATTCCAGAAGCAACTCCAGCATGTTTTCTAGGAGCTGAACTTAGGATAGCTGTATTAATGGAAGAAACACTCAAACCATTTCCAATTCCCATAACAATCAATGCAATAATTACTACAACATAATTGGATGATGCTTTTAATGAACTCATAATTAAACAACTAACACAAATAAAAATCAATCCCACACTGGATGGCAAACGCGTTCCATATTTATCAGTCATACTACCTCCAACAGGTGACATTACCATCATTGCAATTGAAGATGATAACATGATCAGTCCTGACTTATCTGATTGTAGTGATAATACATTTATTAAGTAGAATGGTAACAAATAGGTAATCAATTGTTGAACTAAATATGAACACATGCATGCTGCATTTGCCATAGAAAATGTTCTATTTTTAAATAACTGTAAAGACATTAATGGTGATTTTATATGTTTTTCATGCATAATAAATATATTTAATACTAAAATACTAAAAAACATACATCCTAAAAATGATTTCCATCCCAATTGATTACTAAAATTGAGTCCTACTGAGAAAGTACCTATTGACATTGCAAATAAAATTGCACCAAACCAATCCATACTCCTGTTTTCAGAAGTTTCTTTGCTGTCATCCGGCATAACAATACAAGTTAAAATAAAACCTAAAATGCAAAGTGGTACATTAAAATAAAAAATAGCATGCCATGAAAAATGAGTCAATAAAAATCCACCAATAGTAGGTCCTGCAGCTAATCCTACAGAAATAAATACAGAATTCACCCCTAAAGCTTTTCCACGTTCATTTAAATCAAAAGTTCGACTAACAATTGCCTGAGTAATAGAAACCATAATACTGTATCCGATTCCCTGTAAACATCTGAAAAAAATCAGCATTCCCAACTTTAGCGACAGTAATGGTGCTGCAACACATACTGCTCCAAAAAATAAAAAGCCAATTTTAAATTGCCTCTTGTATCCATAAAGTTCTGCTGTACGTCCAAAAATTAGCAGAGCACAGCATGGTATCAAAGAATATACTAAAGCTAACCAGCTAACACTATTCTGAGTAACACCAAATTCTTTTGCAAGTGTTGGAAGTGCAAGATTTAAACTATTTACAGAAAATGATACTATTAGATTGGCCATACTAGTTACCGCAAATATCATCCACTTTTTGTGCTTATTCTCGTTCATTTAAATACAACTCTCTTTCGACTATATAACATCTTGATTTATTATATTACATATGTTAGTATTTGTTAAATGAATTTTATTGATAATATTAATTCGATTATCGAATAGTAAGGAGTTTAAAATGGACACACAAAATTTACAAACTTTTCTTCTACTGTCAAAATTAAAAAACTTTTCACTTACAGCTGAAAAATTATTTATAGCACAATCAACTGTCACAAATCGTATTGCCGAATTGGAAAAAGAAACAGAAAAAAAATTATTCATACGAAATAAGAAACATATAGAGCTAACTCCTGAAGGTATTGTATTTAAAAATTATGCAAAGCGAATTTTAGAATTAGAAAAGATTGCTATACAAGAAATGAATCAATCAAATTTTTATAAAAATGAACTTAGGATTGGTAGTGCTAACACTGTTTATGAATGTCATTTATATTCTATTATCCATTCTTTTATATCCTCTAATAAAGATATATCTGTTAAAGTAATACTTGAGCATTCACATGACTTGCTTCAGATGTTAGAAGATCAACTATTAGATGTTGTTTTTTCCTATATATATTATAAGAAGTTTGGATATCAGTGTATTCCTTTTGCTTTAGATGAACTTCTTCTTGTTACCAGCCCTAAAAATAGCTTCTTCATAGATGGTATCTGTAAAAATGACCTATTAAAAATAGATTATCTTATGTGTGACCTTGCACTAAAAGAAACTGGACAATTTATACGTTCATTATTTCCTTCTTATTATCAGTTTCACTTTGAAATTGACAACAGTACAAAACTTATACAATATTTACTTGATGGCATTGGTTATAGTTTTCTTCCCAAAAGCATTGTGGAACCTTATATAAGAAGCAATTCACTAATAAACATACCATTAATTGATTTTGATGCACCTCAAATCAAAAGTTATATTATTTTTAAGACTAATAATGATAATATAAAAGAATTTTTATCAATGTGTTCTTCTAAGCAATTGTTGGAAGATTTTTAGATATATAAATAACTAGCTGTTTCAAAATTCAATGTTTGCAAATTTTCATAAATAAAAACCATATATAAAGGAATTTGTTTTCCCCTGTATATGGTCTTTGATTTCAGATAAAAGTTTATATTCTATCCTAAAAAATATTCTTTTATAACTCTTCCATTATCTTCTTTGCAAAATAATTTGTATTTAATTCTCCATCTACTTCTATTGCTATTACTTGGCTTAAACCAGCTGCTTCTCCTGTTACATAAACTATCTCACCACATTCGTCATCTACTCTTCTAATAACCATAGCTTCATCACCTTTTTTAATTTTTACCTTTTTTCCTTTATTGGTTTCTATTACAGCATTTTGTGTAAACTGAATTTTCTCTCCTATTTTATATTTTCTCATATAAATTTCCTCCTAAAGTAATTATTAATTACTCAACTTCCACTTAGTTCCTTCTTTAGAATCTAAAATTTCAATATTCATTGAACTTAATTTATCTCTAATTTCGTCTGCTTTAGACCAATCTTTATTCTTTCTTGCCATATCTCTTTCTTTTATAAGTTTATCCACAAGTTCACTATCTACATTAGAATCTAAATTTTGTTCCTCATTTGGTTCAAATAAATTCATTGATAATACTGTATCAAAGCTTTCTACTAAATTGCATTTTTCTCTGCTGGTAAGTTCATTATCCTTTACTACTTCCCATAGAACAGTAAAGGCATTTGGCATATTTAAATCATCGCTTATTTTTTCTGAAAATTTATCCTTGTAAATTTTTATTTTTTCTAGATCTAATCTTTGGTCTTCTTTTGCATCCTTTGCTAAAGCTAATATTTTATTTTTTAATTTTTTATATGCAGTTTCCGCATCCTTTAGCGCATCAAAACTGAATAATAATTGTTTTCTATATCTTGATTGAAGGCAAAAATATCTATAAACTAGTGGATTAAATCCTTCTTTCTCTAATTTATTTACTGTTAAAAAATCACCTTTAGATTTTGACATTTTTCCACTATCCAGTACAAGGAACTCTCCATGCATCCAGTAATTTACCCACTTATGTCCTATTGCTCCTTCAGATTGAGCAATTTCATTTGTATGATGAACCGGAATATGATCTACTCCACCGCAATGTATATCTATTCTTTCTCCTAAATATTTCATAGACATCGCTGAGCATTCAAGATGCCAACCTGGAAACCCTCTTCCCCAAGGTGAATCCCACTGCATAATTTGATTTTTAAATTTTGAATTTGTAAACCATAGTACAAAATCTAGTGGATTTTTTTTATTTTCATCTACTTCTACTCTATTTCCAGCCTCTAATTCCTCCATGCTCAAATTTGCAAGCTTATTGTAATCTTCAAATTTATCAATCTCATAATATACATTTCCATTTGATATATAAGTGTATCTCTTTTCTTCTAGCTTTTTTATTAAATTTATCATATCATCAATATGTTCTGTAGCTCTACAAATTACAGTTGGAATTTCCACATTTAATTTTTTACAATCATCTAAAAATGCATTTTCATAAAATTTTGCTATTTCCCATACACTTTTATTTTCACGTTTCGCACCTAATTCCATTTTATCTTCACCTTCATCTGCATCAGACTGAAGATGACCTACATCCGTAATATTCATTACATGTTTTACTTCATAACCTAAATATCTTAAAGATTTCTTTAATACATCTTCGAATATATATGTTCTTAAATTTCCAATATGTGCAAAATTATAAACGGTAGGTCCACAAGTGTACATTCCCACCTTTCCTTCCAATATAGGTGCAAATTTTTCTTTTTTTCTGGATATAGTGTTATAAACATAAAAATCCATAGATAGCCTCTCCCTTCAATACTTTTGTTTTTATGCATTACAAAAAAGTTCTTTATACGAATTTAGGTAATAAAAAACTACAGGTTAATAAAAATCACCTGCAGTGTATAAACTTACTTAAATTTCAAAAAATATTTCTAACGTATGCAGGTCGTATCTGATTTTAAACGAAAATTTAAACAACAACACATGGTATACGACCTCCTAAAGTTTATTATATATAAATCTTACCACAATCATGAAATAATTCAATAATCTCAAAAAACTTTTATTATATATTATGTTTTGTTATTTTAATATTATACATTAATTGACACTAAAATACAGAATAAAATTTACAATAGCATTTTTTAATTACTTACTTTAAATCCCATAAAACGTTTACTAAATCCTCATTATAATATAAATTTGCTATAGGATTATCGAAGTACTTCCTACCATCTCCATAATACATAAAACATTCTTCTTCATTACGTGGTCCTTCCATTTGTATAGGAAAAAATAATCTTGTATACCTAAATGGCTTTACCCCATTACCTATAATATCCATTTCATGTTCTTGAAGATATATAAATTCTATAGATAATGCATCATTTTTTCTTTTGTTTATAAGCTCTTCACTAACATCTTTTTTTATATTAAAAACTTTTTGATTAAATCTTTTATTTGCTATTTTTACAATATTGTCCGTTTTCTTATTGGATTTTTCAATCACCTTTTGTTTACCCTCACTATAAACTATAATTTTGTCAGGAACATCTATACATCCTCTGTGCTCATTATAACAGCCTATTAAACAAAGTTGAAATATGAAGACAAGAACTAATATCAATAATATTCTATTTTTCACACAATTCTCACCTCTTAAAACCATAATTGTATATTGCCATTTGTCAAAATTATACCATTTTTCTTCCAATATTACTATATATAAACTTTACAGCGTTTTCACTTTTAAAACTGTTAAAAAATGATCACTAAAAATTCAGATTGTAGTTATAATTTGAAACTTTTTTCTTTGAATTTATAAAAAAAAACATTTTTATTGTATAATATACTATATAGGAAATAATAAGGAGAGAAACAAGATGATTAACTATAAAAGATGCTCAGAAGTAAACATAGATTCAGTTTTTAGTGCTTTTAAAATTAGCTTTAGCGATTATATGATAAAAATGGATATATCCAAGGAAATTTTTATAAATAGATTTTTTAATACTGAAGGTAATTCTATAGAAAGATCATTTATAGCATTTGACTCTAACAATCCTATAGGAATCATTTTAGGAGGAATAAAAAACTATGAAGGCATTCCTACCATGAGATGCGGAAGCTTTGCTGTACACCCATCCTATAGAGGTACAAATGTAAGTATAGAATTATTCAAACTACATAGAAATGAAGCTGTAAGAAATGGATGTAAACAATTATTTTTGGAAGTAATTAAGGATAATTTTAGAGCAATAAAATTTTATGAAAATATGGGCTATCAGAAAATATATGAATTGAATTATTTTTATACGCAAAATATGAAACCTTTAATAAAAAATAATAATATGCAGTTAGAAATAAAAAGAAAAGACATTAACGATATAAAACTAGTATTTAAAAATTTAAAGGATTTTCACATAAACTGGCAAAATGATATTGATTATATGGCTAAAGTCGATGATGTCTATTTTTATAGTGCTTATAAACAATATAGTCTTTTAGGAGTTTTATGCATAGACTCTAATGGAAAAATAATATTTTTATGGGTAAATAAACACTATAGATGCAAATCCATAGGAAAAACTTTATTATCCTCAGCTTGCATTGATTTAAATTTATCTAAACTATCCATAGGATTTCCTAATAATAACTTAATGCAAGGATTTATAAACCATATAGGATTTGTGAAAAATCCTATATCACAATATGAGATGTATTTAACTCTTTAAAAAACACTTCACCCTTAGCAATTTAAAAATTATGCGACGTAAGGATGCAGTGGAAGTTTGGATTTTAACTTTCATTCCGTGATATATGATAAGGGTGTCATCACGGCTAAATGTTTTAATTATTCTAAAGCTCGAAATTTTTGAAAGCCTAAGAACTTTGTCAAACTCGGTTCCCTCAGACAGGACTAAAGTTCTAAGGCTTTCAAAAATTTTGAGCTAAGAATAATACTAAAACAATTTAGCTAATGTGATGACACCCTTATCATATATCACTTCATAAAAGTTAAAATTCAAACTAGTAACTTCAAGTGTACGTAAATAATTAAATTCTTATAAGCCACTTTAGCAATTGAAAATTATATTTATCAATACCTTATAAAAATTAAGGTAAATAGTAAATGTTATGAAAGCTAGGCTTTGTATCATAATGTATTACAAGCAATTTTTTATATTAAAATTACAATACTTACTACACAACTTTTTAGGTTGAGGGAGCTTTGAAGATATGGTGTATAAAAGCTTTTGAGAGAATTTAGGCATTAGAGCTTCTTAATGAATGCTTGGCTTTTATACACCATATATTCAATGCGGACTCCACCTAAAAAGTTGTGTCGCACTGTACTTACTTTAAATTATGCAGCCCTTTTAATAGATTCCACATATTTCTTTCCTTTTTCATTATCATATTTTCCTTCCAGTTTAGATACAACTACAACTGCTAATGAATTACCACAAACATTTACAGCAGTTCTCGCCATATCAAGAATACGATCAATACCAGCAATAAATGCTAATCCTTCTAGTGGTATACCTACAGAACCTAATGTAGCTAAAAGCACAACAAAGGATACTCCTGGAACCCCTGCTATACCTTTCGAAGTAAGCATTAATACTACTACTAAATTAATTTGAGTTAATATTGGCAAATGCATACCATATAGTTGAGCAATAAATAATGCTGCAATAGCTTGATATAATGTTGAACCATCTAAATTAAAAGAATAGCCCGTTGGAACAACAAATGTAGCAATAGACTTTGGACATCCGAATTTCTCCATCTTTTCCATGATTTTTGGCAAAACTGTTTCTGAACTTGCTGTACTATATGCAAGTATAAGTTCATCCTTTAATACTTTTATAAGTGTAAGAATACTTGTTCCAGCCATTTTCGCTATAATTCCAAGCACTACTAGAACAAAAAAGATCATTGCACCATAAGTAGTTATTGCTAACTTACCAAGAGGAATTAAAGACTTAACTCCAAATTTTGAAACTGTTACACCAATTAATGCAAATACTCCAAATGGTGCTGTTTTCATGATCTGGTTAGTTACCCAGAACATTGTATCAGCAACACCTTGGCATATAGCTAAAACTGGCTTTCCTTTTTCTCCTATAGCAGCAACGCCTAAACCGAACATAACGGAAAAGAATATAATTGCAAGCATGTCCCCTTTAGCTAGAGATTCAACAATGTTTGTAGGAACTATGTTTACAAAAGTATCTGCAAATCCGTGATGTGCTACTGTTTCAGCTGTATTCACATAATTTGAAATATTACTCTTTACAAGTGAATGCATATTGATACCAGTTCCTGGGTGGAATACATTAGCTATTACTAATCCAAGTACAATAGCAACAGTAGTTACCACTTCAAAATACACTAAAGTCTTTACACCAAGTTTTCCAACTTGTTTAATGTCTCCTCCTCCAGCAATTCCAACTACAAGTGCTGAAAATACAATTGGAACAACTATCATCTTTATTAATCTTAAAAATATATCTCCAATTGGCTGTAGATAAGTACTAACTGCTGGATTTCCATAAAATACAGCACCCACTATAACACCAAGTATAAGTCCGATAAGAATTTGAGTGGCTAAACCTAATTTCTTTTTTTTCACTTTTACCATCCTTTCTTTTTCTAATTTATAGATTTTAAATTTATAACTTATTTTTTTATTAAATTTATAACTTATTTTTTTATTAAATTTATAATTTATTTTTTTATAACGAATCCATTTACATAGAAATTTTATAATAAATCCTATAAAAATCTACTAAATCGAACTTAAAACTACAAAATAACTTTTTCAATTTTTCTCACTAATGAATATTTGAATTATTTTTATTCATTTGTATACGTTTACTAATTAATTATGACTATTATTGTGCAATTGTATACATAATGATCGTCATTAAATATATATATTGCATTAAAGTTATATTTTCCCAAGTACTAGCATATTTACAATTTTTCTGCTATTCTTTTTCTATTAAGTTATTTAACTGGAAATATATTTGTTGAAAGTGTAAAATATAATTTCAAGGAAGTGTACCGAAATTGAAAGAAGATTTATTTATACTAGCACTAATGATTATTACAATACCTTTAACGGGAGAACTTAAAATGTATCCATTTCATGATACTTTTCGTATCAGTTTTGCTACACCGATTTTTTTATTCTTTTTGCTATGGATAAAAAAATTGCCTTTGTTTATACCAGGATTTATAATTGGTTTTAGCGTTATAATATTTCGCACAATTTTAGACTTTTTTGTAAAAGGAAGTTTTCAATTTTTTCCAGATTTTATTTATCATTTTTCTGCTTTCTTTTATTATGCAACTTACTCAACCCTTTTTTATTTAACAAAGATAAACCAGCTGTACCACCGTCCACTTTTACTAGGTTGCTTATGTGCATTAATAGATATAATATCAAGCATTGTTGAATTATTTTTTAGGTATTGCTTTTTAGGTAATAAATTTTATCTCTCTACCTTAGGAATTATTATTATAATATCAATTATTAGAAGTTTCTTTGTTCTTAGCTTTTTTAATATAATTAAGTTAAATGAAATAAAGGCAGCAGCAAAGCAGCAACAAGAACAAAATGAACATATGCTTCTTGTTATCTCTGGCTTATATGCAGAATCAGTTCAATTGAAAAAATCTCTAAAAGACGCAGAAAATATAACCAAAAATTGTTATAATTTATATCAAAATTTTCAAGATTCAAAATACGAATTTGGTCAAAAAGATTTAGCTTCAAAATTGTTAGCTATTGCTGGTCAAGTACATGAAATAAAAAAAGATAACCAAAGAATTTACTCTGGTCTTTCCAAAATGATTTCCGCAGAAAATTCAACTGATTATATGAATATTAGTAAGATAGGACATATTATTGTTGAAACTAATGAGAAATATGCTCGTTGCCTTGGCAAAGACATTGAATTTATTTTAAGCATTAATGACTATTTCCCAAATTTACATGTTTACACTATATTATCTCTTATTAATAATTTAGTTTCTAATTCTGTAGAATCAATCAAAGATAAAGGTAGTATAAAAATTTCTATTTGTAAGGATAATGAATTTATCAATTTTGAAATTTGCGATACTGGTCCTGGTATTCCTGAAAAGAAAAAAAACTTAATATTTAAACCCGGATATACTACAAAATATGATATAAATGGTGAACCCTCTACAGGAATGGGTCTTCCTTATGTAAAAGAATTAATTAAAACTCTAAAAGGAACTGTAACACTAAAGGATAATTCTATTGAAAATGGAACAGTATTTACTATAAAGCTTCCAATAAACAATTTGATATCGAAAGGGTGGTAAATATGAATTTTTTCATTGTTGACGATGATGAGGCTATTCGCTCTATGCTAGCTGATATTATCGAAGATTATGATTTAGGCGAAGTTGTTGCAGAAGCTGAAAATGGTTCTAATATAAATAATCAATTATTAAAATCAAAAAAAGTTGATATCATTATTATTGATTTGTTAATGCCTCTTAAAGATGGTCTTCAAACAATTCATGATTTAGGTGATTGTTTTTCCGGAAAAACTATAATGCTTTCTCAAGTAGAAGATAAAGAAATGATTGGAAAAGCCTATTCTCTTGGAATTGAATATTATATTACAAAACCAATTAATAGACTTGAAGTGATATCTGTTATTGAAAAAGTAATTGAACATATGAAACTTGAAAAATCCATACAAGATATACAAAAAACACTTAATATATTGCAATTTAATAAAGGAAAAGATAAACAGGTTCATTCTTTTATGAGCAAAGACATAACTAGTTCTGGTCAATTTCTTTTAACAGAACTAGGTATAATAGGAGAAAGTGGAAGTAGAGATTTGTTAGATATAGTTCAATATTTGTTTGAATGTGAAAATGAAAAGCCTTTTGACCTTGGATTTCCATCTTTAAAAAAAATTTTTATTGATGTAGCCATGAAAAAATTAGGACCTCTATGTGATTCAATGGATTTAAATAAAGAAATAAAAGCTTCAGAGCAAAGAATTCGAAGATCAATATATCAAGCACTAAACCATCTAGCTTCCTTGGGATTAACTGACTATTCCAATCCTAAGTTTGAAGAATATGCTGCTATTTTTTTTGATTTTACAGAAGTTCGAAAAAAAATGCTTGAACTACAAAATGAAAGCAGCTCATCTATTTCATCAGTTCATATTAATACTAAAAAATTTGTTAAAGTTCTCTATATAGAGTCAAAGAAAAGATTATAAAAAGTATTGGCTTAAGATGAAATTTCATATTTCACCTTAAGTCAAATCTCACTTAACTTTCTTACTTTTTCTAAACATTACAAAATCATCTACTATTTCTGGTCTCAATTTTAAAAAGTTAACAAAATCTTGCAAATATTGTACAGTTTCATCATTTATAGTGTGTTCTACCTTTTCAGTTTGCTCCAGAACTCTATTAGAAATGCCTAAAATTTTAAAAAATGCTTCTATTATATTATGTCTATTAAGTAGATATTCTCCCATGCTTTTACCTTCTTTAGTTAAGATTATAATTCCATATTTTTCATATTTTACAAACTTTAGTTCTGATAATTTTTGTACCATCTTAGTTGCAGAAGGAGGTTGTACATTTAAAGCCTTTGCTAATTCATGTATACGTGTAAAACCCACTTTTTCTGATAATCTATAAATCATTTCCAAATAGTCTTCCATAGAAGCAGTTAGTACATCACATTCCTTTTTCATATATTCACTAAAAGTGAAAAAGTCTTCATTTGCCACTTTTTCCACCTACTTAAATATTTCTCTTTTTTTATTTTATAACTTATCTTCGAAAAATAGAACTGTATACTCATATAATATGCATTACACAGCATAAAGTGCAGTTCAATACAACTTTTATTTATTATTATCTATAACAATTAAATTAAATGTTTAACAAATAAATTTATCAGTTTGTATTTTAACTTTATTGAATAAAAGTTAAAATACAAACTGCCACTACATCTGGTGTTACATTATATTTGCTTTCTTATTTCATTTTCACATTTAAATTCTCCCTCTTCTGCACTATGAACCTTCCAATGGGTCTTTGTATGCATGTCAGTACTCTGTACAGATTGAGCTTGAGTGTTTTCTGGATTTTTTTGATCTAAGTCTTGAGTTTTATCTGGTGCTGTTTTTGCCATTGAACGATAAGTCATAAAACCACCTCCTTTTTATAGTTTTGCTCAGAGGCATTTTTTTATTATATATATTTTAAGGCTTCTTTTCCATGAATTTATTTTTCCGAACAAATTTCATCTAACTTAGATAAAATGTTTCTATAGCCTTTTTTTACAATTTCATTTTCATATAACTGTTTATATGTTACACTATCTATATCCATATTAACTACTTTCTCCAAATTTTCTCCATAGAGCTTTTTTAAAAGCATTGTACAATCTATTTTTACCGAATTATAACTATTATTATCATAATAATTAAATTCATTTGTATCTCTATTCAGCTTTTCTATAATCCCATATAACTGGTATATATAACTTAATTCTTTTAAATCAAATTCATTTTTTAAATAAGCAACACCACTTGAATATTCGCTATCCATGGGTATTGGGTACATATCTACACCATTTTTATCATTAAATGATTTTAAGAGTCTAATACTCTGAAAAATAGCAGTACATAAATCCAATCTTATTATGTTAGCATATTGACGGCTCCTTTTTTCCCTTATGCTCTCTTGGTATTTTCTATTATCCTCTACTATTTTATTTTGCACTTCTATATTCCTATCAGTAGATTTTTTAGTTGTAACCCAACCAAAAACACCTCCAATTATTGCTCCAAGTATTATTGATATAAAGGATATCACTGGTGTTATAAGATGTTGCGGCAAGCTGTTTATCATTTTTCCTCCTTAAGTATTAGTAACAAAATGCTTTTAAATTATTTTTTCTATAAAAAAGCATTTTTATACTTTAAATCATTTTCCTCTGCTTCTTTTTTGGAAATTATTTATACTATCTAAAAAGTCATGCATAAAATTAGATCCTCTAGATATAATAACTCCTGTAAGTATCATTCCTATATAAGGTACATTTATTGGAAGCCCTACTGCATTCATTAAATCTATATTGGATCCAATAGCTACAAGTTCTCCAAAAGCTAAGGCACCAAGTCTATCATAGCTAAACTTACCATCCTGCCAGAACATCTTTGTTGTTTCCCATAAAGCTTCTACTATTAAAGCTGCTATCAAAAACCTTAATAAGCTCATTTTTTATAATATTCACCACCGATTAAAATTACTAGGTAAACTTCTTAATATGTTTTTCTACAATTTATATATGCATAATTTTTTAACATTATGAAAATAAGATATAAAAAAATAGCAGATCCAATACGCTTGGTCTACTATTTTTTATATCTTATTTTCATATTTATATTACATTTTTCTCAGCAGATTTACAAATTTCCGTTAAATCCTCAATACTATCTATAATATAATCCGGTTTATATTCTATAAGTTCCTTTAATGAAAGAGCTGTATATTTTACTAAACAAGTTTTACATCCAGCATTTCTTCCACAAAGTATATCATTATGGCTATCTCCAACCATTATAGTCTCTTCTGGCAAAATATTAAGTAACTCACAAGCCTTTAATGCTGGATCTCCCAAAGGCTTATGCTTCTTTGTATCTTCAGGACATACTACCACATCCATATATTTATATATATTTATAAGTTCAAGACCTCTAAGTGCCATATTCCTTCTTTTTGAAGTAACTACCGCAAGTTTTACATCCATGCCCTTTAAAGTTTTAAGACCTTCTTCTACACCACTAAATTTTGTAGATAATTCATCATGCTTGCTTTCATTAAAACTTCTAAAAAGCTTTAAGAGCAAATCAGCATTTTCGCTGTCATATCTTGCCATAGCATCTCTTAAAGGTTCTCCAAAAGTCCTTACTATTTCTTCTCTTGAAATATCTTTATTAAAATGTTTGTTAAATGCATATTTAAAACTCTTTACAATAAGATCATTAGTATTTATAAGTGTTCCATCTAAATCAAATAAGATTGCTTTAATCATTTAATTTCTACCTCCTGCTCATAAGTGACTTTACTACATGGTATCATAGTAAACACTGAACAACAAGGGTTATACTAATATCTCATTTAGAATCACACAATACCTAATTAAGTTAAACACTTTTTAATAAGATTAATGGTAAAATAAATTATACTTATAACTATTACATCAAAGGATAAATTTTTAAACTTTTCAATATCTACACCCTTCACTATCCTTACACCACCTTAATTTAAATTAATGTTTCAATGATAAATCCACTTAAGAAAAAATACTTTTCATTAACATAAATGATACTCCAATAAAAATAAATTTCAATTCTATTTATTTTCCTTTGAAGTCCTTTATTAAATTATGATTCAATATATCGTCAGAATACTGAAGTTCTTTCAAATATTGTTCTTTTTCGGCTTTTAAAGCTTCAGTCTCTGCTATTTTTTCTCCTGTTTTTACATCATAATAGGTATTGGTCCAGGATACATAAAACGCCTTTCCGTTTGTAAAAGACCCATTTCTAAAAATAACCTTACCACTATCACTATTTAAAATATCTTTTCCCAGCATATATTGTTTAGGTAAATTAAACATATTAGCTAAAGTAGGATACAAATCCATTTGTGATGAATAAGTATGATTTACACCTTTATTTTCATCTCCAGGAAAATGTATAAACATTGGCACTTTCTGATATTTTACCCAATCATAATCAGTAGCATTATTTATTTTTTCAAATTTATAAAGCTCCTGTTCATTATCTTTTGGAATTGCAAAGTGGTCACCATATAGAACTACAATTGAATTATCTAACATTTTTTCTTTTTCTAATTTATCCAAAAATGTTCCTAATTGTTCATCTGTATAATGTATTCCCTTTAAATAGTTTCCTAAAAGAGTTCCTTCATATTCGCCTACATTAAAATCTCCATATCCTTTTGTGTCATCATAAGGATAATGGCTGCTAAGGGTTACTAAGAACGAATAATAAGGTTGCTTAAGAGTTTTCAATTTATCCAAGCTTTGGTTTAAAAATGATTTATCACTAAGACCAAGTCCAACATTCTCATCTATATTAAAGCTATGTTGTCCATAAAACTTATCAAATCCCTGCACTGGATACATTACATTTCTATTCCAAAATCCTTCGTTATTAGCATGGAAAGCTGCAGTGCCATATTGTTTTTCTTTAAGTTCTTTAGCCAAAGAACTATAGGAATCACCACTATAACTATAATAAGCCGCACCTGATTCTGCAGGATATAATGAATTATTGGACATGAACTCTGCATCAGAAGTATTTCCTCCTGCTACTTGATAAAAATAGTTATCAAAATACATGCTTTTGTTTATCCATCTATTTAAATTTGGAGTTATTTCTTGTCCATTTATTTTTTGGTTTATGACAAACCCCTGTAGTGCTTCCACCTGTATCATTATAAGGTTCTTTCCTTCCGCTGCACCTTTTAAGTTAGTTGCCGTACTTTCATTATTTTTAGCCAAAAAGTCTTTTATTTCCTGCTCTCTTTCAGTTGAAAGTTTAGATGAATTTCTTATAGATGTACTTACAAAATTATATGCATCTATAGCATGAAAATTAATATTTCCTATCATTTTTGTTAAATATACCCTATCACTCATGGAACTTATAAGAGTCGGCTGTTCTTTAGATACTGCATAAACAGATTGAGTATCTATTGCAACTCCAATAAGTAATGTCATCATAAACATACATACTTTTCTTAAAAATACTTTTTTATTGTTATTTACAACTTTAAACTTTTTCATAATAGGTACAAGAAATACTATGTCTATTAAATATAAAAAATCTTTTACGTTAATTAAACTTTTTACACTAGCAGATACTCCAGTTAAAAGTTTTGCATTTTTTACAGCTGAAACCGTTATTACATCCTTATAATATCTAAAATATATAATATCTGATATTAAGATTAAACTTATTAAAATATCTAATATGAATAACATTTTTATTCTTTTACTCTGCTTAAACAGTGTAAAGAAACTGACCAATATCAATATAGACGCTATAATAGGTCTATTTACCTTAGAATAAAAATAATCTGGAGATATTTGTTTTCCATAATGCATGACCTTTACATATATTATAATCAAAAACAAAATTAAATCTAAATTATCTCTAATATTTAACATTAGTTTATCTATATAAAATTTTGTCTTGTCATTCATTTTAAAATGTATCTTATCTTTTATTTTTAATTTTATATTATTCACTTATAACCCTCCTAACTTATAAGCTTATATTACTATGATTAAATTACATATTCGTGACAAGTTAATGAATAAATTGTTAATATCTTTATAAAAGTAAGAAATCATAGAAGGATTATTTTTAAAATTACTTAGACATCTTCAAGAAAATAATTAGTCCAGTTATTTTTTTAAGATGCCTTATATAAACTTACTATAAAATAAAACCTAACCCCATTGTTTATATTTTTCACACCATAATCATATCCATGGAGCATGAGTATGTTTTTTACTATAGCAAGGCCTACTCCAGTTCCACCTAACTTTCTGTTTCCTGACTTATCTATTTTATAAAATTTGCTCCATATTTTATCCATTTCATCTTCTGATATTTGTTTGCCACTATTCTCCACGTAAACTAAAGCCTTATTATTTCCTAGTTTTTCTAAACTTATCTTGATGTATCCATGCTCTCCAGTATGTCTTATAGCATTAGTAATAAAATTAATTAAAACCTGCTCCATTCTTCTCCAATCTGCATATATTTTTATATCCTGTTGTAAATTCAATTTAAAATCTATAAAATTATTCTCTATTGGTGCTGAAAATCTTTTAATAGTTGATTCTATAAGCTTATGTGCAAAAAATTCTTCCTTAACTAATTTAAAATTTCCAGATTCTAACTGAGATAAATCCAACATGTCATAAACCAAATTCCCCATTCTTTTAGATTCATCTATTATTATATCTATATAATAGTCCTTATTATCACTTTCAAATATGCCATCTTTAATTCCTTCAGCATATCCTTCTATTAAACTTATAGGAGTTTTCAATTCATGAGAAACTGCAGCAACAAACTCCTTTCTCATTTTTTCTAATGCTCTTTCTTTTTCTATATCATTTTCTAGCTTAATATTAGCCTCTTTTAACGAAGTCAATGCTTCATTTAAGTTCTCCGATAAAAAATTTAAAGTATTAGATAAATTTCCTATTTCATCTTCTCTTCTTATATAACACTTTTCCGAAAAATCTAAAGCTGCCATTTTAGATGCTGTTTCATTAATTTTTAAAAGGGGCTTTGATATCATATTAGAATATACTAATGATAATATAATAATCAGTATTACCGCTCCTATATAAAAATAAAAATAAAATTCTTTTATTACTAAAGATGCTTCATTTACAGGCTGAAGTGAAGATATAGCAAATATTATATTTCCTTTAGCAACATTAGAGCTAGCAATTACTATAGTCCTCACTTCATTACTTTTCTTAGAAGTTATTCTTGTTATAGTCTTATCTTCCTTTTTCATGATTTCCATAATATCAGAGCTTATTGTCCAAGACTTTATAACTTCATTAATGATTCTAATTTTTAAATTATCTGCTTTTTCGTTATTGGATTTCACTATAAATTTCAAATTACCATTATTATCTAATATGGCTATTTTAGCATTATTACCATCTTCAAATTCTCTTATAAGTTCCATTTCTTTTTCTTGTGTTTTAGCTTTGTTATAGCTTACTTTGAATTTTTGTATACCATCTTGCAAATTAGCTTTTTTCTTACTCACATAAAATTTTTCAAAGAATAAAGATTGAATTAAAAAATTAGTGCTTATAAAAATTATAAAAACTATAAAAGTTACAATAAATAACTTCCAAGTTATACTTTTATTTATATTATTTGATATATTACCTCTTAAAAATTTTATGTTTAATTTCATCTTCAATACACCTAAGCATATCCTTTCGTTTCAAATTTATATCCTGTTCCTCTTATAGTAGATATTAAATATGCCTTTTCACCAAGTTTTTCTCTAAGTCTCTTTATATGAGTATCAACAGTCCTTAAATCTCCATAGTAATCCATTCCCCATACTGAATCCAAAATTTGTTCTCTGCTAAGCACCATTCCTTTATTTTTAACAAAATAACTTAACAATTCAAATTCTTTTGGAGACAAATATATATCTTCATCATTGACCTTGGTCTCATGAGCCTTTTCATTTATATAAAGTCCGTCAAAAAAGTTATCTTGATTATTTTCATCTGGATAAGCTCTCTTTAAAAGTGCTTTTACTTTAGCTACTAACAATTTAGGACTGAAAGGTTTTGTAACATAGTTATCTGTTCCTAACTCAAAGCCCAATATTTGATCTTCATCCTCTGCTTTTGCAGTAAGCATAATAACTGGAACTTGAGATATTTTTCTAATTTCTTTACAAGTTGTCCATCCATCCATTATAGGCATCATTATGTCAAGTACCACTAATTCCACAATATTTTCTTTAAAAAGCTTCAATGCATCCCTACCATTTTCTGCTTGAAGCACATTAAGGCCTTCTTTTTTTAAATAAGCATCTATTAAAAACCTCATTCTCTCTTCATCATCTACAATTAATACAGTTTTATTCATGTTCAATCCCCCAACTTTAAATCAGTAATCAAAGATTAACAAATAGTTCTAATTACTTTTTTAAGTTTAATTGCCTACTGTTACAACATATTGTCAAACCTGTTAATAAATTTTAAACATATTCTTTTTCCTTTTCTAAAAATATGTTATAGGTTTCATCATCATAATTGCACATAACTACAGTTTCTAAACTGTCAGCCTTATTTTTTAAAAATTCAACTGCAGTTTTTACTAATATATCTGCACATCTATCCTTTGGAAATCCAAATATGCCAGAACTTATAGCTGGCATGGATATGGATTTTAATCCATATGCTTCTGCCACATTTAATACATTATCAACTGCCTTTTTTAGCTTTTCTTCTTCATTTCCTTCTCCCATTCTAGGGCCTACCACATGTAATATAAATTTGCATGGTAATTTATATCCATCAGTAACAACACAATTAGCTGCATCTAGAAATCCTCTTTTTTTAATTAAATTATTGCTATCTTTTTGTATCTGCATTCCACCTGCTTTTACTATTGCTGCTGCAGCACCTCCACCATGCTTCAGCGCTCCATTTGCAGGATTAACTATAGCATCTGTTTCTTCCTTTGTAATATCTCCTTTCTTCATTATTACATTCTTGCCATTAATTTTAATCATGAACATCCCCACCTTTAAATTAGTGCAATATTTATAAAATAATCTTACAATTACTGAAGTTTTTTTTCAATATGAATATAGTAATATAAAATGGTTTTAATACTAATGATTAAACATCTATGCTATAATAAAATGTATGATTTAATGTAGACTATTTTAGGAGGTTTTTATTTTGGACGCGAGAGAAAAAATACGAAATATATTTTTGTACTTGCTAAGTATAAAGAACATGGATAAAAAAATAGTAAGAGATGTTACAAAATATATTAAAGTAATTTCTGAACCGGATTTGTATAACAAAAAAGGATGTTTAATAAATAAAAGTGATGATGAAAACTGGCTTACAGTTAGTAAAGAATGTGATGGTTTATACAACACTTTATTTAAAATATATTCTACTATGGAGAAAAACAGTGAAGATCTTGAAATAATTTGGGGACACGGAGTTTTAAGTTTAGAAGTAAATGGCGAAAAAATAATTCATCCAATGTTTAGTACCAAAATGGTGTTGAATTTTAATAGTGAAAAAGCCATATTTACTCTTTCTCCCTACAATAATATAACAAACTTTGAAATAGGAATACTGGAAGGTTTGGACTTACCTAATCTAGATAAGATATTAGATATCTCATTAGATATAAAAAAGAACGGATTAGATGCAAGAAACATGTGTAATATAGAAACTACTTTAATGAACATTTTAAATTGTTTAAGCGCAAAGCTTGAAGAAAGTTCATTAAATAAAGATATTATTCCTTTAAACTCCATAAAGGTTTCAACATCACCTGTTTTTTATAATTCTCCCTGCATTATTTTAAGAAATATAGATACTAGGATATGGGATGTAGAACTTAATGATATCTTAAACTACATAGATAAAGGTAACCCTATTCCAAAAACTATAGAAGCCTTAGTAAAAGAAACAAATTCTTTAGGTAATACCGATATTTATAATGAATGGGAAGGCATAGGTAAGAATATATTATTTCCTCTGCCAGCTAATGAAGAACAAAAAGAAATAACAAAAAGACTTGCTAACAATTTTGGAGTAGTAGTTCAGGGGCCTCCTGGAACTGGGAAAAGCCATACTATATGTAATTTAATATGTCATCTTATGGCTCACGGAAAAAGGGTTTTAGTTACCAGTCAAACAGATAAAGCTCTAAAAGTATTATCTGAAAAAATACCAGAAGAAATAAGATCCTTATGCATAAGTCTTTTAGGTAATGATACAAAAGCTTTAAAGGATTTAGATGAATCAGTAAGAAAAATCACCGAAAACTTATCTATTAATCCTAATACTCTTTTAAAAGAAATAGAACCTGTAGAAGAAGATTTAAAGAAATGCAGAAAAAATATAGAAAATCTTATGAGTCAATTAAAAGAGGCAGAATCCTTTGAAAATAAAACTATAAATTATAGAAATGAAGGCTTTACCCTTACTCAATTATCAAAATGGATTAATGAAAATAAAAATACCTGTTCATGGATAGATGATGGTATAGAAATGAAAACTAGAGCATCCTTGTCGCAACAGGATTTTAATAACCTTATAAAGCTCATGAAGGAAAATAAAAAGGAATATATAGACAAATTAAATAAGGTTGGAAATTTACTGTACAAGCTTCCTTCTTACAATGAACTAACAGAAACCTTAAGCAGAGTAAATTTCTTAGAAGGTAATTTGAATAAATATAAAAAAAATATAGAATTATGTACTATAGAAATAGGCAATGAACAACTAGAAGAATTTTTAAAATTTACTACAACAGCTAGAGATAAAATAGCACTAATAGAAAATGGATGGCTGAAATCCATATTGAAATCCTATTATACCAATGATGCTTATAAAGATTTTTGGAAGGATATAGTTTTAAATCTAAATAAACATGTAAATGAAATAAGTATTATAAAGCAAATAATAAATTCACACAACATCAAATTTCCTGTTGGCATAGATATAACTAAGCTTAAGGATGACTTCAAAATAATTCATAATCAAATTAATTCTAAAGGAAAACTTGGTTCCATATTTAAATTACTTCATAATCAATGCAGCTACATTCTGCAGGATTGTGAAGTAGATTATAGACCTTTAACCACTAAAGAACAGTGTGATATATTTAGCAAAGCTATAGATAAGGAAATTTTAGAAAGAAATCTTAGAACATTATGGAATAATACAGTAAAAGAATATGGGGGAAAGATAATAACTAATTCAGATAGCAACCTTTTAAATGCTATTTCAGAAAATATATTGGAAATAGACCTTATAATTAATTGGGATAAATCTTACGCAAAAATCATAAAAGAATACTTAGGTAATTCCAAATTCCCTATTGAACTTAATTTATATAGTAAAAAAGATTATGATTATTTAATAAACATATTCCAATCTGTAAAGTATTTAAGAGAATATGAAAAATTGAATAGTAAATTACAAGCTACCAGACAACTATTTATAAAAAATGATTATTTAAGTGAAGCTTCTGATTGGATTGCAGACTATGATAAGACAAAAATCAGAAAGTTGTATGATGAACTGTGGAAGCTCAAGGATATAAAGAATACATCTGATAAAATAAATACTTATATTAGTAAACTTAAAAGTACATGTCCTATATTTGCTAAAAAACTATTAAATCAGTGGGCTGATAATTCTATTGATGACAATTACAAAAATTGGGATGATGCTTGGAAATGGAAAGCTGGTAGTTCTCTTTTAAATGAAATTTACAAATTAAAACCTGATCAATTAGAACAAGATATAGAAGCTGAAAAGTTAAAAGAAACTATGCTAATAAAAGAGATAGTAGCCAAAAAAACCTGGTACAATCAAATTAAACACACTACTGAATCTCAAAAAAGAAGTCTTTTTACATGGATGGAATCTATAAAAAGAATTGGAAAAGGTACAGGAAAACAAGCTTCAAAATATAGAAGGCTAGCTCAAAAAGAGATGGAAAATTGTAAAGGTGTTATACCTGTTTGGATTATGCCTCTAAACAAAGTTATAGAAACTATAAAGTTAGAAGATGACTTATTTGATGTAGTTATTGTTGATGAAAGCAGCCAAAGTGACATTTCAGCAATTACTGTATTACTTAGAGGTAAGAGAGCTGTTATTGTTGGTGATGAATGGCAAATAAGCCCTGAAGCTATCGGTAAGGATAATGAAATGGTGGAAAATCTAATTCATAGATATTTAAAAGAGATTCCTCACAGTGAATGGTTTGATTTAAAAACAAGCCTTTATCACACAGCATTAAGAGTATTTCCTAGTCGCTTAGTACTCAAAGAACATTTTAGATGTGCTCCTAGTATAATAGATTTCAGCAATAATTTATGTTATTCTGGAGAAATTATACCTTTAAGATGTCCTGAAGCTCCTGATTCATTTTCACCTGTAATTTCTGCAGTTAAAGTAGAAAATGGTCTTAAAGATCTATCTAAAAATGTAAATGAAGAGGAAGCCCGCGCTATAGTAAATAAAATAGTTCAGTGCTGCAATGATGAAAAATATAAAAATATGACCATGGGTGTTATATCTCTCTTAGGCGAAGCTCAAAGTGAACTTATAGAAAATATGCTTAAAGAAAACCTAGGCATTGAAGAAATGATACGTAGAAGATTAATATGTGGTGACGCCTATTCCTTCCAGGGTGATGAAAGGGATATAATTTTCTTATCTTTAGTCATTGCTAAAAATGCTAAGTTTACAGCTTTGACTAAGGAATCTGATATAAGAAGATTTAATGTAGCTGCAAGCCGTGCCAAAAACCAAATGTTCTTATTTCACAGTGTAGATATAGAAGATTTGAATCCCAAATGTGTAAGATCTAACCTTTTAAGTTACTGCTTAGATATTGAAAAAAAATCCTTACAATATGAAAAAGGAAATAATTTATTAGTATCTGGTTTTAAAAATGACGTATTATCTGCTCTTAAAAAAAGAGGTTTTAATGTTAAACCTAATATAAAAATAGGAAAATACAAAATAGATTTTGTATTAGAAGGAACTTACGGCAGACTAGCAATAGATTGCTGTGGTGAAGACACTGCATTTTCCTCAAATTGGGAAGAAAATCATAACAGAAGAATGACGCTTCAAAGAGTTGGCTGGAAATTCTTTATACTTAGAGAAAGTGAATTTTACTATAATCCCAATAATTGTATAGATAAAATTTCACATTATTTGGAGTTAAATAAAAAATAATTAGTTGTTTAAACATAAAGGTAGCAGCTGTACGTAAAAATCATATATAGCTGCTACCTTGTATTCACTTGGATTTTATTAGGCACTTAATATTAACTCATCTACCTTACATCGTAAAACTTCCGCAAGGACGACTACTTTTTGAAAACTTGGATTTTTCTTATCCCCTCTTTCTAATTCCTCTAAGTAAGATTTTGAAATTGAAGTTTCGTATTTCGGATTCTTCGTAAGATTTTGGATATCCAGAGTAGTATATCCAAGATTCAATCTTATATCACGAATTTTTTTACCGTTTAACATAAGAAAACCCCCTATTTAATTATTAAGTTCCTAGTTCAATTATAACTTCTTTTTCGTAAAAACTGTAGTGTTTTTTATATGTTTTTTAACTATTTAATAACAAATTAAAATTAAATTAACATATTGTTAATGAATACAAAAAACAAGTTGAAAACTATTAATAAAGGTTTAATAACGGTCAAATAAATAATTTTCTATTATCCGGGGATATTAATTATATATTTTACTTTTCATGGAGGTATACTTATGGATAACAATAAAAGTCATATGAAAACTGATGATAAATCTAATGCTGAACTTAGAAAAATGTATCCTAAAGATGGTGAAGATATAGGAATAGTTCAAGGAGAAAAATTAGGTTCTCATTCTAATGGTAAAAAGTTCACCAAACGCTCAAAATTATCTCACAATATATAATCAACAACACATTATCAACAAAGTCCTTTTTTAGGACCTTGTTGCTTTTTTATTTTTTGTAGTATAATGTATTAGACAATATATGCGAGGTGAATTTAATGAAAGATAAAATTCTTCATTTATTAAAAGAAAATGAAGGAAATTTCATATCAGGACAAATAATTTGTGAAAAATTAAATGTGAGCCGTACTGCCATATGGAAATATATAAATACTCTAAAAAAAGAAGGTTACCACATAGATTCCATATCAAAAAAGGGATATAAATTAACTTTTTCTCCTGATATACTTTCTTTTGAAGAAATAAGCGAAAATTTAACTACAAAATACATAGGTAAAAATTTATTTTACTTTGAAAGCTTAGATTCTACAAATACAAAAGCAAAAGAACTTGCTTCAAAAGATGCAACTCATGGCACTGTAGTAATAAGCGAAGAACAAACTTCTGGAAAAGGTAGATTGGGGAGAGTTTTTGTATCTCCTAAACGTAAAGGTATTTGGATATCTATAATTATGAGACCAGATATCGAGCCTTTAAAAGTACCTAGAATTACTCAAATAGGTGCTGCAGCTGTTGTAAACGCTTGTGAAGCCTTTAATATTAAAGTGCAAGTAAAATGGCCAAATGACATAATTTTAAACAACAAAAAGGTTTGCGGTATTTTAACTGAAATGAGTGGAGAATTGAACAAAGTTAGTTATGTAGTTATGGGTATAGGAATAAACGCAAACTTAGATAAAGAAGATTTTCCAGAAGACTTAAGAGATAAAGCTACTTCTATAAGCATAGAAACAGGAAATTATATAAAAAGGAAAGAATTTGTAAGCATTTTAATCAACACCTTCGAAAAGTTATATGAAGAATTTGTAGAAGAAGATAACATAAAAACTTCTGTAAACATATGCAGAGATCACTCTATACTTATCGGAAAAGAAATTAAAATTATAAATAGGAATGGAGAAATCTTTGCTAAAGCATTAGATTTAGATGAAAATGGTGAATTAATAGTTGAATTCAAAGACGGAAGCATTCACAAAGTTTTTTCTGGTGAAGTTTCCATTAGAGGAATAAATAATAGCTATACTCCTTAGTACGAAAAGCCTGTAATATCTACAGGCTTTTGCCGTTTTGCTCTTTATAAATAGAACCTGTTCTTACCCACTTTTGTCCACATTGGGTACACTTTAAAATTTCACTATTTTTTCGAATATTAAGCACTAATATTTTAAATTTATGGCAACCACAGTTACATTTAAATTTATTTACTTTCAATATGGTTTATCTCCCTTCTCAATATCAATGAATCTACTTAGTTGAAGCTTGTTTCTCCTATGACTTTAAATCAGTTATCCAGTAGTTTAATTACCGAATAAAATTTAGTCTTGTTGTCCAATTATATCATATTAGATAGCTTTATGCTAATTATACTTTTAAAGCTTATCTTTTACTGCTTTATGCATTAATACTTATGTTTAAAAAAATACACTTTTCAATAAAATTTTTTACAAAGTAACTAAAAAAGCTATGAATTAAGGTAAAAACCTATATTTCATAGCTTATACATTTAAAATTTATATCATCTTAATGCAGCAAATTATTATGCTGCACTGCTTTTTCCACTATTCATAGCGCTATGCTTATAACTATATACAAAGTATATTACAAGTCCTATTGCTAACCAAACTACAAATCTAACTTGAGTTATAACTGGAAGTTTAAATATTAAAAGTGCACAGAAAGCTATTGAAAGTCCTGGAACTACAGGTACTAATGGACATTTAAATGCTCTCTTTCTATCTGGCTCACGTTTTCTTAATACTATAACAGCTGCTGAAACTATTATAAATGCTGTTAAAGTACCTATATTAGTAAGTTCTGCAACAACTCCTATTGGAGTAAAACCTGCAACTATCATACTTATAATACCAACAAGTAATGTACTTTTTACAGGTGTCTGGAATTTTGGATGTACGTCTCCAAATACTTTTGGAAGTAATCCATCTCTTGACATTGCAAAGAATACACGAGTTTGACCAAATAACATAACAATTAATACTGAAGTAAGACCACAAACTGCACCAACAGATACCAAAGCTGACCCCCAAGTTATGCCAACCTGCTCAAGTGCAAATGCAACTGGAGCTGCTGTTTCTTTAAATTTAAGATATGGAACCATTCCTGTTAATACTGCAGAAACCACAATATACAATATAGTACAAACAATTAATGAACCTATAATTCCTCTTGGTAAATCTTTTTGAGGATTTTTTACTTCCTCTGCTGCAGTTGAAACTGCATCAAATCCTATATAAGCAAAGAATATTACTGAAGCACCTGATAAAACACCACTCCAACCATAAGGCATAAACGGACTCCAATTTGCTACATTAATATGACCTACACCTAATGCTATAAATAATAAAACAACGGCAATTTTTATTCCAACTATTATATTATTCAATCTAGCACTTTGTTGTACACCTATTATAAGGATACCTGTTACTACAGCAAGTATAAGAATTGCTGGTAAATTTACAATACCGCCTCCATCAGGAGCATTTGCTAAAGCTTTTGGTATGATAATACCTACAGATGCAAGAAGTTTAACTATATATCCTGACCATCCAATTGCTACTGTCGCAATAGCAAATAAATACTCAAGTATTAGATCCCATCCAATAATCCATGCCCACAATTCACCAAGTGCTGTATATCCATAGGTATAAGCACTACCTGCTACTGGAACCATGGAAGCAAACTCAGCATAACATAATCCAGCAAATGCACATGCAATACCTGATATGATAAATGATACAACAAGCGCTGGTCCAGAATAATTTGCAGCTGCAATACCTGTAAGCACAAATATTCCAGTACCAATTATTGCACCAATACCAAGCATAGTAAGTTCGAAAGCCCCCAATACTTTCTTTAATGATTTTTCACCCTGCGTCTCACTTATGAGATCTTCAATGGGTTTTGTTCTAAATATATTTTTCACAATTATTGCCCCCTTTTAGAATTTGCATTTCAATCGATCGAAATTAAAGTATCCTATGAAAATTTTCAAAAATGAATCTTGTTATTATATTACCACCATTATTTATATATTTCAATATCATTTTTATAATTTTATTCGTATTTTTTTAATAAATTATTTTTTAAAACCACTTTTTACTATCATTTAATCAACATTATGAATGTAAACGTATATATTATTGCAATTGTTTTTTAAGTCAAATAACACTTAAGTATAAAATTTTGAATAAAAATAAGCGTGACTTTTTTATCACGCTTTTATGTAATATTTTTAGCCAAGCATAAATATTAGTTCTCAACCGACTCAATTTCCACTTTATGTTTAATTTTTATTAATAAAGTTGAAATTAATGCTATTAATACAAATAGTGCACATAGCATCAATATATAATCAAATGCATTTACAGAAGCCTGTTTTTTTAAAAGTCCCATAAGAATACTTTTAGCTTGAACTTGCGATTGAGTTAATGATATTCCATTAAGTGTTAGTTTACTTTGCATTTGATTCAAAAATACTGCTGCTTGCACATTAAAAGGTGTTACCTGTTCTGATAATCTATAATAATATATATCTGATTTGCTTGTAAGAGAAAGTGTCATCATAGTTATGGAAACAGATCCTGCTATTTGTTTAAAAGTATTCTGGAGAGTTGAACCTTGGGAAATTAAACTTTGTGGTAGAACATTCATTCCCAATGTAGTAAGTGGCATCATAGAAAGTCCTAATCCTGCACCTCGAAGTATCAAAAGTAAATTCGTCATATCCCTAGACGTATTTAAATCTATTTGTGCCAATTGATATGATGATATTCCAAGTAAAACTAATCCAGGTAATATTATTACTTTGGGATTTATTTTGTCTACTACCTTTCCACTTATAGGCATCATTAACCCTGTAACAATTGCAGATGGAAACATTAATATACCTGTTTGCATAGCTGTATATCCTTTGAGCCTTTGTAAAAATAGAGGTATAGCATATACTCCTCCCATCAATGCCATATTTATTAATGTTAAAGCAATTAAAGAAAATGAAAAGTTTAATTTTTTTAGTACTTTTAAATCTAAAAGTGGTTCTGAAACTGTCAGTTCATTTATAACAAACATAATAAGATTGAAAATACCTATTGTTAAAATAACAGGATTCTGTACATCACTCCAATCTATAGGATTTTCGCTTAGTAAATATAAAACACTTACAATGCCAACCGTTGAGAATATAAAACCTGTAATATCAACTTTCTCAGGAGCCTTATGTGGAAATTCCTTTAACAATATTGTTGATAAAATTATTGCTGTAATTCCAATAGGAACATTTACATAAAAAATTAATCTCCAATCCAATTTTTCAATAATAAAACCACCAAGAGTAGGTCCTATAGCAGGAGCTGCCATGCTAGCTATTCCCCAAAATCCCATAGCAAGTCCACGTTCTTTAGGTTCAAACATCTGAAAAATAATAGTCATACTAACTGGCATAATCATTCCACCTCCAAGAGCCTGCAGCACACGGAAAATTATCATGGCTGAATTGCTCCAGGACATACCACATAAAAAAGAACCTAATGTAAATGAAATTAATGCAAAAATATATAATTTCTTATTTCCAAATTTCTCTCCTAAAAATCCTGTAAGAGGTACGATAGCGCCTAATGTAAGCGTATATGCAGTTAATACCCACTGAACAGAATCCAAAGATACATTAAAAACTGCCATCATTTTAGGTATTCCGATATTTACTATGCTAGTATCAAGAATAGCCATAAATGTACCCATAACTACTGCTGCAAGAGCAAACCATCTATATGAATGTGATGTAATATCTTTTTCCATAAAAATCTACCTCTTTTCATTTAACATGGATTTTAACAACAGTATTTGTTCCAGGTAATAGTTTATATTTATTTTTAGATAATGAAATCTTTACAGGAATTTTCTGTACAACCTTCGTGAAAGTTCCACTAGTAGACGTAGGAATAACAGACAAATCAGAATTAGCGTAATCTCCAACGCTTATAACTTTACCACTTAATTTTAATCCATTATATTCATCTACAGTAATATCAACACTTTGCCCCACTTTTACCTTTTTAAGTTTTGTTTCATCTATATTAGCATTCACATAAAGATCATATGGATCTATCATTGTAGCAAGTGGTTGTCCTGCAGTAACCACCTCACCTGCAGTTCCTTGCTTTTTTAATATAATTCCACTAATTGGAGATCTTACAACGGAGGAGTCTGTAGCTATATCCGCTAAATTGCCCATATCAACCCTACCTACTATTTGATCCTTTTCCACATACTGACCATCCTTAATATTTATTTCTGCAAGTTTACCTGTAATTTGTGGCGCTACTTTTACCAAATCACTTTGAACTGTTGAATCATCTGTTGAAACAAAATATGTAGAATTGTACCAATAATATGCAATTATGCCTCCTACAACTACTAACATTAATATAAACACAGGAATTATTAACATCTTTTTATTTGATTTCATAATTTATTCACCCACCTTATTTTTCAACCCTATTTCTGCAAACATACCTGGTTTTAAAATATCGCTATGATCTTTAAGATCTATTTTTACTAAAGCATCCTTATTGCGAGAATCTATTTGTGAATTTATTGTTGAAATTTCACCCTGAAACACTTTATCTGAAAATCCAGATACTTTAACATTAACTTGAAGTCCTACTTTTAACTTGGCAAGTAAGTTCTCTGGTGCATAACTATCTATATGAAACCCATCACTGCTTACAATTGTAACAAGAGGTTGGTTAGCACCAGACATTTCTCCTACATTTATATTTTTTAAAGTAACTGTTCCTGATATTGGTGCTGTAATAACTGTATGAGTTAATGAAGTTTTCGATATTTCTACTGCAGCTTTAGCTTGCTTCACAAGTGCCCAAGATGCATTTATATCACTTTGTGTTGGACCATTTTCCATAGAAGCTAATGCTTGTGAATCTGCATCATACTTAGCTTTTGCTGCAGAGAATGCCTGCTGTGCTTGTTCAAGGTTTACTTCAGCAGTATTCCCCCCCTGAAGCAACTGTTTTTGACGATTATAGTTTTTTTGAGCAATATCATAAGCTGTTTTATCTCCATCAACAAGAGCCCTTTGGGAAGCAATTGATTCCGGTCTTGTTCCAGCTTTAATTTTATCTAAGTTGGCTTGATTGGTTGAAACAGCAGCTTCTGCTTGATTCACTTGAGATTGAAGGTCTTTATTGTCTAAGTATATGATTGGATCACCAGCATTTACTTTAGTACCCACATCTACTTTAATTTCAGTTACTTTTGCATTGATTTGAGAAGATACATTTGCATAACTATCTGCTTGAATTTTTCCACTTAAAATATATATATCTTCAGATTGTGTTTTATTTTCACTAGTCTCTTTAAAATTATTTTCATTCGAGAAACATCCTGAAAATAATGTTGTGATAGTTAATGATAATAACAATGGTATTAATTTTTTTATTCTTTTTTTACTTAACATAAACATATTTCCCCCTTTATTAAAAATATTAAAAATTTTGTTACTAACCAAAATCAATTGATTTTCAAATTTTTTTGAGCATTGTTTTAATCATTGTTTTAAACATTGTTTAAATAAATATTAATACTAACCTTACTAGTTGTCAATATAATTTTTCTTTTTAAAGTTAGTATGTAAAAAAGTTATTTTTACATACACCTTTATATTACCAAAATACTTTTGTAAATTATAATAAAAAAACATATACTTATGACTTTTGTTGTTGACAAAAAATATATAAATTAGTATGATAATATTAAAATATGTTTTAAACATTGTTTATATATAATAGTAATAAGCGATTCACACAAAATCATAGATTTCTGTTAACCGCTTAGGAGGAATTCATATGAAAAATAATTTAAAAAATGCGTCAAACGCAAAAGAAAGAATACTAAATTCAACACTTTATATTATTGGAAAGGAAGGCTTTCAAAATGTTACTACAAGAAAAATAGCAGCAGCTGCTGATGTGAATATAGCATCTATTAATTATCATTTTGGATCAAAGGATAATGTAATTAATGAAGCTTTAAAATGTTTTACTGGTATGTTTAAAAACTCATTTAAAATTCTTGACAATAATGAATTACCACCAGTAGAAAGGCTTAGAAATTTTCTTAGAAGTTATTCAGATGTTAGTATAGAATATCCTGATGTATTTAAAAACTTCGTTAACAAACTTATATGTAATGAAGAAGTTCAACCTGAATATATGAAATTTCTTCAAGAAGAAGGAATTACAAGCTTAATGAATATTTTAAAAGAATTGACAGATATTAAAGACGATTATCACTTGCACATGATGGGCTTACAAATAATTAGCACTTTGATATTTCCTATATTATTAGGTAATAAAGTAGAGAATATCGCCAAACTTGATTATAAAAATAGAAATGTTAGATATGATTATATTGAATTATTAATTGAATCTATCCAATGTAAGTAATACAACTTTTTGAGAGGACAGTCACTGTCCTCTCAAAAATATAAATTATTTCTCATTTAAGTATTCTTCCAATACCAAATTTTTATCAAACATTTGCTTTGCTGCCTTTCTTCCAACATATCGGATATGCCACGACTCATAATTATAACCTGTTATAGATTCTTTTTCTTTTGGATATCTCATGATAAATCCAAATCTATAGGCATTAGCCTTTAACCACTTTCCTTCCTTAGTTTGTCCAAAGTCTACCATTAGTCGACCTTGTGCTCCCTCTTTATTAGTTACATCCATTGCAAGACCAGTTTGATGTTCACTAGCTCCAGGTTGTGCCACATACTCATCAGCTTGCTGTTTACCAACCTTTTTTACTCTTTCATTATAGACCTGCTTTTGTGATTTATAAGATCTATAACCAGAGTTACCATACAAATTTATATCTTGCTTACCCGCATATGCGAATAAATTTTCCAAAGCTCTAGCAGCCTCACCCTGCATCATTTTTTCTTCATGAGATGTATTAAATGCAAAATTCACATTAGGTATTGTTAAACTTTTAGGCATATAATTGCTTGATAACCTCTGATCTCTATTTACTAAAATTAAAACATCACCAGTTTTTTTATCACTTCCATAAGCTAAATTATTTATAGTTTGATTTGGTTTAAATACTGAGTAAACCATCATTATTACAGCCAGAAATAATACTGGCATCATAAGTAATTTTTTCACTCATATACACCTCCATACCTCATTTTTAAACAGTGATTTAAAGATTAAAAATTTTGTTATTCCCTAGATTCATCAAGAATACTAATTACATTTGCAATTAATTTTCAATACTAATTACATTTGCAATTAATTTTCCTTTCTCATATTTTCCCCATACAGATATTTTTGCACCAGATGATAACTTACTTATATTCTCAGTAGAAATTTTACTATAGGTAACTGTTAAACTATATCCTTTTAAAAATTTTTTCTTTAAAACACCTTTTTTCAAATAAACCTTAGTGGATTTATTTAACATTACTTCAGCTTTCTTTTCATTAGCATTTTTAATATTATTAGAAGATACTATAATACTTTCGTCTTTAATACTTTCGTCTTTTTCATTTTCAATATTTGTATCTATAGTAACTAAATCACCACTACTATTCACCAACTTTCCAAATATATCCGCTTTACCTTTTGGAACATTTTCTCCACCAATAACTTGTTCATGCAATTTACTAATTCCTAAGTATGTCCCAAATTGATCTACAGCAACAATACCTCCACCAATAAAAAATATAAAAGTTGTTATTATTATGCTCATATAAAAGGTGTTTCTTTTTGGTATCAGCTTATTGATGTATTTATATAAAACATATCCTATAATTCCTCCCGTAGTATTTAAAATAATATCATCAACATCACTGCTTCCAACACCTAAAATATACTGAGAAATTTCAAAAAATAAACTAAAACAAGCTGTAGATATTAACACATTACTAAACCTTGAATATTTTTCATTTAAAGAAGGTATAAAATAGCCAAAAGGTATAAATATTATTATATTTCCAAAAGTATTAGATATTGCTCTCATATATCCCATTGTTCTACTATTAACAATATCTTGAATAACTGTTTTAAATGGAATTAAATTAATTGACCTGATTTTTCCATAACTTCCACTAAATAATTGACTTATTGAAAGATATCTAAATATCAAAATTTTAAACAAAGCAGCAATATACGCTATAAATAAAATCCATAATACAGCCTTTAATAACCTAGTTTTATCAAATTTAAATTTCATATCATTCCCCTTCTTCCTTTAAAATGTAAACTTTCATTTTTTGTTACCATCCTAGTATTAAATATTTCTTTTGATACTTTAAAAAATTCACTCGTTAATATAAGAAACATCTTGTATAAAAAACGTTCACTTTATTTTACGATTACCTACTATAACCTCCATACTAAATAGAATTCGTTAATAATTATTATAGTTAAACTAAAACTTGATAAAAAATTGATATAGTATATAATTTAAGCTGTCAATGTCACACAAGTTTATATTAAAATTCCAATGTTACAGGAACGTGAAATAATTTAAATTTCATTAAGAGGTGATAAGTATTATGTTTAAAAATCTCCTTATAGTTGAGGATGATGCAGGAATTAGAAATTTAATAGCTATGTACTTTAGAAAGGAAAATTTCAATATATATGAGGCTGAAGATGGAAATCAAGCTTTAGATATATTCAAATTAAATAAAATAGATTTAATTATTCTTGATATAATGATTCCTTATATAAATGGTTTTAAAGTTTGTGAATGCATTAGAAGGATCTCTAATGTACCCATTATTATGCTTACTGCAAAAACTGAAGAACAGGATATACTACAGGGCTTCGATGAAGGTACTGATGCATATGTAACCAAGCCCTTCAGCCCTAAAGTACTTGTAGCAAAAGCCAATGCTCTTTTAAATAGAGTCGATAATAAAATAAATGTTAATAACAATATTTTTTCAAAAGATGGTTTTATTATAGATTTTAATTCTGGTGAAGTTACAGTAGACAATTCGAAGATAGTAATGACACATAAAGAATATGATTTATTAAAATTTTTAATAAAAAATAAAGGAATTATTTTATCAAAGGACATAATACTTGATAAAGTATGGGGATATGACTATTTTGGAGATCCAAGAACCATTGATACACATATTAGAAGATTAAGACAAAAACTAGGTGACAATCACAAATTTATAGTAACAGTTAAAGGTAGAGGGTACAAATTTGATGCTTTATAGAGGTAAAATATGAAATTTTATAAAAGTATTATATTTAAACTTTTTATAATTTTATCTTCAATATTAATTTCTTTTCTGTGTATTATTGTTTTTATCCAAGTATTTATAGTAGGAAGAACCTATAATATTTCCCAAAACACTATAGAAAGAGAAAGACATATAGAATTGTTTACAGATGATTTTATAAGTAAAATTATCTTCAATAATGAAGGAATAAATTATAAATTCACTGCTTTTGAAAAAATACAATTAAGCTCCTTGGAAAAGTTTGAAAATCAAAACCTGATAAACTTTATTGTATTTGATAAAGATTTAAATAATGTAAAAATCACACAAAATACAAAATCACAATTTGATCCTTATTATGTTGACTATATTAGAAATAAAATTATAAATTACAATTTCAGCATACACTATTTTCCTGATACAGGAGATAAAATGCCCCTTTTCCGTATTTATAACAAATATAAAATTCCCACCAAATATATAGTATCGGAAGAAATATATAAGGTATCAAAATCTGATTATATTTATGTAGCTGCAATTATTCCAGAAGTTTTTACGTCAACATCTTCAAATATATTAAAAAAATATGCTATTTGTATATGTTTATTTTTAATTATTTTAATTTTTATTGTTTCCATAATTCTTGCATATTGGGTGGCAATGCCTATATTGAAAATAAACAAAACTGCATCTAAAATATCAAATTTAAATTTCTCTGAAAAATGTGAAATAACAAACGAAAATGAAATAGGAAGTTTAGCTAAAACTATAAATGTTATGTCATATAATCTTGAAAATACACTTCATAAACTTTCTAATGCTAATGAAAAATTGCAAAAGGATTTAGATTTGCAAATGGAACTTGATTTGCTTCGAAGAGAATTTTTAGGTGCTGTAACTCATGAGTTTAAAACACCTATTACATTAATAAGAGGCTACACGGAAAGTATAAAAGATGATGTTGCTGAAGGAGAAGAAAGAGATTTAGCTTTTAAAACCATACTCGATGAAACAGAAAGAATGGATAAACTTGTAAAAGATTTATTAGAACTTTCAACCTTAGAATCTGTAGGATATAAACTTAATATTTCTGAATTCTATATAAATAATCTTATAAATAAGGTAAGTGCTAAATACGAAAATATTGTTAGAGAAAGAAATATTACACTAAACTGCAATATCTGCAGTGATATATTAGTTATAGGAGATGAGTTTCGTATAAGCCAAGTATTATTCAACTTTATAAATAATGCTGTAGATAACACACCAGAAAAGGGATATATTGAGTTATCCTTAGAAAACATGATAACCTACGTAAAAATATCAATTAAAAACTCTGGTAAAAATATTATCGAAGCTGAAATAAATAGAATTTGGGAAACCTTCTATAGAGTTGAAAAATCTCGAAATAAAAAGTTTGGTGGAACAGGTCTTGGACTTGCTATATCCAAAGCAATCCTTGAACTTCATAATAGTAATTATGGTGCTAAAAATACACCAAAGGGTGTTTGTTTCTTTTTTACATTAAAAACTATAAATTAAAAATCACATTAAATTATACATTATCTTATTTGCTAAAATTATTTATTAATCATTGAATTATAGATAACTGCTAGTTTGGATTTTGGTTATACATAAATATTACTATGATAATTTAAAATCCAAACTAACATTTATTAAATTCTTGATTATATGATATACTTCTTATGCTTTATTAAAATTAATTTTGATTTTCTAATTTTAATTTGAATTCATTATGCTCTCAGCTATTTTTGACATTTCTTCAAAACTCAATTTATTATTTTCATCAGTAAGTTGATAATTCACATTGTTTTGTGTCCATTTTAATGAATGTTTAGTTTTAAATTCTTCTTTAAGATTTGTATCATCATCACTACTAACATAAGATAATATTTCTTTCCCACTCTTGCAAGCTTTATTTTCTTTAGCAACCTGATCTTTTGTTAATTTAACATTATCAGGTACTATATGAACCACATATTCTGCCCAATATGCACTAATATTACCAACAGCTACAGCTTTAGCATTTTTATATATTAGTGGGTCTTTTTTTGCTCCAACTTTCCAAATACTTAAGTCCACGCTTTCTTTTTTACTGTTATTCTTTGAATATATGCATTCTACTTGTTTTTTATCATATTGTTTATCTGGGGTTGAGCCATCAATATGACCAGTTATTTCAGCATCAATTAATTTGTATCCTTCTGAAAACACTGCTGGTATTTTTGCATCGTAACCTAAATCCTTTTTTAATTTGTCACTTGATGGTACTTTATCATAACTTTTCATACCTATATATCCATTAGCATATTCTTCTATACTTTGAAGAGCCGAAACTGTAGCATTAGGAAAAATTGCAAAAACTGCCCCTGCAGCTACAAACATACAGCATGCTGCTGTAATCACAGACTTTTTTAAATTAAAATATGGTAACCTTTCCTTTAAATTAAATATTTTTTTATTTCTATCTAATTGAATTCCATTTTTTATATTTTCAAACATATTCTCTGATGTAAATACTTTTTCAGCTTTACCTACTAAAGCTGATTTTACTATATCATCAAATTGTTGTTGCTTTGACATTTTTATCTTGCTCCTTTCCATCTGAACCATTATAAAAATAATATCCTTCAAACTTTTTACTTTTCAACTCCTTTTGTAAAAGCTTTCTAGCATTGTGAAGTCTTGATTTAACTGTACCTTGAAAACATCCCAAAATTTTTGATATTTCTTTAATGGACAATTCATTATAATAATAAAGAATTACAGTTGTTTTTAAGGGTACACTTAATTTATCAATAGCTTCATTTACAAACCTTTTAATTTCATATTTTTCAGCTATATCAGATAGTACTAAACTATCTGCAATTGTATTTCTATTATTATCATCCATACTTTCTGTATGTAAATAATTTTTTTTCTTTGAACAATAACGCCAAACTATCCTTGTAAGTAAGCGATAAAACCAAGACTGAAAGGCTTCAGTATTTTTTAAACTTTTAATTTCTTCATAACACTTTATAAAAGCCTCTTGTACAATATCTTCTGCTATGTCATTTCGTCCAATTATAAGATATACTGTCCTAATTGCTTTATTGCTATATTGGTTAAATAAAGTGTTAAACGCCTCCATATCGCCCTCTTTACATCGTTGTATTAAACTGATTTCATCCACGTCATCAACTTCCTTTCTAGGTGCACCTATTATATAAGAGACACTATATACAAAAAAGGTTCAAAAATTTTTTTAAATAAAAATAATAAATTGATATACAATTTTAATAATAACACTGCTTTTACCTGAATTATAAACTATCTGCAAAGCTTTATCCCATAGCTACCATTGCCAATCCCCCAACTTTCTTTATCCAAAACTCCACCTGAGTCTAAGAATCATTTGATATAAAAAATTTCTAATCATTATAAAAAACTATTATTAGCAACAACAGTATTTATATGCCTTTGCTACTTCAGTTTTATAAGGACACTTTGGAGGTAAAAAATTGTTACCTAAAATAAACTTAAGCATAAAAAAATGTCAGTGTATTAAATTTCAATACACTGACATTCTAACTAATGGTGACCCCTAGGAGACTCGAACTCCTGTTACCACCGTGAAAGGGTGGTGTCTTAACCGCTTGACCAAGGGGCCTCGTATTTTTTCTTTTGTACATTAAGTTTTTTCTTTAGCATTTCGACTACATGCATTATAATAATATATTTTTCTTTATATGTCAACATTTTTTGTAATTTTTTTCATTAATATCTTAATCTTTCTCCACAGTAAGGACAAAATTCAAAACTAGAATCTATTCCCCTCCCGCATCTACTACATCTTAGTTGTGCCTGTGCTCCATTATAATTTCCTATAATTTTTAAATCCCAATAAGTAATAGCTGAATCTTCTCCATTTTCTGCCCTTATACCTTTTTCTTTAGGTATTTCATAAATAGTATTGCAATTATTGCATATTAATAAATATCTTATATTCCATTTAAAAATTGGTATAAAAAATATGTGAAAAAAAGAATATTGTTTTATTAATATATGTCTAATACCATTACAATTCTTACAATTTATGGTGTTTATGTCTTTTATCTGCTTTTGCTTATCCTCTACCCCAAATATTCCTATAAAAAACATGATATCCTCCCAAAAACATTGAACTAGTAAAGAAACCTACTTCATAATATTACAATAAAAACTCTTAATTTACAATGCAAATTAAATTTAAATATCCACTCTAAAGTTAAATTTTTTCTTTTTACATCTTCTTTATACAATATAAAAAGCGTGAAAAATTCACGCCTTTTTATCTTATGACCACCATTGCTAATATCTCCATTTATCGAAGTGGATAATAAGCACTGATACACACCTGAATAAGTTCTTCTACAGTTCAGATGAAGAAAGCCATTCTCATAAGTAAAGTCCATCTGAACATAATAATTACTTGATGAAAATTATTCCTTTATAAACATTACAGAAGTAGCTTTGATCAAAGCAGTTACTTCATCACCTTCTTTAATATTCAACTCATCTAAAGAACATTTAGTTATAAGTCCTGAAATCTTTATACCATTACCAGCATCCATTTCAACTTCAGCAGCCACTTGACCAGATTTTGTTTTAATTACTTTTCCTTTGATTTTATTTCTTCCTGTTATTTGCATAAAAAATCTCCTTACTTTTTATTATAATATTAAAAACCCTTAATCTATATTTATATTAATTCCATTGTCATTAATCTTTATTCATTAGGCACATGTTATATTTTAAAATACTATAAAAAAGTACGTTTTTGAATAAAAAGAATAAGGGTAGCATAAATTATTTATAATGTTGTATAACTAATTTATTATTAGTTATAATATAAAATTTTTAGATTAATAGAAAGTAGTGATATAATATGATATTAATAAAAAATATAGAAATTTACTCACCAGAATACTTAGGTAAAAACGATGTTTTAATATGCTTTGATAAAATAGCTTATATAGCAAAAAATATACAAGTTCCAAACAAAAACTTTCCTGAAATTCAAATAATTGATGGTGATGGCCTTACTTTGACACCTGGTTTAATTGATCTTCATGTTCATATCATTGGTGGTGGTGGTGAAGGTGGATTCACCACAAGAGCTCCTGAACTAAACCTTACAGACTTTACCTCTAACGGAATTACTACCTGTGTTGGATTGTTAGGAACTGATGGAATTACACGAAGTATGGGAAACTTACTTGCAAAATCAAGAGCGTTGGAAACAGAAGGTATTAGTACTCACTGCTGGACAGGATGTTATGAAATGCCTACAAGAACAATAACAGATAGTGCCAGAGGAGATATTATTTTAGTAGATAAAATAATAGGTGTAGGTGAAATCGCTGTATCTGATCATAGAAGCAGTAATCCATCTTCTGAAGATTTAATTCATCTAGCTTCCGAAGCCAGAGTTGGCGGTATGTTATCTGGTAAATGCGGCATTTTGCACATACATATAGGTGATGGAAAAAAAGGACTTACTCCTGTATTTGATATAGTAGAAGGCTCTGAAGTACCATATGAAAATTTACTTCCTACTCATGTAAACAGAAATCCATTAGCATTTAAACATTCTATAGAATATGCTAAAAATGGAGGTTTTATTGATATAACTACAGGTATTAAACCAGAAGGAGATACTGCATTATTTGCTTTTGATGTTTATAAAACTATGCTTAAAGAAAATATATCTCCTTATCATATTACTATGAGTTCTGATTCTGGAGGAAGTATGCCTATATTCGATGAAAATGGCAAACTACTTTCTTTAAAAATAGGCTTACCATCTACAAATATGGAAACTATAAAACAATGTATAGAAAATGGTATCTCAATGGAAGAATCTCTTATTCCTTTAACTTCTTCACCAGCTAAGTTTTTAAAGTTTGAAAATAAAGGCAAAGTTTCTGAAGGCTTTGATGCTGATCTATTAATATTGGATAAAAAGTTAAACCTTAATACAATTATATGCAAAGGTAAAATTATGGTACACAATTATAAACCTGTTGTATATGGAACTTTTTCAAAACCAAGTAATTCTTAGACTTATATAAAATTGAAATCTTCCAATAAAAAATGATAGAATTTTTATATATAGCAGCTTTGGTACAAATTTAATTGTTTACATAAAAAGATTATTGCGTTAAACTATTATTAGTATAACGAATTGAAAAATAAACAGAAGTGGGTTGTTACATATGATACTAAGTCCAATAATTATTTCTTTAAAAGTTTCTTTAGTTTCCACACTTTTTACATGTATAGTAGGAATTGCTTTAGCTAGACTATTTACAAAATACGACTTTAAGGGTAAAGATATTCTAGAAGTTTTAGTAATTTTACCTATGGTATTACCTCCTTCAGTTGTAGGATATGGTCTTTTGGTTATATTAGGTAAGTACGGTTTTATTGGTAAAATTATTCTAAATATTTTTAATAAAAGCATAATCTTTACTCTAATTGCTGCTTGTATAGCTTCCTTTGTTGTTTCTCTTCCTTTAATGTACCAAAGCTGCAAAGCAGCTTTCATAAATATGGACAAAGTCTGTGAAAACGCTGCAAGAACATTAGGTGCTAGTGAACTTAAAGTATTTTTTAAAATAACATTGCCACTGGCCTTACCAGGTATAATAAGTGGTTTAGTTCTATCTTTTGCTAGAGCCCTAGGAGAATTTGGTGCTACATTAATGATAGCTGGAAATATTCCAGGGAAAACACAAACCATTCCTACTGCTATATATTTTGCTGTGGAAAGTGGAGATAACAGAACTGCTAATATACTTGTGTTAATAGTTTTAATTTTCAGTTTCACAACCATATATAGTCTTAACATGTGGACAAAGCGGAACTGCAAATAATATTTAAGGATGGATTTTATGCTTAACGTTAGAATATTTAAAAAGATGTATTGTTTTGATTTAGATGTAAATTTTTCCCTTAATAAAGAAGTGCTTGTTATACAAGGACACTCAGGTTCTGGTAAAACTACAATTTTAGATTGTATATCTGGTATAAAAACTCCTGAAAAAGGTGAAATATCCGTAGGTAATGAAGCTATATTTTCTTCTAAAAAAAATATAAACATGAAAATTAAAGATAGAAATATAGGTTATGTATTTCAAAATTATGCTCTCTTTCCTCATATGACCATAGAAAAAAACATATTATTTGGCTTACAATGCAAAAACTTAAAAGATACCAGCTACATTGAACATATTATGAAGGTTTTTAATATTGATCATTTAAAAAGGAGATATCCAAAGCAAATATCAGGTGGCGAAAAACAAAGAGTTGCATTAGCTAGGGCCTTATCTATAAAACCCGATGTTCTTCTTTTAGATGAACCTTTTTCAGCTCTAGATGCACAAACTAAATCCATAGTATATGATGAATTTTTACAGTTAAAAAAGATGTATTCCATAGACGTTATTTTAGTTACACACAATCCTGAAGAAGCTCGTTTATTAGGTGATAAAATAATTCACATAGATTATGGAAAAATTAAAGAGTGTGAAAATACTAACAATTTAGAAGTCAGTGTTTCTGTTGAATAATTTAAAAAGCTATGAAATTACGGTGTGAACCTAAATTTCATAGCTTTTATTACTCTACATAGATTTTAATTTAGTTTCAATAAGTTCCTTTGCCATCTTAGGATTTGCTTGCCCCTTTGAAGCCTTCATTACTTGCCCCATTAAGAATCCAGCTGCCTGCTGTTTACCGCTCTTATAATCTTCTATTGATTTAGGGTTAGCGCTTAAAACTTCATCTACTATCTTTTCAAGTACATCTGATGAACTTATTTGAGAAAGTCCTTTTTCCTTTACTATTCCTTCAGGATCTTTTCCTGAATCAAACATTTCATTGAATACTTCTTTTCCTGCTGTATTACTTATCTTTCCTTCACCTATTAACTTTATAAGTTTACAAAGCATCTCTGGTTTAAGAGTCATGTCAGTGCTTTCCATTTCTTTTTCTTTGAGTATTCTAAGCACTTCAGCTAAAATCCAATTTGCAGCAGTTTTTGCATCTGCTCCAAGTGCTACAACATCTTCATAGAAATGACTTAATGCCTTATCAGAAACTAAAATATCTACTTCTTTTTCTGTAAGCTTAAATTGCTCCATGAATCTAATTTTCTTCTCTGGTGCAAGCTCTGGAATAGTTTTCTCTATACCTTCTATTTGATTGTCACTAATAACTATTGGTACTAAATCTGGATCTGGGAAATATCTATAATCATCAGCATCTTCCTTAGATCTCATAGGAATAGTTCTTCCCTTTCCGCTATCCCATCTTCTAGTTTCCTGCTTTATTTTATCTCCTTCTCCAAAATTATAAAGCTCTTGTTGTCTTTTTTGTTCCTTTTCTAATGCTTTTTGAACTTCTTTAAAGGAGTTTATGTTTTTAATTTCTACCTTAGTATTGAATTCTTCCTGTCCAACTGGTCTTAAAGATATATTAGCATCACATCTCATAGATCCTTGATCCATTCTACAGTCTGACACTTCTGCATATTCAAGCAGTGATTTTAATGTCTTAAGAAAAGCTACTGCTTCTGCTGGTGAATGAATATCTGGCTCTGTAACTATTTCTGCTAGTGGCATTCCTGCACGATTATAGTCTATTAATGAAAATGGTTCATCTTCCAAATGAGTAAGTTTTGCTGGATCTTCTTCTATGTGTATTCTGTTTAATCTTACTTTCTTTTTAACTCCATCTAATTCAAATTCAAGATACCCTCCACTGCAGATTGGCAAATCAAACTGAGAAATTTGATAAGATTTTGTAAGATCTGGATAAAAGTAATTTTTTCTGTCCATTTTGTTTAACTTATTTATTTTACAGTTTAAAACCTTACCAGCTTTTATAGCTAAGTTAATTACTTCTTCATTCAAAACAGGTAATGTTCCTGGCAATCCTAAACATACTGGACATGTATTGCTGTTAGGCTCAGACCCAAACTTAGTAGAACAGTTGCAAAATATTTTTGTCTTTGTATTCAATTCAGCGTGTATTTCCAAACCAATTATTGTTTCATAACTCATAATTTTTTCTCCCTTCTGCTTACTTTATAGCTAAAGTATCTACTTTAAGTTCTTTTTCAAGTGCATAAGCAGCCTTTAATATTTTCTTTTCTCCAAAATGAGGTCCTATGATTTGAATTCCTATTGGAAGTCCTTCTTTACTAAATCCACAAGGAAGAGACAGTGCTGGAACTCCAGCTAAGTTGATGTTTACAGTGTATATATCTGCAAGATACATTTCCATAGGATTTTCACTCTTTTCTCCACTTAAGAATGGAAGTACAGGTGAAGTTGGACTCAATATTAAATCATATTTTTCAAGAGTTTCTTTAAACTGTCTTGTTATTTCTTTTCGAAGTTTTTGAGCTCTATTGTAATAAGCATCATAGTAACCAGAAGATAATGCATATGTTCCAAGCATAATTCTTCTCTTAACTTCTTTTCCGAAGGCTTCTGTTCTTGTTTGTGCCATTAAATCATCAACAGATTCATAATCCTTTGCTCTATATCCATATCTTATTCCATCATATCTATCCAAGTTTGAACTAGCTTCTGCTGAAGATATTATATAATAAGAAGAAAGTCCTTCTTCTGTTATAGGCATAGTAGTTTCTTCAACAACAGCACCCATTTCTCTAAGTTTTTCCATAACATTTTCAAGACAAGCTTTTATTTCTTCATTTAAGCCTTTTCCAAAGAATTCCTTAGGAACTCCTATTTTTAATCCTTTAACACTTCCATCTAATGCACTTAAATAATCTGTTTCGACTTCTTTTCTTGAACTAGTGCTATCCATTTTATCATAACCTGCTATAGTTTCTAATGTCATTGCACAATCTTCAACTGTCTTTCCAAAAGGTCCTATTTGATCAAGAGATGATGCAAAAGCTACAAGTCCAAATCTTGATATTAATCCATAAGTTGGCTTTAATCCAACTACTCCACAAAAGGCTGCTGGCTGACGAATTGAACCACCAGTATCAGAACCTAATGACACTGGTGCAATTCCAGCTGCTACTACTGCAGCAGATCCACCTGAAGATCCACCAGGAACTCTTTTAAAATCCCATGGATTTTTAGTTTTCATGAAAGCTGAATTTTCTGTAGAAGATCCCATAGCAAACTCATCCATATTAGTTTTTCCTATGATAACTGCATCTTCTGCTTTCAATTTTTCAATTACAGTAGCATCATATGGAGGAATAAAATCTCCTAACATTTTTGAGGCACAAGTAGTTTTTATTCCATCTGTACATATGTTATCTTTAATTGCAATAGGTACTCCTGCAAATTTTCCTAGCTTTTCTCCATTTTTAACTTTTTCATCAACTGCTTTAGCTGATTTTACAGCTTCTTCTTCACAAAGTGTAATATATGCTTCCACCTTTGGATCTACTTCTTTTATTCTTTCAAAAAGCTTTTTTACGATTTCTTCTGAAGTAAATTTTCCTTCTTCTATCCCTTTTTTTATTTCAAAAGCTGTCATAGCTTGTATTTCCATATTTACAACCTCCTGATTTTAAATTAGAGTGAGAATCAAGGCATTTTAAAAGGTTAAAGCACCTTAATTCTACTTTAATTATTCTATTATCTTTGGAACTTCAACGTAAACGTCTCTCATGCTTTTAACGTTCTGGAATAATTTTTTCTTCTCTTCATAAACTTTTACTTCATCTTCTCTGACAAAGGATTTTAATCCATCTTCATATTTATTCAAATCTACGCCGCTTAAATCAAATTTATCTATAGATGCAAAATGTCCTAATATTCCTTCAAAGTCTTTAGCCATTTTTTCTGCTTCTTCATCAGTAACTTTAAGTTTTGCAAGCTTTGCAATATATTTAACCTCATCAATGCTTATCATCTTTAAATCCTCCTATTTCTAACCCAAGATACTTTATAATACTAATTTTTTAAAAATATCCTAAGGCTCTAATCTCTTCATATCTCTTGGAAGTAATGTAGCTTCCCTTATATTGCTTAGGTTAAGAATTTTCATTGTAATTCTTTCAAGTCCTATAGCCAATCCGCCGTGCGGTGGCATTCCATATCTAAAACTTTCTAAATAGAAGCCATAATCTTCTGGATTAAATCCAAATTTCTTTATATTTTCTTTTAACATTTCATAATCGTGTATTCTTTGACCTCCAGTAGTTATTTCAAGTCCTTTATATATAAGGTCAAAGCTCTTTGTCATTCCATCTTCATCTGGCATAGCATACATAGGTCTCTTTTTAATTGGATAAGCTGTTAAAAATACAAAGTCACTATCATATTTTTCTTTTATATATTTTGCAAAAAGTTCTTCTCCTTCAGCATCAATGTTTCCCACTGGAGATCTCTTACCATACTTCTCTAAAAGTATTTTATGAGCTTCTGCAAGAGGTATTCTTGGAATTTCAACTTTTTCTGGAAGACTTACATCATACATTTCTAATTCCTTTTGACAAGTCTTTTTTAAATGCTGGAATAAGTGTCTCATAAAGCCTTCTTCTAAATCCATAATGTCATTTTCATCCTTTATAAATCCCATTTCTAAATCAAGACTTATATATTCATTTAAATGTCTGTAAGTGTTGTGAAGTTCTGCTCTATATGCTGGAGCTATTTCAAATACTTTTTCAAATCCTGCGCCTACCATCATTTGCTTAAAAAACTGTGGACTTTGAGCTAAAAATGCTCTTTTGTCAAAATAGTTTATAGTAAATACTTCTGACCCACCTTCAGTACTTGCACCTAAAATTTTTGGTGTATGAATTTCTGAAAAATCATTTTCTAATAAATACTCTCTAAAAGCTGTAACTATTTCCTGTTGAATCTTAAAAGCTGCTCTAGTTTTCGGATTTCTTAAACTTATATATCTATAATCTAATTGTGTTTCCAAATGAGCTGAACTTTTTCTTTCATTTACTGTTATTGGAAGTTTATCATAATAAGTTTTTCCTAGAACTTTCAATTCCTTAACCTGCAGCTCAATTCCACCTACAGCCTTTTCATTTGCTACCCTAGTTCCAACAACCTCTAAACTCATTTCTAGTCTTAATCCTTTTAGAAGTTCTTTACCAACTACTAGTTGAATTATTCCTGTCTTATCTCTCAAATGAACAAAACCGAAGTTTTTAAAATCAATTATTTTATGAACCCAACCTTGAACTAAAACTTCATCTGAAGCTGATTCCTTAACTTTTTCTACATACAATCTTTCCATAATATTGCCTCCTAAAACATATATTTCCCATTTTCCAAATAAAAAACCCCTGTATCCTAATAGATACAGGGGCGAATTTCTTCGCGGTGCCACCCTAATTTAGCTTTAAACACTTATCCCGTATATTTAAAATACATACGTAATAAAATAAGAGTTACCGCTTCATTAGGGAATTTATGCATTTGCATAAATTAAATTTGTTTTTGAATATAAAAAACCGTCTCTATACCTTTCGGTATAGGGACGGATACTATTCCGTGGTGCCACCCTAACTTAGCCTTAAAGCTATCTCTTATCAGTACAGATAACAAAATTTATTTATCGATACCTATCCCTTGTAACATAGGGAATACGTCTAAGCCTACTCTTATAAAAATTTCGGTTAGATACTCCAGGGTGTTCTTCAATATAATCTTCATATTCGGCTTCCACCTTCCCGAATTCGCTCTGAATCTGAATTATATTTACTCTCCCTATCATTGCTTTTCTTAAGCATTTCAAGTTATGTTTATATTATAGTTACTGTATAAATATAAGTCAATAGTTTTTTGATAATTTTTTAAAGATTTAAAGATATTTTTTTCATTTCACTTAATTAACATTAAATTCTTTAATAAGTTCCCACTAAAATCTTAAAGTATTTAACATAATCATTATTCAAGTTTATCCTTATTATTCTTGGCTTCTTCATCTTCTTCAATATCTTCATAGAAAAAACCTTCCTGTCTTTTTAATTTTTCACTTTTTTTCTTAAATTCATTCTTACTTTTACGTAAATAAATTATCATCACTATCCCAAAAATAATACCTATAAGTATGATTAGTAATATCCACCATGGTATATGTGTTTTAAATTCAGCATACTTTATTTGCTCCCATAAGGTTTTAGTAACTTTAACACTTCCAGTTTCCTTAATGTTTATAGTTTGAATCTTTTTATCAGTATCTACTACAGTAACTTGTCCGTCTAATTTTAACAATATACTTCTATCACTAAATGTAGATTCTAATAATTGCAAACTACTAATATTGTTATCACATAATATGACATACACCCGTTTTGAAGTATCCCATGGTGATCTTATAACTTGAAATACTACTTTATTTTTTAATACTTCAGGAATTAAATTAACTTCTTTTTTTATATCTAAATTTCCACTTTTTGAAGGTACTATTACCAATTGTTTCTTTATACTTTCTGGCATTTTTACATCATCATATGTCCCTAAAAATATCATATTCATATTCTTTTGCTTATCTGTTAATTCACCATCTTTTCCAAGTATATCCCAATTAAATACCTCTCCAGTATTTTGACCAATACGAGTTGCCAACATTGACGCTATTTTTAAATTAAACAAATTTGAAGTATTCCACATTCCTATAGCTATCTGCGTATCTTTATCAGAATAATTTGTATAAAAAAATGGAAACTTTTGCAGAGTAGGTTGAATACTTGTTTCTTTAGAAAGTAAGCATAACTTGGAATCAGAATTTATAACAGTCCACGCACTATCATAATAGTCCTTAGAACAATCAATTTTTCCTAAATAATTATAACATTCTATAGAAACTTTTATTTCTGGTAAATTCAATGCACTCTCAGGTATGTTAATTTTCAAGGCACCATCCTCTGCATTAGCAACTGTTAATTTTGCACTGTTTACTGCCATTCCATTTATATATACTGTAATAGCTGATCTATCAGAATCTAGCACTTTAGAATGCTTAAACTTCAAATCAATATATGAACCCTTTTGGCTTTGTATTCCCTTTGGTTGAATAAATGACATATCCAATTTCTGATGAAAAGCTCCCTGCAAATTGACATCAGAATATCCAAAATCAGAAAATTTGTAGACTCCGGTGGTGTTAATAGGCGTAATACTAGGAGTATATTTCAAATTAGAATTAATTTTTATTGAATCACCTGCAACCTGCTTTAAAAGACTATTATCAGACATAAAATCTACTGCTTTATTTAATCCAGCTTTACTTTCTCCAGTTACTAAAGTATTATAAATGTTTCCACTTTGCTGCCTTATAGATAAGTATCCTTCATCCTTTGATAATTTGTTATCTTCTGGATTAAAAAAATTATTAATATTAGCAAAGGCTGAATACAATCCTACGAACACTTTATTTTTTCCTGTAGCTGTATCACTTTCTCTGAATACTCCATAATCTATATTGTCCTTGCCAGTAGATACCTTTCCAATAGAAGAACTTGTTTTTAATAATGCAGCTTTACAGTTATCATCTATATCTTTAGGTAATATGAAATCAGTAGATAGAACATTATTCTTCAAAAAATTATCATAATATATTAAATGGAAATTTGATAATATAGCATCAGGATACTTATTTACTGTTACATGTAATTTTGAATCCTTATGAAAAACAACCCAATTGCTTGGATTGTCCATATCTGCACAATCCCCTTCTATTGATCTTTGGTTACTTTGAAATTTAATCTCATTGATACTATCTATTTTTAATTTAGAGGTTGGGAATTTTACATTCCACCAACCTGAAGTAGCTTTTTGAATATCATAAGTCCACTGAGTTTCAACTGGATAATCATTAATAAGCATAGTAATATTAGAACGAGTACTAATCAAAGTATTGGAAAAAGTAAAATGCAACTGAACATAACAATCATCTCCAATATCAAAGCCTTTAGGTACTGTAAACCAATATGAACCCACATTTTTAGGCAAACTTAACTTTTGATCATCTTTAAATATTGGAATATCATAACTTGCACTGGAATTATTATCTCCTTCTGCAAAAACACAACTAAATGGAATTACTAAAACAATTATTAAAAACATTATTATAAATTTAATTTTAAGTTTTAAATTCATATACATTATTTACCTCCAAAAGTCAGTGATAATAATTTGTATGTTTTGATTTATTTAATATTAAATCTCTATACATCAAGTGAACCACAATTTTTCTCTCTTATTTCTGCTAGACCATGATTAGTTTTTTCCCAATAAAACGGCTTAACAATTAATTGTATTAGAGCCTTATATGCTGCTACACTCATCAATATCCAATATATAGGTGATAGTAATGCATATTTAACTAATCTATATGAAAATGGTTGTCCTTTTTTAAGTGAACAATCTCTTATAACCCAGTACATTCCTACTCCATTAGTATAAGTAAACATGAAATTTCCAAAAAACAACTGAAAAGCTGCTATATAATAAAATATTCCTGGAAACATATCTCTTATCCAATTAGCTTTAGTTGCATACCAAACTATTAACATTAGCCAAAATACAGGATTAATAAGCGGAAGCAAAGGTGTTCCTAATATCATAGCTTGATATCCTACAAATCCTTTTAACCCTAATGATTTATATAATTGTATAGGATGTCTCATATGAACAAACCAAGTTTGCATATATCCTTTTATCCATCTTGAACGCTGTCTTATCCAATTTGTTAAATCTGAATTTGCTTCCTCCCAAGTACGAGAATCCACAACAGCTGTATTATAACCTTTTTTGAACAATCTTACTCCTAAATCAGCATCCTCAGTAACATTAAATGGATCCCATGCACCAACTTCTTTTAAAAATTCAATTTTAAAATGATTTGAAGTTCCTCCAAGTGGAATAGGAGTTTTTATTTGCATTATTCCAACTAAAAGTAATTCAAACCACATACTATACTCTTGTGTAAATAAACGTGTTAAAAAATTTTGATCACTATTGAAATAATTAAGCTTACTTTGAATACAAACATAATTTTCAGGTAATTTCTTAAATGATAAGTAAACTTTTTTTAACTGATCAGATTCCGGTCTATCTTCAGCATCATATATTACTACATACTTTCCCTTTGCTCTAATAAGTCCATAATTACATGCCTTAGGCTTTGTCTTTGGAAAACTTTTAGGTACTATAATACTTGAATAATATTCAGGAAGATTCATCTTTTCTACAGTATCTATGGTTTCATCATCATCTTCTTCAAGCAATATACAAACATCCAATTTATATTTAGGATAATCAATATTTTCTATATTCTTAATAAGCGTTCTAATTACCTCTTTTTCTTTATAAACAGGTATCAAAATAGTATACGTTGGCAGTTCCTTTTCATCTACATCCTCTAGTTCCTCTTCAGTAAAATGCATTTGATTATCTTTATATGAACCTTTTAAAACTATATATAATTTTAAAACCGTCATAAATGCATATATACTTTGGAAAAATAAATTTATTACAAGCAATGTTGCTTTGAAATCAGCTACCATGGATAATAATATAACTATACAAATAGTTATTAATACTATCAATTGAGATTTAGAAAAAGTAACAATAGCTGAATTCTCTGGTTGATCATCATATAATTTAAATACACTTTCTTCACTTTGCTTTTTTTTATAAATCATATTCCAAAAGTTATCTATTTCTAGCATTGTAGCTAAAACTTGCTCAACTGGTTTTTCAAGATAATCTTCCATTTCTTTTAATTGCTTCTGACTTAATAACTCTTTTACAGCAACTACATAACAATCATTTCTTGAATTTATTATTATAGCATTATATTTAATTGCTAATTTATAAGGTAATCTTTTAGAAACATTTATATCGAAATTTTTTCCAACCCTACCAACATTATTTTGAGTTGCTAAATATCTATATAATCTTTCAGGTTTTATGAATCCTAAAAATAGTAATATATCTCCAAGTTTCCCTCCACTTTTTTTCTGCAAATCAAGTGCCTTATTGAGTTGTTCCTTGGTTATTTCATTATTTTCTACTAGCATTTTTCCTATTGGAAGTTTATTTTTATAATTTGAATTCAAATAATTATCCAATATCTCTTGACTAATAAAACCTAATGAAACTAAAATACTTCCTAATCTTCCTCCATTGATTTCTTGATACTCTATAGCTTGTTTTAATTGATTAGCAGTTATGGCTTTTACATAAATTAAATATTCTCCAATTTTAGAAAATTGCCTATTCGTAACATATTCTGCTAAATGCTGCTGAGATATAAATCCATTTTCAACTAATACGTTTCCAATAAGTTTATTAGTTTTTTTCTGTATTTTTAATGCAATTTCTAATTGTTCTTCAGAAATATACCCCAATTTCAAAAGATTTTCGCCTATCCTATTGCTATTGGTACTTTGTACAATCATCAACTAAACACTCACCCTCTATACACTAAATAAGCTTTATAATGATCTTCGATATTTTATTTTTTTACGTTCATTAAATTCAAAAACGTAATATTTACTCATATAGTAATTAAAAAAGCTAGCACAAAAAATCCCAATAAAATTTCCTAAATATTTATTGAATTTTAAAAAATTATAAATAATTAACAAAACAGTAAATTTTATTAAAACTCCTGTAAAACATACTGCTGCATATTTAATAAACTTTAAATTAAATAATTCATTTTTAATTTTTAGTTTATATTCAATTTTATCTCCCCATGTAATCAAACTATTTAAAATATAGTTTGATATAATTGCTACAGATGCCGATATAGCTGAAGTAGTTTTTACAGTAATTTTAGGGAAAATATGGCATATTAATATAAATACACTCATATCAACTAAAACTCCCGATAACCCAATCATACAAAAATAATAAAACCTTTTATCCTCTTTACTTCTATTTATAAGACTAAATAAATGAACTATATAATCCATTTGAATCTTTAAGGACATTTTTGATTTTCCAAAACCTCTATCACAAAATTTATACGGAATCTCGACTGGATTTTTATACTCACCTATAACCAATATTTCCATTAATATTTTCCAGCCTATTGCACGAAGCATTTTATTATTAATTATTTCTCTTCTGAACATAAAAATTCCACTTGTAGGATCTGAAAATTTTCTTACTTTTTTCAATAAAGCCTTTGCCATATATCTTGCTCCAGCTGAGATCAACTTTCTAAATAAATTTAAGCCTCCATCATCTCCTCCAGGTATAAATCTACTTGGAATTACAATATCTGCTCCTTTATATAAAGCCTTTATCATTTCGTTTAATATTTCTGGTGGATGCTGCAAATCCCCATCCATTACTGCAATTATATCGCCCTTTGCAATTTCAAAGCCTTCAATTACTGCTGAAGAAAGCCCTGTTTTATTATTTCTATGTATAAATTTTATTTTTTCATCTTTCATTGCCATATTTTCTATTATTTGAGGTGTATTATCTACGCTATCATCAACAAATACAATTTCATACTCTATATTTGTTAAAACTGCTTTTATTCGTTTTACTAATTCCTCAACATTTTTTTCTTCATTATATACCGGAACAACAACAGATAACATTGACTTCCCCCCCCTTTGTATACATATTAATAATTCACTTTAAATAGCTTGTACCCATCAAATTCTTCCACTAATGTGCACCATTCTTCCCCTTTTTCATATAAATTTGGATATGCAACATTAATAGCATCTAGCTTACCTACACCTGATTTATCTGGAACCAAAATATATCCAATTTCATATTTCCATGGATTTTTTACAGCTTCTTTAAAATTCAAATTACTGCTTAATACAAGATTATTAATATTTTTTACATCAACTACTATTCCTGAGGTCAAAAAGGAATCTGTCAATACAATTTGATCACTTAATTCATTATTTATATATTTTGCCACCCTATGACTTTCATTTGATATAATTAAATTATGTTCTTCTGGTGAAAGATTAGAATCTGATAAAGTTACTCCTGTTAAAATTGAAGATATTAACAAAGAAACAACTAATATTGAAAATTCAAATCTTTTATGTTTTGTTTTTATTTGTGATAGCTCATAAGGTATCCATGCAAAGCATATGGGTAATGAATAAGAAAAAAATCTTAACCATCCATAAGAATTTCCTTTAACAAGCATTAAAAGATGAAAAATTATCATAATTAGTACAATTAGTGATAATATTAAAAAATCTATTTTTACTAATCTTTTATTCTTAAGTCTTATTATTATAATTCCAGCAAATAGTGGCATAAATGGTATGCACTTTTTCAAAACATATTCTAGTGCATAACTAAAACTTGTAACAGATACTGCATACTGACTTTGTGATGTATTTGAATAAGATGAGTTTAAGAAATACAAAGGATTTCCACTTATAACCCAATTAAATAGTATCCATAAAATTATTGAATATATAAGGGGTGTATATAAAATTATCATACTGCTTTCTAAATAAAAATACTTTTCTTTAAGACTATTATTATGAATAAACTTTCTTTCCCTTTTGCTAAAAAATATAACAAGCGCAACACTTATTCCTATTGCCATTGCAAAAGGAATTGCCTCATATCTACAAAGAAATGCCATAGCTAATGCAAAAGCCATCTTAATAATATAATCTGCAGTTCCTTCTTTCATCCATAAAGTCAAGCACAAAATGATATAAATTATAGTAAAGAAAAATATCATCTCACTCATTCCATTAGACCCATAAAAGCATATAAATGGATTACTCATATATAAAACTATTAAAATAATACTATAAATTCTTGATATTTTTAATCTAATAAGGGTTTTATAAACATACATACAGCTTAATGCAGAAAACAGTGCTGTAATGATTCCACCTGCTATTTCACTAGATACCATTGGCCTCCAAATCTTTGATAATGCCACTAATGGCAATTGCAATACACTTGGTAGTGGATTCCAAACGAGTCCAATTGAAGCAAACCTTATTGGTTTAACAAATAAAACATAAAAAGAATTAGCCGTTCTACTTAAAGCATCATTTAAAACAATTCCCTTAAAATACCCAAAATATATACTTAAAATCACTTCAGAAATAAATATAATTAAAAATATAGAAATCATATCTTTTTTTCTTGGCTTTGGAAATTCATATATAATTTTAAAATTATCATGAGTATTGTTCATTATAAAACTCCTAAATCACCTATTTCTATTAAAAATAACTTTTAAATATTAAATAGCTGCAGCTATTTAAAGCTATTCAACTAATTCCCTAGCTATTTTTATTTCTTGTTCTTTTTCTTTTGAAGAAATGAGAATATAATCTTCAGTCTCTACCACAATTAAATTTTCTACATTATTAAGAAGTACTTTCTTCTTAGTTATAACAATATTTTTTTTAGATTTATACATAACACTATTTTCACTTACTACATTTTCTTCTTTATCCTTTTTTCTATATCTTTCTATACTCGTCCAATTTCCAAGATCATCCCAATGGAATTTACAAGGTATAACATAAATATCTTTTACATTTTCCATAATTGCATAGTCAATTGATATACTTTCTATTTTCTTATAATTTTGTTCTAATATAAAATTTAGTTTATTGTCCTCAAAAACTTCAACTTCACTCAATTTTTTAAAAATATCATTTGCATATTTTTCTGATAAATCTAATATAGTTTTAATCTTCCAAACAAAGATTCCACAATTCCATAAATATAAATTACTTTTCAAATACTCACTAACCTTATACATATCTGGTTTTTCAACAAAACTATGGACCTTAAATATTTTTTTCTCATAGGTATTAGTATAATTATCACTACATTTTATATATCCATATCCAGTTTCTGGCCTGTCAGGCTTTATACCTAATGTAATAACGGACTGTTTATGATCTTCTACAAATTTTTCTGCTATTTTTAGAGTGTTTATAAATTCATAATTATCTTCTATAAAATGATCTGACGGCAATACCACTAATGTAGCATCTTTATAATATTTTTTTATTATAAACGCTGAAAGTATTATACATGGAGCTGTATTTTTGCTTGATGGCTCTACTATTATATTTCTTGAATCTATTTCTGGAATATCATTTTTAACCAAATTAGTGTATTCTTTTGAAGTAACAATAAAAATCCTTTCTTTTGGAATTAACTTTTCTATTCTTTCAAATGTAATTCTAAGCATTGTTTTTTTCCCTAATAAATTCAAAAATTGTTTTGGTTTTTTATCTGTAGAAAGAGGCCAAAAGCGCTTGCCTTTTCCACCAGCCATAATAAGAGCACAAATCATAAGAATTCCTCCATCAAATAAATTTTACATATTTATTATTGAAAATATAAAAAAACCGACCAAATCAAGATTTGGCCGGTTGCACTAATTGCTTCCTACATACAAAGTGCCCAAATAAATATGTAGTTCAACGCTTCCAATATAATAAAACTTATTTATATATATCAAACACCTATTGTATTCATTATTCTATCTTAAAATAAGTATATGTTATATTCTGTAAACTGTCAACAAAAATATAGTGTTGTTAATATCTTCTATCATTGCTTCTTTGCTGTTTTCTGGCTTTTCTACAAGCTGGACATCTTTGTGGTTCATTTTCGAATCCTTTTTCCTTATAGAACTCTTGTTCTCCTTCTGTGAAAACAAATTCTGAATTACAATCTTTACATACTATTGTCTTATCTGACATGCTTATATACCTCCCGAATAAGCTGGGTTTTAACTAATTTTTGACTAGTTGTTATACATTAGCAGAACTTTGTCTAAAAATAATTGACCCACATAATTATTGTAAATTTAATATACTTAATAAACATAACATACTTAAAGCATAAAACTTATGCTTTAAATTTTATAACAATATATTATATTTACTCTAAAATATATTCTTTCCTAAAATCAAATAACTATACTTTATTTAAACCTGATGAATAGCTTTTATTTTATTTGTTATTAAAAATTCAACCATCACTTGATAACTCTCAAATAATTTTTCTTTTCACATTTATTATATACTTTTTTGCAATACTCTACAGTTTCTTGAGCTGTTTTACAAACTATATCAGCTTTTACATATTCACCAGCTTCTTCACTCATAGGTCCTCCACCAATCAATACCTTTACACATTCTCTAAGACCTTCTTGTTCAATTTTCTCTATACATTCCTTTACATTATCAAAAGCATTAGTAAGAAGACATGAAATAGCAACTACTTCAGGTTTATACTTTCTAATTGCTTCAATAAACTTTTCTGTAGGCACATCAACGCCTAAATCTATAACTTCAAAATCATTACTACTCATAACAACACTTACTATATTTTTACCAATATCATGAATGTCTCCATAAATAGTTCCTATAACAAATATTCCACGTTTTGATGTCCCTGGGAGAATCGTTTCTCCTAATATATCTGAAGCTTCTTTAAATATTTCTCCAGATATAATAAGTTCTGACATAAAGTAAATTCTCTCTTCAAACCTTTTTCCAACTATACTAACGCCTTTTTGCAAATATCCAATAATATCCAAAGGAGACACATGATTTTTTACAAGAGCTTTTATTTGTGCAATTACTTTATCTTCATCAAGCTCCGCCATTGCTTTTATAAGTTCTTTGCTCATAAAACATCCTCTCCGATCCATATAATATATTAATAAATCTTTTATTACATTAAAAGATCACTCATTAAATCTGAAATAACCTTTTTTATAACCTTACGTTTATATATAAACTACCATAAATATATCACTAAAACATCTTACATAATGCGCAAATTAAGTACATAAAAGTAAACATCATGCATATACTATTATTCTAATTTTTCTGATAATCTATTAGTATATATTATTATAAACACTATTAATGTTTATAATAAACTTTGTATACGTACCTTAAAAAATCAATATTTAATATATAAAGCTTATATTATAAATTATAATTTAAAATTAACTATTTAAATTTTACTCATAATAGATTATTATTTTTATAAGAGGTGTTTTTTATGGAAATAAATTTAAGTACTTTTTTAAGTAAGCTAAGAAGCTACAATCCTGAATTACACATTTCACCAAACTGTAATACATCAATTAAATCAATTAAATTGCTGCAAAAAAATCAATGCTCATTCAATGATAATTGTTTATATGTTAGTACAGTATCAGATTTGCCAAAAGTATTTCCTCAAAATACTGTCATTAATTTAGTTTGTATTTTAAATAAAACTTTACCTAACAAACACAAAAAAAACTCTATGTTAAACTTAATATTATTAAATAATGATATAGACTTAGCTACAGTTTTTAATGATCTTCAATCAGTTGTAGAAGCTGAACAAACTCTTGCTTTAAATTCAGCGACATTACTGGATTCTTTAACCAGCGAAAAAGGCATCAAACATATAGTAAATGTTGCTTCTGAACTTCTAGGGAACCCAATATGTGTTATAGATTTAAGCTTTAAAATTATTACTCATTCTAAAGACATCAATCCAAGTGATCCTATATGGGTTGAACTATTTACTAAGGGATATTGTTCCTACAATTTTGTCTCTATGTCAAACGTAAAGAAATTCATCGAAGTAGTCCATAAAAGTACTTCCCCTGTTTTCATGAGTGAGGATAAACTTAGAATTCCTAGAATAGTATCAAATATTAAAATTGATAATAAAGTTGTAGGATATCTAGCTGCATTAGAATGTAACAAACCTTTCAGCGAAAATGATATGGAATTAGTTTTCACCCTATGTAAAGTAATTGCCTCTGAAATGCAAAAAAGTAGTTTTATTGAAAATACCAGAGGATCAAGATATGAACATTTTATTATACATTTACTCAGTGGTGAAAAAATTGACAAAATAACCATTGATGAAAGATTAAAATTTTTAGACTTACACTTTAAACATAATCTTTATGTGATGGTACTAGTTCCACAAAACAACTTTGTAAATATCCCATTAAATCAAATACGAAATAGAATTGACTATATGCTCGTAGACAGTAAATCTATTATATATAAGGATGCAATCGTTGTAATCATAAACTGTGCTAATAAAATATCCCCTACAAATAAAACCTTTTCAAAACTACTTGAATTTGTACAGAAAAATAAAATTTTTGTTGGTTTAAGCCGATGCTTTCATAATTTAACTGATGTGAAAAGCCATTATGAACAAGCCTTAAAATCTATCGAACTTGGTATAAGTTTAAAATCAAATGAGTGCTTTTTTTCATATGAGGATTTTACAATATATCATCTTTTGCAACTGTGTTCATCACAAGGTAATTTAAAAAATTTTTGCCTGAGTTCAATATTTTCTTTAATAAAATATGACAATACAAATAATACAGATTACATGAAAAGCCTTTATACTTATTTACTAAATGGAAAAAACCAATTAGAAACAGCTAATATTTTAAAGGTTTGTCGAAGCACTTTAGCTCATCGTATTGAAAAAATCCAACAAATTATGGATATCAATTTAAATGATTCTATTACAAGTTTTAAACTTATTTTAACCTTTACTATACTAGATTACATTAATAAAACTAAATCATATAATGAATTAAACATTGATGATAAATCCTCTCAAAACAATTGCATATTATAAAATACATACTTTGGAGGTAATCTAATGAATGGTTATAAGGTGGTCTTTAAACCTTTTGATAATGAAATTATTATGCCTGAAGGTTCTACAATCAAAGAAGCTATTATTAAATCAGGCGTTGATTTTGATTTTCCTTGTGGTGGTATTGGAAATTGTGGAAAATGTCGTATTAAGCTTCTAGAAAAATCCTTACCACCTACTCCTAAGGAGCAAAGCTACTTAACTGAAAAAGAATTTTCACAAGGTATACACCTTGCTTGCGAAACAAAAATTCATGACAATTTGACTGTAGAATTGCAAAAAAATGATGAAAATATACATAATATATTACAATGGTCTGTTGAAAGAACTTCTAATGTTGATCCGCTCATTAACAAGACTTATGTCGAAGTGGACTTGCCTTCTCTTGAAGAGCAAAAATCTGATCTAAAACGATTAAAAGAAAAGTTATCACTAAAAAACATCAGCTATCAAAATATAAAAATTAAATTTTCTGCTTTGAAAGATTTACCAGATATAATTCGTGAAGCTCAACACAAAATCACTGTAATTAATGATGATAGTGAAATACTTGGAATAGAAAAAGGAAATACTTCTTCAAAAATATTAGGTATAGCTTTTGATATTGGAACTACCACTATTGTAGGATATTTAATAGATTTAAATACTGGAAAAGAATTATCTGTTTCTTCTACTTTAAATCCACAAGTTAAATTTGGTGCAGATGTAATTTCTCGTACAACCTATGCTAATCAAAATGTAGATGGCATAAAAATGATGCAAACTACTCTTCTAAAGGCAATTGATAAATTAATTGGAGACACTTTAAATAAAGTATCTCTGAGAAGAGAGGATGTTTACAGTATCACCATAGTTGGAAATACTTGTATGCACCATATATTTTTAGGTTTGACACCTAGGTATATTGCAGCTATACCTTATGTTCCTGTAATAAGTGAACCAATAAATTTAAATGCATCAGATCTTAATCTCCATATTAACCCTTGTGGTAAAATTTTTATACTTCCCACCATTGCAGGTTTTGTAGGCGCAGATACAGTAGCTGTAATTCTCGCTACAGAAATGGATAAAAATAGTGATATAAAATTGGCTATTGACATTGGTACCAATGGAGAAATTGTATTAGGATCTTCAAAAAAACTCGTATCTTGTTCCGCTGCCGCAGGTCCTGCCTTTGAAGGAGCTCAAATTAGCAGTGGAATGAGAGGTGCTAACGGTGCTATAGATCATTTTAATTTTGGAAAGTCAATGACTTACACCGTTATTGGAGATGGTAAACCTGAAGGTATCTGTGGTTCTGGACTCTTGGATATAATTGCAGGTTTTGTAGAATTGGGTATAATTAATAAAAGGGGAAAGATTTTATCTCCAAGTGAATTTATAAATCCTTTTGCAAAATCATTTGAAAAGTGCATTGTTACTTATGACAATGCAAATGCTTTTCTAGTTGTACCTGAGGACGAAACAGCACATGGACGTCCTATTATGATAACGCAAAATGATATAACAGCACTTCAATTGGCAAAAGGAGCTATTTCAGCTGGTATTAACATACTTATTGATAAACTAGCTATAACAACCTGTGAGATAAAAGAGGTACTTTTAGCAGGTGCCTTTGGAAACTATATGAATCCTCATAGTGCTTGTGCTATAGGTTTAATTCCCAAGGATCTTGAAGGTAAAGTTAAAATGGTAGGAAATGCTGCTGGTACCGGTTCAAAACTAGCCCTACTATCAAGAACAGAATATGAGCGTTCTAATAATATTGCATCTACAGTAAAATATATTGAATTAGGTGCTGAAAAGAACTTTAATAGAGCATTTGCTAAAGGAATGCAATTTTAAACACAGCATCAATAATCTACAAAAAATTCATAAATGAATTAATTCAAAAGGGATGTTTACAACAAAATATGCTGTAAACATCCCTTTTAACATATACACAAATTTCATAATACATAACAATACAATTAAATATTTACATCTTGTGATTTCCTTACTGCAATTTCTTTTTGCATTTTTTCAAGACTATTAGGTGTAATTTTATAAAGCAATACAATAAAAATTAATCCTACTATCATTATAATTGCTGGAATTAATGCCATTCCGTTTTTTATACCACTTATTAACTGTTCTGTAGGCTTCATATTTGCAACATATCCTGCACCTACAAGGACAGAAGTTATAATAATACTTCTTAAAAATATTGCAATTTTAATTGGAAAACTTATCAATGACATAATAAACCCTCTTGCATTCTTTCCAGTTTTCCATTCTCCATATTCAACCGTAGATGAATACATAGCAACACCTAATGCATCAGGAATACCATATCCTAGATATGCTACAAACATCAATACTATAAATGACATATAATTCATTGGTAAAGCCCATACAATGAGTAATCCAATTATAAATATTGCAAGGGACAAAACATAAGTATTTCTTTCTCCAATTTTTTTAGCCAGTGGATTTGTAATAACAGCACCAAAAAGACATACTATACTTAGCCCTGTAAAAAATATAGTGACTACTGCCAAATTATTTACAACATATTTAAAATAATAAAATGCCATCCCAAAAATAACAAACCTTCCTAAATATCTTCCAAGTTCACCTAATAACAATCCTATAAGAGGTGGATTTACTACTATTTGTTTTAACATCTCACCTATAGACATTTTTTCTTCTGCTTTACCTGTTTGAGCGGAAGCTCCAGCATTTGCATAGTCTTTAGTCATAAAAAATAATGTATAGTAGCAAGCAATCATAATAATGCCTCCAAGTATAACAGTAAAAGTATATCCAACTGCAGGATTTCCTACAGCTTTACCTATCATCAATATTAAAGGCATACTTACTAAAGAAAAACAAATAGTACCTAATGAGTTAAACATACCTCTGTTTGATGCCATAGCAATTCTTTCTTCCCTTACCTCTGTCATAGAAGAGTTCATTGCTACATGTGCTGCATAAAAAATATTCCAAATTAAATGGCTCACTATAAATCCTATTGAAATTATAATTGCGTTCATTGTTGAAGAACCTATCTTAGAAAATTCTAAAATATAAAATAGCACTGCAAAAGGAGGCCCTATTAATAGCCATGAACGATATTTACCCCATTTCATATTGCATTTTTCTAATATAACTCCTGCAGTAGGAACCCATACAAGGTCAAATATACTTGTAATCATAAGTACAGTGCCTGCTAAGGCTGCGGATATTTTTGCATAATCGGTTAAAAATGCAGCAAAATAATATACTTCTACATTTACAAGCAGCTGAAATCCAAAAGATGGTACTCCATAAAAATTAATAATAGATCTTTTTAATTTTTGTTCCATAACATTTCTCCCCCCCATAAATATTTAATTAGTTTCATCAAGTTATATCATAAATCATAACAATTAAAAAGGGCTGGCCCTAGTGATACAAATTCACTAATATAACAAGCCCTAATATAAAAGTAGTCTATTTTGTTTTTATCTTCCTGTAGCTGCTGAAACCATAGCTTTTACATTTTCAACCTTTGCATTTGGAGGTATTGAACATCCACTAGATAAAATAAATCCTTGTCCCATATCCTTAATAAGTTTTGTAGAATAGTCATATATTTCATCAGGAGTGCTGAGAACAAGCTTTGCAGCAGGTACATCTCCTTTGATACATACATGACCTCCAAGCTCTTCTTTTATCTTGTAAATATCTGTCATACCATCTGTTTCAAATACAATCTTTCCCTTTGGGAAATCCTTAAAGTAGTGTAAATCACGTTCCCAGTTTCCATCAATATGAATGTCACATACTACGCCCTCTTCTATAATAGCATCTGCTGCTTCCTTAATATATTTCCATACAAAACGCTCCCACAACTTAGGAGAATAAAATTCACTAGCTCCTCGTGCTGGAGAAAGGAAGAAAACATCTGGTTTAGATTCTTTTATTTGTTTTTTTATACCTTGAATCATCTCTTTTTGAATAACATCTAAAACTGCTTCAACCTTATCTGGCATTCTAAATAAATCTCTCATGAATTTTGACATAGAACGTCCACCACTTAAATACTCATTTACAGTTATAGCTACAGCAGGACTATATAACACAAATCCAGCATCTCTAACATTCTGCTGTGCTTGTGGAGAATAAGCTAAATCTGCTCCAATTTCATCAATATTAACTCCCAATCTATCTTTTAAGTAACCAGGCATAAAACTGCTCCAGCCTTTATTTATAATTGTGTCATAATCTTCTGGCTTCATCATTTCTGCTTCATCGATCTGCCAAAGCATATCATCTGAAAGTTCACGTCCTGGAAGCTTAACTCTTGCCATAAATATTAATGGAAATACAGGTCCTACACAATAAGCTGAATTAACTCCATCCACATCTCCTAAATTTTTCATAGAGTTTATTATAACTTCATTTGATTTTTTAACACTGTCCTTTCCACAAAGATCTGCTAATTTTAGTCCCATATGTTTAGCAGCAAATGCATCATTCATAAGTATAACAGGTGTTCTATCAGTTTTTTCCAATGCTAATGTTTTTCTAAATCTCTCCAAACGTTCTTTATATAATTCTTGCGTTGTTTTCAACTTATTTCACCTCCACAAATTTTTTACAATATTCTACCGTCTGCTGAGCATTCTTGCATACTATATCTGATCCCATATATTCACCTGCAGCATCGTCAACAGGTCCTCCTCCTACTAAAACTTTTGTACTTTCTCTAAGTCCTGAATCTCCTATTGCTTTTATACATTCTTTAACGTTATCAAAACATGTTGTAAGAAGACAGGAAATTCCAACTACCTTAGGCTTATACTGTTTAATTGCTTCAATAAATTTAGCTGTAGGAATATCAACCCCTAAGTCAATAACTTCAAATCCATTACTTCTCATTACAGTAGTTACTATATTCTTTCCAATGTCATGAATATCATCATATATTGTTCCTATAACAAATATTCCATTTTTTGATTTACCCGTTTCACCCATACCCCCAATTATCTCTGAAGCTTCATTGAAAACCTCTGCAGACATAATTAATTCTGATAGAAAGTATTCTTTTTTCTCAAACCTATTTCCTACAATTTCCATACCTTCTTGTAAACTAGCTATGATTTCTAATGCAGGTGTTCCTTGAGCCTTTAAAGCTTTTACCTCTTCTAAAACAACATCTTCATCAAGATCAGCCATTGCCACAACTAATTTTTTACTCATAATATTTCCTCCCTCTATGAAATATTTTTTTAATTATATATAATGTTAATTTAATCTATTTTACTACTTAGAAATTTGAAGTATATATCTTCAATATCTTTTATTGTTAATCTAAATAGTTTAATATTCATTCATTAAAAAGTATTAAACCTACATAAGAAACAGTATTTGGACCATTATAATAAGGTATACCTGCACTTTTTTCTAACGCCATAACATCAATACCATAAGCTTCTACTGAAGAAAGTGCTTTATCAGGAAATCTACACTTCTCTCCATCAAGATAAGTACACCTCTCACATATATCACAACAACCTGCTTTTAATGCTAGAACATCCTCAAATTTATATTTATTCTTTACATGATCAAGTATTTTTCCGAATATATCATTATGCTCTTTACCTGCTGCAACCATACCTCTATAGTCAAAAGAACTCGATAACTTATGTGCAGTTTGTATTAAAATACCTTGTTTGTACTTTTTAACTTTATCCATTAATTCATTAATGGGCCCTATAGCTGGTGGTCCCATCCAATTGGTATCATACTTGCGGCATACATTTCTTTCACACGCTTTTCTATAATCTTCATGGAACTTGATTTTTGAAGTATCTGCCATTGCTGCATAAGTAGCTTTTAATTCCAATGCATCTTTAATTAAATCATCAAAATTAATTCCCATATATCTACTCCTCAAAACATATATTTTCCAATTTTAACAATGTATCTTAACATGCAGTAATTCCTCTAATTTTTTTAATGTTGTAAATTTTAAAGTTTTCTCATCAGTTCCAAATACAATTGCTGTTATGCTTACAGTTATACTTTTAACTTTTTCATCTTCATGGTTTTCCGAAGTTTTTATATTTATTTTTTTACCAGTAGTTGCAATCCAAACGTTGAAATTTTCTTCACCTTCAATAAAAGCTTTAATGTGTCCTATGAAATATTTATTTTCTAGCACCCACTTTTTAAGACTTTCTATCCAAGCTTCTAAAGACTTTTGCAGCTCATTTACTAATATTTCTTTATTAAGTTCAAGTGAAATCGTATTTGAAAAGACAGCTGGAACTTCCTTAAGCTCACCATATAATTCTTCTTTTGAATGTTCATGATATTGATGTTTGTAAACTTTGCCTAAAGGCTTCTGCAGTTTACGAATATCATTCAATGATTTCCACCACCTTTTTCCACATACAGTCATCTATATTCTTACTTGCAGATACCCTATATATATTAGCCTTTTCATTAAGGCGTTTTACATCCTTCTCTATAATCTCTAGTTCTGAATCCCCAGTTAAATCAACTTTATTTATGAGTATTGACTCTCCTTCAGATATCTGATTCTCTATAAGTACAGGCGCTACAGTTCTTAATTCATAAAAACGTTCTGCATCAACTACAGTTACAGTTTTTATACTGTCTATTCCTTTTCCATACTTATTTAAATTTCCCAATATTTTACCCGGATAAGCTAGCCCAGTAGTTTCAATAATTACCCATTTAGGATTAATTTTTTCTTTTATATCATTTAAAGTAATTATTAAGTCAGATGTAAGTTGGCAACAAATACATCCTGAAAATAGCTCTCTAACGCTGAAGCCTCCAGATTTAAGTACCTTATCATCAATGCCTATGTCTCCAACTTCATTTTCTATAATTACCAAATTAGGTTTCTTTGATGTTTGATTTTCAACAATAAAATGAGCTAAAGAAAGTATTAAACTCGTTTTCCCTGATCCAAGAAATCCACTAAAAATAATTAAATTCATCTAACCTCATCCTCCCTTCCTTTAGAATTGAGGTTAAAATTATCACAAACGCCCTTACAATGCTGCCCTATTTCAGCATTACCATAAACATGTTCTAATGTAATAGTTTCATTTGGATTCATCACTACAAATTCATCGTTCCATGGTCCAGTTAAAAGTTTTTTAATGTAACTTAAAGTTCCAGGAATCACTTCTTGTCTCAATTTTAAATCTTTAGCAATTTCATCAGTTTTTCTTAAAAAGTCTTCAATTGGAAAAGTATTAGTATCAATAACCCCTAACCTTTTATAATTCTTTAAAATTATTTCATACACCCTATCTGCTCTATCTTTTCCATGTCGTCTTACAGTTTCTTTGTATTCAGCCCATATATTATTTTCAAAATCTAACCAACCCTTAGTGAGAAAATAAGTACCTTCTTCCTCTGAAATTTTTTTTCTTCTTTCACAGGAACCTAATAACAAAGCAACACAATCATCTACCTTTGGAAAAATCATTCTATAATTTGATGATTTCAAACCAATTAATGCATTGCCACAATACCCAAAACCTAGAAGCACCTGTTCAACATTTGATATGTGGTCAAGCTCTTCTTGAATACGTTTTCTCAACGACTCAGTGTTTGTATGCAGACCTGATTCTATCCATAATACAGGATATTTGCAGCTTGTTTCCTTTATAGCCATATTTAATTCATCTGTAATAGTTCTACATGCTACAATAACAGTATTCACATCATTTCTCCACCTTTGCTTGTTATATTATTAAAATAACTATTAATCATATAATCCTTCACGGAATGCTTTTAAGAATTTTCTTGAAAATCTATCCTGTCCTAACAATGTTTGAGATGCAAGTAATTCAGCTCTCATTTCTTTATTTGTTGGATCCATTATATAAGAATCCATTCCACGAGCCATAGTCTGTACCATAAATAATCTATTTAATAATTTTCTTGCAGGCAAGCTGTAAGATATATTGCTTAATCCACAAGTAGTGTGTACTCCTGGATGACTTTCCATAATGTGCTGTATTGCTTGCAGTACCTCTATTCCATTTTTTTGTCCTGCACTTACTGGTTTTATAAGTGGATCTATATATATATCATCAATATTAATTCCTTCTCCAGTTAATTTTGTAATTATATAATCTGCTATTCTAATCCTATCTTCATTTGTCTTTGGCATTCCACCATCATCAATACATAAAGCTATTATTTTTGTATCAAACTCCTTTACTAAAGGTAATACTGCATTCCATCTTGGAGTTTCACCAGTTATAGAATTGATCATCGATTTACCATTAACAGCCTTTTTTAACCCTGCTTGTAAAGCCACTGGATTAGGACTATCTATGCATAATGGTAAACTAGTAACTTGAAGTATATTGTCCACTAACCATTCCATAGTTTCAATTTCATTTTCTATACACGTACCACAATTCACATCGATATATGTTGCTCCAGCTTCTTCCTGTGATTTTGCAATTTGTTTTATATATTCGCCATCCTTTTTTTCAACAGCTTCTTTTATAAGTTTTCTACTTGTATTTATCAATTCTCCAATAATTAACATTTACTATTTCCTCCTTTTTGTCTTGCTTGCATAACGTGTGTAATTTAATAAATTTTAAATAAATTTTAAATAAATTTAATTTAACAACCATAAATCTTAGAAAAAAAATTGAATAATTGTAAACTGTTTCTACAAGAAAATAATATCACATATATTCTGAAAATTCATGCTACATAATGCCTAAATTCATAGCATTAATTTATACATAGTGTGTTGTCATTTTTTGTACATAAAGAAAATATCCAGTTGTTTTCACTTTATTTACAATATATTCATATTCTCTATTTGGACAAAATGCTATAATATTGTGTATAGTCATGTAAACTTACAACGAGAATAATTCACAATAATTTAGGAGTGATTAACTTGAATTCCTTATTTAAAAAATCTATTTTAGCATTAACAATGTCCATAGTACTTACTACTACAGCATATGCTGAACCAGTTGAAAACAATGCTAACAATGGAACCACTACTGTAGAAAATTTACTAATTAACATTGAAAAACTTGATAATGAGATAGAAACTGTAATGAAACAAACAGATAATAATAATAAGCAAATAGTTGCTACTGAAGCAAGTATTAAAACTACCGAAAAAGAACTTCAAGATGCCGAAGCCAATCTTAATAATCAAAAAGATCTTTTCAATAAAAGAGTAAAATCAATGTATATAAATGGGTTTGATGGTTATTTAAATGTGCTTCTTCAATCTAAAGATATTGGAGATTTACTCTCAAGCACTGATACACTTGTAAGATTGATAAATCTAAATGAGAATACTATTAATAAGTACAAGCAAAATAAAGACTTAGTAAATACTAAAAAGGATGCTTTAGTTTCAAAAAACAATATGTTATATGCATTAAAAACTGACAATGAGAAAAAGCTAACTCAATTAAATAGTGCTAAAGAATCTCAGCAAAAACTTTTAATTCAAGCTCAAGCTGCAGAAAATTCATATTCAACTAATGATGAATCAGCTATCTCAGATGCTTTCAAATATATTAACAGTATAAAGGGTAAAGCTAACTCAACTTCTCCTTCTGATACAGATTCAGTTATAGCTTATGCTGCTAGCTTTTTAGGGACTTCATATGTATGGGGTGGAACCTCTCCAAAACCAGGCTTTGATTGCTCTGGTTTCACACAATATGTGTGTGCACATTTTGGAGTATCCATCGGTAGAACTACTTATGACCAAATAAAAGATGGTACAGAAGTACCTAGAAATTCTTTAAAACCTGGAGATTTAATTTTATTTGGAACTGCTAGCGACCCTCACCATGTAGGTATGTACATAGGCTTTGGAGCCTATATTCACGCTCCACATACAGGAGATGTTATTAAAATTTCTCCTTTAAACAGGAGTGATTACTTAACTGCAAGAAGAGTTCTTACTAAGTAATTTATTTCCTTTAACAACTTTTGTGAATTTTTGATATATACAACGAAACCAAATTTATAATTAATATAGGCCAAATATAATTTGTTTTCTATTTGGCCTATATTTTACAAGAGATTCTTAATTAAAAGCAAAATTTTTATAAATTACTTTATTGTAACTAACCTACTATTTTTAAACACATACTCCGACCACTCATTTCCAATGCCTGGCAAATCAGGTATCTGAAAATATCCATTTTTAGGTTGATAATCATAAATACATAATTGCTTATTGTATTCATGTAGATTATATACATGATGCTCATGAATTGTAAAATTAGGAATAACTGCTTCTACATGTAATGCTGCTGCAGTAGATAATGGACTAGCACAAACATGCATCTGAACCCCTACATCATAAATGTGTGCTAAGTCACATATTTTTTTGCCTTCCGTAATACCTCCACAGTTTCCTAAATCTGGCTGTATTAATTGAATTGAATTATCTTCAAAATACGGAGCATATCCCCATCTTGTATATATACGTTCACCTTGTGCAATAGGAATATTCAACTTATCACATACAAACTTATTCATTTTAGGATTTGGCGTGCATGGCTCTTCAAAAAAGAATATTCCATATTCTTTTGCAAGTGAACCAAGCTGAACAGCTACTTGAGCATCAATATATGAATGATTTTCCATGATTATATCTACATCAGGACCTACTGCTTCTCTCACTGCTTTTAACCGATTAATTACCATATTTACATACTTTGGAGGTTGCAGTCTTGTTGTTCTCTCACTATTATACCTTGTCCCATCAGGATCAAAAGTAAAAAAGTCTATTTTTATTGCATCATATCCTTCTGAAACTGCTTTTTTCGCATAAAAAACATAATCCTCAATACTTGTTGCAGCTACTCTTGTATCTCCCCAGCCAAATTGTAGTTGACTAGCGTAACATCGTAACTTGTCACGCATTTTTCCACCTAAAAGCTGATATAAAGGCATTTTGAAATATTTACCTTTAATATCCCAAAGTGCAATATCTAGAGCTGATATGCCAGAAAATATTACTGGTCCTCCATTCTGTCCCCAAAATGTAGACTTATATAATTTTTCCCAAATAACTTCATTATCCAATGGATTCATATCAATAATCTTTTTTGCAAAATCCTGGAGAATACCAAAAGCTCCTGTAGCACCTACACCATACGCCATAGCAGCTTCACCATCACCATATATACCTTCATCTGTATAAATCCTACATACAACTGGAGACCATCCAGGATTGTCAATAGACTTAACATCTACAAGCATTACATCTATCTTTGTTATCTTCATATTTCCTCCTTACTATTTACCTGGTACATAACAGCCTTTAAATATTTTATTAATTTCTTTTTTCATTTCAGCTGTTGTATATGCATCAACTAAATCCTTTGCCCATTTTGCATTTGCATTATCAGGACTTACAACAAATCCTACTCCAAAATCATATAAGTCATCTGAAGTATAAATCTGTTTGTCATCACTAATCTTATTACTTAGCTGGAACATTTTTGCACTTAAACAGATATCTACATCTGGAAGTGAACTCATGACCTGTGCAACATTTACAGTTGTAAATTTAAGATTTTTAGGATTTTCAGTAATGTCTAACGTTGTTGGCACAGTTACACCATCTTTAATCTTAATCATTCCTAATTTTTTTAACATTAAAAGTCCTCTTGATTGATTACTTGTATCTTCTCCCAAACAAACTTTCGCACCATCAGGAATATCTTTAACGTTTTTCCACTTATTTGAATACATACCAAACACATTATAATGAATATATGGTTTTAACATTACCATATTGCGTTTCTTGGATTTATTATATGCATCCATCCATGGCTTATGTTGATGCAAAGAAGCATCTAATTCACCTTTCATACATGCTTCATTCATTGTTGTTGCGTCTTCCATTACTGTAACTTTGACATCATAACCAAGTTCTTTTAATTTGTTTATTGCTACAGGATCATTCACCTCATCATAGTTAAAGGCTACACAAGCTAATTTCAATGTCTTTTTATCCTTTGAATCTCCATTTTTATCAGCACTCTTGTTTCCACACCCCATCAACATAACTGCTGACATAGCAACACATAATAATACACTTAAAACTTTTTTCTTCATTTTTTTCCCCCTTAATTATATATTTTTTTAATCGTTTGCATAATTTTACAAACATTAATTCACCTAACTTTTTAGCCATTAGGTTTTTATATTTTCCTCCTTATATGGATTGATAAATAATATCACTTAAAATAATAAATCCTAAAGGAGGAGAATAAACATGAATCATTTATTTAATTTTTTTATATACAAAATCGCCTATTACCTGAATTAGAATAACACACACAACAAGTACTAAAACGATTGAATACATTACTTTATCATTATTACTTTGATAACCATATTGTAGTGCAGAAGCTCCCAATCCTCCAGCACCAATAGTTCCTGCAACAGCAGTAAAATTCAATACTTGAATTACAGATAAAATATAACCTGATACAAGTGATGGTAGTGCTTCTACAATAACTACTTTAAAAATAATTTGCATATCAGAAGCTCCAAAAGATTTTGCTGCTTCAACTAATGATGGATTTACTTCTTTTAGACTATTTTCAAACATACGTGCCATAAATGGTGTTGCTGCTACTGTTAATGGAACAATTGCTGCTTGCCAACCAATACTGCTTCCCACAAATAAACGTGTTAAAGGTATAATTGAAACCATTAATATAATAAATGGAAAAGAACGTATAACACTAACCAAAGCATTTAAAATTGTATTAAATGTTTTATTAGGTCGTATGCCATCTTTTCTTGTCATATACATAAGCATGGCTACTATAAATCCAAAAAAACCACCTAATAAGGCGCCCAATACCAGCATTTTTAATGTAGCAATACATGCTGGTAACATAATTCTATTAATAATTTCTTGCCATGGTATATCTCTCATTTTACTGCCTCCTTTCCCTAGTCATCTAGGCTTTCCATTTCATCATCTACTTTTTTATAAATAATATTATGCTGTTTAAAGTATAAAAGAAAATTCTCTTCATATTTGTTATCAAAATTTATAACAAACTTCCCCATTTTATCGTTTCTAAAATGTTCTATTCTACCATCTATAACAGAAAACGGAACCTGAATTTCCATTGCCAGCATGGACAATAATGTTTCATTTTTATCAATCTCTGTAGTCATTATTTGATAATTACATCCTTCTGGTAATTCACAACTTTCAGCTCCTAATAGTCTTTGTAGAGCAGCTGATTGATTTATAAATATTTCTCGAACATCTCCATTTTCTACTATTTTTCCATTCTCCAGTAATGCTACTTTCGTACATAATTGTCTTACAACTGACATCTGATGTGTTACAATCACTATTGTAATCTTTAATTCTTCATTTATTTTTCTTAAAAGTGATAGTATATCTTTTGTTGTTCTTGGATCTAACGCTGATGTTGCCTCATCACATAATAATATTTTAGGATTCATTGCTAATGCTCTTGCAATGGCAACACGTTGTTTCTGACCACCACTTAAGTTTTTAGCTTTTATATTTAGTTTATCTTTAATGTCTACTAGTTCTACAAGTTCGTGTACCTTTTTATCTATTTGTGACTTTTCTACTTTCCAACATTCCATTGGAAGCGCGATATTATCATATACTGTTTTTCTCTCTAATATTGAAAAATGTTGAAAAATCATTCCTATATCTTTTCTAAATTTTCGTATTTCTTTTCTTCCTAATGACTTAACATCTACATTGTCAATTAATACATTACCTTCTTGAAAATTTTCTAATCCATTAATACATCTTAATAATGTAGATTTTCCAGCTCCACTTCTTCCAACTAGTCCATAAATTTCTCCATCATTAATTGTAAGTGAGATTTTATCTAGAACATTTAATTCTTCATAATTCTTACTAAGATTCTCTATAATTATCAATTTTCTTCCTCCATTCTATATAAAAATAGCAATATAGGTAATTTATGAGATATGATCATTTCCCTAAGATTATATCTCTTATAAAGCATATCATTTACATCAAACATCAATCACAATCATTAATGATATGCTTTTAGCATTTTATACAAAATAATCATTTTTTAGACACCAATCGAATTTATTGTATATCCTTGTTACTATTGTGTCAAATAGCAAAAGCTTATAAATACCAACACTTTTATATTAATATTTTATAGTTAGTGATAATTAACCATATATTAATTGAAGTAAAAGAATTAATTCTTGAGAACTATCCAATAAATAGTGTTTACAAATAATCCGGATTTGGTAATTACTCAAATTTCTTTAGAACTTATGCGACACAACCTTTTCAGATGACAAAGGACAATTATCATCTATAATTAAAGTTTATAGTTAAAGTATAAAATATTTAGATTTAAAATACTTAATATATTAACCTTAAATTTAATTTATAATATACATGTTTAAGAAAACTTACTTATATTAATATTGATGCTAAATTAAACCTACAAATTGCTTAATTTACAAATATAAGCAGGTTTTAATTTTAATAAAAAGAGGTGTATATAAATGCAATATGATGACATGACTCCTAAAGAAAGAGCATTAGCCATAAATTCTGGAGAACCAGTTGATCGAATTCAATGCTGTCCATTAATGGGAGAAGTAGGCGCAAAATTTATAGGTGTAAAAATAAGTGAACTTTGTTTTGATTATAAGTTGATGGTAGATACAGAAATAAATTCTTACAACTCATTTGGTTTTGATGGTGCTGGTATTGGTCCAAATTTATTTGGCATTGCAGAAGCTATGGGTACAACCTTAGCTTACCCTGACAATGATATGCCATATATAGACATACCATTCTTAAAAAATCATGATGATATAAAAAAACTAATTCCTGTAAATCCATATAAGGATGGCAGATTACCATTATTTTTAGAAGCTTCTAAAATAATTAATGAAAAAATAGGCACTGAAGTTGGAATTTCAAGTAGTCTTGGAGGCCCTTTCACCACTGCAGCTTCTTTAAGGGGAACCGATGTTTTTTTAAGAGATATTATAAAAAATCCTGATTGGGTACATAAACTTTTAGAAATTTCTACTGAAAGCATATTTAACTACATTGATGCTGTCAGTAACATAGGTGTAAAGCCAAGCCTTGCAGAGCCTGTTGCTTCACTTACTGTCATAAGTCCAAAACAATTTAGAACCTTTGTAAAACCATATTTAAAAAAATGTGTTGATAAAATAATTGAACGCTGGGGAAGTGGTCCATCTATTCACATCTGTGGCAATACAAAAGGAATATGGGAAGACATAGCAGATACAGGTGTCCAAGTAATTAGTGTTGATAATATAGTTGATATGGAAGATGTGAAAAACTCAGTTGGTAATAGGGCAATAATAATGGGGAATGTTAAACCAATTGAAACAGTATGTTTCGGAGGGAAAAAAGAAATTTTCAATGAAGTAAAAGAATGTATAAGGAAATCATATAATAGTCCAAAAGGATTTATATTGAGTACAGGCTGTAAGATTCCTATGAAAACTTCAAAAGAAAATGTTGAACTATTTATGCAGGCCGCAAGGACCTATGGTAAATATCCTATTAATCCTAAAATTTTAGATTAATCCTGTAAACTAAACTCTAATTATTATATATATATAAATAAAAAGGTGCTGCCTCATATAAAAATTCTATTGTGAGACAGCGCCTTCTTATTCTTATAATTATGATAGCTTTTTACTTTAGCAACAAACTAGAATAAAGGTATCAAAGTTCCCTTTGCTTTCTTTTTTAATAATTCTTTAATTCCTTCTGTTCTATATGCTTCATTTAAATCTTTAACCCATTTTTTATTTTCATCACCGTTTTTCACAACAACTCCAACTGCATATGTTTCATTATCTTTTGGACTTGCAATATATTTAGATGCATCTAAGCCTGCATTTACCATATGAGTAGCTGCTAACAAAATGCAATCTACATCCTTCAAAGATTGTGGAAGTGTTTGCATGTCTGCTTCTATAAATTTAAATTTCTTTGGATTAACAGCAGCATTATCTTTAACATCATAAATTGATGGTGATTTTTTATCAGCAGGAAGTTTTATCAATCCAACTTCGTTTAATAAATTCAAACCTCTTGATTGATTTGTAGCATCATTGCAAAGACCAATAGTAGCCCCATCTGGAATTTCCTTGTAGTCTTTATACTTACTAGAGTACATGCCAAAAACAGGAGACCAAAGTTTAGGCTTAACCATAACAAAATTTGTCTTATTAGATTTATTGTAATTTTGTAAGTATGGTTCATGCTGATATATGTTTGCATCTATGCTTCCTTCACCTAAAGCAGTATCTGGTCCAATACTATCATTAAAAGTAACAACTTTAACATCATAGCCCTTCTGTTTAAGTACTTTAGCAGCTTCATTTCCATAATCTAGAGAGTCTGCCCTCATTCCAATTTTGATTGACTTCTTTTCATCCCCTGAATTGCTTGTAGAATTATTTTTTCCACATGCTGTCATTGATGTTGTAATCACTAACATACATAACATTAACTTCATAAATTTCTTCATAAGTTTTCCTCCTTAAAAAAATAAAATTTGTATAGATAAATAGATTAATTAAAAATATAATATGCTATTTCAATTTTTTGTAAAGCGTATCACCACTATATTGAATTAAACATACTAATACAATTAATACTACAACTATTGAATACATAATTTTCTGATTAAAATTTTGATAGCCATGGGTTAAAGCTACTGCACCTAAACCTCCAGCTCCAATTGCTCCTGCCATTGCTGTTGCACCTAACAAGTTTATTATAGCTAGGCTCATACCTGAAATTATTGAAGGTAATGCTTCAACTAACATTACATTGAAAATAATCTGCTTGTTTGAAGCGCCAAAGGATTTTGCCGCTTCAATAAGTGATGAATCCACTTCTTTAAAACTACTTTGAAAAATACGGGCAATAAATGGTGTAATTGCCGTTGTCAGTGGAACAATAGCTGCTGCTTGCCCTATAGAGCTTCCAGTAATAATTCTTGTTAAAGGAATAATAGAAATCATCAATATAACAAATGGAAAAGAACGAATTACATTCACTACAGTATCCAATATTCTATGAATAACTTTATTAGGCTGAAGTCCATTGTCATCACAAATTACCAGAATGATCCCCACGAAAAATCCTAAAAAGGTTCCCAACATACCTGATATAAAAACCATTCTTACAGTTTCTCCAAGTGCTGGTAAAATCAACATATTAATAATTTCAGTTAATGTATAATCGCTCAATTTCTCACCTCATTTCCATCATTTTTAATTTCCATCCATTCTACTTTATTTTTATCTAAATAATTAGTAACTAAATTAAAATTACTATCATCTATGTTTATAACAAAAGTAGATATTTTATCATTTCTATATGATTGAGTAGAACTTTCCATAATAGAAAATTTGATATTCAGTTCATTTACAATTCTAACAATTAATTCTGAACCTTCTAATTTTTCAACTCTGTACATAAATCGTATATTTCTACCTTTTTCAGGCAATTCACTATTTTCAACTCCTATTAAACGTTTTAAAGCTGGTGGCTGATTTAAAAATATATCCTTAACTGTTCCCTGAGAAGCTATTTTGCCGTTTTCTAAAATAGATACTTTATTACAAATTCTTTGAATAACAGACATTTCATGAGTAACTAATACTATGGTAATTCCAATTTTTTTATTTATATCCCTTAACAAATCTAATATAGAGTTTGTTGTACTAGGATCAAGTGCTGACGTTGCTTCGTCACACAACAAAATGCTTGGATTCATGGTCAAAGCCCTTGCAATTGCAACTCTTTGCTTCTGACCACCACTCAAGTTTCTTGGTCTTGCTCCAGCTTTATCTTTTAGTTCCACTAATTCAAGTAGTTCATTAACCTTACTATCAATTTCCTTTTTTGAATACTTCCAACATCTCATAGGCAAAGCAATGTTATCATAAATACTCTTTCTCTCTAATAAAGAAAAATGCTGAAAAATCATACCAATATTTTTTCTAAATTCTTTTATCTGCTTTGTGTTTAAATCTTTAACTTCATGGCCATTAACCTTCATGCTTCCATCCTGATAATCTGTTAAACCATTAATGCATCTCAAAAGTGTTGACTTTCCAGCTCCACTTCTGCCAACAAGACCATAAACATCTCCTTTTTCAACTTTAAAATTAATATCTTCTAATACAATATTTTTATTTTCATAAACTTTTTTCAATCCAATTGAAGTTATCAAAATCCCTCTTCTCCTTATTTATTAAATTTTATAATTATAACAACAAATAAAATATGTAATAATATCTGAATTCCATCTATATTGATTGTCCACAATTTTCACAAAAATAATAATCCAATAAATACTTACTCTTAATATAGGTATTAGTAACTATTTTTCTCACTTTAATTTTTTGCATAGTGATTTATATAACATTAAAATAGCTTAATTACATCAAATTTTGACAGGATTCTTATCAATTTACATTCTAACCTCTATACATGCTTTAATCAAATATTAAAATATTATAAATCAATGTTATTCTATTATGTTTTGTTATACACTAATAATGTATCCATACTACTATTTCAATGAATTTTTTAAGCTTCTCATGAATATCATTTAATAGTGCCTCTATGAAATCGCTCATTTTTCAATCTTTCATTAATATTGAGTTTGCACAACTTGCATATATCTTATAAATTAATAGAATTGTTAAAATATCCTATGAAAACGTTATTATTAATCTATAAATTTCCAAACAATATCTATGAAATTTAAGGAGGTGTTAATAAGATTATATATATGTCTATACAGTGATTAATAATCTGTTTTAAAAATTATTAATTAATTTTATGAGGGGGATTAAAATGAGCAAGGATAACACTGGCCTAAATGAGGAACTTCATCGTGGTTTAGAAGAGAGACATATTCAACTTATGGCTCTTGGTGGTGCAATTGGTGTTGGTTTATTCCTTGGATCCGCAGCAGCTATTCAAACAGCTGGTCCTGCACTTCTATTGGCTTACGCTGGTGGTGGAGCTATTTTATTCTTTATTATGCGTGCACTTGGAGAGATAGCAGTTGAACATCCTGTTGCTGGTTCATTTAGTGCTTATGCTAATGAATTTATCGGACCTCTTGCTGGATATTTGACTGGATGGACTTATTGGTTTATGTGGATTGTTACTTGTATGGCTGAAGTTACCGCTGTAGGTGTTTATGTTAATTTCTGGTTTCCTGGCATTCCTCAATGGTTATCAGCCCTTGGTGCTGTTGTTATAATGTCCATAGTAAACTTAACAGCAGTTAAAGCCTTTGGAGAATTTGAATTCTGGTTCGCACTTATAAAAGTTGTTACTATTGTTCTTATGATTATTATAGGATTAGTTATCATTATTACAGGAATTGGTAATAAAGGTATTCCTATTGGTATCTCAAACTTATGGAGTCATGGCGGTTTTTTCGCCAAAGGAATAAAAGGTCCAGTTATGGCCTTAGTAATGGTTGCCTTTGCTTTTGTTGGTATCGAACTTATAGGTGTTACAGCTGGTGAAGCAAAAAATCCTGAAAAAACAATACCATCAGCTATTAATAAAGTTTTTTATAGAATAATGATATTTTACGTAGGTGCATTATTTGTAATTATGTCACTTTATCCTTGGAATCAAATAGGAACAATAGGCAGTCCATTTGTTTTAACATTTAGCAAATTGGGGATTGCAGCAGCAGCAGGTATTATAAATTTCGTTGTATTAACTGCAGCCTTATCTTCTTGTAACAGTGGTATTTTCACCACAGGTCGTATGCTTTACAATCTTTCTCTTCAAGGTTCAGCTCCAAAATCCTTTGGAAAACTTAGTAAATCACAAGTTCCTAGTAATGCAATTTTAATTTCTGCGTTTTTCATGCTTATAGGTGTTTTTCTTAACTATGTTGTTCCAGCTAAAGTATTTGCTTATGTTACGAGTATTGCAACTTTTGCAGGAATTTTTTCTTGGTTTATAATATTACTAGCTCAAATGAAATTTAGAAAATCTCTTACTCCTGAAGAAACAAAAAAATTAAAGTTTCCTATGAATGGATATCCTTATGCAAACTACATTAGTATAGCATTTTTAATATTTGTACTTGTAGTTATGTGCTTAAGTCCAGATACTTTAATAGCAGTTATTGTAGGACCAATTTGGCTTATAATATTAGTTGCTTTCTACTATGGAAAAGGCATGAATAAAAAGAATGCTAATAAAGTAACTAAATCTGAATAATTCAACTTTCACAGTTTAAGCATAATGCAAAGCAATATTTTTATTAAGTTCAAATGTTTAGCTTTTAAATTATAAAAATTTAAAAGCTAAACATTTTTTTAAGCATTTCGTATCTTTCATGAGTAATAAGCGCATCCTTATCTGTATTTTTTAGTTTCACTATATAAGTCCATCTTCCATAAGGATATATTTTACTAATCATGGACAAATTGATAATATAAGACTTGTGGCTTCTAAAAAACAATGATTTATCCAATCTTTCTTCTAATTCACTCATACCTTCAGAAGTAATATAAGAATTATCCACTGTGTATATAACTGTATTTCTATCCTCTCTTTGTATAATCACTATATCCTTCATATCTACAAAGCTTATGCCATCTTTATTCCTTATTAATATTTTATCTAGTCCTTTTTCATGTCGAATTATCTTATACATATTTTCTTCGCTTTGAACATCATTTAAAGTTTTTATTCGATTTAAAGTTTGATAAATTCTATCCAACTTAAAAGGCTTTACAATATAATCAAAGGCATAAAGTTGAAATGCATCAGACATATATGCATCATGTGCTGTAACAAAAATAATTATAGTTCTTGGATTTATATCCATTATTCTCTTTGCACATTCCACCCCATTCAATTTGGGCATTTCTACATCTAAAAATATAATTTCAGGATGTTTTTCCTCTACAAAAGAGAGAACAGCTTCTCCATCAGCTGCCTCTCCTACTAATTTAAATCCATCTATTTTTTCAATGGCTTTTTTTAACACCATTCTCATGCCTTCTTCATCGTCTCCAATAAGAACTTTAAGCTCCAATAAATCACCACCTACTTCTTCTTCTTTTTGCTCTAGGTTTGCCTAATATCTCTGAATATACTATAGCCTGCATAATATTTTCTTCTTTTAATTCTAAATTCATTGTTGTTCTTTCTTCTAATCTCTTTTTTAATTCTTGAGCTTTAGCTTTTTCATATTCTATATTTCTTTCAAGTTCTGCATTTTCGCTTTCTCCTATATCATATGGAAAACTTAAATTCTTTTGTGTATCTTCTTGCAATTTTTTTCCTTTTAGCCAATCATAATCATCTTTACTATCAGTATCATCAAAAATATTACCTTTAGTTTTATTAGTTACTTTTCTTGCTTTTTCACTGGAGGCTTTTATAATGTCTTTTAACACTTTTCCTGAATCAAAAATAATATCCACCAAATTATCAAAATCACTCATAATCTTTTACTCCTTAACATCACTAGGATTGCCATATGAGGTCTTTTTATCTTTTTTATCGCCAACTTTAGATATAGATTCTCTCATTCTTGTATCTGATATTACATTTTGCATATCATAATAATCCATTACTCCTAATTTTCCTTCTCTTAAAGCTTGAGCCATAGCTCTTGGTACTTCTGCTTCTGCTTCCACTACAGCAGCTCTCATTTCCTGCTCTCTTGCTACTGCCATAGCTCTTCTTTCCTCTGCCTTTGCCTGGGCAATATTTTTATCTGCTTCTGCTTGAAGGGTTTGAAGTTGTGCTCCTATATTTCTTCCTACATCTACATCAGCAATATCTATCGATAGTATTTCAAAGGCAGTACCTGCATCCAATCCTTTTGCTAAAACTGTTTTAGATATAGCATCTGGATTTTCCAAAACTTCTTTATGTGAAGTAGATGTACCAACTGTAGTTACAATACCTTCTCCAACTCTAGCAATTACTGTAGCTTCACCAGCTCCACCTATTAATCTTTCTAAGTTTGCCCTTACTGTTACCCTTGCTTTTGCTAAAAGCTCAATTCCATCTTTTGCAACACCTGAAACATTAGGTGTTTCAATTACCTTTGGATTAACACTCATTTTTACAGCTTCAAGTACATCTCTACCTGCAAGATCTATTGCTGCTGCTCTTTCGAATGGTAATTTAAAATCTGCTCTATGAGCGGCAATAAGTGCATCCACTACTTGATCTACATTTCCACCAGCTAAATAGTGTGCTTCTAATTGATTTACACTAACCTCTAAACCTGCCTTTGTTGCCTTTATTAATGGAAAAACTATTCTTCTAGGTTGAACTCTTCTAAGTCTCATTCCCACTAAATTGAAAATACTTACCTTTACATTTGCAGCTAATGCTGAAATCCAAAGACCTACTGGTACAAAACTAAAAAACAATGCTAAAAAAATTATGATTATTCCTAAAAATACAACTACAGTAATAGGACCATTCATAATATCCATTCCTCCTCATTTTCTAAAATATTTTTCTAACTACAATTATTCTTCCTTCTACCTTTATGATCTTTACATTCTCACCTTTTGGTATAAATTCTCCTTCTGAAACCACATCCATTTTTATGCCATTAAAATCTGCAATACCAGCTGGTCTCAAAATTGTAAGAGTAATTCCCTGTTGACCCACAAAATATTGTAAATCCTCGGAGCCTGTATATCCCGTTTCTTTCTTTTGGGTTTCACGCAAAATCAGTATTTTTGAAAGTCTACCTTTAGTTGCAGATCGCAGAACTAAAGTAAGAGCTACTCCTAACACTGCAATGATGATACTAACTAAAATCAATGCTTCCATAATACTTCTTGCTGTTATTACTATGCCCATTATTAAAAATATAGCTCCGAAAATCCCTGGTATTCCAAATCCAGGATGAAACATTTCTATAACTACCAGCAAAAATCCAAATGAGAAACATAATATGGCAATCCAACTTATAGTAGACAAAAAACTTACCAGCTCCATTTCTCCCTCCTCCTTTAATTATAACTTCTTTCTATCTGTCTATACTAATATAATACTTCCTACATAGATTAAAATGAATGCATAGTAGTTCAAAAATACATAATTTAGTTTAAAATGTCATCTTTGAAGTTCTATTTGATAATTTATACTGATATAATAACAAAAATTTTTTCTAATAATCATTAATATACTTTACAAACGCTAAAAACTTTATTTATCTTGGAATCCATCCTTGAAAAACAGTAAATTCATTTTCTGTAAATACTTTAATTCCCCCTTCATATTCCTGTAGTATATGCTTCACAATAGCAAGTCCCATACCTTCTCCTTTTTCACCTTTTGTAGTTATTCCTGCTTTAAAAATTTTTTTCACAAGTTCTTCTGGAATTTCTGGTCCATTGTTCTTTATTTTAAACCCATACAACTTTAAATCTTCAAATAGTTCTATTTGTATAATTCTTTCTCCATCTATTTCTTGAAGTGCATAAATTGCATTATCCACAATATTACCAAGTACTCTGCAAAATTCCCAGGATGGTACCTTTAAATCTTGAAGTGAGGAAGTAATCAATATTTCTGTTTTTATTCCTCTTTTTTCTCCATAAAGTATTTTAGCTTGAAGCAGTGCATTAACTGCTGGATTAGCAGTTTTTAATACCTTGTTTACCTTTTGAATGTCTTTAAATACTTTTTCTATATACTCTCTTGAATCATGATATTCTTCCATTTCCATAAGACTATATACTACCTGCAAATGATTCATAAAATCATGTCTTTGAGCCCTAAGGGTTTTATTGAGTTCCTCTAGTTGTTTTAATGTACTTTTAAGCATTTTATATTCATCATTGTTACCATTTAACGATCGAATATCCTTAATTGCAAAAAAACTATTTATAATTCCTATGGATATAATTAAATATACCAAAAGTTCTCCACTGTAAAATTTATCTTGAAAATTCAAAACATTGTTATGAAAATAATTGTACAATATCACCATAACAATCGTAGTTATTTGAATTACATTTAAAATAATTACTGTAGTGATTGTTTTATTTACGTCCAATTTTTTTTTCATTACAAAAACTAAACTCCTTTCCCTATTTCTGTAATCAAATCAATTATATCATAAAATAACACTACCTCCACTAAAATACATTTTAATGATGGTAGTGTTATTAATATTCTTTAATTATATTTCAAAAGCAGAACTTAATATTCCTTCAATTACATCATTTATACTATAATCTGTTTCAAAAGCTTTTATTCCATTAAACTTTAAAAATACTAAAGCCATATATCCTATATTTTTAACAAAAATAGCCTTACAATCCGATATTAAATTTAATAACGTTTTCATATGCTTTTCATTATGTCCACGCTCTTCAAAACATAAACTACTTTCTCTAGTTTCTAAATATTCTGCTATATCTTCTTTAATCTCAAAAATAAAAAGCTTTCTTGATGTTTCAAAGTTTTCGTTTACACTTTTTCCATCATTACTAACAAAAGCTACCTTATAGTTCATAAATTCACCTCCAAATTTAAACTGCAATTTCATAAAAGATTCAATGTTTAAACATCCCTTAATATATAATATATATTTCGAATATGCTAATAACATTCTTGATAAATTTATTTAAAATCATACTATTCTCATTTTTTCATTTCTTTCTATTTGAACTACCACCCCATCTTGAATAACTAAAGTTACAGAACCATACTTGACAACCTTTAAGCTCTCTAAAAGCTTATTTAGATTTTTTTCTGAAATACCATTATTACTTTTATTATTATTTGACACTTTAGTCTCCCCCTTTTAATATTTACATTGATTATAATTCATTAAAAAAGCTATCCTTCTTCTATAAGAAAGATAGCTTTAAAAAATTTTCATTTCATAAAAATCTACTTTTCTTATCTCTCAGAATATATAACTATATTCTGCAGGAATTAACACCGATACATATTAAAATGCCGGTTGTCGGGCTTCATAGGGCCAGTCCCTCCACCTCTCTGGATAAGAATATAATATTAGATAAGAATTATCTTATATAAAAGTTCACTAGTGTTTAATTTTTAGAAAATATTTCAATTGACATCTTTATTATAATCGTTTT